>CALUPH010000003.1 GCA_944322615.1 Candidatus Gastranaerophilales bacterium | reverse complement strand
GCCCCATATTAAAAGTGAAACGGGACTGCTACTTTTTGTTCCCACTATCAAATTGACAGTTTATTTAAGAATACCTTGCCGCATATTTATTAACTCCTTGTATAATACTGAATCTAATTATATTCCTTAACCCTTTATTTGTCAAGCTGACAAACTAAAGCAGAAAAAGCGGCAGGATTTCCCCCTGCCACTAATCATCTGTTTATGCAAAAATAATTTCCTTTTCCACAATCTCCCTCGCACAAGCCCTTATGTTATTGAGGCATCCTGTCCATTCTAAGGCGTTTTCTGCCTTTAGCTGTTCCGTTATGACAAAGGAAAAGAATATCCTGTGTTGTCAGAAAGAGACGACATTATTGTAGTTGTTGATGAAGCTCACAGAACACAATATAAAGACCTTGCTGAAAATATGAGAAAAGGGCTTCCAAATGCACAATACATTGCCTTTACAGGAACCCCTTTGTTAGGCTCTAAAAGATTGACTAATCAATGGTTTGGGGATTATGTAAGTGAATATAATTTCTCAGATTCTATAGAAGATAATGCTACAGTTCCTTTATATTACGTGAGAAGAGTTCCTGAAGTTAGCTTAGAAAACGACTTCTTTAATGATGATTTTGTTCATATATTAGAAGATGAAAATTTAACAGATGAAGAACAAAAAAGATTAGAAAACCTTTATGCCAAGGAATTAGAGGTTATAAAAAGAGATGACAGGCTTGATACAATTGCAAAATATATAGTAAAACATTTTCCTTACAGAGGTTTTAGAGGTAAGGGGATGGTTGTCTCTGTTGATAAATTCACAGCTGTTAAAATGTATGACAAAGTTCAACATTATTGGAAAGAAGAGATAAAAGAATTAAATAAAACTATTTCAACAACCAAGGACGAACTAGAAAGAAGAAGACTAAAAGATATTGTTAATTATATGAACAGTGTTGAAATGGCTGTTGTAATAAGTACAGAAGGAACAGAAGAAGAGGAAAAGAAATTCCAAAAAGAAGGACTTACTATTAAACCTCATATTCAAAGACTTAACTATATTGATGAAAATGGCAAAGACATCGAAGATAATTTTAAAGACCCTGAACATCCTCTTCAATTAGTTTTTGTATGTGCTATGTGGTTGACCGGGTTTGATGCCCCTTCAATATCAACAATTTATCTTGATAAACCTATGAAAAGTCATACTTTAATGCAAACAATTGCACGTGCAAATAGAGTGTTCGAAAACAAAGAGTGTGGTTTGATTGTTGACCATATTAATGTATTTAAACATTTAAAAAGGGCTTTAGCTGATTATGCATCTAGTGATACAATTGATATGCCTGTTAAAGATATAAAACAATTGTTTAATAAGCTGAATGAAAGCATAGATATTACTTGCAAATTCTGTAAAGATAATAATGCAGAACTAAAAGATATTGTAGATGAAGATGAGGTGTTTAAAAATATCAACAAATTTTTAAGCTATGCTAACTCTATTATTGGTAACGATGAAATAAAAAATGAGTTTATAGTTTTATCTAATACTGTTGAAAATATCTATGAATCATTGAAGCCAGAAATCTTCACTATGCAGTTCGACAAGAAACCTTATAAAGAAGCTATTCTATACTTAAGAGATATTATAAGAGGTAAGATTCGACCAGAGAAAATAGAATCTGCTCAAGATAGGATTAATCAGCTATTAGACCAAAGTGTTCTTGCTACTGAAGATGCAAGAAAATATATAATAAATGAAGAAGGAAAAGAATTAAATCTGGCAATTATTAATATTGATGAACTCAAAGCTGATATTAAACAAGTAACAAACAAAAACCTTGTTATATCGGACATAAGAAAATTAGTAGAAGATAAGCTAGAAATAATGTTAAAGAAGAATAAAACTAGAACTAAGTTTGCTGAAAGATTCAAAAGAATTATTGAAGACTACAATGCTGGTGGTTCTATGAATATGGATTTCTATGAAAAACTTCTTGAGTTAATGAAGCAAATGAAAGAAGAAGAGGCTAGACACGTTAAAGAAGATTTAACAGAAGAAGAATTAGAAATCTTTGATTTGCTATGCAAAGACTCACTAACAAAAGAAGAAGAAAAGAAAGTTAAACTTGCAGCTAAGAGCTTGTATCAAACATTAATAGATAATAAAAAAGAATTATTTATTGTTGATTGGCAAAATGATCCTACACCAAGGGAAAAGGTAAAAAGCAAGATTATTTCTGTCTTAAATGAATATTTACCAGATAGTTATGATAGAATGATATTCCAAACAAAAAGTGATATTATATTTGAGCATATTGTTGAGCAAGCTACTATGGGTTATAACTGGTTTGCAGCATAATTATAGTATAAAAAGCATACAATAATACCTATAACACATGTATTTATTGGGTTCCAAGATAATTGTAAAAAGTTTAGTGGGTATAATAGAACAAAAAGCCCTGTAACATTAATTATTACAAGGCTTGTCTGCATCTTAAGGAGCAATGCAATTCAATTTTCCTGTATAAACTCCAATAGTCCATGAAAAGTACACTTTTCGTGGACAAATTCTTTAAATGCAAAATCAAGCATTTTTAGAGGTGATTTCACATAAAAAAGGTACACGAAACACACCTAAGTTTTTATAGACTCTGCGTATTTGTAGAATGTACTCTTAGCAATGTTGCACATCGACATAACATCTTTAACCTTAATCAATCCTTGTTTATATAATTCATAAGCTCTTATGAAGTCTTTGGGTATTTCTGATTTAGGTCTTCCAAATTTAACTCCATTTGCAAGAGCAGAATCAATGCCTTCCCTTTGTCTTGTTTTAATATTTACTCTTTCTTTTTCTGCTACATAACCCAAGAGTTTTAATACAATATCTGTTATCAATCGCCCTGTTAATCCATTTTGATTATCTCTTGTGTTTAGAATAGGCATATCCAAGACTTGGATATCAACACCTTTAGCAATCAATCCTTCCCATTCTTTACAGATTTCGCTATAATTACGTCCAAATCTGTCGATAGAATGGATAATCAATAAATCGCCTGCTCTTAACTGAGCTTTCATTTGTTGATATTTTTCACGACTTACAAAGTTCTTTCCAGAAGCCTTTTCTACGACTATTTCATCAATGTTTAAATCTTTAAGTGCATCTAGTTGCCTGTTTTCATTTTGTTCACGAGTCGACACTCTTATATATGCAAATATTTTACTCATTTTAAATCCTTTCTTTTTGGTTTGGAGAATTTTCAGATTTCCCATAAACTTTACATCCTGTGGCACAATCACTTTTTATATACAAGGTAGTCAATCCCAAATGGTTTGATATGTATAACTGCTTCAGCTTTATTCTTAAATCTGAAAATCAAATCCAAATCATCTGTAATTTTAATAGGTTCTAATCCATAAGGCTCTAACTCTTTCAAAATCAAATCTTTATAGAAATTGAAATCCAAATCTTCATCTTTGTCATACAGATGACAGTATTTATAGTAGGATAAAACTATTTCAGATTGCGATTTCTTTACTTTTTGCAGTTGTTCTTTGAAATCTTCAAATGTTTTTATTTTAACTTTTTCTATTTTTCCATTTTTAATTCCTTTGTTAGTGATAAGGGGGGGACGAATCCCCCTTGATAATTAGTGCTCTGAAGTTAAAAGCAGCGTGTAAATTACTGGATTTACCGATGCTAATTCCAAAAAGAATTTATATGTTGTAATCTCTTCATCATCTTTTGTTGGCAAATCAATAAACGGAATAATTTGTTTAGCTACTGTTATGCATTCATGATAATCATTACCAATCCAACCTTCATGGTAAATTTCAAAATACCCTTGATGTTTTTTGTCTACTGCAATCTCAATAACAAAGAAAGACTCTTCTTCTGTTTCATATACCTTTAAAACTTCAGGAATATAAGAGATTACCGTATCTATTAGCCAATGAGCATCTAAAGTTTGTGCGAAATCTAAAATTCCAGTGGTATAAAATAGATTATTGCAATAATTACGTTTATAGAGTCTTTCCGAACCATAATTTCGATTTAATACATCGTTTACATCTTTATATGTTGTTATCATTTTCAAATCCTTTCATATATCACTATTACTTAACTTTTGCCCCCTAAGGGGTAGGGGAATAATCCCCTATAAAATATCGAATTTGAAATATGTTGAAACCTTTAATAGTGCTTTATATAGCTCACTATACTTAGTTTTTAGTGTTTTTGTGTCTATATTATTTCTTGTTATTTCTGTTAATTTGAAAGTGTGTGAACCAGCTTGCAATTCTAATATATTAGCTTTATTCATAACTTCTTTAACTTTGGCTATTCGTTCGTCTTTAAGTTCTTTTAATTCCGCTATTTTGCTTTCAAGAGATTTAATTACCTTTGCTTCTTCTTCAAGATTTAAGTCTGTTGTGATAACGATATTTTGCATTGTTTTGCTCCTTATATTTGCTTTTGTATTACTGTAAACCCGTACGCTGTTTGCAATTTCATGATGTAGCCTTTTTGCTATCTTGTCAAGTTTATGGTATAATTCCTGCAGCAAATCTTAATGTTGACAAGATAAAACTAATTAATAAACTATAATTAGAACTGGAGATAAACCGAATGAGAAAAGCAAAGCCAAAAATCCCGCCTAAATATAAAGTTCCAGATGAAATTAGAAGCAGGGTAAGAGATTTCATGAATAACCTTATGAAGGAACAAAACATGACAAAATCAGCACTTGCAGAATTAATGCATAAAAAATTGGGAAGGTCAGGTTGCCGTCCTAGTCTTGTCAAGAAGTTTTCTAATGCAACTTTTCAACTTGCTGAAGTAATAGAAATTTTAGACCTATTTAATTATGAATTGAAAATAGTTCCTAAAAATGAGATAGAGGCACCCGGCAATAAAGATTAAGACATAAACTAAACCTCACACAAAAATTTTCAGCAATTTGAGAAACTTTTACCTGTTGTCCAATAAGATTTGAGCCAAGGGACAAATATACTGTAGTATAATATATTGTAGAAATACATTATAAAAGAAAATACAAAGTAGAATGAATATTATATCAAATAAAGAAATATATATATTATTAAAAATCCTAACTAATAAACGACTATTAAGAGGCTCTACTCCTGTTTTTCAAGTTGATAACATTTTTACTAAGCAAGAATTGGAACATTTACAACAAGAAATTAGTTCTGTAAATAATAAATCTCCCAATAAAATTCTTAAAATAAAAGAAACCTTAACCAAAAGAATTGCAGTTCCTTCATTATATAACATTACAATTATTGATGCACAGGCTATAATAAATTATGCAAATCAATATATTGATGCTTGGGTAAACAATACTATTAATGGAATATCTTCAAATAATGAATTTAAAAGCTTAATTAAGGAATTTTATTTTTCTTTATCCAATGAAAATAATTTCAAGAACTATATTGAAAAAGATTTAAAACATATGCCTGTTATTTTATGGGCTTATATTAATAAAATAATTGAAATTAATTCATTAAATATAGATGCCAGTAATTATAATACATTGCAAGATGATATCTTTTTGGATAGTCCAGTATTCCTTAAACTTGCACACAATGGAATGTCATCTGAAACGAAATTAAGTATTGGAATAGATGCTTCACAATTATCAGAACTTATGGTTACCATTGGAATAGGGACACAACAGGAAGAAATTAGTGCAGATTTACTTTTTGAGGCTATAACAAAAATAAAATCTCAACGCCAATCTTCTTCAGAAACTCATGATAAAAATTATTATATAGAAAAACTTAAAGATGATTTTAAATTAAATAATACGGAAATTAATATTTTAAGAGCTTGTGTATACCTCTTAACCAAAGAATACAAAGTGATAAATGAGCAAATTGCTCAATATTTAACTCATAACGATTATCCTATTAATGAAAATAGTATTAAACAGTATACTGCAAATATCAAAAACAAATGTTGCTTAAATGAGCTAACTGGCTTACCAGCATTGGTTAATGCACTGCAATTAAAAGGATATATAATACCTCCATACAAACCTAAATCATCTAAATAAAAATAGTATAAAATAAAAAATATCCTATTAATTCTTCTATAAGAGAATGTAAGAATACAAGAAATATGGAGTTCTTTGATTAATAAATTAATAGTATAATATCTTATATGAAAGAGAAAAAGGATAAAATATTAAAGCAATTTGACTTGATTTTAGAAGAAATTCAAGGACTTGTATATTCTAATGATGTTTGGAAAGAACTAGTTCAAATTCAAAATAATAGTAAACATTTTAAAAGATATGGAGGACATTTACAACACTGGCTTTCACAAAATTATACATACAGAATGATTCTCCAGCTTTGTAAAATCACGGAACCGAATGCTAATAAGGAAGATGATGTTAGTTTTATAAAACTTTTAAAACAAATTAATGAAAAAAAATATATTTCCTTTAAAAGATTTTTACAAACTTATAATCCTCCCCCTGAAGAAGAAAGAAAATTCTGGGATGTTGAAACATATGGAAATATAACAATCTCTACAACAAATACAACAATAAATGATGTAATAAAAAAGTTTGAAGATATAACAAAATATCCACATCAGCAACAAGATTTTTCAGAAATGATAGAAGCTCATATCAAACAATTAAAAGATATATATGATAATCTCAAAAAATTAAGAAGAAAAAAGTTAGCACATTTAACGTCCACTAACGTAGACCAAATACCTACTTATCAAGAACTGGATGAGTATGTGAATATAATTAAAGATATAGCTCAGCACTATCTTCTAATACTTTATAACACAAGTAGTGATTTTCATTTTATTGATTTAAACGTTAAAACAGTTTTTGAAAAAGCTTGGATAGATAAAGATTAGAATTGTATTCAAAAAACTTGAAATTTAGAATTTTAAAATTATAGCTTAATCAATACAATGCTATGCTATGTCTAATCGATAAAATGTTTATAGCAATACTTATTATAAGTATTTAATTATACAAATTTCAAGTTATTGATTAAATGACAAATTTTATTGGTATAACAGGATAAAAGGTGATTATAATACCTTTCTAAAAGTTCGAACCTAGAAGCGTCAGTTCCGCCATTTTAAAGACACCTTTGGGTGTCTTTTTTAGTATGTACACTCCTAGGCTCTCACTATGTTCTCGCCTGTCTTGAATTTCCTCTACGCTCGAATAGTCTTGTTTTTAAAATCTGCGATTTTAGTAAACTCGATATTCTCGCTATCCGTACTAACTCGCCTTTGCTCGTGTCGTCCGTACGGAAATCCGCTCGTCGGTCCCGCCATTTTAAAGACACCTTTGGGTGTCTTTTTTAGTTTATTATTTTGAGAAATTCGTAAAATTGTCAAACATTTTATTTTGTGCAAAAAATTTCACCCTACAAACATACTCACTTGATGTTAACAATTAGATTGTAAGTTAATCCAGGTACATATTTGGTCGTTGTTGTTTAAATATTTGCAGTTTTTTCGATAAAATAGAATTTGCTTCTTCATCAAATAATTGACAGTATTGTTTTTTTGATATTTTGTATTGAGTATTTAAATTAACAAAATCATTTTCTAATACTTCTAAACTTTGTTGATAAAATTTCTCAACAATTTCTTTTTGTATTTGTTTAGTAGTACCATATTTCTCTAAAATATTATTTGCATTTAATATTGTTTTGTAGTAGCTTTTCTTGAACTGATTTATATAATCATTAGGTACATGCCCAGAATCTATGCAATATTCCTCCAGTGCTATAGTATTAACAATTTCAAAACCTTTAACGAAACTTGCATCTTTAACTTCTTGATATTCCTTCTGTGAATATTTATGTCCAATTATGCTTGAAGTAATCACTTTAGTGCAACCTCTTACAAACAAGAATACCAATAAAAAACATATTATCCTTAAACTCATTATTCGTATTTGTCTTGTGAGATTTTTTCCTTTAGACTTATTTTCAAACTTTTCATCATTTTTATCAAATGCCATATTTCCCCTATAAAATTGCAATACGCCAGCTATTATATCTTACGCTATTTTCATAAGTTTTGAAATAAGATGATAAATTTTTTTAGTCTTTGATTCAGTCAAGTGAGTATGAAATCTTTCAAAAAGTTTGAACTTAAAAGCGTCAAGCTCGCCATTTTAAAAACACCTTCGGGTGTCTTTTTTATTCTTTCATCACTTCTCGGCTTTCACTATGTTTTCGCTATCGGATTATTGCTTCACGCTTCACCGTCGTTCATTTTATTTTTTATTCGGATAAATTTTATTCACTTTGCTATTTAACATTTAAACGGGACTTTTTTGTTTCTATTCTTGTTGTAGTGAATTATGAACAAATATAAAAATGGAAATGTTGTAGAATTTTTTAGATAGGGAATAATATATAAAAAAGAGGATTGGTAGTAAGACAAAAACGAGGTATTTATGTTAGCATTAACTGAAGATCAAATTAAACAAGAAATAGAGACTATTCTTAGAGATAATCAACAAAATTATCCCAAACTGAGACAATGGTACGTATTTAACCCGAATTGGTTAATTGAAACAATAAAAATTAAAGCTGAAAAGACTAATATGCCATTCTCTCAAATGATTTCTGAGTTAGAAAAAGACGATAATAATTTATCTTAAATATGCTTGGAATATACTATATAAAAAAGATTATTTGTATATATATCAAATAATCTTGATTGCGTTATTTGGGCAGATTTTGATACCAGATTTGTATAAAATTAAAGCTTTTTATTTCGGTTTTGGACTCATTCTTCATCTTTATTTTTAAAGAAAAGCAGTATATCTTCTATATGTTCATCAACATCAACTTTATTCCAATATTTTATAATTTGACCGTCTTTATCAAGTATAAAAGTTGCTCTGTGTAAATTTTGGAGATGAATATCGTGTTCTTCAAAGGCTTTTTTTAATTCGTTATTAGAATCAGAAAGTAATATAAAATTTAATCCATACTTTTTTTGAAATTCTAGATGATCTTTTATATTGTTGTTACTTACACCTATTATTTGAGCAAATTCTTTAATTTTGTTTATTGCATCTTGAAATTCTTGCGCCTCTTTTGTGCATACAGGAGTGTCATCTTGAGGGTAGAAATAAACAATTAGATTGTTCCCTTTAAATTCGGAAAGTCTAAATTTCTTTTCTTCTCCATTTTTATCAATGCCGTCTAATTCTATATTTAAATAATGCATATTTTCCTCCTTTTTTGTTATTGTATTTTTTTATTTTATTATTCTCATCCGCTTATTGATTAGGCTAGAGTTGTATTTTATTTTTTATGGAAACTTTATTGTTTGGATTTAGTCTTATACTCTTGAGAGGTAATAAACAAATACGTGATTTTATATTATAATTAGATTAACAAGGAGAGAGTTGTGAAAAAGTTTTTAAAAAATACTGCATTAATAACACTTGCATTAGTTATGGTTAGTATTACTTGTAATAGAAGTAATACCGCAATGGCTGAATCTGAAACAGTTTTATATGATATGGTTTGGAAAATAGTTAATTCTAAATTTCTAGATCAAACTAATAATGGACAAGATTGGAACAAATGGCGTCATAAATATGATGATAAAATTAAGACTCCTGAAGATGCTTATGTAGCTATAGATACAATGGTTGCCAGCTTGAATGATAAATATACAAGGTTTGTTGACCCTAAAGAGTTTGAAGAAGAAAAGAATATGATTAAAGGTTCTTTATGTGGTATCGGAATTCAAATGGGACTTAGAGACGGAAAAATATTGGTTATTTCTCCAATTGAAGATACTCCGGGAGAAAAAGCAGGTCTTCTTGCAGAAGATGAAATCTTAGCTATTGATGGTGTCTCTACAAAGGATATGTCTATTGATAAAGCTGCAGATAAAATCAGAGGTAAAAAAGGTACAACTGTAGAACTTCTTATAAAGAGAAAAGGTGTTCCAAATAAAACATATAAAATTGTCAGAGATGAAATCCAAATAAAATCTATTTCTCAAAAACTGCCTGATAATTTTAAGTTGGATGACAAAATAGGTTATATACGTTTAAGTTCATTTATGGGCAGAAATGTAAGTACTGATTTTAAAAATATTATGGAGTCTTATAAGAATAAAGAAGGTATAATTATTGACCTTAGAGCTAATACCGGTGGATTATTAACAAATGCTATTGAAATATCTGATTTATTTTTGGATGATGATATTATTGTAAGCACTGTGGATAGAGATGGTTATAAGGATACTTCACGTTCTTCTAAAAGATATTTTTCAACTCAACCTTTGGTAATTTTAATTAATAAAGGTAGTGCTTCAGCAAGTGAAATTATGTCAGGTGCTTTGAAAGATAATCAAAGGGCAATACTTATCGGTGAAAATACTTTTGGTAAAGGCTTAGTTCAAGAGGTAAAACCTTTAAGCCCATTTGGTGCGGGGCTTAATATCACTGTACAAAAATATTTAACTCCAAATGGTACTGACATCAATAAAAAAGGTATTGCACCGGATATTGAGGTTAAAATTACAGAGGAAGATATAAAAGAAAAGAATGATGTACAATTGAAAAAAGCTCAAGAAGTTTTATTGCAGATGATTCAAAATGAAAAGATGTCTGTTAACCGTTAGTTTAGAATTTAATAATTTTTTAAGTATGATAAAAAACCGGATAACATATTTTGATCCGGTTTTTTATTACATAATATATTTATATATATTTTAGTAATTAATTTTATGGTAAACAATTTGTGCGGCATTTAATACAGGATCTATAGCCGGTGAATAAGGTGGTGAATATGGCAAATCTAAATTCATAAAAGATTCAAGTTTTGTCTTTTCTAAGATTGCCGGAATTACGGTATTTATTCTTTGATTAACTTCGCCTTCTCCTATACCTTGTATCCCTAGTATCGTGTGAGTGTTTCTATCTGCAATTAATTTTAAGGTTAATATCCCCGGATCTGGCATGTAACCTGCTTTATCTCTTTTGGTTACTATTGCATATTCGGGTTGAAATCCAAGTTTTAATGCTTCTTGGTAACTTATTCCGATTATTGAAATTGTAAAATCAAAATATTTGGTAATTGTTGAATTTAAAATTCCTTCAAATAAACAATTACCACCTGCTATATTAATTGCTGCACATCTTCCTTCTTTATTTGCAGTTGAACCCATTGGTACCCAAGTGTATCTGTTTGTTATTAAATTAAAATTATCAGTGCAGTCTCCTACTGCGTATACCCCTAACTTTGAGGTTCGCATTGTATTCCCTACTTTTATACTGTTTTTTACACTTAGGTTGATATCACTTCCTATTAGAAAGTCAGTATTTGGTCGTACCCCGGTACCTAATACGACAAGGTCTGTCTCAATTTGTTTACCTGATGCGGTTATAACTTTAGTTACTTCGCCCTTCTCATTACCTTGAAACATTACTACTTCTTCATTAGTTAGTATATTAACCTGCCCGGGATTTCTTCCTATTATATAGTCCGTAATCAGCTTTGCAAAGTCATCATCAAACATTTTTAATATGTGCGGATTCTTTTCAATTAAAGTAACTTGCAAGTTGTTTTGAACAAACGCTTCCATTACCTCAATTGAAATATAACCCCCTCCAATCAAAACGGCTTTTTGTGATTGAAACATTTTCTCTTTTATTTTTATTCCGTCTTGAATTGTTCTCAATGTAAATATATTTTTCAAATCAACATTCCTTATATTAGGAATCTCTGGTGTCGCTCCTGTTGCTATTACCAAAATATCATATGGTACTTTATATATATTAAGTGTCTCAATATCTTCGATTAGTACTATCTTTTTTCTGGTATCAACATTTATGCATTTTTGTTTAATGTGAATATTTATATTTTGTTTTTTGAAATCTTCCGGAGTTCGCATAATTAATGTATCAGGAGATTTAATTATGTTTTCTATAAAATATGGCAGTCCGCATGCTGAATATGAAATAATATCTTCTTGTGTATATAAGTCTATTTGTATATCTGCACGTTCTCGTCTCAGTTTTGCTGCGGTTTTTGGTCCTGCAGCTCCGCCACCGATTATTACAACTTTTTCACTCATTTTTATTCCCTCTTAAAAAATCATTCGCTGGATCTCTATTCCGCTGATTTCTAGTAGTGCTTGTTCTAATATTATTGAATTATCACTATTCTCAACTTGTAATAGTACAATTCCATTTGTTGAACAGAATATTGATGAATTATTTATTCCTATACGCATTTTTATAATGCAGTTGAATTCAGTTAGTATTTTTTGTAATTCAACTGCATTATGCGTTTTGTCCGGAAGTTTGATTCCTATGATAACTGTCATTATAATTAATCTTTTATTTCAAGCTTTTTGGTTTCTTTATTATCAGCGTGTAATTTAGGCAAATGAAGTTCTAGAATTCCTTTCTTTAAGTCTGCAGAGGATTTCTCTACATCTATTTCATATGGAAAATATAATGTTCTTGAATATGTACCATATCTGAACTCAGTTTTATGATATTTGTGTTTCTGTTCTTCTTCTTTTTCTGTTTCTTTTTTTGCTTCAATTTTTATATATGATTTGTTGATATCAACATTAATATCATTTTTATCTATCCCCGGGAGCTCCACTTTTACACAATATTTATCATCATATTCTTTTACATCAACAGGCATTGCCATTCCTTTTAATTCTTGATGAAATATATATTCGGGAAATAAATTATCAAAACTCTTTTGAAGTATTGCGTTAATATCTTCATTTAATGTATTTAAAAAAGTATCAGGTTTTTTTATTAAATATTTCATTTCTCTTTTCTCCTATATAATAAATACGGCATAAACCGATATTATTCTCAGGAAAAAAAGAGAATAAATCATTCCCTATTAGGGTAGTTATCAAAAGGCTATTTATTCTAAATCATCAGATGGAAAATCTGCAAGTTGTTTTTGTTTTAATTTATTAACAACAGAATCAACAAGAAAATCATATGACTTAATTTTTGTGATTTCTTCGGAAAATTCCTTTTTTAGCATATCTTCAACCATTGCTCTGATTCTTAATTCTTCGGCAACAAATTTATTATCTGCAATGATAGATTTGAGAAGTTTATCTTTTTGTCTGTTTTTAGTTGAAGAAAATTGAAGCCAATCTAATTGCGGCTTTATATTCTTTAATTCTTTTACAAGTTTAAAATGCTTTAAACCGAACATTTTATACGAACTTCTCCATTTTCAAAATATACATCTTGAACTTTTTTTGCACGATTTCCCTTTATATATGATAAAACATTTTTTACTGTTTGTACAGTCTTCATCTTCTCCATTAAAGTGTATAAAACCAAATCATGCAGGAGAGAGTTATTTTTTAACATTGGTAATTCTTTGTCCAAAACGCTTGTTATCATTTGAGATAATTTGTCTGTGTTATGTGATACATATATTGGATTTGACGTTTTACTTTGTTCAAACATACAGTTCGTATCTTTGTTTTCTTCTTGATTTTCGTTAATCCATTCTACTGTTACTTTTTTTTCTGCGTTTAACATTTTACTTACCTTTTATTCCGATTTAATCTGTCATCCGTGGTAAAAAAGTTAACTGAAAATTCTGAATTTACAAAAAAAAGATGAAACGTTACATTA
Source organism: Candidatus Gastranaerophilales bacterium (assembly GCA_944322615.1). Taxonomy (GTDB): domain Bacteria; phylum Cyanobacteriota; class Vampirovibrionia; order Gastranaerophilales; family Gastranaerophilaceae; genus Avigastranaerophilus. The sequence goes on along the minus strand of CALUPH010000003.1, from coordinate 184,555 downwards.
GTTTACAAATCATTAATGCTTGAATTTAAATAATGTTAATAAATGTAACTGTAACTTCTTTTTTTAAGCAATAAATTAAAGTTAAAAATTTTTTTACCGTAATAAATAATATTCGGAATTTTGTAAAATTACGTGATTAATCACGAGAAAAGGTGTAGTATGACTGATATATCAATTGGTAAAGCATCAGAAGGGTTAATTGTAAGCAAAAAAACTCAGAAATCTGAGTTTGAAGTTCTTAAAAAGGAATATAATTCCTTTAAAAAGAAAGCGGCAAAGTCTGATATGGCTAATTCGCCTGTTATGATGGAAAAAGAATATGACTTGCTTCAAAAGTTAAGTATTGCTGCAAAAAATGAAACTCTTGAAAACGAGCAAGCTTGGATTGATAAAAGAATTACAGAAATACAAAATTCACTTGCAGAACAAGGGCAAACTTTGAAGTTGCCGGTTTATCCTATGCCGTCATTTAAAGGTTTATCAACAAAAAATACTGCATTTAATCCGAATGAAGATGTTGATAATTTAAAAATATTAGAAAATTATAAAAAGGCTGATGGTACCATTGACGAAAATGCACAAGCTATTGTGACAGCATTTGATTCTTCTATTGCAGACGGATATTCTTTGTCTTATCTGTTAAAGAAATGTTGTGATGATGATGGGGCAATTCCGGATGATATTGCTCAAGCTGTTTCAATTCTCGCTAAAGCATCTGTTAAACCGGTTATTATTCCTCAAATACTTGAATCAATTGTAGCTGAAAATGATTCGGGAAAAGATGTTCTTAATTTATCTATGTGCAGTAAAATTGCTGACTTTAAAAAGGCTGATTTTGATGATTTTGAAGCTTTAAAACTTGTTAGGTTTTTAAATTCTGATTTTGAAGATAAAGCTTCAGTTGAAACGAAAATACTTAAAATGAAAAAAGCCGGTATTTCTACTGATTCGATAATAAAAATATTAGATTCATTAGCAGTAAAAAGTACTGATACTTCGCTTCGGACTATTTCAGATTCCGCTGTAAAGTCAGTTGTATCTTTGAAAAAAGCATTGGTTTCTACCAGATCTAATGAAAAAGCGGAAAGAGATAATCCTATTAATCATTTGGGAGTAATTACCATTAAGTTTGGAAATGATGTAATGATTATGAAAGATAATAAAGTTACATATATTTCTCCTGTTGAGGGTGAATCTGTTCATGATCTTAGGAAAGAGTATTCGGAAATTATTTCAAAGATAGAAGATAATTTATTATTAGAATACGTAAAAAAATATCGTGATAAAAATGGAGAAATAGATTCCAAGTCTCTTCGTATAATGTCTGTATTAAGAAATAACGGAATTCCATATGACCAATTGTTAAGTATGACAGATTTCTGTTTAGAAGAAAATGGAATCAATGCTCATAAATTGAATACAATTACACAAATTAAATCTTCCGGTGCTTTAGGTATAGATATTCTACCTTTATTGAATGTTGTTGAAAAAGAACAAGATGGTTCTTATTCTTCAGAAGATATTAAGAATATTTGTTCGTTGAGTTCTGCTGTTATTGGCGGTAAAGAAGTTTCTGCTTTGCTTCCTGAAGTTCGCGGAAATGAAAATATAAAAGAATTCTTTGTATACTTTTCTCAATTCTTTGAAGATAAATCTAATTTATTAAAACTTTTACCTTTGATAAAAGATGAAGAAGGTAATATTGATGAAAATGCAATGGATGTATTATATGTTCTTGCACATAATTTCTTTGTAGTTGCTGCTGAACCAATGAATGAAGAACAATTTGTTCAGAATGCTAATGATATTGTATATGCGGCTATGAATGAAGATGAGATTAATGTGAATGATGAAGGTGCCGGTATCTGTTCTATAATGTGTCAGAATGGTGAACGTTATGAGGATATTCTATTTATGCTTCAGCAATGTAAAGATTCCTCAGGTAAAATTAATAGTAAATTATCTGAAATATTATGGGAATTAAGTGTCGGTAAAACTCAAATTCAGGATATAAAAAGCGCTATTGAATTTTGTAAAACAGCTGATGGTGATATTGATAATATGAGAGCTGACAGCTTAATATCATTATTTGAAAAAGGTTATCCGCAAGATAAAGTTATTGATTATGTAAAAAACATGCACTAATTATAAAATAATGAATTTGCTTTGATCTGAAATAAAAGTAAATCATTCTGACTATAGACTTGTAAGTAGACAAGTTGTTGAATCATTAAAAAAATTTCCGGAAACAAATCTTTTTCTACGAGGTATTTTTAATGAACTGGGTTTTACCAATGATTTTGTTTACTTTGATGTCAAAGCAAGAGAAAAAGGTAAAACTAAATTTACACCAGTTTCTTTGTTCTCTTTAGCGATAAGTGGTATTACTTCTTTTAGTATTATACCTTTGAGAATAGTTACTTTTGTTGGTTTTATGATGTCTTTCCTTAGTTTTTTATTGGGTTTTAGTGCATTTATTGATAAATGGATAAGACATACTACGGTTCCCGGATGGGCAACTATTGTAGCAGCAATTGGTTTTATAAGCGGTGTACAAATATTGTGTATGGGAATAATCGCTGAATATTTGGGACAATTATTTCAAGAAGTAAAATCAAGACCCAGATATATAATTGAAAAAAAGATTGGTTAATAATTTTTTTCGTCTTCAATCCAAACATAAGTTTTTGGTAATATTGAGGCAAAAGGGTTGTTGATGTCTTTATGATTTATAGGGTTCGATATAAAAGAATTAATATTATTTATTCTTTGCATTATATTATTGAAGTAAATAAATATATTCATATGCTATTTTCCAACTATTTCCTTTATGATTATAGATAATTTGATATGGCAAAATAACCCTCTAAATATCAATCTTGTACTTAAATATTATGCTGTTGTATAATAGACCTATGTATAAGAAATTATTGATAGTTGATGACACAAAAGCTTGGCGGATGTTTCATATTGACTTGATTAAGCAGTTGTATGGTGGAACGTTTGATATTATTGTTGCAGCTTCGGCTGCAGAAGCATTAAATATAATAAAACATAATGTCGGAGAACCATTTGCCTTAATAATAACAGATTTACAAATGGAAACCGATTATGAACCTAAATTAGCAGGTGAGTGGTTAGTCGAACAGGTTAAAAGAATTCGTGAATATTCTTGTTCTAAGATTATTATAGTATCTGCAATGTATAATATTGAATATATAGCCAAAAAGTTGGATGTTGAGTGTATATCGAAAAATTTATTAATTGGTAATAAATTGCTAATGAAGTTCATGTTTGAAAAACTGATGCCTTTTTTAAAGAATCTTAATTGATTTCATCTATTTTTGAATGTAAATAAAATTTTGTTTGTGTTAGTATAAATTTGATTATGGTGAACTTAGACATGTCGAAATATACTATAGTAGCACTGGAAGAAGTACATTCAACGAATAGTTATGCACTTGAGTATTTATCATCTTTTGATGATAGAACCGTAATCTATACGCCTCATCAACATTGTGGGCGTGGCCGATATAATAGAAAATGGATATGTGATGATACCGAAAATTTATACATGTCAATTGTTCTTAAACCGGAAAAAAAATCTTTTCCTTTCCCGAATTTAACACAATATTTATCTGTAATATTATGCAAAGTGTTGGAAGAAAATTTTGGAATTAATCCAAGTATTAAATGGCCAAATGATATTTTAGTCGATGGGGCGAAAATATCCGGAATCTTGGCTGAAACAGGTATGTCAAATAATAAAATTGATGGAGTTGTACTTGGGCTTGGTTTGAATATTAACTTGAAACAAGAAACCATAGATAAAATTGATCAAAAGGCTACATCAATTTTTGTTCTGAAAAACAGGAACTATGACATAGAAAATGTTGTAAAAATGATTTGTGAAAAATTCTTTTCTGAATATGAAAAGTTTATTGATTCAGGCTTTGGTTATATCAAAGATGAATATATAAAAAGATGTAATTTCTTAGGTCAAAAAATTTCTATAAGAGAAGCGGAAGAAATAAGAAATTATTATGCAAAATCAATAGATGATGATGGTCTATTGGTAGTATTAGATGAACAAAATAACGAATGTAGGATAATAACAGGAGATGTGTTATGTTAAATGAAGGTTTAGCAACAATGGCTGTTGGAATGGGAACTGTATTTAGTTTCTTGATAATTCTTTGGGCTATTGTTTGTTTTTTGGGAATGGTTGTTAGTTATTTAAACAAGTTGTTCCCTGCGGAAATACAAGCTGTTAAAACAGCTGTAAAAGCCGCTGCAGGTGATTTAGAAGTGGCTTTAGCCGTTGCTGCTGCTAAATTGAGAAAATAATTGGAAGATAGACACATAAGAGGGAAAAAATATGGCAAAAAAACTTATTAAAGTTATGGATACATCTTTTAGAGATGGATTTCAATCAATTTATGGTGCTAAAGTTTTAGTAGATGACTTTATTCCTGCTCTTCAAGCTGCTGTAAATGCAGGAATTAAACATTTTGAAACTGCAGGTGGTGCTAGATTTCAAGCTCCTATATTCTTCTGCAATGAAAATGCATTTGAAACTATGGATAAAATCAGAGCTGCTGTTGGTCCTGATGTAAAATTACAATCACTTTCTCGTGGTGTAAATGTTGTTGGTTTGAATTCTCAACCAAGAGATGTTATTGATTTACACGCAAAAATGTTTGCAAAACATGGTGTAAATGTAATAAGAAACTTTGATGCATTGAATGATGTAAACAATTTGATTGATTCTGCAAATAGTATTAAAAAACACGGTTTACAACATGAAGTTACTATCACAATGATGGAATTACCTTTTGGTTGTGAAGGCGCTCATGATGTAGCTTTCTATGAAAAAGTTTTAAGAAATATATTAGATTCAGGATTGCCATTTGATTCATTAGCATTTAAAGATGCTTCAGGTACTTCAAATCCAAGAAAAGTATATGAAACAGTTAAAATGGCTCGTGAAATATTAGGTGAAAACTTCCATATCAGATTCCATTCACACGAAACAGCCGGTACAGGTTTGGCTGCATATTTGGCAGCTTTAGATGGTGGTGCTGATGGTATAGACTTGGCTATGAAACCTGTTTCAGGCGGTACCGGTCAACCTGATATTATCTCTATGTGGCATGCATTAAAAGGTACTGAATATGATCTTGGCCTAGACATAAAGAAAGTTATGGAAACAGAAGAAATCTTTAAAGAATGTATGAAAGATTATCCTTTAGATCCTATTTCTTTAGCAGTTAACCCGATTTTGATTCAAGCTCCATTACCAGGTGGTGCAACAGCAACTACTGTAAATCAATTAAAAGATATGGGTATGCTTGATAAATTCCCGGCTCTTATTGCTGCTATGAAAGAATGTGTTGAAAGAGGCGGTTTCGCAACTTCTGTAACACCTGTTTCTCAATTCTATGCACAACAAGCTTTCTTAAACGCAGTTCAAGGACCTTGGGTACAAGCAAATCCCGGTTACGCTAAAATGTTGTTAGGATATTTTGGTAAAACTCCTTGCGAACCTGATCCTGAATTAGTTAAATGGGCTAGTGAAAAATTAAATATGCAACCAACTACTGAAAAAGTTGTTGACTTGAATGAAAAAGATCCTGAAAAAGGATTAAAAGCTGCTGAAAAGAGATTAATAGCTGCAGGCCTTCCTGTAACTGATGAAAATCTGTTTATTGCTGCTGCTTGTAAAGATGGAAATGTTGATAAAGGTATAGATTTCTTATTGGGCAAAGGTCAAGTTTCCGTTAATAAAACTGCTGCAAAAGCACAAGCTTCAGCACCTGCTGCAGGCTCTTCTGATGGTTGTACTGTTACTGTTAACGGCAAAAAATATGCTGTTAAATTCCAAAATGGCAAAGCAGTTGTTAATGGTAAAGAATATAATGTTGATGTTAAAGATGGTATTGAAGAAGTATCTTCTGCTTCTGCAAGTGGCGAAGGTACTGAAGTAAAAGCTCCAATGCCAGGCGCTGTGTTAAGAGTTCTAAAATCAGTTGGTGATACTGTAGAAGAAAATGAAGAAATTTTGGTTATTGAAGCTATGAAAATGGAAACTCCTATTAAAGCTCCTGTTGCCGGAACTATAACTTCATTGGCAGTTGCTCAAAATGATAAAATTGCTACAGGTCAAGTATTGGCAACTGTAGGTTAGGAGGTTTTAAATGCAATTAACAGAAGGTTTAGAACAACTTTGGCAATCAACCGGTATTTATAATTTTATTAAAACAGCTACTGAACATGTAGACGGAACCTGTGTTGATCAATTTTTGACTCATTTCGGTCAGCCTATAATGATTCTTATTTGCTGCTTCTTATTGTGGCTTGGAATCAAAAAACAGTTTGAACCATTGCTATTGGTACCAATCGCTTTTGGTGGTTTATTATCAAATATTCCGATGCCATTAGGTGAAGAAATAGCTGGTCCAAATGGATTCTTAGGTATAATCTTCGCTGCAGGTATTGATAAAGGCTTATTCCCATTGATTATATTTATGGGTGTAGGTGCAATGACCGATTTCGGTCCTTTAATTGCAAATCCTAAAACTTTACTTCTAGGTGGTGCTGCACAATTTGGTATTTTTGGTGCTTTATTACTTGCTTTGGTTTTAGGTTTTGATATGCAAGCTGCAGGTTCAATTGGTATAATTGGCGGTGCTGATGGTCCTACATCTATATATGTAACAACAAAACTTAAACAAGAATTGTTAGGTTCAATAGCAGTTGCTGCATATTCTTATATGGCTTTAGTTCCTGTTATTCAGCCGCCTATTATGAAATTATTAACTACTGAAGCTGAACGTAAAATTCAAATGACTCAGCTAAGAGAAGTCTCAAAAAGAGAAAAAATTGTATTCCCTATTGCAGTTCTTGTTCTTTGTTTGATATTCTTACCTTCAGCTTGTCCATTAGTTGGGGCTTTAACATTTGGTAATCTATGTAAAGAATGTGGTGTTGTTGATAGATTGTCTGATACAATGCAAAATGCCTTAATTAATATAGTTACTATCTTCTTAGGATTGACTGTTGGTTCAAAATTGCAAGCAGATCATTTCTTAACAATTGAAACTTTGAAGATATTATTCTTAGGTATTGTTGCATTCTCATTAGCTACAGCAGCTGGGGTAATAATGGCTAAAATAATGAATTTATTCTTAAAAGAAAAAATTAATCCACTTATTGGTTCGGCTGGCGTTTCTGCTGTACCAATGGCAGCACGTGTATCTAATAAATTAGGTTTAGAAGCAAATCCTCAAAACTTCTTATTGATGCACGCAATGGGTCCAAATGTTGCAGGTGTAATCGGTTCTGCAGTTGCTGCCGGTGTATTACTTGCTTTAATCCCGCACTAAAAAATAGTTTTCTCGGAGGTTTAAACCTCCGAGAATTTTAAATAAAATTAAAGGTTGTAAAAATATATACTCAAGTGAAAGGAGAAAAGAAAATGAGTACAATTGAATATTTTTCAAACTCAGAAGAATTGCATAAAATGATGTCTCCTGCAAGAGCAACGTTAACTGCTCCATTCTTCGGAAACAATGTAGAACATGTAAAATCTGTAGCTGAAGCTTATAAATTAGCAAAAAACAGCCCGGGTACTGTAGAATTGACAGGTATGCCTGTATATATGCCTGAAAAATTAGGTTTGCCTCAAGGTGCTAACCAATTATTATTCAACGATGGTACTGTAGTTGGTCGTTGTGCTGCTGCCAGAAAAATTGTTGGTGAACCAAATTGTGATTTGGCTTATTTATTACCAATTATCAGAGAAGCTGTATACAACACTCGTGACCGTTTAATGTATTCAACAGAAGTTGTTGTTGGATTAGAAAATGACTTTATGATTAAAGCTCATTTATTAATTCCTGAAGGTTTTGAAAATGTTATGTATTCTTGGATGTTAAACTTCCAATACATTAACGAAGTATATGCACAAATGTATGCAGATTCAAGAAAAATCAATGAAGGTGATATTTATGTATTCTCTGATCCTGATTGGAGTCACCCTGATTTCCCATATGGTTTAACATTCTTTGATCCTGAACATAACTGTGCAGCTATTTTAGGTATGAGATATTTTGGTGAACATAAAAAAGGTACATTAACTCTTGCTTGGGGTGCTGCTGCTAGAAATGGTTATGCTTCTTGCCACGGTGGTATGAAGAGATATAACCTTGCTGATGGTAAATCTTTCCAAGTTGCTGTATTTGGTCTATCAGGAAGTGGTAAATCTACAATTACTCACGCTAAACACAATAACAAATATGATATTACTGTTCTTCACGATGATGCATTTATTATCAATGTTGAAGATAAATATACAATCGCATTGGAACCTGCTTATTTTGACAAAACTGCAGATTATCCGATAGGTTGTGATGATAACAAATATATTTTAACTCAACAAAATAATGGTGTTATTGCAATGGCTGACGGTAAAATAGTTTCTGTAACTGAAGATATCAGAAACGGTAATGGTCGTGCAGTAAAATCTAAATTATGGTCACCAAATAGAGTTGATAGAATTGATCAACCTATCAATGCTATTTTCTGGTTGATGAAAGATCCTACTATACCTCCTGTATTGAAATTATCAGGTGCTTCTTTAGGTTCTGCAATGGGTGCTACTCTTGCTACTAAACGTTCATCTGCTGAAAGACTTGCTAAAGGTGTTGATCCAAATGCTTTAGTAGTTGAACCATATGCTAACCCATTCAGAGTTTATCCTTTAGCTGTTGATTATACAAGATTCAAACAATTAATTGAAGATGGTGTTGATTGTTATATCTTGAATACTGGTGAATTTATGGGTACAAAGGTTAAACCTGCTCATACTTTAGGTGTAATTGAAGCTATTGTTGAAGGAAGTGCTAAATTCCATAAATGGGAAAACTTCTCTGATATCGAAATTATGGATGTTGAAGGCTTTGATGCTTCATTCAGTAACAAAGAATATGCTTCTCAATTTGTTGCTCGTATGAACGACAGAATTAACTTCGTAAAATCAAGAGAAACTGAAAAAGCAGGTATCGATAAACTTCCTGCTGACGCTTTAGAAGCTTTAGAAAAAGTTGTTGCTCAAGCTAAAGTTGGCGTTGGTGTTTAATTGATACAGATATTCTTTAATAAATTTTGAAGACCAAGACGTTGGTTAACAAAAGAAGAAAGAGCATACTGACGAGTATGCTCTTTCTTTTATTTTGATTTTTATTATTATGCTGTCATTTTACAGAAAGTAAGTCTTGAATCATTTAAGTTATATGTTCTTTGTGCTACTTGGTCTGATGTATTACCTTCTATAGTTATAACTTGTCCATTTTCTGTTGAATCAACAATACCAATGTGGTCTTTTGTTCCATCTCCATCCCAGTCAAATAAAACAATATCACCTTGTTGTACTTCATCTGCGCTAATTATAGCATCTGCACTTTTAGCTGCTGCATCAACGTTCGGACAATACCATTTATTTCCTATATTTTTATACCAATCAGGAACGTCATCCGCACTTTCACAATTAGATAATACATAATCAACGAATGCTGCACACCAAGGAGTTGCTGATGATGTTGTTCCCCAAGCTGCTACAAATTTATCTGCACTGCCGTCTGCTTCGTTTGCACCGATAAATTGTTTTGCATATTCTAAAACTTCTTCACCAAAGTCGCCAAAGCAATATTCTTTTGCTGTTTCTCTGTTGTCATAATTATTGATTGCTGTATTTACTTCATTTACATAATCTTGTGCTTCTTGTATTTCAGCTTTTGCAGATGCGGTTGCTGATTCTTTGTATTCTTTGTATTCTTCATCAGCTTCATTATAGGCATCCATATATTCTTTCATTTGTGGATATTTTTCAACAATTTCTGCTTCAAGATCTGTCATTTGTTTTTCAAGTTCATCTAACTCGCCTTGAAGAGTTTCTCTTTCTTCATTTAATGTATCTAATTTTTCTTCTGCATTGTCCCAAGCTTCTTTTGCGTTGTTTTCTGCTTCTTTTGCATCTGAAATCTTTGATTGAAGTTCTGCAATTTTAGAACTTAATTCTGATTTTTTGTCACTATCCATATCCGCTGTGTCTACACCTTGTAATGCGGATAGAGAAGCTTCTAAATTTTCTCTTGTAGAAACAGCATTATTATATGCATTTTCAGACTCTGATACTACGCCTTCTTGATCAGCTATTTCTTGATCTTTTGAGTCTATTTCATCTTGTTTTGAGTCGATATCTTGTTTTAAAGTATCAACTTGTTCAGCCATATCTTTATCTACTTTTTCAAGTTCTTCTTGATATGTGTCATATAATTTTTCTTTATTTTCATTAAGTGATTGAAGTTTTTCATCTGAACCGTCAAGTATTGAAGATAATTTATTTTGTTTTTCTGATAAATCAGATTGCGCAGATGAAAGTTCTGATTTTAATTCTTCTTTCGTCATGTTATCAAGAGTTTTTTCTTGTGGAGTTGAGCTTTGAACTGCTCCAGAAGATCCGCCTACACTTCCTGTTCCGGATGTTCCGCCAACATTTCTGCTTGGAGTTGTACCTGTGCTTTCATTTGCACTTTCAACTGCTTCTTCTTTTATTTCTTCAGGTTTTTCTTCTTCTTCAATTTTTGCTTCTGCTTCCGGATCTAATGAGAATTTTCCATCTGCTATCGCTTGTAAAGAATTGAAAATATCTTCTAATGAAATGTCTTGATCATTTCCATCATAACCTTTTATTGCATTTAAAAATGTTTGAATTTCTTCTTCATTTAGTTCACCATCTACATCTGTATCTATGGTTTCTTTTATTGTATCTAACTCAAACAATTCATTTAACATATCGCTAACAGGAATTTCACCCATATTGATTGTTGGGTTTTCTCCATATTGTTGAACATTATCGCCTTTAGCTGAAGTAGTTGTTTCAGTTGTTGCTGTACCTTCTTCTGTTGCACCTTGTGTATCTTCTTGCATTGCTAAAGCACTATCTTCAGGCGCAATTTCTTCTGTTTCTGTTGTTGTTTCTGCTTCAGTTTCTGTTTCTGTTTTTTCTTCTATATCTTCTGCTTTTGTGTCTTCTTCTTCATTTGGGTCAACTAATTTCCCGTTTACTATTTCCATATTCAAAATATCATTGATGCTCATTGATAATACTTTCGGATCTACATCAATTTCATCTGAAATATAATTTTTGAATTCATTTGCATACATGAAAATACTAACGTCAGAATCTGTTAAGGCATATTCTTTGTTGGAAATTTGACTTAACTCTTCTAAAAAACTTTGAAATCCTGCTTTTAGAAATTCTAATCTCATAGTACTCTCGTGTTTTTGTTCTCTTATACATAAGAAAAATTTTTTTCTTTCAAAATTAATAAATAATAAATAAAATGTTACAAATCTTTATAATTTAATAAGATTCTGTTTCTGAGTTTATACAGGTATGAAAATTCTGTAAGTATCGCTTCTGCCACCAACACTTGTATAGATATTTGAAGCATAGTGGTCTGAAATTTCGCCACCGTTACCATCTGCTATTGTAACGTGTCCATATTGGGCTCCGCCGCCGTTTGTTCCTCCTGTTGCTTCCCAACATACAACTGCACCTGCAGGTAAACTTGATAAGTCTCCGGATGTTGGGTAGTCACTTGTTACTTCTGTAAACATCCCTTCTGCAACTAGTTTGTCCATATTTGTATCCCAGTCACAACCATTGCCGCCCATGCTTATTCCATATGCCATAGACATTGTTCTGCTTACACCTGTTGCACAATATCCTGTTGAAGAACCATATCTTCCTAACATTTGTTTTGCAACATCAACAAGTCTTTCACCTTCTTCAGCATCATATTGATTCATGCTGTATTCTTTTTCTATTTCTTTATTATCAAGGTTATTAATTGCTGTGTTGATTTCATTTACATAGTTTTGAGCTGATTCAATTTCAGATTTTGCACTTGTAATTGCTTCTGATTTGTAATTATCGTGTTCTTGTTTTGCTTCATTATATGCGTTTAATGATTCTTGAATTTCAGGGTATTTTTCTACTATTTCTGCTTCAAGTTCTGTCATGTCATTATTTAAATTATCAAGTTCTGTTTGTAAACTATCTCTTTGTTCATTAAGTGTATCTAATGCATCCTCTGCATCGTCCCAAGCTTGTTTTGCATCATCTTCTGCTTGTTCGGCTTCTGTAACTTTTGATTGAAGTTCTGCAATTTTTGAATTTAGTTCTGCAATTTGTGAATCATCCATGTTTGATGTATCTGTTGATTGCAATGATGATAATGAAGATTTAAGTTGTTGTGTATTTGAAACAGTATTGTTATATGCTGCTTCTGCATTTGATACAACACCTTCTTGATCTGCTATTTCTTGATCTTTGGCATCTATTTCATCTTGTTTTGAATCTATATCTTGCTTTAATGTATCAACTTGTTCAGCCATTTCTTCATCAACTGTTTCAAGTTCTTCTAAATATGTGTCGTATAAATTTTCCATATTTTCATTTAAAGCTTGAAGATTTGAATCAGAACCGTCATATAATGCTGATAAAGCTCCTTGCTTTTCTGTTAAATCAGATTCTGCTGTTGAAAGTTCTGAATTTAATTCTTCTCTTGTCATGTTATCAAGAGTTTTTTCTTGTACTGAATTATTTGAAGAAGAACTTGGTATTGAACTTCCTCCTGTAGAACCGCCTGAAAAACTTCCTGATGAACTTGCAGGTGTTCCTGTTGAAGCTGCAACATTTTGTGCTTGGTTTATTTCTTCTGTTTCAGGTTCTGTTTCTTCTTCTGCCGTTTCTGTTTCATTTGCTTTTTCTTTGATTTGTTCTATGCCTGCTAATATATCATCAAGAGTAAGATTGTTTGCATCACCATCTGCACCATTTATTGTTTCGATAAATGATGATATTTCTTCTTTGTCGAGTTCTCCGCTGTTATCAGTATCTAATGCGGAAATTACACTTTCATCTTGGAATAAATTATTGAGAAGATCTGTTAATGCTTCAGTTCCTTCTTCTCCGCCTTCTTGAGCTATTTCTCCTGAATTTGTATTCTCAGCAGCCGGTGTTTCATTTTGGTTTGGAATATTTTCTTCCGGTTGAATTGAATTAGTTTCATCTGTTTCATTATCTTCTGATGTTTCAAATGAATCAGTGTTTTCGTCTTTATTTTCTACTAATTTACCATTAACTACATCCATTGATAAAATATCATTAATACTTTTTGAGAAAATTGATGAATCTGCAATATCCAATTCATTAGCAATATAAGATTTAAATTCTGATGAATACATAAAAATACTAACATTAGATGAACTTGTATTGTAGTTTTTCTCTGATGTTTCGTTTAAATTTTCTAAGTATGATGAAAAACCTTGTATTAATGATGAAATGTTCATAAATAATCCTCGTTATATAAATAAAAAAAATATACAAATCAAAATTGACTTGTATATCTTTTTTATATATAAAAATTAACAAAAGATTACATATTTTTTATTATTTCGTTTGTATATTCAGTAGTTGTTGCATTCCCGCATAAATCAGGTGTTAGAACTTTTTGTTCTTTTATTGTTTTGAAAAGAGCTTTTTCTATTTTATTTGCAATATCATTTTGATTTATATACTTTAGCATTTCAATAGCAGACATCAAAAGTGCTGTAGGATTTGCTTTATTTTGTCCTTTTATGTCGGGTGCACTGCCATGTACCGGTTCAAATACCGCCGCATCTTTGCCTATATTTGCTCCTTGTGCAATACCTAAGCCACCTATTAGTCCTGCGCATAAATCTGATACTATATCTCCATATAAATTTGGTAGAACCAGAACATCAAACTGTTCAGGTTTTTGAACTAATTGCATACAAAGATTATCTACTAAAATTTCTTTATATTCTATTTGCGGATATTTTTTTGCAACTTCTCTTGCGCATTCTAAGAATAATCCGTCAGATAATTTGCATATATTGGCTTTTGAAACTGCAGTTACAAGTTTTCTGTTATTTTTTATTGCATATTCAAATGCAAATTCAACAATTCTTGTTGAAGCTTTTCTGGTAATTATTTTTATTGACTCAGCTGTATCATTATCAATTTGTCTTTCTATACCGGCATATAAATCTTCTGTATTTTCTCTTACAATTACTATGTCTACATTTTCAAAGCGGGTTTTTATTCCTTCTATATTTTTACAAGGACGTAAGTTTGCATATAAATCTAGCGATTTTCTTAATGCTACATTTACACTCCTAAATCCTTTGCCGATAGGAGTTGTAACCGGTGCTTTTAATGCAACTTTTGTCTTTTTTATTGATTCAATTACTCTATCCGGAAGTGGTGAACCTTCTGTTTCAGCCACATCTGCTCCTGCTGATTGTATATCCCAATTAATCTCAGCACCAGCTGATTTTAGTATTTGTGTAACCGATTCTGTTATTTCAGGTCCTATTCCATCTCCTGGAATTAATGTTACTGTTTGCATTTGTTTTCTCCTAGACTAAATCAAAATCACCATGTATTTTTAGATGTTCAATTAATCCACCTTCATTAAGTAGTTTTATCATTACATCAGGTAATGGTGCAAACGGTAATTTTATATTCTTGGTTTTATTATTAACAAAACCTTGTTTTACATCTATTTCAAGTTCATCACCTGCATCAATCTTGTCTGTATCACATTCGATTAATAATAAACCAATGTTTATTGCATTACGATAAAAAATTCTTGCAAAACTTTTCGCTAAAACAGCCCCAACTCCTGCAATCTTTATTATTTGAGGAGCGTGTTCTCTTGATGAGCCAAGTCCAAAATTATTGCCAGCTACTACAAAGTCGCCTTTATTCATTTTTGATGCAAATTCAGGATCCGCGTCTTCTAAAACGTGTTTTGCTAATTCCGGAAGATTTGAACGTAAATGGAATAATCTGCCGGGAGCTATATGATCTGTTGATATATCATCTCCAAATTTGAATGCTTTACCTTTTAATTCCATTATAAAACCTCCCTTACATCGGCTATATACCCTTTAATTGCACTGTATGCTGCTGTCGCCGGAGATGATAGATAGATAAATCCTTCAGTATTCCCCATTCTTCCTCTAAAGTTTCTATTTTGAGTTGCTAAACAAACTTCACCATCACCTAAAATTCCAGCGTGAACACCAACACAAGCTCCGCATCCTGATGTTACTATTGCAGCTCCTGCTTCTACAAATGTAGAAATCAATCCTTCCTCTAATGCTTGCATAAAGACTTTTCTTGATGCCGGTGCTACTAATAATCTTACATCTTTATTTACCTTTTGACCTTTTAATATTTTTGCTGCAATTCGAAGATCTTCTATTCTTCCGTTTGTACATGTTCCTATATATACTTGGTCAACTTTTACTTTTTCCATTTCATCTATGGTTTTCGTATTATCAACTGTATGTGGGCATGAAATAGTTGGTTTTAAATCATTCAAATTAATATTTATTACTTTTTCATAAACGGCATCTTCATCTGCTTTTATTTCTTTATATTTATCTGCTCTGCCTTGTTCTTTTAAGTATTCATATGTTTTTTCATCAGTTTCAAATAATCCGACCTTTGCTCCGGCTTCAACTGCCATATTTGATATTGTGAATCTATCAGCCATTGTCATATTCTTTACACCGGATCCTGTGAATTCCAAGGCTTTATATGTGGCTCCATCTGCGCCTATCAATCCTATTAAATGTAAAATTAAATCTTTTGCATATACGCCTTTCGGAAAACTTCCTTCTACAACAATTTTAAATGTTGATGGAACCTTTAACCATGTTCTTCCTAATCCCATTACTACTGCAATGTCAGTAGAACCGGCACCTGTCGCAAAAGCGCCTAATGCGCCTGATGTGCATGTATGGGAGTCTGCTCCTAATAATGTTTCGCCTGGATTAACATAACTTTCTATAAGCCTTTGGTGACATACTCCTTCACCTACTTCTGATAGAATTGCGCCATAATCTTTTGCAAAATCTCTCAAGACTTTATGTGAGTTAGATAACTCTTTTCTCGGACTTGGTGCCGCATGGTCTATAAACAAAATCGTTCTTTGAGGATTATTTAGTTTCGTTTTACCTAGCTTTTTGAACTCACTTACTGCTAATGGTCCTGTTCCGTCTTGAACCATTACTACATCTATATTAGAAATAACCAGTTCTCCCGGTTTCACTTCTTTCCCTGCGTGTGCAGATAGTATTTTTTCTGCTATTGTTTGTCCCATATCTTTTTCCTTTATACAAATAGGTGCGGTTGTGTAATGAAGTTGTTGTCAACTCTTTTCTTTAGATTTCCTGTAGGCATATAATATGGCGTAACTGTCATAATTTTTGCTGCTATATCAGGATAATAATATATGAATTTTAATTCACTTTGTGTTAATGGTTTTTGTGTATGTACATTTGCATACCTTGCAAGTTCTAAGATATTTCTTGCTTCGTCTTCATCTTGGAATTCTATTTCCATTTTTTCGTATACATTTCTAAAACCTTTTATACCACCATATTCACCTGTTGTTATCATTCTTCCTGTTTCTACAATTTCAGGTTCGCCTCTTCCAAGTTCTTCATAGTCGTATAATTCATAATTTAGTCTGTCTTTTAATGCACCATCTGCATGTATTCCTGATTCATGCGCAAATGCGTTGTCACCTGTTGCAGGTTGATTTATCGGAATAGGAACATTAAATGCGTATGATGTATATTTCGCAAGTTTCCATGTCTTTGATAAATCTATGTTCGGATCTATTTCATATCTTCCGTGCATTCCGCTTGATTTTAGTACACCGAGTAAACAAGAAATAAGGTCAGCATTACCTGCTCTTTCTCCCATTCCGTTTATAGCGGTATTTATATATGCATTAACTCCGGCATCAATAGCTGCTTTTGCTCCCATTACAGAATTTCCTGCCGCCATTCCTAAATCGTTGTGGAAGTGTAATTCTATATCCATTTTTGTTTCTTGGGCTATTTTTGATATTCTTTCATATGCACTTATTGGATCATCATAGCCCAATGTATCGCAGTATCTGAATCTTTGCGCACCGTGTTTTTTAGATTCTAATGCAAATTCAATTAAATAATCGATGTCTGTTCTTGAAGCATCTTCTGCATTTACACCTATTATTTGTGCTCCGCATGCTACTGCTGTATCTAATGCTTTTA
Source organism: Candidatus Gastranaerophilales bacterium (assembly GCA_944322615.1). GTDB lineage: Bacteria > Cyanobacteriota > Vampirovibrionia > Gastranaerophilales > Gastranaerophilaceae > Avigastranaerophilus. Next base: position 167,350 of record CALUPH010000003.1, on the reverse strand, counting down.
TTGTTGATTTTATTATATCTTCACGTGTCTTTTTCCCGCCAAACTTTCCTTTTATCATTTGATCGGATGTAGATACAGAAAGATTTATGTTCTTTAACCTTGGTACATTCTGAAAGGATAGCAAAACATCTTCTTCTATTCCTCTCATCCAACCGGATAATTTGGTTTTTGTTATAACACCTCTATCTACTAATTCTAAGTTCCCGTTTAAGTAATTTATTTCGTGTTTGGTTGTTGGAAAACCAAACTCTGATTGAGTTATACCTAAGTCATCCAACATAAGATTAATAATGGTTTTTTGTAATTTCGCTAATCCTAATCTTGATGTTTGTACTCCGTCTCGGTTTGTTACATCAACAAAATAAATATACTTTTTCGGCATTCTATTTTCCTCATATAAATCTTGAAAACTATTATAGCATATATTTCATATTAGTTATTCTTTTGCTCAAGTTGTTTTATTTTATTGTAAATTTCTCTGTTTAGTGGTGTCGGTATATTATGTTTTTGCCCTAACTTTATTATTTCTCCGGCAAAAATTTCTATTTCTGTTCCTCTTTTTGCTTTTATATCTTGTAACATTGAAGGATTCGCATCTTCTAATTCTTCTAATAAAAAATGTAATGCTTCATTATATATTTTTCTATGATTAGTAATTCCTTCAGCTTCTGCAATTATTTCAACCTCTTTTATTAAGTCTTTAAGCTGCCTTTTTAATATATCATTGTTTCTTATCTCTTTGAGTCTTAAACCTGTTAATGCACATAGTTGGTTCACACCAACGTTTATCATAAATTTTTTCCAGTATTCTTCTTCTATTGAATTTGAAATTCTGTACTTTATATTTGACTTTTCTAAAAATAAGCTTAATTTATTTAATGCATATTCTTCGTTTTTATTTGTTGAACCAATGACTATTTCATATATTCCGTCTTGATATATATTTCTCTCTTGTCTTATGCAGGAATGCCCGATATAAAATGAAGTTATAACTTTGGAATCTTTGTATGTATTGATTATTTCTTTTTCACTTCGTATTCCGTTTAATATTGATATTATAATTGTATCTTTACTGACAAAATTATTAATGTTTTCTATTGCCCAGTTTAAACCATCATTTTTTGTTGCAATTATTATCAAATCAGCTTTAAAGTTGTTTTCATCAGGTAAAATATATTCAAAATTGTATTCTTTAGAATTGAAGATGGTTGGAGTCATTTTATATTTTTTATATCGTTCTTCATTCAATAAAATTTTTAAAATGCCACTATTGCTATCTTTGATAGCTGAAGCAAATATGCTTCCTAAACCTCCAAGACCGCATATAATTACTTTGTTTATTTCTTTCATATATTTATTCGTACTTTATTTTATTTTTGTATTCATTATATGTAAGACTGGAAATTTTACCTTTCTTTAGTCCTAATATAAATACAATAATTAAAAATACTAAATCCATTATCATTGCAATAAAGTCTATAGTTGAATATGAGATTGGAATTGCCGGTTTTTGCCAGTTGCAGTATAAAGAAACAATTTGACAAAATACTGCTAATTTAAGTATGGCAGATATATTTTTATATTCTTTTGTATCTCTTTTTCCGCAAACATCAAATAGTCTTCTTTCTATCAATGCAAAGAATGTTATAAGAAAAAATAAATATGCAAAATATAATATACCTTTTGCGATTATTTCATGTACTTCACTTGTTACATGCGGAATTATAAAATCTATAAATACAGTCTGTGTAACAAAAGCAATTATTGTAAGAATAAATATATTAATAAAATACCATTTTCTTCCTATTGCATTATTAGATACGAAAAGTCTATCATCACTCATTATTTTCCCCTTTTCTGTTCAGTATAAAATATCAAATGTCAAATATCAAGAGAAATATCTAATTGCCCTTGATAAAAACTAAAATAATCATTGTGATTAGCCCTATAGGCGCAAGTAAAAAAATAACAAGTATATCAATTATGTTTTGAAGAATTGGAATTATATCTATGAAAAATCTAAAGCAAAACAAGTATAGAACAGGGAATACAAATAAAATAAAAAAGATTTTTTTCATCCAAGCAATAAATGTTGTTGATTTTAATATTGAAAAATCTGCAATTCTTCTATAAACAAGAGAAATTGCAGACATCAACATTACAAATTGAAACAAATTAACCATAAACATCAAAACCTTGTATAAAAATTCAGGTCTTATATAAGGTGCAAAACTATCAAATCTTACTAAAGAAATTCCGATTAATAGCGCAATTACAATCAACATATTGATTGCGTAGTCTTTTCTGTTTATTGTACCTTGGTAGCTGAAAAAATCATTGTTTGATTGTTTATATGTCATAAAGTTTCCTATAAATGTTTGTTTAAGTTATTTATAATTATAGATTTTGGAACAATATTTACTATTCTTTCAACAGGTTGTCCGTTTTTAAATATTAAAAGGCAAGGAACACCGCTAATTGAGTATTTTTGAGCTGTTTCTATGTTCTCATCTGCTTTTATTTTAACAAATTTAACTTTGCCGTCAAATTCGTTTGCCAATTCATCAATTACTGGAGAAAGTTTTCTGCAAGGTCCGCACCATGTTGCCCAAAAATCTACAAGAGTTAGTTTTTCTTCTTTTAAGACTTCTGTTTCAAATGTTTCGTCTGTAATTTCTAATACATTTGCCATGTTAATATCCCTCCTATAAATCACTATCTATTAATGATAAACCCTAATATTAAATTGGTAAATAGTTCTATATTATATTAGATAAAATTATATTAAAAAAATACTAAATAAAAAATATAAAAAAGTCCTTGACAATGAGTTATGTCCCTTATATTATACAAGAAGCATAGAAATTATGCCGGTGTAGCTCAACGGTAGAGCAACGGTTTTGTAAACCGTAGGTTGTAGGTTCGATTCCTATCACCGGCTTTTTCTAGATTGTACATTGCAAATAATATATGGGTAGATGGCCGAGTGGCTAAAGGCGACAGACTGTAAATCTGTTCACGAGAGTGTACGGTGGTTCGAATCCACCTCTGCCCATTCTTTTTATGAGCCCTTGTGGCGCAGAGACTCTGCCGAGTGAAACGATTAAGTATCGTTTCAGAAGAGGTAGCATTCCCGTTGGGAAGGCGCATAAATTTGGGCAAGCATTCATGCCCTTGTGGCGCAGAGGTAGCGCATTCCCTTGGTAAGGGAAAGGTCATGGGTTCAAGTCCCATCAAGGGCTAAAATGTATAAGATAGAAAATTCAAAAAAGTAGACATATTAAAGAAAAAAGGAGTTTAAACTCATGGCACGCGAAAAGTTTGAAAGAACCAAACCGCACGTTAATATTGGTACTGTAGGTCACGTTGACCACGGTAAAACAACATTAACTGCAGCAATCACATCTTGTATGGCAGCTGTTGGTAAAGCTCAAGCTAAAAAGTTTGATGAAATCGATGCAGCTCCAGAAGAAAAAGCAAGAGGTATAACAATCTCTACAGCTCACGTAGAATATGAAACAGATGCAAGACACTATGCTCACGTTGACTGCCCAGGTCACGCAGACTATGTAAAAAATATGATTACAGGTGCTGCTCAAATGGACGGCGGTATTCTTGTTATTGCAGCTACTGATGGTGCAATGCCTCAAACAAGAGAACACATCTTACTTGCTAGACAAGTTGGTGTTCCAAAATTAGTAGTTTTCTTGAACAAATGTGATATGGTTGAAGATGAAGAATTGTTAGAATTAGTTGAAATGGAAGCTAGAGAATTATTATCAAGCTACGAATTCGACGGCGACAATACTCCTTTCATCAGAGGTTCTGCTTTAAAAGCTTTAGAAGCTGTTCAAGCTAACCCAACAATCGGTCGTGGTCAAGATAAATGGGTTGACAAAATTTGGGAACTTATGGATGCAGTTGATACTTGGATCCCAACTCCTGAACGTGATGTTGACCAACCATTCTTAATGCCTGTTGAAGACGTTTTCTCTATTACAGGTCGTGGTACTGTTGCAACTGGTAGAGTTGAACGTGGTAAAGTTAAAGTTGGTCAAGAAGTTGAAATCGTTGGTTTCGGCGAAACTAAAAAGACTACTGTAACTGGTGTTGAAATGTTCAGAAAACTTCTTGATGAAGGTATCGCTGGTGATAATATCGGTGCTTTATTAAGAGGTGTTGATAAATCTGAAGTTCAAAGAGGTCAAGTATTAGCAGCTCCTGGTTCTATTAAACCTCACACTAAATTTACTGCTAACGTTTATGTATTAACAAAAGATGAAGGTGGTCGTCATACTCCATTCTTCCCAGGTTACAGACCTCAATTCTACATCAGAACAACTGACGTTACCGGTTCTATCAAATTTGATGGCGAAATGGTAATGCCTGGTGATAACGTTGTTATGGACGTTGAACTTATCTCTCCTGTAGCTATCGAACAAGGTATGAGATTTGCTATCAGAGAAGGTGGCCGTACAGTTGGTGCTGGTGTTGTAGATAAAATTACTGAATAGTAAATATTAATCTATATTGAAGAAAAGGCTGAATAAATCAGCCTTTTCTTTTTAATATATAAAAGGCACTCAATTAAGAGTGCCTTTTTGTCTTTTATATATTTATAGATTTGCCTTTACCTCTTTCTTGTATTTTTCTACATTAGGTTGTAATACTTCAGGTAATGCTTCATTCTCTGATGTGACATTTCCGTTGTAACGTCTTAACATATTCCCTGTGTATAGAGTTTCAAAGTGTTTTAGTTCTATAAATCTAGCAATTGATTCCGGACTAAAATCTTTAATTTCTATTTCTGTCACAGGATGTTGTTTTGAATATGCTGTTGTTACCCCTTTTATAACAGCATTTGTTGTTTTTTCATCAGATTTTGGGTATACAAATGTATAATATGAATCTGTATTTGCTTCATCTAAATCTGCTTCTGCATTGTAGTGAAGATAGCCTGGACCGATATTTGTTTCTGTTGAAATTTGGGCTTTAAGAGATTCATTGTTTAGTTGTTTGTCCCAAAGTGTAGTTCCTGAAAATGCATCAGAAAAGTATTCAACATAGTGTTTGCTTTTTCCCTTTGTTTTTGAATCCAAATTGAATGCTGCCAATTGAAGTGCTTCATTTTCGTTTATGTTTGGATTTAAAAATTCTTTCTGTGCTTTTATTGATGCTTTTAACATTATTATGATATCTTCTTTTGGAACTCCGGCATATGCCATTGTAAAGATTGTTGCATCATCAAATATTGAAAATCTTCCGCCAACATCATCATGTACAAGTCCTGAAAGATCAATTTCGCCTCTGTCTACAGCTCTTCTTAGATTACTTTTTTCACTTGAAGCATCTGTCATTGCAATAAATTTATCTGAAACATCATTTTTTTGTGTATGTTCTTGCATTAATTTTTTTGCTGCTTCATATGCTGTTGTTGTTTCTAAGGTTCCGCCGGATTTTGATACAACTAAGAATTTTGTTTTATCTAAATCAAGTCCTTCTGTAAATCTTCTGAAACTTTCTCCGTCAACTGCTGAGTAAAAATGCACGTTTGCATCTTTTCCCAACATTTTCATCATTGCTTCAGTCGTGTGTCTTGAACCACCTATTCCCAGTATTGCTAAGTCTGTGTAGCCACCTTTTTTTGCTTCTTGTGCAAGGTTGTATATATTATCAATATTCTTTAGCTGTGTTTGCGGTAATTCTCCAATCCAGTTTAGAAATTGACCTTTTACTCCGATTCTTGATTGTATATCTTTCGTTGCTTCTGCGGCATTTACTTTATATTGTGATAAATCAATATCCGGTATCTTTACTTGTACTTCATTATTTGTCCCTTTAAAACTTGTATTTTTAGGACTGATTTCAAATATTTTTTCAAGTTCATTTCTTAGTTTTACAACATTTGCATCAGCTATCTCTGCAGAATCATTATATGTTTCAATATATGCTTTTACTTTGGGTTCTGTTCCGCTCTTTCTTACTAATATTGATGAACCGTCTGTAAAGTATAATTTTACTCCATCTCCGCCTTGGCGATATCTTTCCATTTCTTCTGCATTTGCTTTTGTTTTTTCAACATCTATTTCAAAGTCGCCAAAAGTTGTTTCTCCTTCAAGAGCTTTTGTATAAATTTCTTTCATTCTGTTCATTATGATTTCTTTATCTGACTCTTTTTCTAACTTTTGGCTAAAGCTATCTGCTCTAAATTCAGAATTTAAACCTTTTTTTGTTTCTTCTAAAATTTCAGATATTGGTTTATTTTCTGTTGCCATTAAATCTAAGATAGTTAGTAAAGCTATAATTCCGTCTTTCTCCGGTATATGTCCGTTTATTGTTAGTCCGCCGGATTCTTCTCCTGCGACTAATATATCCTTACCTTGTTCTCTTAATCCGAGAATATCTTCACCTATATATTTAAATCCTACAGGTGTTTGTATTACATTTAGACCATTATTTCTTGCAAACAAATCTAGTTGTGACGAAGTTGCTTGGCTTCTTATAATATCTCCTTTTAATCCTTTGTTATTTGCTAAATGGTGTGCTACAAGCAAAATAACATCATTAGGAGTTATAAAGTTTCCTTTTTCATCTATGATTCCAAATCTATCAGCATCTCCATCATTTGCTAACCCTACTTTTAATTCTGCTTTGTCATCTCTTATACAATCTTTAACTTCTGTTAAATTTGCGTCTGTTGGATTTGGACCTTCTTTCTTTCCTGAAATTACAAAGTTATTAGGAATTCCATATTCTTTTAATAATTTTGGGAATACATTTCCGCCTGTACCCTTTAAATCATCATAGTATATTGATATTCCGGCATCTTTTATAGCATCCCAGTCTATCAAATGATATGAATTTAGTTTATCTCTGTACATATTATATGGATATGTTTCTGTAACATCTCCTTTTTTTCTTTTGTCGGTTGTATATACTCCTTTTTTTGCGTAGTCCACAATATTTTGTGCTACTTTCTTTGTTACAGCTGGTGGGGCAATTGCGCCTTCTTTTGTTACTAAATTAAATCCTCCATCACTCCAAGGATTATGGCTTGCTGTTAATAAAATTGATACATCAATATCATTTTCTTTTGTCATTAGAGCATGTAATGGTGTAGGTACCGGTTCTTTTATATATATTACATCTACACCTTGATTTACCAGTGTATCTTTTATTAATGGAAGTGATTCTTTTGTGGCTTGTCTTGTGTCTCCACCAATTAATACTACCGGTTTCTTGTTGCCTCTTGCTGCAGCCTCTTTTGCATATTCTGCTACGCCTAGGGTCATTAGTTCTACTATCTCGGGATTAAAAGTTTTTGAACCATATGGTGCTCTGTGTCCTGATGTTGATGTTGATAAGCTGTTTGCAACAAATTCTGCTGTATCAGGCTCTACTTTGATTTTATGACGCTCTATATTCCCCGAAAAAGATACTACGTCACTTGTTGTTGCATTGGTATATATTTTGTTTGCTTTTTTATTCTGTAAAGCATTAATGTTTCCAATGCCATAAGTTTGATTGAACAAAATTCTCATATAAACTACCCTCTCTTTCCTAATTCTGAATGAGAATTAATATATTATTTCTAAACACAAAAGACATCTGTATATAAAAATTCTAAATTATGTTATTGTTAGTTTTTATTCTCCTATTTACAAAATTTTACAAGTATTTTTGAGGGTCTTGTAAATCTTTTTTAATATAGTAACAAAAAATCTTTTATTCATATTTTCTCTAAGTGATACGTTTGAGAGATTGACTGTGAAAATTCAAAGTGTAAGTAATTTATATAATCCTTTTAAACAAAGATTTGTTTTTGATAAAGCTGAAACATATTCACCTATGAATCGTAAAAATGAAAATTCTTTTGGTGATATTGTAACTTTTCGTGCGAAAAAATATGATATAGATTCTATTATTAATCCTACTAATCACTGTGCATATTGTGGATGCAAGGTTTATAGTGAGGCTCAAATAGAATCTCTTGCAAAAAGCATGCTTAGTTCAAAATCTCATCGTTTACAAGGTGATATTAAAAGTGTATTGGAAAAACTTGAATCAGCTGTTCGTTCTGAAGAATTAACATTTGCTAAAAAAATTGAAAATCGTGAAGAAATTGAATTTTTCAGAAAATTGCAAAAAATTGCTGAAGATAAGTCTTTCTTGAAAGGTGATGCAATTTTTCAACAGGTATATAATATGGAACCTGAAGAAGCTTTAGAACTTCTTAAAAGAAATATGCGCCCTTTAACCCGTACTGTTGACCATGTTTCTCCACAAAATTTAGAGGAGGAAAATAATAATGCAGATATTAATTTGGTTGAAGCTTGCTATTGTTGTAATCATGATCTGAAAAAGGGCATGTCTTTTCCTGAATTTTATGCTATGTTTCCTTCTATCAAAGAAAACATGCCTCCTGATAAATTTCATTATGCTTATTCGAATTTAATGTCTTCTTCTGCATCCAGTATATTGAGCAGAATGTCGGCTACAAATTTGCTAAAATATGTCCAAAGACTTTTTGGTCAAAGAGAAGAAACGGTTTCTCGGCTAGGAAGTATTGATTTTAGAATATTAGAAGCTAACTCTTCTGTTTCGACAAGTATTCAAAATTGCAAAGATGAAATTCTGTCAAAACAGGCTGAAATTGAAACACTACAAACAAAATTGGATTCTGTTTCTTCTGATGAGGAATATCAAGCTTTAATTAAAAGAATACAAAAAGTTAATCAACGTGATCAGTTGATAAATGCAATACAAACTCTTAGAGATAGAAGAAGTAATATTAGTTCTGCATTGAATGATTTGCGAAATCCACCGAAGAAAGCTAAAAAAAATCCTAAAGTTCAAATGACAGATGCTGAGAAAGAAGAAAAAATTCAAGCTTATAAAGCTTCTATTGCTACTTTGAATCAAGATATTGAACTACAAGAATCTCGTAAAGATGATTTAGAACTTGAAATAATGGAGCTTGATGAGAATTTCCCTACTTTAGAAATGTTGCAAGTTTCTAAAAATAAGGTTGATGCTATAATTTCTGCACATCTTAAAATTGCTGCAGAAAAGGCTAACTTAGAACAACTAAATAGTTCTTTATTGTCTTGCCAGCAAGGAATTTTTAATTTAGAGGCTGAAATTTTGCAGTATTCTGAAAATGACTTCGATCCTTCTTTATTTTCAGAAGAAGAACAAACGCTTTATCAAAGATATCTTGCTCTTGTAGAAGCTGCTAAATATATTGAAGCACATTCTGCCGGTAATGGATTGAAAGCAATTATTAATACTGCTGCTAAAAATTCAATTGATTCTGAAATTTCTGAACTATTACAATCAAATATTGTAATATCTGCAAATGAAGCATTGAAACGTAAGGAACTTCAAGATGAAATTGATTCTTTGAGAAAGCAAGAATCTGAATTAAAAAAACAAATTAGTTCTGCTGAAAAAAATATTGAAAATTATTTGAAAGTTACTGCAGGAAAAACTTTGGAAGATGCTCAGATTGAGTCTCAATCTTTAACTGCTCATATTAGACGTATAAATGATAAACAAGCTTATCTTAAACTGCCATCTGTTATTTCTGCTCTAAAAGCTGAAATTATATTGCTTCAGTCTACTATTAAAGATTTAGAAGTTAAGCAGCTTGATATTGAAAAACTTAGAGAAACTCAATCTTAATATTGTAACAATATTTGTTTCTTTGACCATTTTAAACTATCATTTTATTAGGGAGCGTGTATGCAAAAATATAAAATACTAGTTCTTGATGATGATAAACTTGTTACTTCTTCATTAAAATCTTTATTTATGTTAGAAGGATTTTGTGATGCCGCTTTTTTTAATGATCCTATTGAGGCGCTTAAATATTTGGAAAAAAACTCCAGAGATGTAATAATTTCTGATTTTATGATGCCGCAAATGAATGGATTGGAGTTTCTTTCAAAAGCAAAGGAAATGTATCCAAATGCCAGTATGATTTTACTTACTGGTTATGCCGATAAAGAAAATGCTATTAGAGCTATAAATGAGGTTGGTCTTTATAAATATATTGAAAAACCTTGGGATAATGATGAACTTATTATAAATATAAAAAATGCCTATGAGAGATCTCATTTGATTGAAAAATTGGAACAGACAAACAAACAATTGACGAAGTATTCTCAAAATTTAGAAGAGCTTGTAAAAGAAAAAACAGCTGATATTATTGAAATGAATGAAAGATTATCTGCAATAATAAACAATTGTGCTGATGGTATAATACTTCTTTCTTCTAATGGCTTTGTTTTGGATGTAAATCCTGCCTGTGAGTTATTGTTTGGTTTGTCTGAAGAAATTTTAAAAACAAAAAATGTAAATGATCTTTTTGAAGCAAAGGAAATAGATTGGAATGAAGTGTTATCAAGCAAAGATGAAAATTTGCTCAGAGAAATTAATGTTATAAATGTTGTTAATGGTAATAAAATTCCTGTTGAGATTAGTTGTGCTTATATACTTGCTAAATCAGAAAATGAACAAGAAAAATATGTGTTTGTAATAAGAAACGTTCATTTTCAAAAGGAAATGGATAGACTTAGAGAAGATTTTATTGCAACTCTGACTCATGATCTTAGAACGCCTTCTGTAGCTTCAATACAAACCTTAGAATATTTCCTGAACGGGAAACTTGGTGATTTGAATGAAAAACAGCAAATGCTACTAAAAACAATGAAAAAAAGTCATGAAGACATGCTTGGCTTAGTTAATACATTATTAGAAGTTTATAAGTATGAAGCCGGGCGTTTAAAATTAGTTAAAACACCTTTTGATTTTTCCTTACTTCTTGATGAATGTATTGAACAAGTTTTACCAATTGCTGATTCAAAACATCAAAAAATTGAGAAAATATATAAAAATTTAGATTCTGCAGAAGTTTTGGCTGATAGAAATGAAATAAGAAGAGTTATTATAAATTTACTTGGTAATGCTGTTAAATATACTCAAGATGGCGGATACATTGAAGTAAAAGCAGAAATTGAGTCAAATGACTTGCATTTCTCTGTAAAAGATAACGGAGAAGGTATTTACAAGAAGGATATTCCTAAGTTATTCAAGCGTTTTTCACAAGGAACTCAGGAAAAACGTTCTATCAGTACCGGTTTAGGACTTTATTTGTCTAAACAAATTATAGATGCACATGGCGGTAAAATTTGGCTTGAAAGTGATAAAGGAAAAGGTAGTGAATTTTTCTTTGTTCTGCTTGATTCCGTTATGTTAAAAAATGAGGATAAATTATGGACGGTATAAAGGTTTTACTTGTAGAAGATCATACTATGGTAAGGCTTGGGCTTTCTCTTGTCTTTGAAAATTCGAAGGACATTAACTTAATAGGGGAAGCTGAAAATGGTAAAAAGGGTGTTGAACTTGCTTTGAAGCTGAATCCTGATGTTATTCTTATGGATATAGGACTTCCGGAAATGGATGGTATTCAAGCTACTTCTTTAATTAAGAAGTCTAATCCTAATATTAAAGTTTTGATATTTACTTCAAGAGAATCAGAAGATGATGTATTTGATTCTTTATCTGCAGGGGCTGACGGATATATTATGAAGGGGGCTAATGAAGAACAAATGATTTCTGCTATCAAAGCTGTAGCAGAAGGTACTGCTTGGTTAGACCCTGCTATTGCAAGGTTGGTTTTATCAAGTGTAAAAAGGCAAACTTCGACATCTCTTGATAATAATATCTCATCAGTAAATAAAAATGCAAAAAATGTTTATGGCCTTACCGATAGAGAAATTGAAGTGTTAGCATTAATTGTTGAAGGGCTAAATAACTCTCAAATTGCTAAGAGACTTGTTATTACTCTTTCTACAGCGAAAGCGCATGTTCATAGTATTTTGCAAAAATTATATGTTACAAACAGAACTCAAGCGACAATTCAAGCTGTTAAAGAAGGTCTTGTTTAATGAGAAATTATTTAATTTTATTATTTTGTTTAATACTGGCATCTTCTTTTGTAAAAGCTGAAAAGGTTATTCCTGATCCTTTATATTTAAATTCTGAAGTATTAGATTCATCTAAAGTTGAAGAACCAGAAAAGGAATATGACCCTAGAACTTTGCAAGAAAAGGTTAGAGAAAAACTTCATTTACCACCATCAAAGAAGACTTATTATCATAATATCGATAAGTCTAATATGCCTATTACAATGGATGATTATTATAAGCTATCAGCTGAAAAAAAGAGAAAAGATTTTATAATACCTGAACCATCTTTTGAACAAAATAGTGAAATTATTTTACCTGATCCTCATTATAGAGTTGTGAGTTATAATTCACCTCCCGGTCAAAGAAATATTGACTTAACAAAACTTGTTGCTCAAAGGACAATTGCGTCCCCAGGGATATTGTCTCCAGATAATAAAAAAATGGTGTATACTAAATGTTTCTTTTATCCGAAATATTCTCAAACATCATCATCGGCTTATTATATTCCCGTTAAAGAAAATATTAATGATGCATATGAAGCTTTATTTAAAACAAATGTTATGCAAGGTGATGTAAAACCTATTTTTACTGTTGGAATGGATTATTTACAAGAATACCAATTTAAAACACTTTTTCCGATAGATTGGTCTAAAGATAGTACAAAGATTGCTTTTAAAGAAAAAATAGGTTCTAATTTATATGAAACTTGGCAGACTAATGTTATTATTTATGATTTTAAATCAAAATCTTGGAAAAGATTAACTGCCGTCAGAGAAGCTATAATATATTGGTGGCGTCAAAATAAACAGATTGAATTAAAAGATTATTTATGGGATATTTTTCCAATTGGCTGGGATAAAAATAATCCTGACAGATTAATTGTATATGCCTATGCTTTTACTAAAGATAAACCACTTTTTCTTGGAACTTGGAGTATAGACTATAATGAAGAAAAATCTGAATTAATTTCTATTGATTCAACTAATGTTCAGATTGATTTGAATGGATTCGGGCTAAAAGAAATTAAGTTTGAACATTAAACTTTTACTATGTTAGATATTTAAAAAGTTTTTTATTATACTCAAAGGTTCTTCCATTCCTTTTTGTGATAATTGTAATATATTGAAACTATATATTTTGCCATTCTCTGTTGTAAATATTATTGGTTGAAATAGTTTTCCTATGTCTTTTTTATCTATGTTCTTTATTTTCGAAATTTCAAATTCTATTTTGTGAAAATTTGGGAAATTTTTAAAAAGAAATGTAGAATTATTTATTTGAATTATGTTTTTTTCTTTATCTATTAATAGTTCACTTCTGTATGGAATAGAACCAAAAATTAAAAATGAAAAAATAAATAATATAATAGCACTTGATATATCAAACAAGAAATATGAACTTTTATAAAAATCACCTCTTTGTATATCTATTTTAAAGGAATTAAGAGAGGTATCATTATTCAATTCATTAAATTTATTTGTAATCCATTGTGTTAATTTTCTATTTAGCGTATAGTTTTTATATAGTATAAATTTTGAATGGTCTATTTCACAAGGTAATTCAACACAATAGCTTGTTATACCTCTACTATAATGTTTATATAATTTTGCTTGCTTCATTTCTATGTATTCGGCTTTTGTATTTTTCTTTCCATATATGAAAAAATCTTGCTCTATGTTGCAAAGCTTTTTATCTTTTATTATTCCTATAGATACTTTTTGATATGATTCAATAAAATTATGAAAGGCATATAAAGCAGTAAAAAATATGATAATAAATGATATATTTATTATTAGTGAATATAGTAGTGTCCTTTTTGACGTTATTTTTAAAATATTTTCATTTAATAATTCTGTTTTTATATTCATTTAAGATTCCTATAGTGTTTAGAACATAATAGAGTTATATATTTTTACACTCTTTCTTATATCTTCTTCAGTAAACATCTCTAGAACAAATGTTGGGTCTATTTTTGATTCTTTTATCTTTTTTAGAATAGTTGCATAATCTAATGTTCCTTTGTTTAAGTTAGAATGGTCATCATTTTCTCTGAAATTGTTGTGTATGTGCAAGTGATATAAATTATTGCCATATGCATCCAACCATTCAATTATATTTGTATCATGTGCATATAAATTTACGTGTCCGCAATCTAAGGCAAGCTTTAAATATGGTGAATCTATTTTTTCATATAAATCAAGGCAAAATTGAGGTGATGTTTCAAAAACATTTTCTATTACCGCAATAATATTCGCCTTTTCAAACTCTTTTATAAATTCTTTCCAGAAAGAGATAAAATTCTTTTTAAATATTTCAATAGAACCATAATGCTTTGTGCCTTTGTTTCCGGTATGAAATAATACTGTATCTGCTTTTATTCCTTTACCTATTTCCAATGATTCAATACATCTTTGTTGGGCAATTTCTCTTAATAGACAATCTGAACTTGCAACATTTACATCTGAAAACATTGCATGCAGTGTTACTCTATCTTTAAAATCTGCTAAATCTTTATTTAAAATTTCAATAGTATCATTTACTGTAAGATTTTTGTTTTTAAATAATGGAACTCTGCTGATTTCAATACCAGTCCCAAGTTCTTGCGCTAAAAGTACAGAGTCTCTTATTGTCTTTTTGGCTGAGGATGATATTAATAATTTATTTTTGTTTGTCATAATTTATTCCGCTGTGTGCATTATGTTTAGATTTAATCTCGCCGAAAATTCACTGATTACATCATTTAATATTGATGTAAGTTTCTCTGCTGAAAAATCTTCAAAGTCAAATGTTAATCTTCTTATTTCCGGCTGTTTTTCTTCTTCATTATGCTTTATGTCCATAATTAACTTTATATATGTTGGATATGTGATTATAAGTTCACTCGATATATTATCTTGTGAAATTGTAAACTTACTTTCTGTTTCTTCTATGGAAAAATCAATTTTGGCATTTGGAAACTTTTCCGCGTTTGCTGTTTGAATTTGATAGAAAACAGGTGCTACTATTTTTTCAAAATTAGTATGGAATTCTTTTTTGAAATCTTTAAACTTCTTTCCGTTTTCATCACGAACTTCTATAACCTCTGCTGCTTCATTGAATGTTAGGTCATATAAATAATTGAATTCTTTTCCTGCTGCGATTTGATCTTTTAAACTTTGGTATAGTATAGGCTCCATTTCTTCAAATGAATTTGTTATTTCTGCTGCAATGGCATATACTTTGCAGGTGCTTGCAAGCGTATTTCTTATTCTTGATGCTACTGATTTTGCACCTGAAATGCCTGCATTATATAGTATCAGATAAAATCCGGAACTCTTTCCATATGCGATTATATCATTTCCTCTTGGAACTGATTTTACTACTGATGCTATCTTTTGAAGATTTAATCTTTTGTTTTCTATTTGTATTGGACGCAAATACATAAATACTGTATTTTCAAGATTCTCTTCTATACTTTTACTAAAGAAATTTCTTAAGGCAATTGGTGCTTGTTCTTTCTTATATATACCCGTTTGTTTATCTATAATATTTGCTGATACCAATATCTCATTATGAATATCAATTTGTTTGTATAAAATAGACTTTTGTAATGTTAGAAATATTCGCATTAAAATGACGGAATCGGTATCTGTTAAAAAGAAAAAGTCGTCTATTCCATTATCAAATGCGTACATTAATAAATTTTCTACCAATGAATCCATTACAAATATTATTGGTACTTTATCTAATGCTTTTATTGTTCTTATTTCTTTTATAATGCTTATTGAATCGGAACTTGAACAATATACAAGAATCAATGAGGGTTGTGTTGAATTTAGAACCGATATTGCCTCTATATATGAAACTATTCTTATGGTGTCACATTCTCTTAGTAATTTTATCTTTTCTGAAATGTGAATTCCCTTTTTATTATCGTTTGATATTATTAATATAGATCCGTTTTTCAATTTAGAACATACCTTTTTTTCTGAAATAAAATACTACTACTGTGGAAGTTATTATTGATAATGCCACAACTATTAGAAAACCATAAGGATTATTTCCATATGGCACTTTAACATTCATTCCCCATAGCCCGCCTATCATTGTTGGAATAGACATAATAATTGTTATTGCAGCTAAAAATTTCATTACTAAGTTTAGATTATTATTTATTATAGATGCAAAACCTTCCATCATTGCTTCAAGAATCATTCTGTGCATATCTACCATTTCGATTGCCTGTCTTGTATCTATGATAACATCTTCTAACATATCTATGTCTTCTTCTGTTGTTTTTAATAAATTTGCTGAAGATTTTGTCATTCTCATTATTTTTTGCAATACTATATCATTGTCTTTTAATGCTGTTGAAAAATATACAAGTGTTTTCTGTATTTCCATCAATTGGAATAATGCTTTATTATTTGTTGCTTTTTGAAGTTCTATTTCTATATTTTCTGTTGTTCTGTTTATTATGTCTAAATATTTCAAGTAAAATTTAACTGAACGATACAGAATCTTTAACATAAATTCTGTTTTGTTTCTTGTATCAAATGAATATGCTGTTGTTTCATTAAACGATGACAGGATATTATTATCTTTTGAACATACTGTTATAATGGAAGTTGGTGTGTATATTATACCTAATGGCAGAGTATCAAAGCATCCATCTTCCGTCATAATTGGGAGATTTGTAATTATAAGTGTATTTCCGTCTTCAATTTCTATACGAGAACGTTCGTCTAAGTCCAATGAGTTTAAAAGAAAATCTTCATCTAAACCCAGTACCAATGAAACCTGTTTTATTTCTTCTTCATTAGGTTCTATTAAGCTAAACCAAGAACCTGATACAGCTTCACTTATACTTAGTTTTAGAAGTTTTTTATTGTCTTCTGTTTTGAGTATCTTTATCATAATACTATTCTCTAATTATTATATGTAAATTAAAGCATAAATCTTATGATATTGGAAGTCATACCATACATTTAGTCGAGGTTTATATATTTTTATGGTTAGATTTAATTATTAATTCTTATGTCAAGTTTATTTTGTGCTAATAATTTTTCTAAATGTTTTTGTTCTGTTTGATTTTGTTCTAAAGTTGATTTGAATGCCGGATTGTTATATATGTTTATAAACATTTGTCTTTTATCTGCTACTTTATATATTTTTGTAAGGCTTTCAGGTATTTTTATATAATATAAAGATGTTTTGATTTCCGGATTTCTTGTGTTTATTTCATTCTCCATATTTATTAATATTAGAATACATTTTAGTTCTTGTGCAGCATCATTTATATTTTTCTCTTTTATATATTTTAGGTAATTTATAGTTGTTTTCTCTAAATTTTGTAATGCATTTGGATATACTAAATTAGAGAAAAGAGTATTTATTTTGTATTTTAATGCTGTTGCTATTTCTTCATCTGTTATTCCCTGTTTTATTTTTGATTCTGTTATAGTTAGTATATTGAGCATTTTATTATATGTTTCTTTGTCCATTTCTCCTTTTTGGTAGAAACTTCTTACATTATTTTCAAAAGCATACCAAAATGCTGTTAAATCTCCATTCTTTTGTAGACGGCATTCATTGTATATACTTTGTAAGTCAGGAAATCTTGTAATTATTGCTTCTAAAAAGAAATAATCAAAAATGGCAATTCTCTCTTCCTTTATTAACGGATTTTGTGAGATTGTGTTATATATTCCCCAATCTACGTCATTGAACTTTTTAATCAGAATCTTCATCGGACCTTCTTCTATCGGAATGTTAAAGTGTCTGTATACATAGTCCGATTCTGCATAGGCGCTTATTTCTAATGGGTTTCTTATATTTTCTGATAGTCTGTAAAAGTCAGAATATGAACTTGTTAGTTCTAAATCATTTTGAGTTATAAATCTTGTTAATGCTTGTTTATAATATTCCCCATTAAAATTTTTTAGATTGGCATACATTGATGCTCTGCTCCAAAAAGAAACATCTATGTTTTTTATTTTATTATCTTCCAATAATTGCTTGAATTGTTGTAATCCCATGTATTTACATACTTTTACCAGTTTGTCAAAATGGTCAAGTTCATGCGCTATTATTGCAATTAATACTTTTGTATCAAGCTCATATAACATTTTGCTGCTTATATACATATTGCCTGAACTAAAATCAAAATTTGCAACTTGATAACTTCCTTCTGTTTTTGACTTTGATTGATCAATATCACTTGAAACTACTCTTAAACAATTTTGAGGATATCCTTTATATACTAATAATTTATTTACGATATTTGTCGCAGATGATATGCTCTTAGCTGGATACTCCGATAGTGAATCCAGTAATCTATCATAATTATTAGTTGTTGTATAATTTGCCTGTTCTATTGGCTTTTGTGGTATATATTGTGTTTGATTTAATGTTTTTACTTTGTTTTCTTTTTTATAATCTTCAGATATTCTATTGTTTCCTTTTTCTTTTATTTTGTTTGTAAAACTAGTGTTTGAATATTCTAACATCTCTTCAAATGTTTTGGATTTGTTAATTTTTTTGTTATCACTTGGTTGGCTTATATAGAAAACAATTACAGAAAATATAACTAATAGGAAAAATATAAATTTTAAAGAAATTTTATTTGCTTTTTCTCTACGCATCAAAATCTACCTTTCATAGACAGATTATATCATATTGAAAGGGAAAGCTCAAAAGTATTAATAATAAGTATTTAAGCAACGTAGTTAACACCGGAATATTTTGGTGTTGATTTTTCGATATCTTTGCCTAATTTCTTTTGAATTGCATCAATGATTTTTTGCAAAATAGATACTTTTGTTTCATCTGCTTTTGTTTGAAGTTCAGCTTCGTTTGCTTTTGCAAAAGAAGGACGAAGCGGCAAACTGTTTCCAAAACTTACAGATGCCATCATATTGTCTGCATTCTGCATCATCCTTGATGTAGCCATATTTTGAGCTAAAATAGCATTTTGCATTGCTAAATATGATGTCAACATTTCTTTTACACTCCTTACTACTAATATTATAGCATATATTTTTCTTATTTAAAGTGATTTTGCATGTTTTGTTGCGAGTTCTTTTTCATATTCTGTTTTTACGTGGAAATCATTTTTTCCGTTTTGATGTTTTTTTCTGTAGTCATACATCATTTTGGGAACAACATAACCTAAGAATAAACAACATACTCCTATGTTAAGCATTGTTGAACCTACTTTTAATGCTTTAATTTTGTTTAGATAGGATTTTGTATTATTTGAATTGGTTGAAGATGATATGAATTTTTGCAGATTTTCTGCAAGTTCTTGCATTTTCTTTACGTCGATATATTTTCTTGTGTCAATTTGCCCTGTTTTTATTGTAGAAATAATTCCTGAACTTTTTGCTGCTTCTACAACTGTGCTGTTTTGATTTTTAAATATATATTCATATAAAGCATTCGTATCACAATTTTTACCGAATTTTTTACTAAATTCCTTTATTTCATCTTGAAGTGATTTTTGCTTAAGTATATTCTCTGCTAAGTTTGTGGATAAAAATTTTGCATCCAGTTTTATTGGACTTTTTAATATTTTTTCAGATGCGGTTTCAATTCCTTTCTTTATTAATTTGTCTGCTATATATACAAAAAATAAAAAAGAACCTTCTTTTATTCCGTATTCTGCAAATTCACCTTTTGTTCTTGCACTGGAAAGTCTCTCTCCTGATATACAAGTATCAAGTACGAACATATTATTTATTGGGTTTAGTACAATTGATTCAGCTACTTTTGATAGTGAAGATGACCCAAATGATGGTGTGTTATTTTTTTTCTTTCCCTGATTAAAATCAGAAAAAATCGGGTTTTCATTATTGTAAGGTGACAATGTTTCTGGTTGATTTTCAATTTGTTTAGCTAGAAATTCTTTTTCAATGTTCTTTTTTGTCATATTTTGCTTGAATTTAGTTAATGCAAAATATGAAAGCATAGTTAAGCCAAGTGACATACCAAATTTGAGTATGGTAAGGGCTTTTGTTTTTGGAATATTAGCTCCGGCTTTTTTTAAATCCTCCATTATTGTTTTGGTTGGAGCATTTTCTATTGCTTTTTTTAAATAATCATTATCTTTTAAGATTCTTACGTCTACTTCAGGAGAAATGCCTG
Organism: Candidatus Gastranaerophilales bacterium; assembly: GCA_944322615.1. GTDB lineage: Bacteria > Cyanobacteriota > Vampirovibrionia > Gastranaerophilales > Gastranaerophilaceae > Avigastranaerophilus. Next base: position 147,254 of record CALUPH010000003.1, on the reverse strand, counting down.
CTTTTTTAAATATAGTCTTATCAATTAATTTTTTATAGGCTGGTATACCGAATAGCCATAAGGCTCCGGTTCCTACTTCATCTACAAGTCTGTCTTTGCCTTCAATCTTACCGCCTGCATCATAGGAAAAATATGTGTAACCTGTAGAATTAAATATATCTTTTGCTGCTAATGGTATTCTGGAATTTGGAGAACCTAATTTTGATACGAGTTTTGATCCTATATTCATAGACATAATAAATCAAAGCCCCCATATCATATTCATAAGGTCAACAATTTCTTTGTTCGCCTTTATTTTTCCATATATTTTTATACTAAGCATTAATTCACCTTACTATGCTTTTAATAACGTATAAAAAATTCGAAATTTGACTAAAAGGCTTTTGTTTGTAATTTTTTGTAACGAATTTATGGTACAGGGTCGTATCCGCCGGGATGAAAAGGATGACATTTTAATATTCTTTTTATTCCTAAATAGCCACCTTTTATTATTCCGTATTTTATTATCGCTTGCTTTGTATATTCAGAACAAGTCGGATAAAATCTGCATACAGGAGGTTTAAGCCTTGAAAAAAACTGATATATATTTATTAATTTTATAATTATTTTTTTTATCATTCTAATATACTATTACTTCCGGTTCTGTATTTTCTTCTGGTTCTTGAATTTCTTGTAAAGATGTCGCCATATGTTGTATTAAACAGTATCTTTTCCCTGAGTCTAACAACATGTATTTTATATTTTTTGCTTCAATATCCCACATATCTTTTATCTCAACAACCACATATGTGTATGGGTTTTCTTTTAAGTATTTTTCCAACCAGTCAAAATCTTTGTTATTATGAAATGTTATAGGTTTATCATAATAATATATTAAACTGTATTTCTTTGCCGGTATAAATGCTGTTAGTGGAGCATTATCCTTATTTGCTATTTGAGCAAAACTTATTAAATCATTTTCTCCGCCATTTAGGGCTATAAAATTAAATATAGTAGGTGTTATAACAAATGATAAACTAAGCATTAATATTATATTGGCTGCATATGGTACTATTCTGCTTCTTAGAATTACTGCAAAAATACTTATAACCGGAATAATGAAAAATATAATTATTAAAGGTAAGATTAAATGGCTTAAACCTTGAAATAACCATTTATTTATTATGTTATGACCAAATAATCCTAATAATGAACATATAATGAAGATTAGGTTTGGAATCATTGTTGCAAAAAATATACTTCTGTCGTGTTCTTTTCTTATCATATATTCAAACCAATAATGACCGGAAATACAAGATGCCGGAAACATTAGGAATAATATTAAATATGTATATTTAGAACCATACAATAATGCGAATATTAATGATGTAAAGAATACTATTGTATTTAGTGAAAGAAATTTATCTATTTTGCTAAGATTATTCCATTTCTCTTTTAGTTTTTCTTCTGAGTTATCTTTAAAGTATGAAAAAATTGATGTTAATATGTCCTTTGCTTTACTTCCTAATATCCACAAAAATGAAAAAGACCATGGGGAAAATCCTAATATAAAGAAACCAATTACAATTAAAATATTTTTAATACTTATATAATTAATTAAATTGTATATAAAGAGATATTCTTTTACAAAGGGTATCCCATATTTATATATCATAATTAAATGCCAAGGAAGTAATAATATTGCAAAGATTAATAATCCTATTATTAAGTTCTTGGGAATAAATATTTCTTTTAGTTTTCCTGCAAAAATATGCATTGCAAGAACAGAGAAAAATACTATAAAGAAACCGAATAGACCTGAGCATAATATTGATAATGCACAGAAAATATATGTTCCTATCCAATATTTTGTTTTACTTTTATCTTCATTTGTGAATATTGCCAAGTAAGAAAATAGAATAGCCGCCATTGTTGTGATAACAAATATAAAATCATTTGTTGCAAGTCGTGAAAAAACGACTGTGCCTAAGCAAGTTGCCATTATCAAGGAAATTATAAAAGAATAAGTTTTTCTTAGAATCTTCTTTATGCTTATATAAAGAAAAATTATTCCGATTGCAGATATTATAGAAATTGGCAATCTTACTGTTTCACTGCTTATTTTCCCAAAAAGCAAACAAGATAAATTTGTTATCCAAAAAAATAATGGAGAAATATCAAAAGCTTTTTCTCCGTTTATCTTTATATTAATCCAGTCACTGTAATTTAGCATATCTTTTGCTATTGATACAAATTTTGTTTCATCTGTATCTATAAAAGGGTAGCCTCCTATATTGGGAAAATATAAGAGAAGACAAACTATAAATAAAATAACTATAGAGATTAAGCTTGAGTTTTTTCTTAAATAGTCCATTTTATTCCCTTTTTGTTTTTGGTTATGCACAGTTTATGTATTTTTCTATTTCTTCTTTTGTTATTATTTCTGTACAGCACACTAATATTTGTTTTGTGCCTGTTTTATAGCCTGCTAATATTCCATTTTGTTTCATTTTTGCTAAGAAGTTATCGGCATTATCAATTTCTAAAATGAACTCATTAAAGAAATCTTGATTTAATACATTATAACCCTTTTTTTGTAATCCATCAGCCAACATATGCGCATTCTTTGCACTTAAGTATGCAGCTTGCTGTGTTCCTTTTTTACCTAATAATGAAAGGTAAATAACTGCATTTAATATCGCTAATCCTTGATTTGAACAAATATTGCTGGTTGCTTTTTCTCTTCTTATGTGTTGTTCTCTTGCTTGAAGTGTTAATGTAAATGCTTGTTTACCTTCAGCGTCTAATGTTCTGCCGACAATTCTACCGGGCATTTGTCTTTTGTATTTATCTAATGTTGCAATAAAGCCTGCATATGGACCGCCATAAGAAACAGGATTTCCAAAAGACTGTACATCGCCCACTACAATATCTGCATTATATGTTGATGGTTTATTCAATACTGTATTACTCATCATTTCTAAACACATAATTAACAATGTTTTTGTGTCTTTATTCAGATTTTTGAGTTTATCTATATCCTCAATAGTTCCATAAAAGTTTGGATTTTGAATTAATAAAGCAGAGTATTCTCCTGAGGTTAATTTATCCTGTATAGAATCTAAATCTGTTTTGAAATTTCTTGTTTCAATGAATTCTACTTTGATATCCCCAGCGTTAGCGTATGTCTTTATAACTTCCATATATTGAGGATTTATACTTTTGCTAACAAGAATTTTATCTCTACCACTTATTCTTGAAGCCATTAACATAGCTTCAGCACAAGCATTTCCTGCATCATACACAGATGCATTACATACATCCATACCTGTAATATCACAAATCATAGATTGAAATTCGTATATTACTTGTAATGTTCCTTGAGAAATTTCAGGTTGATATGGTGTATATGCTGTATTAAATTCAAATCTTGACGAAATTTGTGAAATGGCAGCAGGAATAAATCTTTTGTATGCTCCTGCTCCTATAAAATATGAATATTCTATATTATTTTCTTTTGATAGCTTTTTTATATCTTTTTGAGTTTCCATTTCACTTAGTGCATCAGGTAAATTTAATTTTGGCATTATTGCTCTTTTATCTACCATAGAAAATAAATCATCAAGATTTTTTTCTCCGATGCTTTCAAGCATTTCCTTTATTGTTTCATCTGAATTAGCTTTAAAATTTTTCATTCTATTCAACTTCTTCTTTATATGTTGTGTAATCCAATAAATCTTTACTATCTTCTAAATATGCTTCTGAAGAAACTTTTATTAACCACATATCTTCAAAAGGTTCTTCGTTTAATAGTTCAGGTTTTTCAATCAATTGTTCATTGATTTCCACTACAGTACCGCCAACTGGCATGTATATTTCTGATGCGGCTTTTACTGATTCTATTGTTCCGAATATTTCACCTTTTGTATATTTTGTTCCTACTTCCGGCAATTCAACAAAAACAATATCGCCAAGTTGCTCTATTGCATAGTCTGTTAAACCTATATTATAATTGCCGTTTTCTTCATATACATATTCATGTGATTTACTGCATAACATATTGTCTTTTACAGTCATTTAATTACTCCTCAGGTTAATTTCCTCTATTATGTTTCTCTATAAAGTTTTTGCTTGTAATTATAGCATTATATAACTTATTACGTATCATTATTTGAATTGTATCATTAATTTTTAAATTTTTGTTTGTTTTTATATAACCCAAGCCAATATTTTGTCCGATCGAAGGTGCAACACATCCGCTTGTAACGTAGCCTATTTCTTCATTATTTAAACATATTTTATATCCGTTACGAGCAATTGCTCTATCTGTCATTTTGAATGCAATTAATTTCTTTTCTACTCCGTTCTTAATTTGGTTTAGGATTATATCTTTACCAATATAATCTTCGGTTTTGTCCTTATCTATAGACCAAGTTAAAGTTGCTTCAATTGGTGATGTGTTTTCATCCAATTCATGTCCATATAAACTCATTGCTGCTTCAAGTCTTAATGTATCTCTTGCACCAAGTCCGATTGGTAAAATATTATATTTCTTACCTTTTTCAAGAATTGTATTCCACAAGTCTGAAACTTTTTCATTCCTTATGATTATTTCAAATCCGTCTTCGCCTGTGTATCCGGTTCTTGAAATATATACATCTTCTCCGATAAGTTTTGTTTTCGTTATGAACATTGTATGTGGTTGATGTTCTTTATTTAAACCAACTTCTTCCAAAATATCAGAAGCTTTCGGACCTTGAAGGGCAACCATTGATAATTCATTTGATTTGTTTTTTATTTCTACGTCAAAACTATTTTTATTTTTGATTAACCAATTGTAATCATCCTCAAGTCTTGAAGCGTTTACAATTAACAAATAATTATTGTCTTCTAACTTATATATGAATAAGTCATCAACAATACCGCCTTTTTCTGTTGTAAATTGACAGTATTTGGCTTTTTTATCTATAACTTTGGAAATATCTTGCGGAGCAAGGGTTTGTAAAAAGTTTAATGCATCACTACCTGTTACAAAAATTTCGCCCATATGTGAAACATCAAATAAACCGGCATTGTTTCTTACATTGTTATGTTCTTCTATAATACTTGTATATTGAACAGGCATTTCCCAGCCAGCAAAATCAACCATTTTTGCGCCAAGTCTAACGTGGTCGTTATATAAAAATGTTCTTGCCATATTTATCTCTTTTCTTTTATTTAGAACAAATTACTCTTGCAGCGTGAACACCTGATGCGGAAGCTTGTATTAAGCCTCTTGTTACACCTGCACCATCTCCGATTGCGTATAGATTTTTAACACCTTCGGTTTCTAAATCATTTGTAAGTTTTACTCTTCCCGAATAGAATTTTACTTCTATACCATATAGTAATGTATATCTTGATGCAGTACCCGGTGCTATTTTATCTAAAGCATAAAGCATTTCAATAATAGCAGTCATTTGTCTGTATGGAAGAACAAGGCTTAAATCACCTGGAGTTGCACAAGAAAGAGTTGGAGTTATTATGCTGTTCTTAATTCTTTCCGGAGTAGAACGGCGTCCGTCAAGCAAGTCTCCAAATCTTTGGACTAATACACCGCCGGCAAGCATATTTGCTAATCTTGCTACGTGTTGTCCGTATGCAATCGGTTCTTTAAAAGGTTCTGTGAATTTTTCTGATACCAATAATGCAAAGTTTGTATTATTAGTTCTGTAATTTGCATAGCTGTGTCCGTTAACGGTAGCAATACCTGAATAATTTTCAGTTACTACTTCTCCATATGGATTCATACAGAATGTTCTAACTTCATCACCAAATGTTGGTGAATGATATATAAGTTTTGATTCGTATAATTTTTCGGTAATCGGTTCAAAAACAGGAGCCGGAAGTTCAACACGAACACCCACATCAACTGCATTGTTAACCATACCTATTTTATTTTTAGCAAATTCATGGGTTAACCAATCAGCACCTTCTCTTCCGGGTGCTATAATAATATGCTCTGCTGTAATTTTTTGATTATCTTGAGTAATAAATCCTTTTACTTGACCGTTTTCAACTATTAATTGGTCAGCTATTGTATCATATAAAATTGTAATTCTTTTATCTAAGTAGTCTTGCATGTTTTTTAGAACATTCAAACTTCTTTCTGTTCCCAAGTGTCTTACGGGAGAGTGAACAAGTTTTAATTCTGCTAAAGTCGCGGCACGTTCTATATCCGCAAACGCTTCTCTGTCTAAGCCGAAAACTTCATCTGTTGCACCAAATTTAAGATATGTATCATCAGTGTATTTAACTAAATCTTCAACATTTTTTCTTGACATATAATCAAGAAGGTGACCTCCAACATCAGGGGTAAGTGTTAATTTACCGTCAGAAAAAGCACCTGCTCCGCCCCAACCGCAAAGTAAACCACATTTTTTGCAGGTAGGACACTTTTCATATCCTTCTCTTAAAAGGCATTTTCTTTTTTCTATTTGTACACCTTTTTCAACAAGAACAACTTTCCATTCCGGCTTAAGTTTTACAATCTCAAGTGCCGCAAATATTCCGGCAGGTCCGCCACCAACAATAGCTACATTATACATTTTTTTCTCCACTATATTTCGTAAAGTCTTTTTGACATGTCGATTGTAACCTAAATATTCTCTTAATAGAACAGAACGTAAAAAACATTTTACTTAACTCAATCTATTTTTTATAATCATTATATGAATATAAAAATAATTGCTGTCGGTAAAATAAAAGAACAATACTTAAAGGATGCTATAAAAGAATATGAAAAACGCCTCATGTCCTTTTGTTCTTTCTCTGTTGTAGAAGTTGTTGCAGAACAAATTAATGATGAATCTTTATGCGAAAAATATAAAGAAATTGAAGCTGACAGAATATTGCAAAATATAAAACAAAATTCCTATATTATAACTTTAGAAATTAAAGGAAAAAGTTTTTCTTCTGAATCTTTTGCACAAAAAATAAAAGATATTTCAAATGAAGGTATAAATGATGTTGTTTTTATTATAGGTGGTGCGAATGGCTTACATAAGAAAGTTAGTGATATCGCAAATCTAAAAATAAGTTTTTCTCAAATGACATTTACACACCAAATGATTAGGCTACTATTAATCGAGCAAATATATCGCGCTTTTAAAATTAATGCAAATGAACCATATCACAGATAATAATATATCAAAACCAAAAATATATCGAATAGAAATGTAACAAAATGTAAATATATTTCTTAAAGATATATCGAATAGAATAAAAAGATGTTATTATAAAATTGTGATTTGAGCTAAGACTTGAGTAGCGAAGACGAAGCAAATAAAAATGAGTAGATTTCAATTTTATTATGCAGAGTTTGTAGAATTGAGAAATTCTAGCCAAAAGGTGACTGGGTTCGTTAAGTCAAGGGGGAATGGTGTGATTTATTGTTGCGGAGGCTACCACAAGCCTCTTAGAACAGTGTTCTTGTTGCCTGATTTTGGGTATAGAGATAGGAAACTGGAAGTTGTGGTATGTCCGATTTGTGGTGCGTTAGTAGCCGAGTTGGTTCAGTTTAATGTAAAAACTCAAAAGTATGAAACTTTTAGACCAAAACGAAAGAAAGTATCGGCATTTATTAAAAAAATAGAAAATGATAAATGGCAAGAAATTAAAGTGCAATACGGCACAAAAGAGCGTTCGGGTTTCGTTTACGGTATTAACCGAGAGTATAAAAACGGAAAAATATATCAATATGCAGTTAATTTTAATGGTGAGAGGAAACTTGTAAAAGTTATAAGTTAAAAAGGTTTTTATTAAATATAGAGCTCTTGTAAACAATGTTGATAATGTTGGTAAAAATGAAGTTCTGTATGATAAAATTAACAGAACGGGTTTAAAACCAATTTTCATAGAAAAGGAAGAGTATGCTAATTTGCTAAGTGAGCTTAATACAAATTTGCCTGCATCAATGAAAAATAAAAAAATTATAACTTGGCGGGTTGGAAGTTATCAATACAAAATAATAAATAATGGTTTTAATGAGTATATAATAACCGAAAGGATAATAATAGAATGAGCATTGATATACAAGAATTCATAAAGAAAAATACGAGTACACCAATTGCAAAAAAATTCTATAATATGTTGAAAGAAATATGGGATGAAGAAAATTTTTTGATTTCAATGTTATTAGACCTAAAAACAGATGAAAAGAAGCAAAAAATGATAGATTTGCTGGAAGAAACAGGTTTGACGGATACAGATGAAATAATAGTCCATTGTATGGCGATAAGGGATAATACAGACGTTGCAACAATAAAAGAACGATATGGTTTTGACTGGTAGCTTTTGTTGATTATTTATTGTTGATTTGAATCTTAATTTAAAAATTTTTGCATTAAAAGTAATTCTTTAAAAAAGATATAAAATGTCATTATAACGTAAAATAAAAAGTGAATTCTCTTTCTTAATGAACTTTTGTATTTGAAAAACAAGCAATATAATGTAATGTCGCACAGGTAATACATTATATTGCCAAATGTGTTAAAAATGTTGGTGGATAATTTATGGCTGCTAAAAAGAAACAGACTAAAAAATTTGAATATTCAAAAAATGAATCCTTTGAAAATTTAGAGGTCGTACAACAAATGGCTCTAAATAGAAAAGGAAAAGATGATGAAGTCAGTCCTGATATTTCTATATTTTTAAAGGCTGAAGAGTTAAAAGGTAAATTATGCGGTTTGTATTCCGAAAAGGAAAAAACTTCTACAAATGTCAATATAATGGGCAAAGTTATGATTGACGGAAAAGCATTAGAAATAAAAGTTGGAGAAGATTGCGCTCAGGAAGAAGAAAATGATTGAATTACCCGAAATTTTAAATATCCCTGAAAAACTTATACCTATAATAACTAATATTAATAACTATAATTATTTTTTAATCGAAGGAGGAAGGGGTGGTGGCAAGTCCCAAAGTATAGCACGAATTATCCTCTGGTTAGCTGAACAACGGAACGTCAGGGTTTGTTGCGGGAGAGAAACACAGGCTACAATTTCTGATAGTGTTTATAAAATATTTAACGATTTAATAAGTGATTATAATTTAAATTTTACAGTAAAGTCTAATAAAATTGTTCATAATAAAAGTTCATCAAGTATTATTTTTAAGGGATTTAGAGAACAAGGCAGAGTCAATATAAAAGGTCTTGAAGGTGTTGACATCCTTTGGATTGATGAAGCACAAGCTATAACTAAATCAACTCTTGATGTAATAATCCCTACAATAAGAAAAGTTAATTCTATTGTTATTTTTACTATGAACAGACTTGTCCGTAAGGATCCTGTATATTCCGAGTTCGTTTCCAGAGATGATTGTCTTCATATAAAAATTAATTATTACGATAATAAACATTGTCCTAAAAAACTTATAGATGAAGCTAAACGCTGTAAAGAAAGAAATATTCTTGATTATGAATATATTTGGGAAGGAAATCCGTTAGATACTACAAATGACTTTCTTTTTTCTGCAATAAAGCTTGATAAAGCTAAGAATATTGTATTAAAAGATGAAAGTTACAGAAAAATAAAATGTATGTCTGTCGATTTAGCCGGTAATGGCGGTGATTTGTGTGTTGCAAGTCTTATTGAGTCTAAAAGTTCCACTCAGTGGTCTTTGGAAAAACAAGAGTATTGGAATGAACCTGATACTGATATAACTAAAGGAAGAATAATCAATTTATATTCACTTTGGAAACCTGAACTTTTAATTTTAGATGCAGATGGTTTAGGCTATTCTATTTATGTAAGTATTAAGAATGTAATATCTAATACTATAAAATTCAATGGTGCCGCTTCAAGTAACAGACCAAATGCTTTAAACAGAAGAGCGGATGGTTATCTTACTTTAAAAGATTTTATTGATAATGAGTGGTTGAAAATATCTTCAGATTTTACAATATCTCAATTGGAGTATATTAAGAAATCTTATAAGCCGAATGGTCAAATATTTATTCAGTCTAAAAAAGAAATGAAATCAGAACAAGGTGAAAGTCCTGATTTTGCTGATAGTTTGATGATGGGTACTTATGCAATAAATTATTATTCATATTTAATTGATGAAAAAGATGAAACCGTTATCTTAGATTCTAATTTTGATCCATATGGATAAAACAGAAAGGATGCTTATGGTTACTTGTGATAACGATGATTTTAACTTTAAAAAAGCAATGGAATATTTGTTTAATGTAGAAGGCGGTTACAGTAATCATAAAAATGACAGGGGCGGAGCTACTAATTTTGGTATTACTCAAAAAACTTATGATTATTATCGAAAGAAAAATAAACTTGCTCCGCGTTCTGTCAAACAAATTGAAAAAACAGAAGCTATCAAAATTTATTACGAAGATTATTGGGTAGCGTCAGGTGCAAATAAAATTCAAAATTTTTCTTTGGCTTTAATATTATTTGATTCTTGTGTTAACCATGGGGTTTCTGTAGGTAAGTCTTTATATTTAAAATCAGCCGGTAATGTTGATTTATTTTTACAACTGAGACGAGAAAAATATAAATCAATAGTTGAAAGAAATCCGACTCAGAAAGTTTTTTATGCCGGTTGGTTAAACCGATTAAAAAAATTAGAAAATTACATAAACTCTGACTGTAATTAATTATCACTGTTTGATTTGTCGTTTGGACATTTGAAGATTTTTATTAAAAACAATTATCTATAAATATATTATTAATCAAAAAATGAAAGGAGAAACTATGTGTTCTACAACAAAAGTGCCAGTTGTTGAAGAAGCTGAAACTATAAAAACTGCTGTTCAAGCAGATGCTTCTACACAAAAAGCAAACGCTGCAAATCGTTCCGGAGTAAGGGGCATTGTATCAGAAAACATAAAAACAACAAACAATGGACTTGAAGATGAAGTACTTGCTTCTAAGAAGAAACTTTTAGGGGAGTAAAATGCAAAACTCAACAAAATATTCAAAGGGCTATTTTGAAGCAAGGAAAGCAGAACTTGATGTTGCATATAATGCATTAAAACCTGATTGGCAGGATTTAGCCGATTATTTTTTACCACGTTCTGTAAGATTTCTTGCACGTAATGTAAATAAACAGCCTGTAAAAAATAAAAAAATAAAAGACTCAACACCATTAGTAGCTGTTCGTAATTTCTCATCAGGAATGATGTCAGGAGCTACGAGTCCAGCGACGAATTGGTTTAAAGTCAGAGTAAGAAATTACGGACAAGACAGAAGCTATGAGGTTAAAAGCTGGTGCAGTGCCGTTGAAAATCTTTTCAGAGATATATTTAATTCTTCCAACTTATATAGAGTGCTACCTGCGGTATATAAACAAATTGGGGTTTTTGGTATTTCCGTTATCGGCTTGATGAGTGATGAAAATACAATCTTGAGATGTCAGTTATTACCTATTGGTTCATATAGAATAGCAAAAAACCAAAAAGGTGATGTTGATACTATTTGCCGTGTTTATATGGAAACTGCAAAAAATCTTTATGATAAGTTTGGCGAAGAAAATGTTTCTAAGGAGGTATTAAATGCAATTCATTCAAACAGGCTGGAAGAAATGTTTGAAGTTGTTCACTTTGTTGAACCCAATAAGGATTATATGCCTGAGTCTGTATGGGCTAAAGATAAAGAATTTGTGTCTGTTTATTATGAATCTTCTTCAACAGAAGATAAATTTCTCTCCAAAAGCGGTTTTGATAAATTTCCTTATGCGGTATTTGAATCGGAAGTAAACGGAGAAGATGTTTATCCGTCCGAGTGTCCGGGGATAAATGCTTTGCCTGATGTAAAACAACTAATGAGTATGGTTGTTGATGAGGGTAAAGCCGTAAAGAAAATGATTAGCCCTACTTATAAGGGACCTGCAAGTTTAAAAAATAAAAAAATGATTGATGCACCTGCTGCTTTTATAGAAGAAGATGAAAACGGGAGAGGTTTGACTCCTATATATGAAGTCAATCCGAGGGTTTTGGAAGTTGATTCAATTATTGAAAAACTAAAAGAATCAATTAAAGAAATTTTTTATAATGATTTGTTTGCAATGATTTTGAATACAGCAGAAAGATCAAGAACTGCAACTGAAGTTAATGAACTTAAAGAAGAAAAAATGGTACTTTTATCGCCATTATTACAACAAATACATAATGGTTTAAACCAAATTATGGATTGGGTTTTCTCAGAGTGTATTACTCTTAATATTTTGCCTGAACCTCCTCTTGAAATAATGGGTGAAAATATGGATATAGAGTTTGTATCAACATTGGCTCAAGCACAGAAAGTTTCAAAAATTTCTTCAATGGAACGTTTTACAACATTTACAATAAATCTTGCAAACTCTCTTGACCCTTCATTAAAAAATAAAATAAACGCAAATAAGATGGTTGATGATTATGCTGATTTCGCAAATATTTCTCCAGAACAGATAGTTCCGACAAGAGAAGTTGAAAAACAAAAACAAAAAGAAGATGAAGCTGCAAGCCAAAATCAATTAATCCAGCAGGCGAAAGAAGGCTCTGAAATTATAAAAAATATTGCCGGTGTTGATTCATACGGCAGTGATTTAATGGCTAGACTAGGATTAACATAGAAGGAGATAAAAATGTTAAATGAAGAATTACAAGAAAAACAAAATGTCGGATTAGGCGTTAATGCTTATGAAAATCAACAAAAAGAAAATAATAATATTGAATCTAATCCTCAAGATGAAAACGGTTATTTTGGAAAACCTGAAAAATATGATTATTCGGATGTTAAACTTCCTGAAAATTGTTATTACGATGAAGAATTATTAAACGAGTTTAATGAACTTGCAGGAAAGTATAATTTGTCACAAAAAAGCGCAAATGAACTAATGTCGATGGCCGTGAAGCTGACACAGTTAACGGGATCTAATTTCTCTAAAACTATGGCGGAACAACAAAGACAAAAAATAAATAATTTTAAGCGCGCATTATCAATGGATATGGAACTTGGCGGTGCTAATTATGCCAAAACGATGAGAACTGCTAATATTGCTTATACTCAATTTGCAGATGATGAAGTTCAATCTTTACTTGAAGAAACAGGACTAAATTGTCACCCTAAAGTAGTGAAAATGTTCTATAACATTGGGAAAAAGATGCAAAACGACAAGATATATGAAGCAAATTCTCCTGCTGTTCAAAAGGAAAGTAGGGAAGATATATTATTCCCTACAATGTAGTGTAAGAAAAGAAAGGAAATGGTAATGGCAACATTAGGTGCTAGTTATTTGACTTTGGCAGACAGATTAAAAAGAACTGAAAATGGGAAAATTGCTGCCGAAATTATTGAAATGATGTCAGAAACAAATGAATTATTACAAGATGCAAATGCACTTCAATGTAATGATGGTACAAATCATATTACTACTATCAGAACAGGCTTGCCTTCTGCTGTATTTAGAAATTTATACGGTTTTGTTCCGACTTCTAAATCAACAACAGAACAAGTAAAAGATGTTACAGGGATGCTTGAAACTTATTCGATTGTGGATGTTGATTTGGTTGACAAGTCAGAAAATCCCAAAGCATTCAGATTATCAGAATCTTCTGCGTTCATTGAAGCTATGAATCAAAAATTACAAGAAACTATTTTTTATGGCAGCATTAAAGAAAATGCAGCAGCTTTTGACGGTTTAGCTGCAAGATATTCTAAAAAATCTACAGATGCAAAGAAAATAGGTTCAAATATCATTGATGCGGGTGGAAAATCTACTGATAATACATCTGTTTGGTTTGTTACTTGGGGTGATTTACATACTTCTCTTTTATATCCTCAAGGTTCTCAAGCCGGTGTTCAACATAAAGATGACGGTATCTTGACAGAAACAAGTTCAACCGGTGGTAAAAGAAAAGTTTATCAAGATCATTTTAAAATGGATGTTGGTTTATCTGTCAGAGATTGGCGTTCTACTTGTCGTATTGCAAATATTAGTATAGCTAATTTGGCTTCTGAGTCTGCAGCTGATTTAGAAGAACTTCTAAATCAGGCATATTACAAAATAAGAAGATTCGCTAAAACAGGTAAGACTTATATTTATTGCAATTCAACAGTTTTAATGTACTTTGAAGCACAGCTTAGAGCAAAAACAAACGTTAACTTTACGATTAAAGAATATCTAAATGAAAATATTCTTCATTATAAAAATATTCCTATTCGTGAATGTGAACAAATTACTTGCAATGAAGATGTGGTTTCTTAAAAGGGAGGTAAAATATGATATTAGATGAACAAGGTTTGTTCTCAAATAAACAAGCCATAACAGAAAGTTGTGTATCTGAAAATGTACTTGATATGGGTAAAAGAGAAGTTTCTTTTGGTACACCAGTCGGACTTTTTATTCAGATAGCTGAAACATTTAATAATTTAACAAGTTTGTCTATTAAAGTTCAAACTTCAATGGAAGAAGATTTCTCTTCAAGTGTAGATTTAGTAGAACAAAAAATGTTATTAAAAGAATTAACAAAAGGTGCTGTTTCTTCAATTAAGTTTTTACCAAAGGGAAATTTGGGTTTTTTACGTCTTGTATATACTGTTGACGGAACAAACCCTACTCAAGGTGCTATTATCGCAGGCGTTGTAGATGGAATCCAAGAAAGCTTCCATAATGCATAATGCTTTTGACATATAATAATCCTCATTCTTTATTTTGATATCCGGTGTTTACACCGGATATCTTTTTTTAAAAAGGAGTTAAAATGAACTATACAAAATCTAAAATATTTAATATTACTCTGAAAAATTTACGTGTAAGTGTTTGTATTCAAAATTCTAACCAGTCGGATAAAAATACCGTTATTTTAAATGAGTTTTATGATAGTGCAAAAGAGCAAGTCTTAAAAGATTTTGATTGGAACTTCGCTAATTCGTATAGAGAATTGGCGCTTACTGGTAATATTCCTCAAAATCCTAAATTTTTATATGAATATGATTATCCTAATGATTGTTTATTTGCAAGAGAAATTATACCTTATGTAAATAAAGAGATTGTTGAATTTGAGGTTGCTTCAAATGTAACCGGTCAAAAGGTTATAAATACTAATATTACACCTGCGGTATTAAGGTATACAAAATCAGTAGATAATGAAACATTCTTTTCAACCGAGTTTGTAATGGCTTTATGTTGGTATTTAGCTTTTTTAGC
Source organism: Candidatus Gastranaerophilales bacterium (assembly GCA_944322615.1). GTDB lineage: Bacteria > Cyanobacteriota > Vampirovibrionia > Gastranaerophilales > Gastranaerophilaceae > Avigastranaerophilus. The sequence goes on along the minus strand of CALUPH010000003.1, from coordinate 132,092 downwards.
GGCTCCTGCAATTACAGGTAACAGGTCTATTCAATCAGATTGTTTAAGTGTTTATACAAGTATTCTTGCAAAAGCAAAAACTATAAATGCTTCTGAAGGATATTTAAAAAATGATGATAGTTGTTCTTGGTTGGATATCAGATAGAGAGGGATTTTTATGTCGAGATATACCCAAAGATCTTTTACAGGTGGAGAATTGAGTTCCGCATTATATGCAAGAAATGATTTGGCAAAATATGCAATTGGTTTAAAAACTCTAAAAAATGGTTTTGTACGTGCCGAAGGATGTGTTAGTAATAGAGCCGGATTGGAACTTGTTTGTGAAGTCAAAAATTCAGATTCTAAAGTTCGTATAATTCCTTTTTCTTTTAATACAGAGCAGACATATATTATTGAACTTGGAGATAAATATGCCCGTTTTATAAAAAATGGAGCTCAAATATTAAATATTGATGAAACAGATGAAAATACTCCGGTTGAAATAACTACAGAATATGAACAAAATGATTTATTTAACATAAAATATGCTCAAAATGCAGATGTATTGACATTATGTCATAATAATTATGAGCCAATGGAACTTTCACGTTTATCTCATTATGATTGGCAATTAACGGAAGTTATGTTTGAACCTCAAATCTTGCCTCCTAAAGGCTTAAGTGCAGTTTGGACAGGTGGAAACGAAAATCCTACAACTTATAAATATGTAATTACCGCGGTTAAAAAAGATACATATGAAGAAAGTAATCGCTCCGAGGAAATATCTGTGGTTGGGGAGTTAGAATCATCTTGGGGTACTACTGAATATATTACAATAACTTTTGAAGCAGTTGAAGATGCTGTTGAATATAATATATACAGAGATGTTAATGGAGTTTTTGGTTTTGTAGGTACAACTTCCAATACTACTTTCACTGATAATAAAATAGAACCTGACTTGACATCTACTGCGCCAATATTTACAAATCCTTTTGAAAATGATAATAATCCGGCTTGTGTAAATTATTTTCAACAAAGAAAAGTTTTTGCCTGTCTGAAAAATAGCCCACAGCAATTGGTTGCCTCACAAACGTCAACTAATAACAATTTTAATATTTCAAGACCCTTAAATAGTTCTGATTCAATAAATATAACGCTCTCTGAACGAGAAGTTAATGAAATAAGACATATTATTGCGATGAATGATTTAATATTGCTAACCTCGGGTGGAGAGTGGAAATTAAATGGTACAGATGGTGCTTTTGCGGCATCTTCTTCTTTGGTTGCATCTCCTCAAAGTTTTTATGGCTGTTCACATGTCCCTCCTGTTGTTTCAGGAAATATGATTATTTTTGTGCAATCAGGAGGTAGCGTTGTTAGAGATTTAGGTTATACTTATGTTTCTGACAGTTATGACGGAGAAGAGTTATCTATATTTGCAAATCACCTTTTTGAAGGTAAACAGGTTGTAGATATGGCATATTCTAAAGAGCCATATAGAATTCTTTGGTGTGTAATGTCTGATGGGACGGTAAATGCCTTAACATATAATAAAAAACAAGAAGTTGCAGGTTGGCACAGGCATGAAACTAAAGGCTTTTTTGAATCTGTTGCAGTTGTTCGTGAAGATAATGAAGACGTAGCTTATTTTGTTGTAAAAAGACAGATAAACGGGAAAACAAAGCGTTTTATAGAACGTTTAGCTTCAAGATATGTTGAAAAAACAGAAGATGGAATATTTCTTGATAGTTCATTGTGTTATAAAGGTGAACCAATACAAAATATAACAGGATTAGAGCATCTTGAAGGTGAAAATATAACTATACTTGCTGATGGCTGTGTTGTTGAAAACAAAACTGTTCAAAATGGCAAAATACAACTTGATTATCCTGCTTCAACTATTGTTGCAGGTTTGCCATATGAATTTGAACTGGAAACACTTAATTTAGAAGGGGAAAATACTCATGGTCTTCTAAAAATAGTTAATGAAATTAATATCTGCATAGATAAATCAAGAGAAGATTTTTTTGTTGTCGGCACAAACGGGACTTTACTTCAAAATATTAGAAGTATGGATAGTATAAACAATCATAATTATTTATATTCGGGGAATGTAAATGTATTTTCATTTTCTGATTATAGTGAAAATGCAACTGTTCATATAAAACAGATTTTCCCTTTACCTTTGACAATAAATTCAATCTCTTTAGATGTTACGGTGGCAAATTCCAATGATTAAAGAGTGTAGCGAAAAATCAGAAATCATTTTTGTTCTTGAAAATTTAAGGAAAGAAGATAAAGAAGAATTAATAGCTTTATATGGTAATAATTGGAAAATTAAAACATTGAATGATTTGGAAAATAAGAAATTTCTTGTACTTTATGGACAAGATAACTATTCAAATATTATTCCGATAGCAATCGGTGGTTTCAATGAATGTTTTAATAATGATAAATCAATTGCCTGTGCTTGGCTTTTATCTTCTTTATATATACAAAAAAATAAGTCTATATTTCTGAAAGAATTTAAAAAACAACTTTTATATGCAGAAGAAAAATATGAGATTATGTTTAACTTTATACATAGAACAAATTTTAATGCTAAGAATTGGTTGTTAAAATTCGGTTTTAAATTTGATAATCCTAAGCCGAAAAATATTCCTGTTCAAGATGGATTCGAGTTCTTTTATAAGGTAAATAAGAAAGGTAATTGATAAATGTGTTCTATATATGATGCTGTTCAAGCTGCTGCAAATTTGGTTGTAGCAGCAGTAGAAATAAAAGAAATACAAACGCAAAAAGCTGAAAGTGAATACCAAACAGAACTATACACAAAACAAGCAAAAAAAGCAGAAAAAGATGCAACTTATGTTCGCCAAGAAGGTATAGAAGAAGCAAGAAGAAAAAGACTTCAGTCTATATTGAATATGGGAGAAGAAAAAACGAGTCTTGCAGCTGGAAATATTGGCTTATCTTCTCAGATGGCTATAAATATCGTAGATGATGAAAAATTAAATGGTGAACTTGATGCGCTTACAACATTGAAAGATTCAGAAAGAGAAGCTCAACAATATATGGATAGAGCTGAACAATACTATGAAAAAGCAGGGCTTGCTTCTTTTAGAAGCAATAATCGTTATGCAAATGGTTTGTTTAGTACTTCATTTGGTGTCTTTTCTAAGAATAATAATCTAATAAGATAATAAAAAGAAGGTGTATTATGGAAGGAAATCTCAATAAAGATGGAAGAGGAAAATCTTTTTCAATAAGAAAAATACCTGTTACTGAAAGTGAAATACAACAGGAATCTTTATCTGATAACCATATAGATAAAATTAAAATATTAGAATTAAGTAATATTATTGATAAATGGGAACAAGAACTTTTATTTTCAGAAAATGGATTTTTCTCTTTAAAAGGTAAGAATGTAGAAGGAAAAATTAACGAATTTGTAGCAGAACTTGATGATTTTATTGATTCTAAAATTCAAGAGATTGCATTTGTTGATAATTCATCCAAAAAACTTGCAAAAACGATTAAACTAGAAAAAATTGAATCAATAAAAAGAAAAATGAAAGCCCATGAACAAACAGAACTGAAAAACTGGGAAACTGAAGTTTATGAGAATGCTATAAAATCATCCATATCAAGGGCTGTATTGTATAAGTCTGATGTAAATATTATAGACTCATCTTTAAAAAATGGTTTATCCGTCTTGAAACTAATGGCTGAAAATGAAGAATGGGCTCCTAAAATTTTAAAATACCGAGAAGAAAAATATAAATCTGAATTTTATTCTTCTTTGATAGATGCATTTACAAAAGATAAAAATCCAAAAGCAAACTTTTATTTTAATAAATATAAAAATATATTAAATCTTGAAGATACAGAAAAATTTGAAAAATCAATAAAAGAACTTAAGAATAATGTTATTGCTTATAATTGGGCAAAAGAACTTTTCTCTTATAATATGGCGAAATCTGAGCAGGAAAAAGAAATAAAGACAATAAAAGATAAAGAAATAGAAAAAATAGTTAGAAATTATCTTTATGATTTTTCTTTATCGGAGAAAAAACAAGAAGAAGTAATTGCAAAAGAAAAAAATATCAAAAATTGGCAGGAAATAATAGATATAGCTAAGTCAGATATAGATAGAGCTTTATTATATATTGATTTTAATGGAAAATCTGATGATATAAAAAGCAAAAAGGAATATATAAAGCTAATTAAAAAGCAAGATTTTATATTGACTGATAAAAAACAATTTATATCATTATTATCTGAATATTTTGAAAATTTTGAAAAATTTAAAACAAAAGATATTTCAAATTATCAGAGTTGTTTTTCAAAAGAAGATTATGAATTATTTTCTAATTTACAGGAAATAGATAACATCGAATTTTTTAAGTTAAATATTGATTATAAATATGTAATTGATGAAATAAAAAATTTAAAAATAAATAAAGAAGAAGATAAATACAATATATTTAAATTAATACTAACAGTAAACAACGAATATAAGCAAAATAATAACAAAAATCCTGATTTTGAAGTAAGAAATAAGCTAATATCAACAGTTTTGGAAAGATTTAAAAATAAAATATAAGGAGAAAGGAATGACAGTATCATCAATTGTTCCCGTAAATACATATACGGGAAATTCAACTGTTAAAAAATTTGATTTTGATTTTTTAATAGAAAACGAAAATGAATTAATCGTTCAGCATATTAGTGAAGATAATGTAATAACTACGCTAACGTTAGGAGTTGATTATTCAATTAATGAAATTGGTAATCAAAACGGAAGTTATATTATATTTCCTTTGGAAAATTCATCATATAATATTTTAAAAGAAAATGAAAAAATAACTTTAATGCTTACTTTAACAATCAAGCAAGAAAGTGAATTTAAAAATTCTTCTTATTTTAATTTGAATATACTTGAGTGGACATTTGATTATATAGTTCGAATCCTTCAAATATTAAGCCGAAAAATAGAGAGATGTGTTAAAGTCGGTGAAGGTTTATCAAGTTCTCCTGATGAACTTATGGATGAACTTAATGAATCAAAAAGAATAGCTATAAATGCTGCAGAATCAGCGTTAGAATCCAAAAATATTGCTGAAGAAAATAAAAATGATTGTATTGAGTATCTGGAAGAATATCAACAAAAAGTAGACGAATTTAGTAGTGAATACGAGGAATGCCTTCAATCTATAATTGAAAGCGGTATCGATACGAGAAGTAATATAGATTTAACAAATTTATCAGAAACCGGAGAAAAACATTTCCTAAATAAAAGTCAAACTTATAATTGTGTTTTAGAAGTTCCGCAAGATATTAAAATAGAATTAAATGGAGAATTTTTAAAAGTTAAATCCGGAACAAAATTATATGATGCAAGTAATAATTCTTTAATATTAGATTTGGAAAGAAGTACAACAATAACATATACAAGTGCAGTAGCTTGTTATGTTTTGATTAAAAAAACAGATTTAGGAATATTTTTAATTTCTTTAACAGATCCTAAGCTAAAATTTAATAATAATAAAGTTACGTATAATGATATTGAATGTTGGTTGCCATTAGGTATTGTAACAAGAAATGTTAATGGAAAATCCACTATAGATAAAATATTTAATGGTATAGGTTATATTAAAAATAATAATTATTTACTTCCAAATGTAAAAATGCTAATTGCACATGGGTATAATTCAGATGGAACATATAATAATGTTGAATATATAACAAATGAAGTTATGATTTCTTATCATACTTTCTCTGAAAATACCATAATGTTCTTTAGAAAATTGTCATCAGGTATTTTACAAACTGATAATATCTCTCAAAGCTCATATTTAGGTGAATTAAACTATATACCTCCAATAGGGAACAGTTTTCAATGGTATTATAATACGCAAACCAGATTATGGTATTCTCACGAATCAGACGAGACCTCTTGGATACAAATGGATTATATTAATTTGGCAGTTAATACAGCAGAAGAAACATCAGTTATAGAATCCTTTTGTGTTGTTAGTTATCAAGATTTTGGAAAGGTTTTGTCAAATACATTATGTACAAAATCACCTGAAATTAAAAACTACGGGGTTACAATATATGGCGAACTTACCAAGTCTGATAATGTTTTGAGTAATTTTTCGACCTCTAATTATGCAATTATTAATGCTAAATTTGAACCGGAAAATTATAGTTGGGAAATGAATTTTATTATCGGAACATCAACTAACGTTACTACAACACAAGAAATCTGTGCTGATTCAACGAATGCAATAGAAATAGAAATAACGAATGGTCATTTTGCATTAGAAATTAACTCGGGTTCTACGCTACAGGGAACATATAATGTTTTACCAAGTACAGTATATTATATAAAAGTTCAATTTACAGGAACTCAATATATACTAAGTTATTCTCTTAATGGAAGTTCTTACATACAAGATATTACAGTTGATAGCGGCGTAGTATATAAAGGTGCAAATCTTCTTTATATTGGAAAAGATGTAAATAACAACTCGGAACCTTGGTTGGGGACAATGAATATAACGGGATTTAGTATTCTTGTTAATAATATTATTATTTGGCAAGGAATTTCTCCTATAGCTAATATTTATCCAACCTTAAAGTCACCGGCAGTGATTGTGGAAAGCTATATAAATTCAACAAGCGGTTATAGAGTATGGTCTGATGGATATTGTGAACAATGGGGGTATTTGCCTTCAATAACCAATACAGGCGTATTGGTTGAATTTTTAAAACCATATGTTGATTCAAATTATAATATTAGTTTTGGACGTGGAGATCTTCGTTATGATTTAAATGAAAATATCCAATGGAAAGATAAAACAAAATCTAAAATGATAATATTTGTTGCATCTGGAACAATGAATGCTGACTGGAAAACATGCGGTTATATAAAATAGGAGCTTTATAAAATGTCATATAAATTAGAATACCCTTATACAGAAATAGAAAAAAACGATTTTATTGTTGAGTATAATCATAGAAAAGGATTAATGATTGAGACTGTTGATAATTTAGTTTTAATTAACTATGTGATTCAAGAAAAAATTATTGACCCTGAAACTCAAGAGGTTATTCAAGAAGCAGTTATTAAAAAAGTGGAAGAAAATTATCCGACTTATTATGCATTAGAACATTGGGAAAAACTTGTAGATGGTGAAGTTATAGATAATACGGAAGAATATGAACAGGAACAAATACAAGCAAAACAAGAAGAATTTAACAAAGAATTTTTCTTAACTTCATTAGGATATATCCGCAGAAAGGTCTCAATGTCAACAGGGGAAATAAAAGATTTCCTATCAGATTTGTTACCGGTAATATCTATGGGCCTTCAATCAGGTCAAACAGTACCTATAATTACATATGGTTTGCCCGATTTTTCGAAGGAATTAACAAAAGAATATCTTGAGAGCTTGCAGACAGTTCAAAACGTAACTGCAGAGTTTGTACAAGAATGTTTTTTACAACTTTCCAATGATTTTATGCCGATGTCACAATTAATAGCGGAGTAGAAATATGAAAAAATTAGTAGCAATTATTACTTTAATTTTATTTTCAGTTCCTGTTTTAGCAGAAGAACAAGACGTAACACAAGAAATTAAAAGCTCAAAAGGTTTTGCAACAATCAACCTTGACTCGCAAGTAACACCTGAAGGCAAAATCAAAAAGCAGAAAATTACAAATGAACATAGTGCATTTAACATCAATATAAATAGAAATACCTACAAGTTTTATTGCGAGAATGATTTACTTAAATAGTACTATTTAAACTTAAGAAGGAATTTTAGATAGGAGAAAGAGTGTTTTGTAAGTTCGTTGAAAGATTAAATAAGGTAATACATGACAAGAAACAATTTATAGAATGGTATAGAGATGATATTTTAACGATACTATTTTCTGATATACCTAAAATTGAGAATAAAATAATTAATAAAAAAGTAATGAAAAAGGAAGAAATAAGAAAAGCAAAAAAGAAACCATTATTTTGTGAAAATGAAGTAGAAGTTGTTTTAGTTGATTATATAAAACTAAAAAGTTACAAATTTATAATTAAAGCAGGATATGATTATGACGGAGCAACAATTCATAAATTATTTTGGCGGATAATTGGTGCAAAAGAAGATATAAGATTTAAAGTAGCATCGTTATTGCATGATGTTTTATGCGAGAATCATGATTATGTTGATAATGATAGATATTTTGCCGACAAAGTTTTTGAAAGATGCTTATTTGTGAGCGATACTTGTGCATTTGTTCGTTGGTTGATGTTTCATAGTGTAGATAACTATCAAAAGCTAAAAGGTAAATGGAAATGACAAATGAGTTTATATTGCTTCTTTTTATAAATATAGTTTCCGCTTGTATTGCAATAGGAAGTTATACTAAGAGTATAAAATATATTGAAGAACATATTAACAGATTGGAAGATAAACAAGATAAGCATAATTCTTTGATAGAAAGAATAGTAGCTGTAGAACAGTCAGCAAAATCTGCTCATCATAGAATAGATACTATAGAAAATTTTCAACATGAATACATATAAAAAAAGAGTTCATTAGTGAACTCTTTTTTTGTATAAAGTTTTTGAAATGTATTATTATACGTTTGGTAAATCGCCTTTTACAACAGCAATTTCTTTAGATTCTAAACCAAATTCTTTGCAAAGAGCTTTAATTGCTTGATTTGCATTTTGTTTTTCAACTAAGCAGCTAATTTTTATTTCACTGGTAGAAATCATTTTTATGTTGATATCTTTTTCTGCTAAAGCTCTGAACATATCAGCAGCAATACCGGGTCTATCTACCATACCTGCGCCAACAATAGAAATTTTTGCAATGTCTTTATCAATAAGGATTTCAGCGGCTTGGACAGTATCTTTTTCTGCTTTTAAAGTAGCAATTGCCTCATCTAAATCATCTTCATCAACAGTAAATGCAATAGAATTTGTACCGTTGTTTGCTAAAGATTGGATAATCATATCAACACTGATATTATTTTTTGCAAGTGCACCAAAAAGTTTAGCTGCAGTACCCGGAATATCAGGAAGATTTGATAATAAAATTCTTACCTGAGAAGAATCAGCTGCTACACCTGCGACCGGTTTATATATTTCCATATTTTCAACTCCTATAATTAAAGTACCAAGGTTATCTAATTTAAAAGAACTGCGAACTCTTAACGGAACATTGAATTGTTTAGCAGTTTCAACAGAACGAGGATGTAATACATTTGCTCCAACTCTTGCCAGTTCTAGCATTTCTTCATATGAAATAATATCTGTTCTTTGTATATTAGGAACAATTCTTGGATCAGTAGCATATACACCTTCAACGTCAGTATATATATCGCATCTGTCGGCTTTTAGGGCGGCTGCAATGGCTACAGCAGAAGTATCAGAACCTCCGCGGCCTAATGTTGTAATTTCTCCATCCGGAGTAACCCCTTGAAATCCTGCAACTACAATTATATTTCCTTCGCTTAATTTCTTTTGTAGTTTTTCTGTTTTTATATCAACTATTCTTGCTTTTGTATGTATGCATTCGGTAACAATTCCTACTTGTTGTCCATTCATACTGACAGCCTTATATCCTTGAGATTGGATTGCCATAGCAAGTAAAGCTATAGAAACTTGTTCACCTGTTGAAAGAAGCATATCCATTTCTCTAGAATCAGGAGTATTGGTTACTTCTTTTGCAAGCTTAATTAAATGGTCGGTTGTATGTCCCATAGCAGAAACAACAACTACTACATCATTTCCGTTTTCTTTCTCTCTAATAACAGCTTTGGCTACATTGTGAATTTTTTGAGGATCAGCAACTGATGTGCCTCCAAATTTTTGAACAATTATTCCCACTTTGTTTATCCTTTATTAATGTTCAGTGTCTTGCCTAAATATGCATTAATCTCATTTCTTTTAAAAGAATCAAAATTAATATTATTCATTTTATCTAAATAAAAATTTAGCATGCTTTCATTATAATTCGACGGGTTTTCTTCTACAAGTATTTTATATGCTAAAGAATACAGATATATGCAAATTTCTGAATTCTTATCTTCTTCTGGCATTGAATATATAACATTTAGTGCTTCTTGCGGTTTGGTTAAATTTATTAAAGTATGTGCTTTTATCAACTTTGCTTCTTTACAATTAGGATTTTTATTTAATAGAATATCAGTTTTTTCAATAGCATCACTGTATATTCCTAATCTTAAATCAACAAGAGCATATAAAAGAATTACTTTCTCTGAATTTCTATTTATTTGGTATGCACTTCTTATCTTTCTTAATGCTTCTTTATCATTGTTTAAGCTTAACATACACACAGTACAATTGATAAGTGCTTCAACATGCAGAGGATAATATTCTATTGTTTTTTCATAGTAGTCAATACTTTTCTTTAAACGACCTAATTTATAATAGCAGTTTGCTATATAAAAATATAAATATGCTTTTTCACTTGAAAGGTCAATTGCTTTAAAAAACGTTTGTATTGCATTATTATAATCTTTTTCTTCGTAGTATATAATTCCGAGATCTGCAAAGGCATTTGAATTTGAATAATCAGCTTCAATCGCTTTTTTAAACAATTCTTTTGCATTTTGTAAATTTTTTTCTTTATAAAAACAGCAGCCAAGCCTATATAATGCGGTTGAGTTCTTTTCTTTGATTTCTAAAGCTTTTTGTAATTTTTCTTTAGCTTCTTTTGTATTATTCATTCTTAGTAATGATATACCCCAAGAAAGATAAAATTCAAAATCTTTAATTCCTTTTTCTTCTCCAGATAGAAAGATTTTTAATGCTTCTTCTTTTCTGTTTAAATTTATATAAGTTTGAGCAAGTAATATGTATATTGAAGGATTTAAATTGTCTTTACTTAATGCTCTGTTTGCATATTCTAAAACTGCTATATGATTCTTTTCTTTTTTATAACAGAGAGCAAGATAGTAGTCTAGATTTTTGTAATTTGGATTCAGTTCTTCAAGTTGTTTAAATTCATTGAAAGCTTCTGAAATTTTATCAGTTTCAAATAGCATAACACCTAAGATAAAATAAACATGTATGTTTGTAGGATTAAGAAATTTTGATTTTTTTAGCATTTCAATTGCTTTATGTTTTTTTTGCATTTTGGCGCAAAGAACCCCATAGTTTAAAAATATTTCAGAATCAGATGGTGATAGCTTCAAAGCTTTTCTAAGGGAATCTTCTGCTTCTTCAAACCTATCTTCTGCAATGTATATGCTGCTCAAAATAGAGTATGAATGAGCATTTTGTGAATCTCTTTTTAAAGCTTCTTTTAATATATTTTCTGCTTTTTTGTATTCTTTGAGCTTTGCATAAATAATGCCAAGATTAATACAAGGTTTTGGATTTTGATTTGACATTAAAATTGCAGTTTCAAGTTTCTCAATTGCACTATGAAAATCTTTTTGGTTAGCCAAATGTATACCCCAATTAGTGTATGCTAACGAAGGTATTTCAATATTGTTTGTTATCTTTTGATATTGATTTGTATATTCATCAAACTTTATAATTCTATTATATATTTGTTGAAAAAATTTTTTCATAGTATGTAGTCGACGACCTCTCTTACCGCTCCACAGCCGCCTTCATTTGAAGTTATAAATATATTTTTTATCTTTTTTACTTGAGCGTGTGCATTTTTAACTGTTGCCGGAAATGATACATATTCCAGACATTCTATATCGTTTATATCATCTCCCATATAAAGAATATTTTCAGGAGATAAATTATGTTCTTCAATCAGGCTTTTTAAAACATTTATTTTATTTCTTTCGTTTTGAAAAGTTTGAATTACAGGAAATTTTTCTTTTAAGATATCTATTGCGGAAGATTTTTCTCCTGAAATAATAGCAAATTTAATATTTCTTTTCAAAAGATTGGCAATAGCCATTATATCTTTATAATCAATAACTTTTGATGTTTTACCGTCGGAGTAGACTGTGAGTTTGCCATCCGTAAAGATTCCATCAAAATCGCAAATAAATAATTTTATATTGTGTTTATCTTGTTTTAACTTTTCCATTTTCAATAACTACCCAGATAATATATAAGAAATTATACCATACTAACATTTTTTATTTCTTTAAGTTAAGTTACAAAAATATAAAAAAAGCACTTGATTATTTATTTTGCTTATGTTTTGATAAAAATGAACTTAGCAGTTATCCTCTTTTAAAATTGCAAGTTCGACGGCTGCGAGAAGCTTGTTATAAAAGTTTTATAAGCTTCAGTAAAAAGAAATTGGCAGTAAGTTAAAAACGGAGAGTAAAACCAAATGGTTAAAATTAGATTAAAAAGATTAGGATATAAAAAGAACCCTGTTTATAGAATCGTTGTTTTAAACTCAACAACAAAGAGAGAAGCAGCACCTATACAACAGTTAGGTTTTTATAATCCTAAAACAAAAGAAATGCAGTTAGATAAAGCATCTGCATTAGATTGGATTAAAAAAGGTGCTCAACCTACTCAAACAGTAAAATTCTTGATTGACAATTGTACTGAAGAAGGTAAGTTGAATTACGTAAAGAAAGAAACAGAAAAATTATCAAAGAAAGCACAAGCAAAATTAAAGGCTGAACAAGAAGCTGCAGCTGCTGCTTCTGAAAGTGCTTCTGTATAAGTTTTACAGGGAAAGAGAACACTTATTTACCGCTTTTATTGAAGCGGTTTTTTTTATGTTATAAATATTTATATGAGTATATATGAACTAATTATCTTATCAATAGCATTGGCATTGGATGCATTAATTGTAAGTTTTTCTTATGGGACAGTAATAAGGGAGAAAAGGTACCAAAATGCATTTTTTCTTGCATTTTCTTTTGGCTTTTTTCAGATGCTAATGCCGATACTTGGTTGGTTTTTTACAAATATTATATATTCATATGTAGAAATGTATTCAAAATGGGTAGTATTTATAATCTTTTTTGTATTGGGTATAAAGTTCTTAAAAGAAGCTGTTTTTGATTTTGAAGAGAAACACATTTCTTGTATTTCTCCAATATGCATGTTTGGATTGGCTATAGCAACGAGTATAGATGCATTTGGAGCGGGAGCATCAATTAAACTTTTGAATATAGAAATATGGCAGCCGGCAGTCATTATAGGAATTATAACTTATATGTTATCATTTATGGGATTTATAATAGCCGGAACTTTAAAAAATATTTCAGAAAAACATGTTTGCATATTAGGAGCTTTAATACTTTTTTATCTGGCGTTAAAAGCTTTAATATAAAAAATATAGAAATTAGTATAAAAATAAATGTTGCGAAATAAAAACTTTTCATGTAGTATATATTTGAAGCGATAACTTCTAAAATGCGGAAGTAGCTCAGTTGGTAGAGCATCTGCCTTCCAAGCAGAATGTCGCGGGTCCGAGTCCCGTCTTCCGCTATTTTTGTTTTTGGCGGCATGGCCAAGTGGTAAGGCAGAAGCCTGCAAAGCTTTTATCCCCCAGTTCGAATCTGGGTGCCGCCTTTTGTTTTTATACGCTAATTTGAAAAAATTCATGCAAATGATTGACGAAAATATTTAAAAAAGAACGTAAACTTGTTCTGTGGGGGATATAATTTAATATAAAACAAATTAAAATTTTGTATTTGCCCATTTTCATTAATACGTGTAAAATAAAAAAAGAAGCTTATCCGGAATAAAGAGTGAGAGATATGGTAGATAAAGAAAATCAATGGGAAGATATGGAATATTCTGAAGGGCAAGATAGTACGATGTCATATGAACAGGGCAATCTTCATGATTCTAATGAAGAATACGCTGACACAAATGATAATCAAGAATATGATTCATATGAAGAATATGAAGATGAAGAAGATGAAGAACCGTCTCAAAAAAGAAATAATCCAATCCCAATGTTAATAATATTTATTTTGTTGTTGGGTGCAGGTGCTTTTATAGCAGTACCAAAGTTTATGGGTGGCATGCATCAAAGTTCAAATAATGAACAAAAATATGATCAAACAATTGATGTTAGTGCTTTACCTCAACAAACAAACAGTGAAGATTTGGCAAATTCTTTCTTTAATGAAGCCAGTGGTGAAAATCCGGATATGATGAGTGTTAATTTTGGCGAAAACGGTGAAGCTAAAGTTACTACGGGTGAGGGCGAAAATGCTCAAGTCGCGACTGTTACTGATGTTTCAAATACTGATGGGGTTTCCGAAACAGATCTTTTTGAAAATCAAAATAGTTCAAATTTATCTACAGGAGAAGAAAATAACTCAATAATGGTTGTTTATAACAAAGCCTCAAGAGTAAATCCTTTTAAACCTCCGGTAATAGATAAGTCTTTGGATCAAGCATATGAGACAATAAATGATACTCAATTTGAAATAATTGAACCGCCGATTACATCAGTACCGGATGAAAATCTTACGAGATTGTTACAAACTCAAATATCCGGAATTTTATATGATGCAGAAAGTCCATCTGCAATTATTAATTTGAATGGATTGGATCAATTTGTTAAAACAGGTGATACAATATCGGGATATAAAATTGAAAGTATAACAAGAGATAAAGTTCAAATCAGTTATAAAAATAACAGCTATGTGGCATCAGTTGGTGAATTATTCACCAGAGGAAGTTTGGAAAAACAGCCTGCTGTAGCAAATCTAGAAAATAAATTTGCAGGCAGATATAAAAATAAAGAATAATTAGAGGAGTAAAAACATATATTATGAAAAAAGAGTTAAAAAACATATCAAAACTTTTGATTGTTACAGGGTGTGTGTCGGTACTTGCTTATAATGTTGCAGTAGCTGCTCCTCTTGTTTATGATATGGGGCAACCTGCAGTCAGAACAGAGTATAATACCCCAAATAAAATTAACTTATCAGGGAACGTCCATTTTAATGATAATGGACAGTTAATAAATCTAAGTTTAAGAAATACAGATGTACAACAAGTATTAAGAATGTTTGCAGATAAGGCTGGATTAAACATTGTTTTTCATCAGTCTGCGACAGGAACAGTAACTCTAGATTTGGTAGATGTTAAGCTTGAAGATGCATTTAAGATGGTCATGAAAATGACTGATTTAACCTATGTTATAAAAGACAAAACAATGTTAGTTGTTTCAACCTCGAAGGCAGAAACATTGAACTTAACAAAAGATAATATTAGTATTTTGCCTGTAAAATATGCCGATGCTGCATATATTGCACATTTCTTAAATACAAATATTTTTGGAATGAATACTCCGGGATTATCATATGGACCAATTGTTTCAACGAATGCTGAAAAAAATGAATTGTTAATTTTCGGTACAGATAATGACTATCAAATGGCTAAGAAGATAGTTGATAGATTTGATAAAAGACCAGTCATGGCAACATATAGAGTAAATCACACAACACCATTTGAAATGGCAAAGATGATTTGTGAAACATTATTCCAGTTGCCGTTTGAAGGTAATCTTGCGAATGGAAGTAATGGTGGGGCATATAGTGCAAAATTAAATGCTTCACTAAAAAAAGAGGCTGCAGCGAATCTCCAGCCTGAAGGTGCAATCGGTGGAGGAACAGTTGCTTGTGTACTTACAAGTGGTGTTTCAACAGGGAATATATCTTCTTATCAAGCAAAACCAACAATGACTTTATATGTACAACCAGAGTTAGGTACTCTTACAATGATGGGTGGTAGTGAACAACAGATCCAAATGGTAAATGATTTTATCTTGGAAAATGATAGGAAACAACCTCAAGCATATCTTGAAATTTCAATAATTGCTTTAAATGAAGAAGGAACAAAAGATTTTCAAAATACATGGATGTATAATGGCAAGCACTTGACGATGTCTTTTGATAGTAACGGTTTTGGAACTAATGCATATGCATGGCATGGTCCTAGCACAGGAGCTGATGTTCATTCTTTAACACAAAAAATTTCATATTTAATATCTAATAAAAAAGCAAGAATGTTAGCAAATCCGAAAATTGTTATTACAAATGGTAAAAAATCTGTCATTGACTTAACACAAGATTATATAGAATCGACAACCGTTCAGATATTGAATAGTTTTAGTACAGGTGAAGCAGGTACCGCTTCAGTACAAAAAACATTTGAAATCGGTGAAGATAATGGTATTAAGATAGAAGTATTGCCGTTTATAAGTCCAGACGGATATGTATCTCTTGATATTAAACCTGATTATTCTTCCGAATACATGCCTGTAGTAGATACATATGGCGGTGTTCCATATACTGCTGCTACATTACTACAAAGACATAATTTAGACCTAAAAGGTGTAAGAATAAAGGATGAGGAAACATTACTTCTCGGTGGTATGATCCAAGAGTCTGAACATAATGAAGTAAGTAAGATACCAATTTTAGGTGATATTCCTGTATTGGGTTTCTTCTTTAGAAATCAGAAGAAAGAGATGAAAAAAGAAGAATTATTATTTATGATTACTCCAAGAATCATAAAAGATACAGAGGATGTTGCTGAACTTTAGGAATATATATAATGGCAAGTTCAATTTTAGAAAAAATAAAACCGGTAATTGACTTTTCTTTGGTGTCTAAATTTGACATTAAGGACATGCAGTTAAATTCATATATACCAATTTGTATTGCAAAAGGTATAGTATATGTCCTTGTAAAGACCACTACCCATCAAAGTGAAGTTTTGTCTGTTGTATATAAAGTTTTAGGTACGGACAAAGTAAATATAAAGAGCGTGAGTGATTCTGATTTTTCAGTTATTTTAAGTTTTGTGATTGGAAATATTCACTTAGAGCAATCTGATCAAGAAGAGTCTTCAGAACATTCAGAATCAAATGAGATACAATTGCACTATGACAACGATGAAATTATAGAGGATGATGCTGTTGTTGATGATGGTGAACATCATTCTGATGATAAGTATTTCTCTAAAAAAATTGGTGAAGTACTTGTTCAAATGGGTTTAGTTACAAATGAACAGATTTTTAATGCCTTAGTTGAAGCAAAGAGAACGCATATTCCACTTGGAACAATATTGGTTCAACAAGGTGTCATAACATTAGAAGAATTAAAAAAAGCACTAACTGCACAACAAGGCTATGAGGCTGTAACAGCTGAACAGTTAAAAATTCCTGATTCAGTTTTATCAATGTTGCCGGAAGACTTTATAAAAATGAATAAAGTTCTTCCCATTAGTTATGATGATAAGGTTTTAGTTGTTGGGATGGTAAATCCGAATGATAAGAAAGTAATAAACGATATTATTTTCTTGACCGGATTAAAGCCAAGTATATTAATTATTACACATTATGAATTTTCAATGTGTACGCAGAACTTGTTTAACGAAAATAAAAAAGCGACAAGCAAAATCATAAAGAAGATTGAAAAACAGGCTTTAGCATTTGATAGAGAAGAAACATTATTTGAACAAGCTCAAAAAGAGTTAAAAGATGATTCAAATATTGTTGTAAAATTTGTAAACAAAATCATATCAGACGGTATAGATATGAAAGCGAGTGATATTCATATAGAGCCACGTTTAGAAGGTTATGTCGTCAGATATAGAAAAGATGGTATATTGCGTGAAGTATTAAGGCTTCCGCCCAAAACTGAATCTGCAATATTAACTCGTTTGAAAGTAATTTCAAAGATGAATATTGCTGAGCATAGAAGACCTCAAGACGGTTCGTTTTCTATAACATATAAAGAAAGAGATTACGATTTCCGTATTAATACACTGCCTGTTGCCGATCAAGAAAAGATGGTAATAAGAATTTTAGCGCCTGCAGTATCAATGGCTTCCTCAAAGGATGAGATGGTTATTGTTGGTGCATCAAAAGAGGATACGGAATTAATTAAAAAAATGGAAAGTGTTCCGAATGGAATTATATTAACGACAGGTCCTACAGGTTCAGGTAAAACTACAACTTTATACACATTATTAAAGGCAATTAATGACGAGAAAATTAATATAACTACTATTGAAGATCCTATAGAAATCAGAATAGACGGTATCAATCAATCTCAGATTAATACTAAGGCTGGAATAACATTTGCATCTTGTATGCGTGCTATTTTAAGACAAGACCCTGATGTTATATTGGTAGGTGAAATTCGTGATATTGAAACATTAGAAACCGCTATTTCTGCCGCATTAACAGGTCACTTGGTACTATCAACGTTGCACACAAACTCAGCTGCTTCAACTATAACCAGATTAATAGATATGGGTGCAAAAGATTATTTAGTCTCTTCAACTCTTGTAGGTATTATTGCTCAGCGTTTGGTAAGAAATTTATGTCCACATTGCAGAACTCAATATTATCCGACAAGAGATGAAGCTGAATTGGTTATAGCTGGCGGTGAGAAAGAAATTATAGACTTTATGAAAACACCTATCTATAAGCCTTGTGGCTGTGATAAATGTAATTTTGAAGGTTATTCAGGTCGTATTGGTGTTTATGAAATAATGCCAATTACAAAGGAAATTAAACGATTAATAGCCCAAGGTGCACATGATGTTCAGATTGAAGAAGCAGCAGTTGGTGCTGGTATGAATACATTACATCAAGCTTGTTTAAAGCATATTATTGAAGGAAGAACGACTATATCTGAGTTTGTTCGTGTACTAGGACCGGTTAAAGACTAAAGGATGAGCACTTATGACCAGATATGAATATGAAGCTTTAAAATGGAACGGTGAAAAAGTAAAAGGTAGAATTGATGCGAAGTCTGAGATAGAAGTCAAAGTTCGTGTTAAAAACATGGGTTATAAATTGTTAGCTGTCCATGAGTTTACTTCAAATTCTCCTGGTACAAAAACAGGAACTTTGCAATCTTTATCATTAAAAGAAAAAATAGATTTTACTCAAACATTCCTAACATTAAATAAAGCAGGATTACCGATTATTGAAAGTTTGATATTTATAGAGAAGGATGCTGCTTCAAGACAGGTAAGGTTGTTAGCTCAAGAAATAAAGAAACAAATTATCGCAGGTTATACATTGTCTGACACAATTTCTAAATATCCAAATCTATTTGGTCAGGTATATATTGGTTTGGCCAAAGCAGGTGAGGACTCTGGTGAAATAGATAAGACTTTTGAACGTTTAATTGAGTTATTAAAAAAACAAGGTGATATTAAAGGGAAAGTAATATCTGCATTAACATATCCTATCTTTGTAATATTACTTGCCATTGCTGTTGTTTTAGTAATGTTAATGTTTGTTTTTCCAGCCTTCAAAGATATGTTTGATCAACAAGGAAAACAGTTACCTGCTATTACTCAATTTTGTATTAATTCCGGTGAGTTTTTAAAAGATAAATGGGCTGTAATTCCTTTAAGTATAGCTGCAATAGTTGGTTCAATAATGTATTTATTGCGTTGGGAACCATCAAAAAGAAAGATTGACGAGTTAGTTTTAAAAGTTCCATTGATATCAGATTTGATAAAAGCGGCTTCTTTTTCAAACTTCCTAACTGTATTGCAAATTGCATACGATGCAGGTATTCCTATTATTGAATGTTTATATTTATCCAGAACAACTTTGTCCAATTCTGTAATGCAAGATGCAATAAAGGTTTCAATAAAAAAGATGCAGGCAGGTTCTCATTTGTCTGAGTCTTTAAAAGCAGCGAATATATTTCCTAAAATGATATTATTTATGGTTTCAACAGGTGAACAATCCGGTCGTTTAGGTGAATTAATGACTCAGAGTGTTCAGCATATTGACCAACAGTTAGATTTAATTATTGATACATTAGGTAAATTAATAGAGCCTATTTTGTTGATATTTATCGGGGTAATTGTATGTTTCTTGGCTTTATCATTATACTTACCTCTATTCCAGTCATATTCGGTATAAGAAAGGGCATCGCATAAATGTACGAAGATAACAATTTAGAAGATAGTAATAGTTTTATAACAGGAATTTGGTCAGAAAGAGTTCTTGTTATAACAAAGGATTACCAAATAAAAGGTAATGTATTTATGCCTAAGACAGGAAGAAAAAATAGGGTTCTTTCTGATATATTAAACGGTGCAAAAAGGTTTGTAGCAATAAAGAATTGTGAAGTAATTCACAGAGAATTTCCTAATAGAAAAGCAGAAACTCATGAATTCTTGCAATTAAATTTAAATTCAATAATATTACTCCGACCATTAAGTGAAGAATAATGCTTGATTTTTAAAAATGTTTGTGTAAATATATAAGACAGAGAGAGGCTAAGGGCTATTAGCTCAGGTGGTTAGAGCGTACGCCTGATAAGCGTAAGGTCCCTGGTTCGAGTCCAGGATGGCCCACCATTTAATTAAGACACCGTTTTAGGTGTCTTTTTTATTTAAGTTTTTATTTTTCTGCATAAATAGTATAATTTATGTATTTAAACTTTCAATAATAAGCAGGTTATGTTATATGGATAGGTTTACATTAAAAATTTTCAAAAATAGGTTTTTTGATAAAGAAAAACTTTTAAAATTTGGTTTTAAGGAATCTAATAATAATTTTTTTTATTCCGAGATAATTATTGATGGGCAGTTTAATCTGATAATTTGTATTAATGATGAAACAACTATAGAAACTAAACTTATTGATAGTATTTCTAATGAAGAATATAGGCTTCATTTAATTGATGGCGTTGAAGGAAAGTTTGTTGGTCAAATCTGTGATGTTTATGAAAAAATTTTAAAGGAAATTGCAGATAAATGCTGTAAAAGAATGTATTTCTCTTCAATACAGGCAAATAGATTAACAGAATGGATAATAAAAAAATATAATGATTATCCGGAATTTTTATGGGATAAATCTCCCGGGTGCGGAATATTTAGAAATAAAAATAACGAAAAGTGGTATGTAGTATTCTTAAATATTGATTATTCAAAATTGGATAAGACAAAAAAAGGTGAAATTGAAGTTTTAAATATCAAAGTTGATAAAGAAGATATTCAATATTTTCTGAAAACAAAAGGTTTTTATCCTGCTTATCATATGAATAAAATGAACTGGATAACCATAATTCTTAACGGAACTGTTTCTGATGATAAAATAAAAAAATTAATTGATAGAAGTTATATTCTTTCTCAAAAGATTAAAGTATCAAAAAAACAAAGATAAAAATTTTGTTGTTATTTGATATTGTTTATACTGTAATTTCTTTTTTTATTTTCTCTGAAAGTATTTTTCTTAACTTTATATCAGTTATTTCAGGTGCTTTATAGTTATTTATTTTTATTTCATCTTTTTTTGTTATTTTGTATTTGATTTTTTTTGTTCCTGCATCAAGAGGAAAATGATTCTTTATTAAAAAAGGATAATCAAATTCAATTGTAATAGGAATTATATCAGTATTTGTATTAATTGCTATTTGTGCTGAACCTTTGTGAATTTTTATTTCCTCATTCGGCAGCGTTCTTGTTCCTGTTGGGAAAATAATAATATTAAATCCTTGTTCTAATGCGGTTTGAGTTTCAACTTGAAATTCATCATAATCAACATCATTAAGTATATATAATGATTTTACAATATTATGCATTATTGGATTTTTTAGGAGTTCTTTTTTTGCTAAACATAAACTGTTTGGAATTAATCCTATTAAAAGTACAATATCAATTAAACTTGGATGTGATGATACTATCACTTTTCCTTTTATGTTATTAAAATTGCCGTTGATTTCAACATTTATTGTTCCGAGTTTTTGTATTATAAATGTAAAAAATTTCCAAGATTTATGTACAATATCAGCACAAAATTTTCTTTTTTTTAAATCTTTATAAAATAAGCTGCTTAATGGAATTATTATAAATCCTATAATTAGTGCACCTGTTGCAAATATAAGCATTTCTATTAGTACAATAATACTTCGGATAGTTCTCATATCAGCCTCTTATTAATGTATATAATTTGCTTGATAATGTTTTTGTTTCGCCCTTTAAGAATTCTACTAAATTATTAAAAAAGATAGGGGTTATTTCATCATTGTTTGTAATATTAACAGTAACTTCGATAGATTCTTCATTTTCTAGATCTTGAGAAATAGATATAGCTATACTTTCTGGTGTTTTATCATTTTCTGTATAACACAAAATAACAGGTTGTGTTTTACTATCTATGATTGCTTCTAACAAAGCGTTTGCAATAGTCTCTTCGCCTGCTGAAATTGAGTTATATGATGTCTTTATTGAATTTAATAAAGAAAAAAGCCCTATTGTTGCATTATGCACTGAAAAACTAAACCCTGTAGGAGATATTTCACCTTCTTCTTTTCTTTGATTTATAAGTTTTATTACTCTTTCTATATCACCATAACAAGATGCAAAAATAAGTTTATAGTTCTTATTTTTATCATAAACGTTATATAATGTATAAAGTCCTGCTTTGCCGAAATTATCAAGTTTTCTTCGCATTAACATAGGAATAAAAGATGTATCGGGCTTTTCATCTTTTATGAATGAGTATTTATTAATATAAAACTTAAAAGAATTCATGATAATATTAATATTAGTATAACAGTTTGTGAAATGCAAAAATGATAAGTATAACAAAAGCTGCTGCAATATGTAATTTGGGTGAAAATATAGATGAGGTATTTCTTAATGCTTGTAATGGTAAGCTATTGCCTCATCATGTAACAATAGATTTGCCTGAAATAAAAGAGGAAAAATATAATTTAAGATGTAATAGATTTTTATTACATTTATATAATCAAATTAAGAAAGAAATAGATTTAGTAATAGAAAAGTATGGAAAAAAAAGAATTGCCGTTGTAATTGCAACAACAAATTCAGGTATTGATGAATATGAGAAAACGTCAAATGCAGAATATTTAAAAATGTCAAATCCCGCGGAATTTTTAAGAGATTTAATTGGTTTAGATAATTATTTTTCAGGGATTTCAACTGCTTGTTCTTCAGGTCTAAAAGCATTTTCTACCGCAAGAAAATTATTAGAAAATGATATATGTGATTGTGTAATTGTTGGCGGAGTTGACGCAATCGCAAAATTACCGATTGCTGGTTTTTCTGCATTAGAAGTCTTAACTGACAGTTTGACAAATCCTTTTTCAAAGAATAGGTTAGGTATGAATATTGGAGAAGGTGGGGCTTTATTTATCTTGGAAAAAAATACTGAAGGTATAAAATTATTAGGTATAGGTGAAACATCAGATGCATATAATGCTGCAACTCCTGATCCAAAGGCTGAACAAGCAATTAATGCAATAAAAATGTCATTAGAAGATGCAAATTTAAAACCGGAAGATATAGATTATATTAATATGCATGCAACAGGAACAATTGCAAATGACCTGATGGAAGCTCGAGCAATATATGAAATATTTTCGGATAAAGTATATGCTGGTGCTACAAAGCCATTAACGGGTCATTGCTTGGGGGCATCTGCAAGTATAGAAACTGCAATTTGTATAAAAGTTTTGGAAACAGGAATTATGCCTCCTCATATATATGATGGTGAGTATGACGAGAAGTTACCTAAAATAAAATTGGTGGAAAAAAACAAAAATAAATCTGATAAAATGAATGTATGTATGTGCAATGCTTTTGGTTTTGGCGGAACAAATGCTGTTTTGATTTTGGGAAAATAAATATGACTTACGATTTGGAAAAAATATTACCTCATAAAAAACCTATGATATTAATTGATGACATAAAAGAAATTAATATGGATGAAAAGTATTTGATTTCAGAATTTTCAATAAATGAGGATAAGATATTTTTTGATAAGTCAATAAATGGAGTAAGTTATCTTGCCGGTATTGAATTTATGGCACAGACAATAGGATGTTATGCTTTTTTTAAATCAAAATTAGAAGAACCAAAATTGGGATTCTTGCTTGGTACCAGACTGTACAAAAACAAGATAGAAAAGTTTGAAAACGGAAAAAAATATAATGTAAAAGTGAATGAAATATTCTGTGATAATGAACTTGTTTCGTTTGAATGTTTAATTTATAATATAGATGGAGAGTGTGCCAGTGCTGTAATAAACGCATTTCAGCCTGATAACGCAGAAGAGTATTTAAAAAACGGATTGTAAAATCAATGCTCAGACAAATTTTGGTGACGGGTTCAAGTCGCGGTATCGGTAAAGCTGTTGCTTTGCGTCTTGCCCAAAGTGGTTACGATATTGTTCTTCATTGTAATAAGAATATTTCAAAAGCAGAAGCAGTTCAGAATGAAATTATATCATTGGGACGCAATGCCAGGATATTACAGTTTGATATTTCAAACAGACAAGAATGTAATGAAGTATTGTCTTCTGATATTGAAAAGAATGGAATATATTATGGGATTGTTTTAAATGCAGGAATTGCAAAAGATAATGTATTTCCGGCTATGGAAGATGAAGAATGGGATTGTGTTTTAAATACAAATCTTGGCGGATTTTATAATGTATTAAAACCGCTTGTAATGCAGATGATTTCTGAAAGAGTAAAGGGACGAATTATAACAATGTCATCTATTTCAGGTCTTTGCGGTAATAGAGGACAGGTTAATTATTCGGCTTCTAAGGCGGGCATTATTGGGGCTACCAAAGCATTGAGTTTAGAATTAGCCAAAAGAGGAATTACTGTTAATTGTATTGCTCCGGGGGTAATTGAAACAGATATGATAAGTGAAATTCCAACCGAAGAAGTAAAAAAAATGATTCCGATGAAGCGTTTTGGAAAACCTGAAGAAGTTGCTTCTTTGGTTAATTATCTTATGAGTGATGAGGCTGCTTATATTACAGGACAGGTTATTTCTGTTAATGGAGGACTTTACCTGTGAAAAGAGTTGTTATTACAGGTATGGCTCTTGCAAGTCCTTTGGGCAGTACCAGAAATTCTGCCATTGAAAGTTTATTAAAATTAAAGAATTGTATTGTTTATTCAAAAGAATTAGAACAATATGATAGGTTAAATACAAAACTTTCTGCACCTGTTAAAGATTTTATTGTGCCGGAACACTTTACCAGAAAAGTTTTAAGAACAATGGGTAGAGTTTCAGTTATGAGTGTTGCAACTGCTGAAGAAGCTCTTAAAGATGCAGGATTGTTAGGTGATGATATAATTATAAACGGTCAAACAGGGGTAAGTTACGGTTCTTCATCCGGTTCATTGGAACCATTAATTGATTTTCATTCAATGCAAGTGACGAAAGAAGTAAAAAGTGTTAATTCAGGCTCTTATGTAAAGATGATGCCGCAAACTACAAGTGTAAATCTTTCATTATATTTTAAAACAGTTGGAAGATTAATTCCTACTTCTACTGCTTGTACATCAGGTTCTATGGGGATTGGTTATGCGTATGAAGCAATAAAATATGGACTTCAAACGGTAATGATAGCTGGTGGTGCGGAAGAACTTCATCCTGCTCAGATTGCTGTATTTGATACTCTTTATGCAACAAGTCAAAAAAATTCTCATCCTGAATTAACCCCTGCGCCTTTTGATAAAGATAGGGACGGATTAGTTATAGGTGAAGGTGCCGGAACTTTAATATTAGAAGAATACGAACACGCAAAAAAACGCGGTGCTAAAATATATGCTGAAATAATCGGGTTTGGTACAAATACTGATGGTACTCATATTACATCTCCAAATCAAGAAACGATGAAGAATGCTTTATTATTAGCTCTAAAGGATGCTAATATTTCATCAGAACAAGTAGATTATGTAAATGCTCATGGAACAGCAACTATTCATGGCGATATTGCAGAATCTTATGCTACGTATGAAGTATTTAATAGGAATGTTCCTATTAGCTCTTTAAAAAGTTATACAGGTCACACTCTCGGAGCTTGTGGTGCAATAGAAGCTATTCTTTCTATTGATATGGCTCATAAAAAATGGTTTGCACCTACTATTAATTTAAACAATGTTGATGAAAATTGTGCTCCTTTAGGATATATAAAAAATCAAGGGCAAGAATTAGAAGCGAAAATAATAATGTCTAATAACTTTGCTTTTGGCGGAATAAATACATCCTTAATATTTAAAATTGTTTAATTTGCTTAAATTGACTTTAAGTATGAAATATGAGTAAATAGAAATAGGAATATTAGAATGACAGTTGAAGAAGAGATAAAAGAATTAATAATAAAATCATTGGAGTTAGAGGATATTACTCCATCTGATATTAATGAAGAAGAACCTTTGTTTATTGACGGTTTAGGGCTAGATTCAATTGATGCTTTGGAACTTGGTATGGCGCTAAAGAAGAAATACAATTTGAAAATGAGTTCAAACAAGGAAGAAAATAAAAAATATTTTTATTCTGTCAAAACATTAGCAGATTATGTCAGGAGTAATATAGGTGAGTAAACAATATACACGAGAAGAAATTTATACAAAGTTATTAGAAATATTAGTTGAAGATTTTGAAATTTCAAAAGATATTATAACTCCTAATGCTAATCTTTTTGAAGATTTAGAACTTGATAGTATTGATGCAGTTGATTTGGCTGTAAAATTACAAACATTCACAAATAAGAAAATTACTCCTGAAAATTTTAAAGAAATTCGTACTGTAGATGATGTTGTAAATGCTGTAGAAGAATTATTAAAATGAAATTGAAACTTTTTGTTTCTTTATGTATTACTTTTTTTGTAATTTTGTTATTTCATTATACAGAAATATTTGTAGTCAAGTTGTATCCTGTTTTTGCTAATTTGACGGTATTTCTGGTATTTTTTATTTCAACTTTTTCAAAAGAAACGGTCATTCAAAAATTTGCTAAAGCGGTTGATGGTGAATTGTCTCAAAATGCTTTGATATATACAAGAAATTTAACTTATATTTGGAGTGGACTTACTTTTTTTAATTTTGTAATGTCTTTAATCTCTGTTTTTATGAGTACAAAATTTTGGGCTGTATATAATGGTTTTATTGCTTATTTATTAATAGGGACTTTGTTTTTTGTTGAGTATATAATTAGAATAATTTTGAAAAAGAAAAATATAATATGATTCTGGAAAAATTTTATACAACTGAATATGATAAAAATATTGTTCTAATAAAAGATAAAAAGAACATTACTTTTTCTGATTTAAAAAAATATGTTTATGGTCAAAAAAATATTTTTGAAAAAGAAGCTGCTAATTCGGTTGTTCTTTTGGGTGATGATAGTTTTGAATTTATTGTAAATTTTTTCGCGGCAATATTTGCAAAGAAAAATATTTATCTTTTAACAGATAAAAACAGATTATCAATGTTGAATTTTGATTATATTCTTCCTGAAAAACCTGAAAAAGCAGAAAATTACAATTTTGAACAAATTGATGTTAAAAATACTTTTATAAATTTTTTTACATCAGGTTCAACTTCTATGCCCAAAATGGTAAAAAAGAATTTTTTTAATTTAGAAGAAGAGGCAAAATCTCTTTCTCAACAATTTAAGTTTGAGAAAAATGAATTATTTTATTCAACAACAATTATGACTCATATGTTTGGGCTTATATTCCAGTTTATACTACCTATGTATATGGGGAATATTATTAATACAGAAAAGGTTGAATTTCCTGAGCAAATTACAGATTCAACTCCATATATCTTAATTTCATCTCCGTCTTTTTTGGAAAAAATGGCTAAATATAATGTTGATTTTAATGTTTTGCCAAAGAAAATTTTTACTGCCGGAGATAAATTAAAGGAAAATGTTTATCAGTTCTTTAAAACAAAATCTGATATTATAGAAATATATGGTAGTACAGAAGTTGGTACGATTGCATACCGAAATGATTTCTGTAATTTTAAATGCCTTAATGGAGTAATATTTTATATTTCAGATGATGGCTGTATTGTTGTAAAATCTGATTTCTTTATTGAAGATGAAATGAAAATTGGAGATATTGCAGAAAAGCTTTCTGATACAGAGTTCATTTTAAAAGGCAGAAGTGATAGAATCGTGAAAATAAAGGAAAAAAGAATTTCTTTAGAAGAAATAGAAAATATATTAAAACAAAAAGCAGAAGTGATTGATGCATATTGTTTTAAATATCAGGATGTTTTGGCTTGTGCAATAGTTACTTCAGATAGTTCATTAAATGAAAAAGTTTTAAAAGAATACCTTTTAAAATATAGTGAAATTGTTCCTAAAAAATGGCGTTTTATTGATGAAGTTCCAAAGACAAAATCAGGTAAAACAGATAGAGTAGCGATTGAACAAATTTTTTCAATGAATTTATCTTATCCTTTTATCTTTAGCAGAAAACAAAATGAAAAAGAAGCAGAACTAGGATTATTTTTTAGAAAAAGCTCAAACTTTTTTAAGGGGCATTTCCCGATAATGCCTGTTCTTCCGGGAGTTGTCCAATTATTCTATGCTAACTATTTTGTAAAAAAAGTATTTAAAACTGATATTCCTGTTTTAGAAGCCAAGAAAATTAAATTTTCCAGTATTATTAAGGCAGACGAAAAAGTTATGTTAAAATTAACTAAGAAAGAATCATCCGTTGAATTTACCTATATGGCTGATGATAAAGTTTGTTCATCCGGTATATTTGTTCTTTGAGGATAAAAATAAGTTTAGGAGTACTTATGTATTTTCAATCAGAAAAAATATTAAATGTTGAATTTTATGATTTAGATCCAATGAATGTGGTTTGGCATGGAAACTATGTAAAGTATATCGAAGCGGCAAGAAGTGATTTGTTTAATAAACTCGGATACAGTTATGTAAATATGCATAGTGACGGAATAGCTTTTCCTATTGCAACTATGGAAATGAAATATATAAAACCTTGCAGATTTAATCAAGAACTTAAAGTTGTTTCAACTCTTGAAGAAATAGAACCTTGTTTAATCATAAAATATACAATTTATGATAATAAGACTGGTGAAAAATTATTCAAAGCGAAGACAATGCAGATTTGTGTTGATATTAATACAATGCAAAGTATTTATGATCCACCTGAAAAATTGAAAAAAAAGCTTTCTTGTTGTAAAGTTTAAGGTATGAAAATACTTTTTAAGTTTATTATAATTGTTTGCTTTATTTATATTTGTTGTTTTAATAATGCATTTGCAAATGCAGATGTTTTTAATAATAAAGTTTCTGCTGATAGTATTCAAATTCCTCAGTTTAAGGACGTTAGCTGTAATTTTGAACAAGAAAAATTTATTCCTAATTCAAATCAAACTATTAAGTCGGGCGGTACTTTTCAGTTCATTTTGAGAAAAGGTGTGATTTTTAATACTGAATACCCTGTGAAATATACAACTTCATATACTTCTAAAGAAAATAAATACGTTAATGATATAATAATCGGAATTTCAAAAAAAGAATTTTCTTATGTTGAGAAGAATTTTGATTTGTTCTTCAAAAATAACAATTCAAAATGGATTCTTGGCTTAGTTCCCAAAAGTGATTCTCCTTCAAAAGTTCAATTAAAGAATATCATTATTATCGGGAAAGATAATATTGATGAAATATTGATAAATACAGTTAATAACGGTAGTACAAAAATAAAGTTTATGCAGTGTAAGTAGTAATGATTAAGTTTTTTAGAATATTATTTATATTCTTTTTTCTTCTGTTAAGCTTTTTAACTGTTTTTAATCCTGCAAAAACGGAAACTAATATTTTAAAGGCGGTTTTACCTGATAATGAACATTCAGAATTAATTATGAATTTGAATAGCAGGTTTTCTTCAAAAATAAATGTTCTAATAGAATCAAAATCTTATCAAGATTGTGACGAGTTAGCAAAAGTATTTATAGAAAAAGTTGATAAGAAATCTTTCAAAAATAAAAGCTTTGATTATCTTGATGGATTTAACTTTTATAAAAAGTATCATAATAATTTTCTATCTGAAAGAACGAGAGAATTAATCATAGAAAAAGATTATGAAACAGTTGAAAAAGAAGCTTTCGAAAGATTAATTAATCCTATGGGAATTTCTCTTTTACCTGTAGAAGAGGATCCTTTTCTCCTTTTTACCGATTATATAACCGGTCTTTCAAATATAAATTTAATAGCAAGTGGAGATATCGTTCAATTTTCAGATAGATATTATAAATATATCTTATTAGAGTCTAATATTGATACACTATCACCCACAATAGCAAATGAAAAAATAGCTAATCTGGTTTCTATGGTTGATTCATTAAACGGTCAATCAAGTTCAAAAGTTTATCTGACAGGAGTCCCTATTCATTCATATTATGCAAGTTCTGCTTCTATGTCCGAAATAAATATTATTTGTATATTATCTTCAATATTTCTATTTGCTCTGTTCTATTTTTATTTTCGAAATATAAAACTTATAATACCAGCATTTGTTAGTTTATTTATTGGTATTTTTTCAGGGTTCTCAATAGTTTCATTATTGTTTGATAAAGTTCATATTCTGACATTTGTATTCTCTACAACATTAATTGGTATTTGTATAGATTATTCTCTTCACTATTTTGTAGAAAAAGATTTGAAAAAAATTATTAAAAGCTTAACAGTAAGCTTGCTTTCAACTTCCTGTGCTTTTATAGTGTTAATATTTTCTCAAATGGATTTACTGAAACAAATTTCTGTCTTTACCGTAGTAGGTTTAATCAGTGTATATTTATTTGTTGTTTTATTTTATCCCTTAATATGTAAGTACTTTTTAAATGATTTCGAACGAAAAATTGATATAACTATAAGATATGAAAAACTCATACTAAGTATTGTTATAATTGTTATTATTTGTGGGGCTATTAACTTAAAATTTGATGACAATATCAAAAATATGTATGTGCCATCTAAAGAACTTGCATACGCTGAAAAACTTTTTGCACAAGTAACAAATTCTAACTTTAAACAAACATTTCTAGTTGTTGAGGGAAAATCATTTGACGATATCCTTCAAAAAGAAGAAATTATTGCTAAAAAATTAAAGAATTATCAATCCGTTTCCAAGTATATTCCGTCTAGGAAAAGACAATTGGAAAATAAAATCTTGATAGAAAATCTGTATAGTAATTCTCTTAGTAAATATGCTCACTTTTTAACAAAAGAGCAAAGAAATAAACTATTGAATGATAAATTTGAATATATTGATTATGATGAAAAATATTCTATTTTGTCTGAGTTTATGATTGATAAAAATAAATCATTAATGATTTTAAATGATGAAAATAAGCCTGATATAAAAGGCTGTGACGGTATACAATATATTGATTTAAAATCAGATATATCAAGCAAAATTAAGGACTATAGAGAAAAATGTATAAAGTTAATTTTGCCAATTTTATTTATTCTTATAATTGTACTAAGTATTATTTATAAAAACTTTTTAAAATCAATAAAAATCGTTCTGCCTTCAATATTAGCAGCAAGTTTTTCATTCGCATTTGTGAGTCTTATTTTTAAAGAAATAAATATGTTTCATATTCTTTCAATTTTCTTGATACTTGGTTTTGGTTTGGATTATTCAATATTTAGGGCAAGCGGTGTTAAAAACTCATCCGGCGCTATACTTCTTTCTTGTGCTACAAGTGTATTCTCTTTTGCATTACTTTCTTTTACGAGCTTTAAATTAATAAGTTCGCTTGGTGTTATATTATCAATTGGGCTTTTAAGTTCATATATTTTAAGTTTAGTTTTAATTCCTTCATCAGGATTTGAAGAAAATAAAGATAACATATAATTTTGTTCCAGTTTAAAACTTATTTTCTGTTTTGTTTCATTTTGTATTTTTATTTTGGCTTCATATTCAGTCCAAAATTGGTAGAAAAATTCTTTATTGTTTGAATTAATGTTATATCTTTCAAGTAGCAGTTTAAAATCTCTGTCTTTCATAAATTCAATATCAAGACCTAATGGAAAAGAGTCAAAAGCAACAGCTACAATATTATTTGAGTGTGAAATATTAAAACAAAGGCTTGCATTTTCAAATTTTGGTTTTTTATTTTCAATTATAATACTTGTATCTTCTATATTATAAAAATATTCGGCAACAAATTTCGTAATCAATCTTCCTATTTGTGATTGAAGCTTTTTGAAATTGTGTTTTGTACATTTTTCATTATTATTTATCTTAATATAGAAAATCTTCATGGTATAATTTTACCATTATGGTTGATAAAGAAACAACTAAATATAGAAGAAAAAGCAGAAGAAAAGAAAGTTTTGTTGAAACTTTAGCAAAAGCACAGCAAATAGTTTTTGCACCGTTTACTTTTCAAGTAATAGCTTCAATGATGAAGTTTGGTATTTTAGATTATCTTAAAAGCACTTCTGCTTCGATAGACGAAATTGTACAAAATTGTGACATATCAAAGTATACCGCTAAGACATTATGTGAAGCTGCTTTAGTAACAGAAATTATAGAGTTAAAAGACGGTAAATATTCTCTAACATCTTTAGGTGATACATTTATTGATAATGAGATGACAAGAGTAAACTTTAATTTTATGCGAGATGTGTGTTACTTGGGGGCGTCAGAGTTGGCGAATTCATTTAAAGAAGAATCTCCTATTGGACTAAAAAAATATATAGGAAATTATCCGACAATATATCCGGCACTTTCAAAGCTTCCTGAACAAATACAAAAAAGTTGGTATGAGTTTGATCATTATTATTCTGATACTTGTTTTGATGAAGTTTTGGATATAATTTTTAAACAAAATCCTAAAGAAATATTTGATATAGGCGGAAATACGGGTAAGTTTGAAAAAGCTTGTTTAAAATATAATTCCGATTGCAAGGTTACAATGCTTGATTTGCCTGAAAATATAGATAGAGCAAGAGAAAATGTAAATAATAACAGATGTGAGTTCTATGGAATTAATGTAGTATCAGAAAATGCCGTTTTCCCAAAAATGTCTGGTGCTGTTTTTATGAGTCAGTTTTTGGATTGTTTTTCTGAACGTCAAATTTTATCAATATTAACAAATGTAGAAAAAGCGTCTGATAAAAATATTCATATATATATACTTGAACCATTTATAGATAATCAGCAATTTAAAGCTGCAGAGTATTCTCTTGTTCATATTTCTTTGTATTTTACTTGTATGGCAAACGGTG
Organism: Candidatus Gastranaerophilales bacterium; assembly: GCA_944322615.1. Classification (GTDB taxonomy): domain Bacteria; phylum Cyanobacteriota; class Vampirovibrionia; order Gastranaerophilales; family Gastranaerophilaceae; genus Avigastranaerophilus. The sequence continues at coordinate 99,084 of CALUPH010000003.1, read as the reverse complement.
TAAGTAAAATGTATTCTGAAAAAGATATGCTTTCTTTGATTGATGAAGCTGGTCTTAAAGTTAAATCAAAATATTCAGTGGGAATTCATGATTATACTCTGTTGGAATGTGTAAAAAAATGAAATGGTATGAGATAAAAGAGCAAGCAGCAGGAACAAAAAGACTCTTTTTGCTTTGGTACATATATAAAATATTAGGGAAAACTCCTGTTAAGATAATTACTTTTTTTGTTACGCTTATTGCTTGTATAAATGCAAAACAAGTAAGAGAGTGTTCAAAAAAATATCTTGAGATAGTGGGAGAAAAGCCTTCTTTTAAAAATGTTTTCAGACATTTTTTATCATATTCATATTCTCTTGTTGATAGAATGGAAATCTTTACAAATAATTTTCCTCCTGAAAAATTATATTTTGAAGATGAAGAACAAAAAAAACTTTTTTTGGAAGATTTAAAAAATTTTAAAGGTACGTTTTTTATATGTAATCATCTTGGTAATGTTGATGCAATGCGTTCATTTGTAAATTCAGATATTAAAGATACCTGCTCAAGTGTGTCAGTTTTTTTGGCAAAGGAACAATGCAAAATATTTTCCGGATTTATAGAAAAAATTACAACAAATAAAAATATTCATTTATACCCTGTTGAAGAAATTGATATAAATACTTCAATTGAAATAAAAGAAAAATTAAATAAGGGTGGAATTGTATTTATGGCAGGTGACAGAATTTCAGCACAAAGTAATAATTTTGAAACTGAGTTTTTAAATCATAAAGTATTATTCCCAATTGGTACATTCAAATTTGCACAAATGATGGAAGTACCTGTGTATTTTGTAAGTGCAATAAAAATGCCAAAAGATAGATATTGCATTCATTTGAAAAGATTTTATAATTCACAAACGAAAGCTATGACATTAACTAAAATGCAAAAAGAATTTGTTGCGTTCTTAGAAGAAAAAACAAAACTTGCACCATATCAGTTTTATCATTTTTACAATTTTTTTAATGATTAGTATAATATTTGTATAACTATTTTAAGGATATTCATATGAAAAAGATAATTGTTATTTTTATAATGTTTTGTTTCTCATCTTTTATATTGCCGGTATATGCAGTTGATGAAAATAATGTAACGGCACCAAAGTGGGAAGATTATGTACCTGAAAAATATCAAAATCCCAGAGAAGATTTTACAAGAGGCAGTGCTATAGCAGAAATTGCAGTCGGTTCAGAGTTAACAGCGTTAATTATAACATCTCCTATTGGAATACCGATGTTATGTCATGGGGTTACAAAGTTTAAACATGTTTCTTACAGAGATAAAAAAGCTAAGTTTGAGGCAGGATTAAAAGAAGCTGAAAAAATAGAAAATCCGGCTGATAGACAAGTATATTATGAAAAACTTTTAAAAGAGTGTAAATTTAAAGAAGAAAAAAAACAAAAATTAGCAAAAAAACGTGCAAAAGAAGCAGAAAAAGAAGCTAAAAGAATAGAAAAAGAAAATAAAAAGTTAAATAAAGAAAAAATTGAAGAATGAAAATTATTTTAAGGCTTCTGCCTTTTTAAAGTCGTTTTCAGCTTCATTTTCCAGTCCTTTTATTTTCTCAATTGAAGCTTTCATGTAATATGAATGCGAATCATTAGGATTTAGAGATATTGCTTTATTATAATCATTTATAGCACTTTCATAATTTTTCTTTTCGAAATGATAGAAAGCTCTTTGTTTGTATAATCTGTAATCATCAGGATTGATATTTATTGCACCGTTATAATCATTTATAGCACCTTGAATATCTCCAATATAATATTTTATTTGAGCTCTGTATTCATAGTATAAAGTGTTTGTGTAATCAAATTGAATGGCCATATTATAAGCAGTAATAGCTTCATTATATTCTTTTATTTTTCTGTATACATCGGCTTTAAGTGCATATAATTGTGCATCTTGAGGAAATTTCATTATTGCTTTTGTATAAAAATCAATCGCATTTAAAAACATTTTGTTTTTTCTGTTAACTCTGGCAATTGCTTTATATGTTTTTAGTGACTTTGGCATTAAAGATAGTGCTAAAAACAAATTACTTAGTGCTTTGGGATATTCACCAAGATTTTCTCTGTTTATTCCTTTATTGTATACGGAATAAAATATAAAAAACCTTCTTATTCTACCAAAACCAAACAGAAACAATTATAATCTCCTTAGTTGTTAAGACTGTGTATTGGGGCTGGAATTCTTCCGCCTCTGTTAATAAAAGTTTCAGAGGAAAGCTTATTAACATTCATTATAGGTGCTTCTCCCAATAAACCTCCATATACGGCATAATCTCCTACTTTTTTATTCGGTACGGGGATTATTCTAACTGCTGTAGTCTTTTTATTTATCATACCAATAGCCATTTCATCGGCAATCATACCTGAAATTGTAGATTCAGGTGTATCACCAGGAATCGCAATCATATCAAGTCCTACAGAACATACACAAGTCATTGCTTCTAATTTATCAAAGGTTAGAACACCTTTTTTTGCAGCTTCAATCATACCGGCATCCTCTGATACAGGAATAAATGCACCTGATAAACCTCCAACATATGAACTTGCCATTATTCCACCTTTTTTAACAGCATCATTTAGCATTGCAAGTGCTGCGGTAGTGCCGTGTGCACCTGCGTGTTCTAATCCCATAGCTTGGAAAATTCCTGCAACAGAATCACCAATAGCTGGTGTAGGTGCTAAAGATAGGTCTATAATTCCAAATGGAATATTCATTTTTTCTGCCATTCTTCGGCCTACAAGTTCACCTGTAGATGTTATTTTAAATGCTATTTGTTTTATTTTGTTTGCAAGTTCTCCAAAATCTGCATCTTTTGGTAAATTTTCAACGGCTGCTCTAACTACTCCCGGACCGGATACTCCAACATTTAAAGCACACTCGGGTTCTCCATAACCATGGAATGCACCTGCCATAAATGGGTTATCACCTGGTACATTACAAAAACAAACGAGTTTTGCAGCGCCTATGCCATCTTCATTTGCTGTAAGATTTGCGGCTTGTTTTATTATTCCGCCCATTTTTTTGACAGCATCCATATTAATACCGGCTTTTGTAGATGCTAAATTAATTGAAGAACATACACGCTGAGTTTGTTTTAGGGCTTCAGGAATACTTTCAATCAGAGCAATATCGCCTTTTGTACAACCTTTTTCAACAAGGGCTGAAAATCCGCCTATAAAATTAACATTTACTTCTTTTGCAGCTTCATCTAATATCTTTGCAAGATAAACATAATCCATATCTTTGCAAGATTCTCCAACTAAAGAAATAGGTGTAACTGCTATCCTTTTATTTATTATAGGAATTGAATATTCATCTTCTATTTCAGCAGCGTAATTATATAAATTTTTTGCATATTTTGTGATTTTTTTATATATTTTGTCTCCAACTTCTCTGACATTTTCTCCGCAACAATCACGTAAACTTAACGCTAAAGTAACGGTTCTTATATCTAAGTTGTGAATCTTAATCATATTTATTGTTTCAATGATTGATTTTTCATTAAAAAAAGACATTTATTATTCCCTTAAATAGTGTGCATTTTATCAAAAATTTCTTTCTTTTGAATCCAAATTTCCATACCTAATTTTTGTCCGGATTCAACAACAGCTTCTTTTATTTCTTTAAAAGAATATTTTGATTTGCTGATATCAGCAAGTAAAAACATCATAAAACAACCTTGCATAATAGTTTGTCTTATATCTTCTATATTAACTTCGTATTTAGCAAGAACAGATGCAATTTCTGCAACTATGCCAACTCCGTCTTTTCCTGAAATAGTTACAATGATTTTATCTTCGCTCATTTTCGCTCCAATCTGTATTTATAACTATATTTTATTCGTAAAACGGACTAAAAGCAATCATTTAGAACTTAAAATCACGTTCGCCATTTATTATTTTTTCAAGATTTTGTATTACAATCTGCTTCCTATTTTCATCTTTAAGTTTGTCGATTTCTTTTAAAAGAAGTTTTTCTCCTGTTTGTTTTGTTTTTTCAGAAGCATAATCAACTAAGTATTCTTTTAATGTCATTATTGCATTTGGATGGCAGAAGTTATGTATTTGCTGATCTTTGCAGATAGACATAAATCTTTCGCCTGTTCGATTATTTCCGTAACAAGCTGTGCAAAAACTTGGCAGATAATCTAATTCCATTAACCAATTTACTACTTCATCAAGTGTTCTGTTATCATTAACTTCAAATTGACTTGAATCTTCATCTTCTTTTTCTGGTTTATAGTATCCGCCGACACTGGTTTTTGAACCGCCTGATATTTGTGAAACACCAAGTTCTAGTAAAGATTTTCTGCATTCTTTGCTTTCGCGTGTTGATATTATCATACCGGTATATGGTACTGCTATTCTTATTACTGCAACAATCTTTTTAAAAGTTTCATCATCAAGTCCGTTTGCAAAACTATTTGGGTCTATATCATCAGCTTTTCTTATTCTTGGTACGCTTATAGTGTGCGGACCTACGCCATATAGTGCTTCTAAGTGTTCTGCGTGCATTAAAATGCCGGCAAACTCATATTTATAATTTTCTAGTCCGAATAAAACTCCGATTCCAACATCGTCAATTCCGCCTTGCATTGCTCTGTCCATTGCTTCTGTATGGTAAGCATAATTATGTTTTGGACCTGTAGGGTGTAATTTCTCATAACTTTCTTTATTATAGGTTTCTTGGAATAATATATATGTACCTATTTTAGCTTCATGTAATTTTCTGTAATTTTCAACTGTAGTTGCCGCAATATTTACGTTTACTCTTCTTATTGCTCCATTTTTATGCTTTATAGAATATATTGTATTAATTGATTCTAAAATATATTCAATAGGGTTATTAATCGGATCTTCACCTGATTCAATTGCAAGGCGTTTATGTCCCATATCTTGAAGTGCAATTACTTCATTCCTTATTTCTTCCTGTGTCATTTTTTTTCTTGGAATATGAGTGTTTTTAGCGTGGTATGGGCAGTATGTACAACCGTTTATGCAGTAGTTAGAAAGATATAAAGGTGCAAAAAGAACAATTCTGTTACCGTAAAAATCCTCTTTTATTTGTTTTGCAAGAGTGAAAATTTCATTATTTATTTCATAATTATTGCAAGCTAATAAAACAGATGCTTCTCTATGAGTTAGACCTTTTTTAAGCTTTGCTTTTTCTAAAATTTCATTTAGAAGAACTTTATTATCTTTATTTTTCTCAGCATATTCTATAGTATCTAAAATTTCTTGATGAGAAATAAATTCTTCTGCTTTTGTAGATTTTGGATTATACATTTTAACGCCTTTTTTCATCTACAGTATAACTCAAAAATTAAATGTATCCAAAACAGTATTTATATAATAAATTCTTATTTTAACCTTCTTTGGTAGGAAGATAATCTAAAGTAATATAATGGAAGTTATTATTATATTCTTCATTGTCTACTACGCGAAATTTTGCTTCAGGCTTCATTATACATTGTTCTATACCGTCAAAAGATGGGAATCTTAACAATTTAGATCCTTTTGGTAAATTTATTTCGAATAATATATAGTCTCTGTTTCCGCCATAATTACCAATTGTTTTCTTTGCAGAAGTACTAACATATATTGGTGTAGAATCTAATGTTATTTCTTGTCCTTTTTTCAGCGTTTTAATCATATCAAAATAGTCTTTACTATCTTGTGTCCAACCGCTTGAAATTACTCTATATACAGTATGTGCTTTTTCTGTTGGAGAAAGTGAATTAATAGATGCTATAGCATCTTCTTTTTGTCTTTGAACTTCATTTACAAAATCTATTTTTGCTTGTTCTAATCTTTGTTGGGTCTCTTCTTCACTTAATCCTTTATATTTACATTCATCTAATACATCTCTCTTTTTATAGTGAATTAATTCCCCATGTTTATCGTAATATCTTATGGGTTCTGCCAAATAAGAAGTTAATCCTAGAAGGCTTGTAAGATCAACGCTTCCTGTTGACGGAACAAGTTCAGTTCTTGAAAATTCTTGCTCAAGACCAATATTAGGTAATTTTTCTACATTAAAATCTTCGTAGATTCTCTTTCCAAATGTTGGTTTATAAAACAAATCACAATTATTTTGTTCTGTTTGCTTTATGTTTTGAGAATTTAATTCTAATGATTTTTTTTGAGTATTAGTTTTTCGGAAAGAAATCGAATTAATTGCAGAAATTTTCATAATAAATCCTTTTTCTGCTATAAAAGTTCGTGAAAATAAAAATTGCTAATTATTCAACTTCACAGAAAAATATACCCGATTGGGTAATATATTATAATCATATTTCTAATTATACTTGTTATGATTTGTGACTAGCCGAATAAGTAGGAAAGATATGCAAAGTATAGCAAATTTATTTTCTTTAAATCCTCTGAGAGATGTAATTATAGACAACTGTGAAGATATAGTTACCGTAAAAGATATAGATATGAAATATGTTTTTTGTAATAAGGCATTTCTTCGTTTGTTAGGATTAAAAGATAAAGTAAATGTTATAGATAAGCAAATCAATGAAATTTTTGATGATAAAAATTCTAAAATAATTAATGGAAATTGTGAAATAATAAAACAGACAATGGATTCAAAATCTTTCGTATTTGAAGTGGAAAAAGATTTTTGTTCCAGAATAGTAAAAACAACATCTTATCCTATTTTAAAAGACGGAGTTTTAAACGGAATTTTATCAGTTTCTAAGGATTTTGATAAAGATGAAGAAGCAAAGAACAAAATTATTGAGAAGTTCAAGCTTGTAAATTCTTTTTTGGAAAATATTCCGATTTTAGCTTATATCAAAGATTTTCATAATAACTATATTGTCGGTACAAAATATTCTAAAGAATTTTTTCAATATGGTATTGATTATTATGCAGGTAATATAAAAATAGATTTGAAAAATTCTGCAAATATAATTGCAGAAGAAGACAGGTATATAATAAAAAATAAAAAAGTATTAATAAAAGAAAGATTATTAAAATCTATAGAAGGAACTGAACATTGGTATAAGATTTATAAGTCTCCTGTATATGATGAACAAAAGGGAATAAGCGGAATAATAACTCTAGTTCAAAATATAGATGAAGACAAAAAGTTAGAAGTGCAAAAAGAACTTTTTCTTGCAACAATGACACATGATTTAAAAAATCTTTTACAAGCACAAATTAGCAGTTTGCAATTGCTTTCAAAAGGAAAATTTGGAACTGTTTCAGAAAAACAAAAAGAAATATTAGATATGATAAATGAGTCATCATCGTTTATGAGAGAGATGATTTATTCAATTTTATCTACATATAAATATGAAAATGGTATGGTTAAATTAAATAAAGTTAATTTTAATATAGATGAGTTAATTAAAACTTGTATTGAAGAAGCGCAATTCTTGGCACAGGAAAAAAATATAGTTATAGAATATAAAAGAGAATCAGATATATCTATAGTTAATGCAGATGAAGGTCAAATAAGAAGAGTTCTTTCAAATATTTTGAATAATGGAATAAATTATGCATATAAAAACACAAAGATAATTATTACTTTTATTCAAGAAGAAGAGACTGTTTCAATAAAGATAAAAAACACCAGTGAGCCAATTCCGGAAAATATGAAACATTGTATTTTTGATAAATATGTTGCAGGAAGCAGTTCCACTTGTATGAGCGGAATAGGTCTCGGACTTTATTTTTGTAAAAAGGTGATTGATGCGCATAACGGAAAAATTCGTTTAAATGCAGATAATACAGAAAATGAATTTATCATAGAATTGCCGAAGATGGATAAAGAGCATTTAGTTGTTGATTTTATGTAATTAACCTTAAGAATATTCAATAATAATGAGTTGCAAGCATATTTTGTTTGTGTTATAAAAAAATTACTGCGAGAATTTAATATTTTTGCTAGTTCAACGAATGGAAGTTTAGAACACTGAAAAAACAAATAAGATTGGCTCAATGTGCCGGATTCTGTTACGGAGTTAAAAGAGCAGTCGAAACAACAAAAAAAGTCAAGATAGAAAATGCATCTAAAAAAGTATGGGTACTTGGTGAACTCATACATAATTCGCATGTTATAAAAGAGCTTGAAGAATTAGGCATAATGACAGTTGATGAGTTGCCGGAAAACGAGAGCGGAATATGTATTGTCAGAAGTCATGGCATGGCACCTCAAAAAATTAAAGAGGTAGAAGAAAAAGGTTTTGAAGTTGTTGATTTGACTTGTTTGGATGTAAAAAAAGTTCAGCAAAAAGCTATCCAGTTGGCACAAGAAGGTTTCCTTGTATTGATATTAGGAAAACCTGAACATCCTGAAGTGGTTGCAATTAAAGCAAATGCAGATATGTTTTCAGAAAATGTCTTTGTAATACCTGATATGGCTTCTTTGGAAAAATTAGCAGCAAAAATCAAATCAATAAAAAGAATAGGTGTTGTAATTCAAACAACACAAAAGCTTGATTTCTTACAAGAAGTAGTAAATTATTTGATACCAATTGCTAGTGAATTAAAAGTTTTTAATACCATTTGTCAATCAACGGCAAAACGTCAGCAAGAAGCAAAGGAACTTGCTAAAACTTCTGATTTGATGATTGTAGTTGGCGGAAAAAATAGTGCAAATACAACTCATTTGGCAGAAATTCTAAACGAAATTACAACAACAATCCATATAGAAACTCAAGAAGATTTGGATGAATATAAATCAATTATCGAAAAAGCAGAAAATATAGGGGTGACAGCTGGTGCATCTACTCCTGAAAATATAATAAAAAATGTAATTAATAAACTAAATGAAATATAAGAAAGGGTAAAATAAAATGACAAACACAATTGAACAACAAGACGAATTCGTCAGATTATTGGAAGAAAGCTACAATTATAAATTTTCAGTAGCAGATGTAGTAAAAGGTATAGTAATTAAACAAGAAAATGATGGTTTCTTGGTTGATATCGGTGCTAAAACTGAAGCATTCTTACCAAACAGAGAAATTACAAATAATCAAGTTGATGACAGAGATTATTCTGAATATTTAACTATTAATGATGTAAAAGAATTTTATATTCTAAAAGAAGAAGGCGATGATGAAAATGGCAGAATCATTCTTTCTTTGAAAAAATTATCTTGTGCAAAAGCTTGGCAAGAACTTCAAAATGCTAAATATAACAATGAAACAATTCTTGCAAAAGTTGTTCTTATTGTTAGAGGCGGTGTAATCGTTGAAGTATCTGATTTAAGAGGATTTGTTCCTGCTTCTCAATTAAGAACAGGTGCTCCTTTTGACGGTTTAATCGGTCAAGATATCGAAGTTAAAGTTTTAGAAGCAGATGCAAAGAAAAATAAATTAATTTTATCTCAAAGACAAGCAGTTGCAGAACAAAGAGAACAAGTTGTTGATGAAATAATTTCTCAATTAGAAGTTGGTTCTGTTGTAAAAGGTGAAGTTGTTAGAATCGCTGATTTTGGTGGCTTCATTGATATAAACGGTGTTGATGGTTTATTACCAATCTCTGAAATTTCTTGGCAGAGAATTAAACATCCTTCAGATGTTATTTCTTTAGGTCAAGAATTAGAAGTTAAAATCTTAAAAATAGATATGGATATGAAACGTATAAGCTTAAGCTTAAAGAGAATGGGGGATAATCCTTGGGAATCTATTGAAAATGAATTCCAAGAAGGTCAAGTAATAAAAGGAACTGTTAATAAAGTAACTTCTTTTGGTGCTTTTATTAATATTTATCCTGGTGTAGAAGCATTGTTGCCTTCTGCAGAAATGGAACCTGCTAATGCAAATCCTTTTAACTTGTACAATGTTGGTGATGAAGTTGAAGTATTAATTAAAAAGTTCACACCTCAAGAACACAGAATTGCTTTGAGTGTAAAAGATATTCAAAAGTAATTTGGAGAAATCTTAAAAGAGGAAGTTTTAAACTTCCTCTTTTTTTGTTAATAAAAGTTAATATAACGTGTCCTTATGTCAATTTTAAAAGTTGATAAGTTTTCAAGGAAATATGAAAGCAGTGTAAGGAAAAAAATAATGAATGTATCTGGAGTAAATTCAACAACATCAACCCAAAAGGGTAAAAAGATAGGAACAGTCGCAGGTTTTGGCGTTGGTGGTGCGTATGTTGCTAAAAATGGAAAAGATATTTTTCAATCAGGAATAAATGCTTTAAAATCTGCTGATTCTGTCAGTGTAAAGAAAGCTAAAGTGATTGCTTTGGGTGTTTGCACGGCTGTAGTTGGCGGTCTGGCACTTGTTGGAAGAATAACAGGTGGTTTAATCGGTAAAGCTATAGATAAGAAGAAAGAAAAGCAGTTAGAAGCTAAAAATATACTTGCTGATGCAATCCAAGAAGTTATAAATAAAGGTGATGTAAGAACTTTTTCTCTTGAAGAATTTGAAAAATTAGTGGAAGAATCAAAATAGGATTAATACAATATAAGAAAGACAGGTTATATAACCTGTCTTTCTTTATTTTAACATCTTTTTTAAATATATTCCGGTGTATGAGTCTTTGCATTTTGCAATTTCTTCCGGAGTTCCTTCCGCTATAATCATTCCGCCTTCATCTCCGCCTTGCGGTCCAAGATCTATAATATGGTCAACAGTTTTTATTAAATCGAGATTGTGTTCTATTATTAGTATTGTATTTCCTGCATCTGCAAGTTTATTTATTATTTTAATAAGCTTATCTAAATCATACCAATGAAGTCCAACTGTTGGTTCATCAAGCAAGTATAGAGTTTTACCAGTGGAACGTTTGTTTAATTCACTGGCTAATTTTATTCTTTGAGCTTCACCGCCAGATAAAGTTGTAGCACTTTGTCCAAGCTTCATATATCCTAAACCGACATCATTCAATGTTTGTAGTCTTGTTTTTATTTTTGGAATATTTTCGAAAAATTCCAATGCTTCAGATATACTCATTTCTAAAACTTCTGATATATTTTTACCTTTATATTTTACTTCAAGTGTTTCTCTGTTGTATCTTTGTCCTTTGCAAACATTACATTTTATATATACATCAGAGAGAAAATTCATTTCAATTTTTGTAAGCCCATCGCCTTTACAAGCTTCGCAACGTCCGCCTTTTACATTAAAACTGAATCTTCCTGCTTTATAACCTCTCATTTTTGCTTCAGTTGTTTGAGCATATAACTCTCTTATATATGTAAATACGTCTGTATATGTAGCAGGATTTGAACGAGGAGTTCTTCCTATTGGCGATTGGTCAATACAAATAACTTTATCTATATTTTCAAAACCTTCAATTTTATCTATTCCTTGTGGTTTTGGTTTATTTTTATTTAGTTTATGTATTGCATATTGATATATTAAATCATTCATCAATGTAGATTTTCCGCTGCCTGAAACTCCTGTTAATGCAACAACTTTTCCAAGCGGAATTTTTATGTTTATATTTTTCAGATTGTTCTTGTGTGCATTGATGACTTCCAGGTAGTTACCATTTCCTTCTCTTCTTTTATTAGGAATTGGAATTTTTCTTTCCCCGCTTAGGTATTGACCTGTTAAAGATTTTTTTGAAGCAATGATATCATCTAAAGTACCTTGTGCTATTACTTTACCGCCGTTTATTCCTGCATAAACACCAATATCTACAATATGGTCTGCGCTTCTTATTGTATCTTCGTCGTGTTCAACTACAATTAATGTGTTGCCTAAATTACGGAGTCTTATAAGGGTTTTTATTAACATATCGTTATTGTATTGATGTAAGCCTATTGAAGGTTCATCAAGTACATATAAAACACCTGACAGTCCACTCCCTATTTGTGTGGCAAGTCTTATTCTTTGTGCTTCTCCGCCTGATAGCGTGCCTGCCATTCTTGCTAAATTTAAATAACTTAGCCCTACGTCAAGCATAAATTTAAGACGTGCTCTTATTTCTTCCAAGATTTGTTTTGCTATTGTCAGCTTGTAGTCATCTAATTCCAAATATAAATCTGAGAAAAATTTATATGCATCTTTAATTGACATTAAGCATACATCGTATATGTTTTTCCCCATTATGGTTACTGCAAGCGAAAAAGGTTTTAATCTTGCTCCTTTACAGTCACTACAAGGAATTTGCGACATATATTCCTGAATGTAATCTCTTACTTCTTCAGAATTTGATTCATTATATTTATTCATAAAGTATGGGATTACACCTGAAAATGGGCGTTTTTGTGTTACATATCTTGTTCCGCCAAATTCTTTAAACCTTAGTTTTACGCATTCTCTGCCACTTCCGTATAGTATAATTTTTTGATGTTCTTCAGGTAAGTCATTAAACGGAGTATTCATATCTATTCCGAAATGTTCCGCTACTGAAGATAAAACATCCTGATAATACTGGTTCCCTGTTTTTGCCCAAGGATATATTGCGCCTTGTGCTAGTGATTTCGTTCTGTCCGGAATTAACAAATTTTCATCCATTTCAAAATGTGCACCAAGTCCTGAACAAGTAGGACAGGCTCCATATGGACTGTTAAAACTGAATATTCTTGGAGCCAGTTCTTCAAAGCTCAAATTACAATTCGGGCACGCAAGTTTTTCTGAAAAAATCATCTCTTTATCACCGATAACATCGACAATTAAAAGTCCGTTCGATTTCTCTAAAGCAATTTGTGCACTGTCTGTCAATCTTGATTTAGCACTTTCTTTTATAACAAGCCTATCAACAACTACATCAATCGTGTGTTTTTGTGTTTTGTTCAGTTTAATTTCATCTTCATCAAGATTATATATTTTACCGTCTATTCTGACTCTTATAAAACCTTCTTGTTTTAGTTCTTCTATAAGATTTGCGAATTCTCCTTTTTTCCCACGGACAATAGGAGCAATAAGTTGTATTTTTGTTCCTTCTTGTAAAGAAAATATTTTATCTATAATTTCATCTATTGATTGTGGTGCAATTTCACTTCCGCATTCGGGACAATGAGGTGTTCCTATTCGTGCGAATAATAATCTTAAATAGTCATATATTTCTGTAACTGTACCAACAGTGGAACGAGGATTATTGCTTGTTGATTTTTGATCTATAGAAATAGCAGGGGATAACCCATCTATACTTTCAACATCGGGTTTATCCAATTGTCCTAAAAATTGTCTTGCATAATTAGAAAGACTTTCGACATATCTTCTTTGACCTTCTGCAAAAATAGTGTCAAAAGCTAATGAGCTTTTACCTGAACCTGAAATGCCCGTAAAAACTATAAGTTCATTTTTTGGCAGTTCTAAACTTACATTTTTTAAATTATGTTGATTTGCTTTTCTTATTATTATTTTGTCATTCATACAAATATTATTGCATGAATAAAGTTTTTCGAATATTTTGAAATCTTTATTGTTATGAAATGTATTTTGGTTTTACCAATAATTTATTTAAGTTTTCCCCAAAAAAAATGTTCCTGCAAACTATCCTCTAAACATCCCATTCATCAACATTAAATTTTGATAATTGCCAATTTATTAGTCGACCATTACTTGAGCATGTTGCACAATTTTTTGATGCTTTAAATAAAAAATCATATATTTCACTTGATGAATGATTATATATGTCTATTCCATCTTCAAAATAGAAATTTTTATTAAAATATTTATTGTACAAAAGTCCATATGCCGAAGTCGGACATATGTATAATTTCCCTTTGTATATTTGATTGCAAATTTTTGCATCACAATTTTCCCATATATTCTCTATATTATCTTGGTAATATTTCGATTTCCGGAGATAAAATTTTCTTCCATCCCATAATCCATATATTTTAATATCATTCTTTATAATTAGTTCAATTAATTTGCGACCTTGTTTTATAGTATATGGGTATATTGATAATCTAATAAGTATATTATTCTTTTTTAAAGACTGCCAAAATGATTTTTTCATGTTGGGCAAAAGAATTCCATTTGTATTTAATGTTATAATTTTGTCAGGACATATTTCTCTTGCTTTTTCACATAATATATCAATATTAGGATGTAGAAGCGGTTCACCGCCTAAAATATTAAGTATTTTGTAATTTACTTTTTTTACAAGTGTTGAAATATCTTTTTCAAAATCCTCAATTTTTATATTATATTCTTGACTAATATTGGAAAAATGAGCACAAGCTAAACAATTTAAGTTGCAGTGATTTGTAACATGTATTTCAACTCTTTCTAATTGGTGGTTTTCATTAAAATGGTTATGCATATTTGTTTTATTTGTCTTTCTGTATTGTTTGTAGTAACTTCTTAGTATTCTATTTATATAATAAATGATATTTGAATTTAGTTGGAATCTTTTCTGAATCCTTTTGTATGAGAAATACTTCTTCCTATCTTTTTAATTTGTTCCGTAATATCATTAATACAATTGTTTGCAGATTTTTTATTCGGATATATTTCATATTCTTTTTTATGTTCAGAAGTAGTAAAGTTAGGCATTATTACATTCGCGCCTGATTGTAGTGCTATAATTTGTCCGTTTTCTCTTAGTGTTTCCATTGCGGTAGTTGCGGGGATATTTATATCAGGAAGCAATAATCTTGTTATAGCCATAACCCTTAAAGACAATTCAAAATTATCTTTTTTTTCATTTGCAAGCGGTGTATTAGGGTGAGGAATAAATGGACCGATTCCTACCATATCGGAGTTTAGTTCTTTGAAAAATAATATATCATCTGCTAACGATTCTATTGTTTGGTTTGGTAGTCCGACAAGACATCCCGTTCCGGTTTCAAAACCTAGTTCTTTTAGGTCTTTTAAGCATATTAATCTGTTCTCAAAACTCATATTAGGATGAAGTTTTCTATACAAAGTTTTATCTGTAGTTTCGATTCTAAGTAAAAATCTGTCTGCACCTGCATCTTTAAAAGCTTTATATTCATCTTTAGGACGCTCTCCTATACTTAAAGTTAAGGCTACATCATATTCTTTTATCTTTTTTATTAAATTGCAAAGTTTCTCTTTAGACCAAAACATATCTTCTCCGCCTTGAAGAACGATTGTTTTGTAATTGGATTTTATAGCATTATCAACGGATATAAGAATCTCATCTTCTGTTAGTCTGTATCTTGTTATATTATGGTTGTCATATCTTAAACCGCAGTAGAAACAATTACAACGACAGAAATTTGTAAACTCAATCAATGCACGCAAATGAATATTATTGCCTTTTGCTTTTTTTCTTATTTCATCTGCCGCATTATATATTGAGTTGTCTTTAGAGTCTAAAAGTTCTATAATTTCTTCTTTTGAAAGTGAATTATCTTCTTTTGCTTTTTCAAGAATGTTATAGAACAACACTAGCTTCTCTTCTTAATTTTGTTTCATTTTTTCGTAGAGATTCAAAAACATCTTTTGATTTTCCGTCGAAATATCCGGAAAGTAATTTTTTGTGTAATGAATCCATCTTCTTTTTTGCAACAAGACTTTTATAAAGCTTTACAGCTTCAGCATCTCTTTTATCACCTATTTTCTGCATTATAGGATCTGGCTTGGGTTTTTCAGATAAAAAGTCTTTCACTTTATTAGCATTGTTTTTTATAATTTGAACAGGATTTTTTCCGCTATGTTTTATTAGATTAAAACCTACAGCAGCAGCACCAATTACAGCTAAACCTACTAACCCTTTTTTTATTGCTTTTTCATTTTGATAAATAGAATCAATTATGCAAGGTTCGCTGTTTCTATTTTTATTTGCACGAAATATTTGATTGTTTTTAATCGGTTGTATTGCACTAATTTTCATCTTGACTTATCCCTCCATTCCTTGGAGCCTAATTTCTTAGGAGTGATTTATTATATCATATATATCAAAGTTTGTAAATAATACGACTGAGAAAATAAAAAATGTTCTTCTTTTTTTTTTTTGAATGTGTTAACATAAAATTGACTTGTATAAGGATTTATATAATGGGCGAACACTGGGTAGGGTATATAGGTAATTTGCAGGTACATTGGGATACATTAATAACAATGTGGGTTGCCATGCTTTTTGTTATTATTGCATCTTTATTATTAACAAGAAAGTTATCTGTCATCCCTGGCAAAGCACAAGCATTTGCTGAAAGTATGTTGAAATTTTTTATGGGAAATCTTTCTTCTGTTAAAGATGGTAAAAAGCATATTCCAATAGTTGCCTCTTTATTCTTATTTATATTAGTTGCCAACTTAATGGGACAATTACCATTAAAGTTGATACATTTAAAAGAAGGTGAGTTTGCATCTCCAACGAACGATATTAATTTAACGGCAGCTTTGGCTGTTATTGTTTTAATATATTATTTGTACTATGGGTTTAAAGAAAAAGGTATTCACGCAATCTGGCATGGTTTTAGTGTGTCAGGCATTATAATGTTATTTGTTGAACTGTTAGAAATGATTACCAGACCTTTAAGCTTGGCAGTTCGTCTTTTTGCAAATATTCTAGCAGGTGAAATATTGGTAATGGTAATGATTAGTATGTTTGCGATTGCCTTGCCAATCCCATTTATGTTATTTGAAATATTTGTGGCATTTTTACAGGCATTTGTATTTATGATGCTATCAGTTGCATATATTTCTACAGCGGTATCAGAGGAACATTAAAAAAGGAGATAAATATGGAAGAAGTAAAAACAGTATCAGAAATGGTATACATAGGAGCAGGCTTGGCTGTTGGTTTAGCTGCTATGGGTGCAGGTATTGGTCTTGGTATTGCAACTAAAGGTTTTATGGAAGGTGCTGCAAGACAACCTGAATTGATTGAAAATTTACAATCAAAATTTATTCTGGGTGCAGCTTTAGCTGAAGCTTGCGGTATTTATGGCTTATTAATTGCACTTATACTTTCATTTAAATAGGAAATAATATGGAATTCGATGCAACATTTTTAATTGTGGTAATTAGTTTTCTTGTATTCATTTTTATAATGAATAAGATTTTCTATGCGCCAATATTGAATATTATGCAAGAACGTCAAAAACTGGTAGAAAACAATTTCACAAGTGCAAAAAATACATCAGAAGAAACAGATAAAAAAATAAAGTATAGAAATGAAGAACTTGAAAAATCAAGAGATTCAGCCAGACAGAAAGTTGCACAAGAATCCCAAAAATTAAAGCAAAAACGCTCTCATGTTATATCTGAATACAAAAATGAATTATTGGAAAATATCTCAAAGCAAAAAGAAAACTTAAAAAATTCAGCAATTGATGCAAAGGAAACTTTAAAAGATAGTATTGTTGATATAGCAAAAGATATTTCTGATAAACTTTTGGGTGATGATATAAATTCAGAGCTTATAAACAAATCACAAATAAAAGAAGAACAGGTCTGATATGTCTGATTTTTTACATTTATTATTACAATCTAATATTTTTAATTTTATTTTAGTAGTGGCTATAATAGTGTATTTAGTCAGAAAATTCAATTTGAAACAAAAAATTGAAAAGTTGTCTAATGAAATAAAATCATACGTTGATGAATCTGAAAATGAAAAACTTGATGCAGAGAAAGAACTCAAAAATATAAATGACAAAATAGCAAAATTGCCATCAGAAATTGATAATATAAACAGAAGTGCGGATAATAGTGTAAAGAGTTTAAGTGAAAAAATCCGCATAGAAACAGAGTCTCAAAAGCAAGATATATTAAACAATGCAGAAAGGCTCTTGAATCTTGAAACTAAAAAATTCAAGTCAAAGTTGGTTGGGATTCTTTCTGAAAAATCTGTAGAATTAGTTCAGCAAAATACTATAAATCAGTTAAACTCTAATCAGGATTTGCATAAAAAATATATTGATAATGCGATTTCTGAACTTGATAGGATAAATCTATGAAAATCGGCGACATAAAAAATATAAAAATAGCTAGAAAATATGCAAATGCATTGTTGGAGTCAGCTATAGAAGCTGATAAAGCAGATAAAGTATATAATGATTTATTGTTTATAGCAGAGACTATAAATGCAAATCCCGAATTGGCTAATGCTTTGTTGAATCCGGTTGTAAAAATAGAGGATAAAAAATCCATTGCGGATAAAATATTTTCTATTCATACTGATAAAATAACAATTGATTTTATATTTATACTGATTGATTCAAACAGATTAAATGTATTAGATGAAATTATAAATCAGTATTCAGTAATATATAATGAGGCAAATAATATAGTTAAACCTTTAATAATTTCAGCAATAGAGCTTGATGAAACTCAAAAACAAAAAATTGTAGAAAAATTACAAAATAAACTTATGAAAACAGTTCAGCCTGAATATATTAAAGATGAAAAAATAATAGGCGGTTTGATAATAGAAATTGGAGATAAGACAATCGACTGCAGCCTTAGAACAAAATTTGAGACTATGAAAAAACAATTAACAAAGGGAAACAGCTATGGTAACAATTAATCCTGATGAAATAACATCGATAATAAAAGAAAAACTTCAAAATTATGAATCAAAATTAGAAGTAAAAAACATTGGTACAGTAATAGAAGTTGCTGATGGTATATCTAAGGTATATGGGTTATCAGATGTAATGTCATCAGAACTTGTAGAGTTTGAGGACGGTAAAGGAACTTTAGGTATTGCATTGAATCTTGAAGAAGATAATGTTGGTGTTGTAATACTTGGAGAATATACTCATATAAAAGAAGGAACGATTGTCAAAACTACTGGAAGAATAGCTTCAGTACCTGTTGGAGAAGCTTTACTCGGAAGAATTATTGACCCAACTGGTGTACCTATTGATGGTAACGGTGATATTGTTTGTTCAAAAACAAGACCTATAGAAAGAGTTGCACCAGGTATTGTAACAAGAAAATCTGTATGTGAACCACTTCAAACAGGCTTAACTGCAATAGATGCTTTAACTCCTATTGGAAGAGGACAAAGAGAACTTATAATTGGTGACAGGCAAACAGGTAAAACTGCTATTGCGATTGATACAATTATTAACCAAAAAGGCAAAGATGTAATTTGTATTTACGTTGCAATTGGTCAAAAAACATCTACAGTTGCTCAATTAGCAAAAACATTAGAAAATTTTGGTGCAATGGAATATACTATTATAGTTAGTGCTCCGGCTAATGAATCTGCACCTATACAGTATATTGCGCCATTTGCTGGCTGCGCAATTGCAGAAGAATTTATGGACCAAGGAAAACATTGTCTGATTATATATGATGATCTTTCAAAACATGCTCAAGCATATCGTGCAATGAGTTTGTTATTAAAAAGACCTTCAGGAAGAGAAGCATACCCCGGTGATGTATTCTATTTACATTCAAGATTACTTGAAAGAGCTTGTAAATTGAATGATGAACTAGGCGGTGGTAGTATAACAGCTCTTCCTATCATAGAAACTCAAGCAGGAGATGTTTCAGCATATATTTCAACAAATGTAATTTCTATTACAGACGGACAAATTTTCTTGGAATCAAATTTATTTAACTCAGGTACAAGACCTGCAATAAATGCCGGTATATCGGTTTCTCGTGTTGGTGGTGCCGCTCAAACTAAAGGTATCAAGCAAGTTGCAGGTAAATTAAGACTTGATTTGGCTCAATACAGAGAACTTGAAGCATTTGCCCAATTCGCAAGCGATTTGGATAAAGCAACAAAAGACCAATTAACAAGAGGTCAAAAGCTTGTTGAAGTTCTTAAACAGCCTCAATATTCTCCATTAAGTGTTGCACAGCAAGTTAGTATCTTATTTGCAGCAAATGAAGGAATGTTAGATGATGTTGATAATCTTAAAATTCAAAGTTTTAAACAAGGTTGGTTTGATTTCTTTGATGCGAATATGAAAGATTTATCTGACAGATTAAATGCAGGTGAAAAACTTTCTGATGAAGATAAGGCTGCTCTAACTGAAAAATTAAATAATTATAAAACTAATTTCTTTAAATAGGTAAAAAATGGCAAATTTAAAAAAGATAAGAACAAGAATAAATTCAATAAAAAGTACGCAAAAAATTACACGTGCTATGAAAATGGTTGCTTCTGCAAAAGTTAAAAAGTTTGAAAATAAAGTGAAAGCATCAAGACCATTTACATTTGAACTGGAAAAAATGTTCTATCGTCTGTTACATTCTGTATGTGCAATAGAGTCTGCTCAAGCTAGTTTTAAGGAACCCTTAAATAATTATCCTGTCTTATTGACAGAAAGAAAAATAGAGAATGTAGGGTTATTGGTAATAACATCTAATAAAGGCTTATCAGGCGCTTTTAATGCAAATTTAGTCAGATATACTTTGAAAGTTGTCCAAGATTATCAAGATAAAGGTATTGGCTGTGAATTATTTATTGTCGGTCAGAAAGGCTATAATGCTTTAAAACGTGTTGCAGATGAAAAAGGTTTTAAAATCACACAAACGTATTTGACATTTAGTGAAACACCAACATCATCACAAGCTCGATTAGTTGCTTCTGATATGGCTCGTTCTTTTGTTAACGGTGATATTGATTCTATGGAAATCATTACTACCCGTTTTAGAAATATGATGTCATATTCTGTTGAAAAATGGGATATTCTTCCTCTTGATGATATTGATTTTGATTATACTAAGGAAGAGTATACAGATATGGAAATTGAACCGAGTTTACCGTCTGTATTATCAGAATTAGTTCCTCTATTTATATCAAGCATAATTTTTCAAGCTATGTTAGAATCTATAGCAAGTGAGTTAGCATCAAGGATGACAGCAATGTCCGCTGCTTGTGATAATGCCGAAGAAATGATTCAAATGTTGACTATTGATTATAATAAGGTTCGTCAAGCAATGATAACTCAAGAACTGACAGAAATTGTCGGTGGTAGTGCAGCTATAAATAAGTAAAAACAAATATGCAAAAATGGAAAAAAATAACATTAGGTGTTCTTTTTTGTGCGGTTTCCTGTAGCGCACTATATTATTCTGCCTTGCTTATTGTTCCTAATGTTGTTGATTTAAACAAATATAAAAACACAGTTTCTGAGGCTATTGAAAAAGAAACCGGATTTAAAGTTTTATGTGAAGATATTTCATTTAAAAAAAGTTTAACTCCGTATTTGAAAATTCATATGTTTCATACACTTGTTCTTTATCCTGATAATGAAGTTTTTCTGAAATTAAAAGAAGTTGATTTAAAAGTTAAAATCTTTCCGTTAATTTTTAAACGAATTGTTATAAAGGATGCAAAATTAACAAGACCTATAATTAATATTACGTTGTACAAGGATTTTTCAACTTCTCTGGAAAAATACATAGATATAAATAAAACGGTTAATACAAACGGTTTTAAACTTGATAATTTAGTGCACGATACAGTTTGCGAAAGATATAAAATTAAATTTTATGATGAATCCATAAATAAAACATTTTATTTAGAGGGTGATAAGTTACTTTTGAAGAATTTAAAATTGAATGATAAAGCTCATTTTGCATTAAAAGGTGCACTTTACGAAAACAAAAATGAATATATAAAATATGATATTGATCTAATTTCATCATTAAATACAGAAAAGCCTCAATTTTCATTTTCTCCGTTTAAAACAATTTTCGATTCTAATGTTAAGGGAAATATATTAGGTCACTTAAAAATTGATTCGGATAGCAATATATATGGGCAACTTAATGTTAGTGATTTATCCTTAAAGCTTGATGATGTTGTTTTATCAGATAATAATGTTGATTTAGTTTTTAATGGTCAAGAAGTTAAAATTGATTCAATAATTCATACTTCCAAAACTGATAGTGCAGAATTAAATGGAATTTTTTCTTTTGGAAAGAAAAGAACAATTGATGTTACAACAAAAGCAAAGAATATAAATTTAGCTAATTTAACAAAAATAATTTCAGGAGTTACTGAAATTTTAAATATTCCAAATCCAATAAATGATATAAAAGTGACCGGTTTATTGGATGCTGATTTTAAGTTAAGTTCAGATTTTAAAAAATTAAAATCATATGGAAATGCAAGAGTTGTGAATGCAGCTGTAAAACATGAATCTTTGCCTTATTCTGTATCGGGAATAAATGCTTTTGTTAATTTAAATAATAATAAGATATTAATAGAAAAAGCAGAAGCTATAGTGAATAAAACTCCTATAATTATCTATGGAGTTGTTAATGAAGATGTTTCTTTTGATATCAATGCATCTTCAAATGATTTGAATTTAAATAATGTTGTTAATTTGTTTGGTATAGATAAAGATTTGCCATTTACGATAACAAAAGGTAAATTGTCTTTAAATTCAAATATATCGGGAGTTTTGAATAAATCATATAATCTAAAATCAGATATAAACATAAAGGATTTGTCTATAAAAGACAGGCAGTATAATATACCTGTTTTGGCAAATTCTGTAAATATTAATTTTACGGGAAATGATAAAAAATATTCAGGAAATGTAATTTGTAATAATGTTTTGGCTAGCTATAAAAACAGAAAAATTTCATCGACTGAGTTTAAAGTTTTATTTGATGAAAACAAAATTTCAATACCTGAAAATATTCTTTCATCACCAAATTCACTGAGAGTTTCAGGAATATTAAATAATTACAAAAATAAACCAATAGGGCAAATTAATTTGCAAGGCAATATTTTTGCTTCTGAATTAGCAGAGTTTCTTAAACCTGATGTTAAATTACCATATAAAGCTCAGGGGAAAATTAATACAACCGGGAATATTCAATTCCAAGGTGAGATTGTAAATATAAGAGCCAATTTAAAAGCTAATGAGAATAATTATATATCCTATATGGTTATAAATGAGTTATTTAAAAAACCGTCTTTTGTAAATTTGGATTGCAGTTTAACTGGAGAAACTGTAAATATTAAAGACTTTTCTTTAAATGAAGAAAATGCAAATAAAAATAGAAAGATAATTGGTATAAACGGAGAGCTTTTACTTTGTAAAGAAGCATATTTAAAAAATTTAAGGGTAAATATTCCTGAGTCTTTAACTGTTGCAACAAACTTTTTTGGCGGGGAAGAAATTTCTTTAAAGGCAAACTTGCTTCTAAATAAAGAAATAAAATCTCCTGACATAAATGGTAATGTTAGAGTATTTAAGTATAACTTGAAAAAGTATCTTACTTCTTTAAAAAATGTGGATATTAGTTTAGCAAATAATAATATTAGAGTTTTAGCTCCAAATGTAACTGTAAATGATTCAAACTTTAATTTGGTTGCTGATTTATCATCTAATATTGATTTAAATAATATAATTGTAAAAAATCTTCAATTGAATTCAATGAATTTAGATTTAAATTCAATGTTTTCTATGATACAGAGAGAAAGAAATCCTTTTGCTGAGTCGAAAATTACTGTAGAGAAAGGGATTATTACTATAAATAATTTGAAAATGCTGGATTTAAAGGCAAGAGACATCAGTTCAGACTTTAAAATAGAGAAAAATATTCTAAAAATGTCAGATATTGCTGCAAATTCATATTCAGGATTTATAAACGGTAAAGCAGCTTATGATTTATCAAATGGACACTTAGACTTTGATATTTCAGGTAAGGGTATAGATATAAAAAATTCTTTGTATGATTTATGTAAAATAGAAGATAATTTGGCAGGAAGAGCTGATTTTAATGCTAAGCTTTCTATGAATACAGGTGATTATAATACTGTGTTAAAATCACTAAACGGAAATCTGCAATTTAATGCTACTAATGGAAGAATGGGAACTTTAGGCAAGTTTGAATATTATTTATATGCACAAAACTTGTTATACCATGGAATTTTAAATGCAACTTTAAATAGAATTGCAAATATGCTTGTTCACGATAATACAGCTCAGTATAGGGTTGCTAAAGGTAATATATTATTCCAAAACGGTTATATGCTCACAGATGGAATTCAAACAACAGGAACGAATATGAGTTTGTTCTTAAAAGGTAGACATAATTTGATTACTAATCAAGCTAATATAGATATTTATGGAAGAATTTCTGATGAAATAAGAGAAAAATTAGGTTCTTTTGGTAATGTATCAATATCTGAAATGATGAGCGGTCAAAAAGGTAAAAAAGATGTTACTTTTAGTGTTGTTCCTTCTAGTATAATGAACAAAATTCCGGACTTGTATAATCAAAAAGGCAGTAAGACTAATACATTTAAAGTTAATATATACGGAAATATAAATTCGCTAAATGCTATAAATTCTTTTATGTGGACAATTCCCGACTCTTATGAAATAGATGAGCCGGAAACAATACCTGATTTCTCAGATATGATGCCAAGTTTATAGTAAAGATTAATTGTTCTTAATTTTCATTATTATCAGAAATACCGCATTCAGAATGTTCTTCAATAGTAACCTTTGATATTAATTCTTTGCCGAAAAGAGGAAAAGTTCTTTCTTTTTGTTTTTCGAATTGTTTATTGAATTCTTCCATTTTGGTATAATTAAAAACATTTTCCCATCTTGCAATAACAATTGTTGCGACGCAGTTTCCGATTAAGTTGACGGTAGTTCTACCCATATCTAAAATTTGATCTATGCCAAGCAAAATAGCGACACCAATTAAAGGATATCCGAAACTTGATAAAGTACCTGCCAAAATAACTAATGCAACTCTTGGAACACCTGCTATTCCCTTACTTGTTAACATTAAAGTTCCCATTACAAAAATTAGTTGTATTGGGGAAATTTCAATCCCAACAATTTGAAGGGAAAATAACATTGCTAAAGCTAAATATAGTGTAGAACCGTCTAAATTAAACGTATAGCCGGTCGGCATTACAAACCCAACTATATTTTTAGGAACTCCAAAACTTTCCATTATTTTCATAGCTTGAGGCAGTGCTGCTTCTGATGTTGCTGTAGTAAAAGCAAGTAAAGCAGGTTCTCTTATCGCTCTTATTACAGAAAATACTGAAATTCCAACAATTCTGCAAGCTACATTTAATATTAAGAACAGAAAAGCCAGTAGTGCAAAATATAGAGAACCTATAATTTTGGCGTAATTTACCATTACACCTAATCCGCTTTCTGCTATTGTATATGAAATAGCTCCAAAAACACCAATAGGTGCAAAATTCATTACAAAATGAGTGAATTTAAACATAACCTCAGAAAGTGAAGAAATACAATCTAAAACAGGTTTTGCTTTTTCGCCTACTGCACAAATGGCTAATGCAAAGAAAATTGAAAAAACTACTATTTGAAGTAAATCACCTTCAGCCATAGCTTTTATGATACTTGCCGGAACTATATTAACCATCATTTCAATAAATGAGTTATGACTATTTTCTGCTGCCATAACAGAAGCAGTATCTAACATGTTTTGAGATATTGTTGTAGAAAAACCATCCCCGGGTTTAAATACAAATCCAACCCCCAGACCAATTATTAGTGCAAAAGAAGTTGCTATAGCAAAATAGACTACTGTTTTTGCACCTAATTTACCTAAAGAGTTTATATTTCCGTGCGATGCTATCCCTGTAACAACTACAGAAAATAACAAAGGAGCAATAATCATTTTTATCATATTTAAAAAACCGGTAGCTAATGGGTGCATTTGTCTTCCGATTTCAGGGAATTTCCAACCCACAAGTATTCCTAATACTAAACTTAAAAAGATGTATATAGTTAGCTTTGATGTTTTCATTAATGATTGTTCCTATGACAATTATAACAGAAAAAAAAATAAAAAATTTCTCTTTTTTGCTAATAAGGTATTATTTTTTTACAATGTAAAGTTACACGCATATAATATTAATACGTTGTTAACGTTTAATTGTATATATTGTTATAGATTAATCTTGAAGCTTTAACTATAAATTCTTTTCCTTGGTGATTATTATAAGGTCTTTTTGCAAGTATAACGACGATATATTTTTTACCATTTGCTGTTTTTACGATACCCGCGTCACCTAACATAAACCCTATATCACCTGTTTTATGAAGTAAAATAGCATCAGATGGTAATCCTGCTTGTAATAATCTGTTATTTTTTACGTGCCCTAAATAATCAGCCATTTGTCTTTTTGAACTGCTTGAAAGTATATTTGTCGAATCAATATTAAAGAACATTTTTGCCATTTCTCTGGCTGTTGTAATGTTTGTACCTTCTAGGTCAGGAAGCCAAGTGTTAATATGAGTTGTTTTTAAGCCCCATCTGTTAATAGCTTTATTTACTTCAGACATTCCTCCCATTTTTGCCATAATCATATTTGTAGAAGAATTATCTGAGTTTTCTATCATTATTCTTGCCAGATAGTCCATAGAATGGGCAATACCGCCTTGTGAGTACTGTAATTTTCCTGAACCGGAGGCTCTATAAAAATCTTCAAGAACCATTTTGTCATTTAAAGAAAATTTGCCGTGTTCAATTTCTCTAAACATTTCAATTAGTACGGGAATTTTAATTATACTTGCTGCCGGATATGGTTCATCAGCATTTATATCAACATAGCTTTTTCCATTGTATTCCCATACATATACGGAAGGTTTTATTTTTTTGTATTCTTGCGATAATGCAAGCAAATTATTTTTTAAGCCTGTTCTCTCATAAGATTCTTGTATATCAACCATTATATGATTCTTGTATGTTGCTTCTTTTACAACATATTTGCCTAAGAATAAATCTTTATATAAGTAATTATGAGTAGGATATAAAAGTTTTCTATAATCAACTTTTAATGCCTTTGAAGTATCAACGGGGAAGGTATCTGCTATAAAATTATTAAAGGAGAAAGGCAGAATATAGAATAACAATAATGCAGCACAAATATAAGAAAATATTTTGCCCAGTATTGATTTTTTCTTTTGTTTTTTAACTTTTTTTATTGGTTTTACATTTTTTATTTGTGTATTTTTAAAATAATACTGTTCATAAACAGCTGAATAAATATCTGAACTTACTCTTTTGTGATTTGGTTCCGGCAACTATATCCCCTCCTGATTACATATTATATTATATAAGAAATTTTTTCTGCAATTATGTAAAAATATGCAACAAATATATGTATATTTCACTTTTGTAATAAATTTGATAGAATATAAACAAACAGAAAGGGTATTTTAATGAGTAATCTAGTAATTTATACAGACGGAAATGCTTCAAATCTTGAAAGTTTATGCAGAAAAACTGTAGAAATGGATATTATAGTTAAGAGTGCTGAAGATGTTAAGAATATTGAAATGGAAAATGCAGATATTGCTGTTATAGATATTTCATTGGATAAGTTAAAAGAAATTTCAATGGTGATGAAGTTCCCGATACCGGTATTAGTTGTTTCTGATGAGGTTCCAAGTAATATTACCGTAAGAGGTGAAGCATTTGATTACATTGTAAATCCAATTAGTGAATATGAACTTTCTGTAAGATTAAAGAATTTAATAAAAATAAAAGAATTAAAAGAAAAAATTTCATCAATTACAACTACTGATGAGTTAACAGGTTTGCATAATCGTAAATTTTTAATAGAACGATTGGAATCAGAAATGTCAAGGGCTAAACGTTATAAATCAACAGTCTCTTGTATTCTTTTTGATTTGGATTTCTTTAAAGTTGTTAATGATATGTATGGCTATGAATGGGGTGATGTTCTCCTTAAAAAAGTAGCTGAAATGTTATTAAATTTAGCAAGAAAAGAAGATGTTGTTACCAGATACGGTGATGAAGAATTTATGGTAATTCTTCCGGATACAAGTGAAGAAAATGCCTTTATATTTGCTGAAAGATTCAGACGTGATGTAGAAAAAATGTCATTTATTCCAGCAGGTGAAGATGAAAGGCATCCTGTAAAAATTTCAGGTGGTATTGCTTCTTATCCATATATGGAAAATGTAGATGAAAATGCAAATTCTATAATAAGATATGCAGAACACGCATTATATAATGCAAAGAAACGTGGTAAAAATAGAATTATTTTATTCTCTCAAGTTAATTTGGATTATTAAAAATGGGAATATCTAAGGATAAAAAGCCTGTTTCATTTTCTTTCAATAATACAGAAAGATGTCAATCACGCTGTATTACTTGTAATGGCTGGAAGACGCCTGCATCTGTACAAGAACAGGAATTGACTATTGAAGAATGGAAGAAAATTCTTTTAAATCTTCATAATTGGATGGGAAACTATCAATTTATAATTTCAGGTGGTGAGCCATTTTTACGTGATGATGTTTTTGAAATGGCAGAATATGCAGCTAATTTAGGTGATACAGTTAATATTGTGACTAATGGTTTGGCTTTGCCCGACAAATTAGATAAAGTTTTAAATTCTGCTTTTACAAATATAACATTTTCTTTAAATGCGATACAAAATCCTGATATTCATAACGTATCAAGAGGAAGAAAAGATGCATTTCAAAGAACAATTGATTCTATACAGAACTTGAACTATATGAATAAATACAGAGGTGGACACAAATGGAAAAATATTTTTCTTTCTACAGTTGTAATGCCCACTAATTTATCAGAAATTAAACCAATTGCTGAATTCTGTAAAATAGAAGGAATAGGTGTAAGTTTTCAGTTAATGGATAATGGTGATGCTTTTTCTACAAATGTAAGTTCAAACAGTCAAATATACGGAAAAGATATTAAAAAAGCCGCACTTGATGCTATTGACGAAATGATAGAATTAAAAAATCAAGGTTATCCTATATGTAATGGTTTCAGTCAATTAAAAGCTTTTAAGATATTAATAGATACTCCTGATGAAATACAAAATATACAGTGTATGGTTGGTGAAAATAATTTTGCAATTGATCCATACGGAAATTGTAGAATATGTTTTTGTATGAAACCAATCGGAAATTTGAAGGACAGTTTACCGCAAGATTTATGGTATAGTAAAGAAGCAGACGAAGTCCGTGAACATATATTAAATTGTACAAGAAATTGCAGGTTGTTAAATTGTAATTTTAAATAGGAAACATATGCAACAAGCAAAAAAAGAAAGATATATAAGTTGTAAATGGTTAGAATCAGGCGTTTGCTTTGATAATGGCGTTTATGGTTCTAATGTGAAGTTGTGTTGTTATATGAGTGCCCCCGGTGGTGGTAATTCAATGATTTTTGAAGATTATCACGGTGAAAAAATTAATTGGGATGAATTTTTTAGAATAAAGAATGAATATAGAAATATTCAAAAATCAGGAGAAACTGTCGAAGGATGTAGAGGGTGTGTTTTTCTTGAAGAAAAGGACTGGCTGCAGGAAGATTATATAGATTGTATAATTTTTGATCATTTTACAAAATGTAATTGTAATTGCAAGTATTGTTATACGGAAGAAGATAAAAAGATGTATAACAAGTTAAAAACATATAATATATATCCGATAATTAAAGAGATGTTCGACAAAAAAATAATAAGAAAAGGCGGTGCAATTGGTTTTGGAGGTGGCGAACCTACAATCTTACCGGAGTTTGATAAATTAATTTCTTTATTTTTGAAAAATGGTTTTTCAGATATACGAGTTCCTTCATCAGGAATTAAATATTCCAAAATTATAGAAAAAGGAATATCAACAGGACAATTATCAGTAGTTGTGTCTATAGATTCTTCCTCAAGAGAAATATATAAGAATATCAAGCAGGTTGATGCTTATAGTATTGTGTGTAAAAATTTAAAAAAATATGCCAAAGCACAAAAGAATTCGTACAATGTTATAAGTAAATATATAATTATTCCCGGAATCAATGATAATATTTCAGAAATTGATAATTGGCTGAAATTCAATAAGGAAAATAATATTGGAATTGTTGTTATAGATATAGAAAATAGTTGGTTGGAAAAATACAGAAAAGAAAAACCGGATGAAAGAATTGTTGAATTGATTAAATATGTCATACAAAAGACTAAAGAAATGAAATTCTATCGTCTTGAGATTTGTGATAGGGCAAAATACTTAATTGAAAATTAAATTTCAAAACCGCTGAAAACTATAGCATTATTAAACATTTTTGATTCTTCTCTAACTGTTTTGAAAAAGTCTCTTACCAGAATAGCGTTATTTTGAAGAAGCTCAAATCTGTTGTCTTTGAAAAATTTTTCAAGTAATTCTCCACCTTGAAGATATTTTCTGTTTTTTATATATAATTTAAAATTTTTGTTTCGTTTAATTATTTTTTTAACTGCAAAAGATAATAATGAAGGATAGATATCGAAGAATTGAGGCGGAACAATTGCATCGACAAAATAATTAGTATTATCAATAGTTTTAATTTCAATAAAAGCTTTTAGGTTTCCTGTATTTTCATCTTCCATAATATATTTAAAATCGGAATCTGTATTTATACCTTGGAAAAGTCTGTCATTAAATTCATCTTTTTCTTTAGAAAGAGAATATTTATAATGAGTAATGAGGTTATCATTAAATAAATCCGCAGCTTTTTGTGCATCTGTATTTTTGAATTGTTTAAAATGTTTTTCTTCAATATTGTCTTCAATAAAATTTATGTTAGAAACGGACCAAAGAGCTTCAGTAGAACAAAATCTGAATCCACAGCCTTTTATAAATAAATCAATTAATTCATTTTGGTTATCGTCAACAGAAACATAAAAAGTGTCAACTCCTCTTGCACCAAATTTCGCAACAATGTATTCAACAAGCTGCTTACCCTCTTCATGAGAATTTCTGTCTAAGAAAAGACTTTTAATCTGCCATTTGTATGGATTACCTTGTTGGGCTTTAACTGTAATTACACCTTTTATATTGTTATTATTATCAAAAGCCACATATGTTTCCGGATATCTTCTAAAATGGACGTTATATACCAGATTTTGGAAATAAGTAACAGGAACAGATACAAAAAAAAGACGTCTGTAATTCATAACATTATCACTACAAACCACAGAAATTAATTTTTTTATATGCAGAATATCACCAAAACTTATTTTTTTTATTTTAGCCATTAAAGTTTGTTCCTATATTATAATTATACCTATTTTTTTATCAAGAACAAGCAATAATTATGCAAAAAGTTAAGAAAACATTAATAAGTATTGAGTAAAGAAATTGATATTTTATAATGTTATGAGAGGGAAGAGTCAGAGAAAGTATGAAAAATTTTTTTGAAAATAAATTAAATAAAGGTAATCCTTTTGTAGATAGAAAAGATAAAAAGGGAGAAGAAAAAAATACTATGGCTGATGAAATTAAAGAAAATGAACAAGATATAATCGAAGAACAAGAAGAAAATAATGAAGTTGAAGAAACTTCAAATGAAGCTGAAATAGCAGAAGAAAATACAGATAAAGAATCAGAAAAATTAAAACAAGATTTTGAAAATTTGAATAATCAATATTTAAGACTTGCTGCCGATTTTGATAATTATAGAAAAAGACAGGCGCAAGAAAGAGAAGCATTATTAAAATATGGTGCTGAAGAATGTATGAAAAAAATAATAGAAGTTGTAGATAATTTTGACAGAGCTTTAACAATGGTTGAAAAAATTGATACTGTTGAAAAAATGAAAGAAACATTCTATGTTTTAAATAAGCAATTAACGGAATCATTGTCAAAATTAGGTTTAGAGCAAATAAAAAGTGTAGGAGAAGTTTTTGATCCTAATATGCATGAAGCTGTAATGCAAACACCTACTGATGAATATCCTGAAGATACAATTATAAATGAGTTGCAAAAAGGATATAAGCTAGGAGAAAAAGTATTGAGACCAGCAATGGTATCAGTAGCGGTAAAACAATAACATTAGTTGAAAGATTAGAAGAAGATGAGTGATTTTTACGAAATATTAGGGATAGACAGGAATGCTACAAAAGATGAAATAAAATCAGCATTCCGCAAAAAAGCGAGGCAGTATCATCCGGATGTAAATAAAGCACCTGATGCCGAAGCGAAATTTAAAGAATTGGGAAAAGCATATGAAACATTAATGGATGATAATAAGCGTGCAACATATGACAGATATGGAGAAGATGGTCTAAAAGATGCAGGCTTTAATACTTCAGGACCTTTTGACGGAGGTTTTGGAGATTTAAATGATATATTCGAAAGCTTTTTTGGCGGTTTTGGATTTTCAGAACGTGCAACTAATCCTAATAGCCCTCAAAATGGTGCCGATTTAAGATTAAACTTGCAAATAGAATTTGAAGAAGCTGTTTTTGGAGTAAAAAAAGAAGTAAAAATCTCTCATTTGGAAACTTGTGATGAATGTAACGGAACAGGTGCACAAAAGGGATCGAAACCAGAAACTTGTCCTACTTGTGGTGGAACGGGTAGAGTTCAACAAGTAACACAAACACCATTAGGAAGTTTTAGACAAATAACCACATGCCCAAAATGTAACGGTACCGGTAAAATAAACGCAAATCCTTGTCAAAAATGCCACGGAGACGGAAGATTAGAAGTGGAAAGAACTCTTCATATAAATATTCCTGCCGGTGTTGATAATGGTTCAAGAATAGGTCTTGCACAAGAAGGAAATTGCGGTAAAAATGGCGGTAGAACAGGTGATTTAATAGTTGTTATTTACGTAAAAGAACATAAAAAGTTCAAAAGAGAAGGTTTTGATATATATTCTACTGTCGATATATCATTTCCTCAAGCGGCTTTGGGGGATGCTATTGAAGTTGATACTCTTGACGGAAAGAAAGAACTTGTTATTCCAGCAGGAGTAGAGCAGGATAAGATCTTGCAAATAAAAGGAGCTGGGGTTCCTCATCTCGGTAATTCAAATAAGAGAGGAAATCATAATTTTATAGTTAAAATAAAAACTCCTCAGACATTAAGTGCAGAAGAAAAACAATTATACAAAAAACTTTTTGAAATTAATTGTAACAAAAAGACTTCTTCAAAGTTCATTGATAAAATGAAAAATGTACTTCATAATTGATAGAGGTAGTATGAAAATAAAATTATCAGTTTTAGTATTAATAATTGCTTTTATTTTTGCAGTTCCTGTTGAAGCTACACAGCTGCCAAAGGAATTGAAGGATTATTTGCAGTCGCAAAAGAAAGTACCAACAATAAGATTTGATAGTATTATTGTTTATAACAATGATGTTATGTATCTTCCTGTATTGCCTGCTTATCCTGAAAAAGTAGATAAGGTAAAAATCGTTAAAACATATCCTAATAATCAGAGTATGGATTCTTTACCTGATGTTGTTGTTTTTAATAATAATTATTCGCTTTTGAAAATTATTCGTAAAGATGCCAATACATTAACAGTAAGAAATATTCCAGAGCTGCCAACAGAAGTTAAAACAGGAACAATACCGCAGGATATTATGGTTCCAAGGGGATTGGTATTGCCGGAAAATCTTGCAGGTATTTTAGGAGATGTTCAAATACCTTTAGTCGGAAGTGCAAAAACTGCTACTTTTGTTAGTACAAGAAAAACAGCACCTTTGCCATCCGGTAAAAGAGTTGTAGATAATAAAAAGTATAATGTACCGTCTTCTTTAAAAAATAAACTGTTTTTTGTAAATAATTTTCAGACAGAATTTTTGCAAGTATTTTCATCTACAGTAACAGAACCATTATATTCATTAAAAACATCAGGTGTTATGAAAGATGTAAAACCAGTATTGAACGGGAAATTTTTATTGGCTGCAACAAAAGATAAAAAGAATATTGATGTAATAGATATTACCAATGAATATGTTGCGAAACATATAGATTTGACAGCACTTCCATCTGAAATTGCAGTAGATGATGCAAGAGGAAAAGCATATGTTGCAAGTGTATCAGATGAGTCTTTGTTTGTTATCGATTTAGCAACGATGACAATGAAAGAAAAAATTCAATTAATAGGTGCTCCTCAGCGTCTTTCAATATCTGATGACGGCAAAAAAATTGCATATCTGGATCTGAAAACATCAAATATATATGTACTTGATTTGGAAAATGATTATGCAAATAAATTAATAACGAATTATCCGAATACAACAAAATTAATTCTTGAAAATAATATTCTATACCTAATATCAAGAACAACACCGAAACTAAGAATTGTAACCTTTGATTTGTTACAAGATAATGAAAAGACAAAGACAAAAAAAGATAAGAAAAAAGAAAAACAAAAAAAAGAAGAAGATAAAGCAGCTGATGCTGAAATAGCAACTAATGATATATATTCAATGATAGAATTTGATGATTCTCTTACAGAGGATGAAAAAGAAGAACTTGTTGGAGATCAGCTTCTACAAAGTGCAAAAACATATTCTACAAGTATAAAAGATATAAATATAGGTAAAAAACCTGTAGATATGTATGAAAAAAATGGAAATATATATGTATTGTGTGCTGGTGATAATACTGTATATAGATACAATATTGCAAGTGGTGATTTAAAAAGCGATAAGCTGCCGGTAGATGGTTTCTCAAAGGCATTCAGTCCTGTGCCAAACTCAAACTTAGCAGTAATAACTAATATGGCGGATTTGAAGTATGTGGTATATGATATGGATAAAGAAAAATCAGTTCAAACATTGCCTATTAGTGAATATATAAACACAATTATAATATTGGAAAGAAAAGATGGACAGTAAAACTTCAGCGATATTGGCAGATCTTGAAAAAACAGCAGAAGATTTTTGGAATGTTTCTCACCAAACAGGTAACTTCATAAGTATGCTGATAAAAGCAACAGGTGCTAAAAATGTACTTGAACTTGGCACATCAAACGGATATTCCGGTTTATGGATAGCAGATGCCCTTCAATATACAAATGGGCATCTTACTACTATTGAATTTTGGGAAAAAAGACAATGTTTAGCTCGTGAATATATTAATCAATGCGGACTTTCAGATTATGTTACTTTTAAAATAGGTCAAGCATACGATATTATTACTACTGAGCTTACTGAAGAAAAATATGATTTGGTATTTATAGATGCAAATAAACAAGAATATATTAAATTCTTTGAGGCTGTTCATCCTTTACTAAAAAAAGGTGGTATTATTCTTGCTGACAATATAACTTCTCATGCAAGTAAAGTAAAACCTTTTGTTGACGCAATATCAAATCACAAAGAATATCAGGTTCAGGTTTTAGATTTGCCGGATGGGCTTCTTATGGCATATAAATTATAGGGTGTTTTATGGATATAAATATAAAGTCAGTAAATGGTGATATTGTAAACCTATCAAAAGTTGGCATCTTTTATAATAAAGAAAATCAAAAGGCTAATTATATTGCGATTTCTGTAGAAAAAATATTGAAATCAAAAGATATTAATTGCTCTATAATAACAACGGACAATTTTTTGCCAGATGTAACATTCGCTATAGTTCTTGGTGGAGATGGAACTATTTTGAAAACAGCAAGATTTTATTCCAAATATGAAGTACCTATATTAGGTATAAATTTAGGGCGTTTAGGATTTCTTTCTCAGGCTAAAGCAACACAAGTAGAAGACGCGATAGATTATGTTTTAAAAGGCACATTTAAAGTAGAAGATAGAATAATGCTTACTGCATTAGACGGAAAAATGAATGCCTTAAATGATATTGTAATAAAAGGTGATGGTTTTTCAAGAACATCAAGGTTGTATGTTCATATAAATGACAATATAGTATGTGACTATTTGGCAGATGGGATAATTATATCTACCCCTACAGGTTCTACTGCTTATACGCTTTCAGCAGGCGGACCAATTCTTTTCCCTACTCTAGATGCAATGGTTATAGTTCCAATATGCCCACATACAATGAATGCAAGACCAATTGTTATTCCGTCTTGTGAAGTAATAAAAGTAACATCAAGCCAAAATAAACCTTTGTTAAAAATTTCTGCTGACGGTCAAAATACATTTGATTTGGGACTTAATGAATCTATAGAAATAAAGAAAAGTGAATTTTGTGCAAAATTGTTATTGTTAAACCTGCAGAAAAATTCTTTTTATTCTGTACTAAAAGAGAAATTGCATTGGGGATTATCTTGGAAGGGCTAAGATGATAAAGTCGATAACCGTAAAAAATTATATATTGATAGATGAGATAACTCTTGAATTTGACAAGGGTTTCAATGTTTTTACGGGTGAAACAGGTGCAGGTAAAAGTATTATAATTGGTGCTATTGATGCAGTTCTTGGTGCTAAGGTAAACAAGGATGTAATTAAAACAGGATCAGATAAAGCATATATAGAACTTCTTGTTGAATTGCCAAATGGATTTGATTGTTCTCTATTTAATGAGAATGGTATTGATATAGATAATAATGAACTAATTATTTCTCGTGAAATAACTGCTTCTACAAATAGATTTAGAATAAATGGTATTCAAGTTACTCAGGATTTCATAAAAGATATCAGAGAAAAATTATTGGATATACATACTCAACATCAAAGCTATAACTATGTACAGCCCAAAAATCATATTATACTCCTTGATAATTTTGCACTTAAGCCGCATAGAGATAATGTTGAAAAATTTTCAGAAAAATATTCTTTATATTTATCAATGCAGAAACGTTTAGAAAATCTGCTAAATATAGTAAATACTACGCAACAGCAAGAAGATTTCCTTAAATTTCAAATAAAAGAAATAGAAGATGCAAATATAGAAGATATTAATGAGTGCGAAAAATTAGAAAAAGAACTTGAACTTTTAGCTAATGTAGAAAAACTTAAAGAACTTTCATATTCTTCATATTGGGCATTGTATGGAGATGACGGTAATATTTTAAATGCCTTAAGTAGTGTTAAATCAAATATTTCAAAGTTATCTTCTATGGATGAGTCTGTTTCATCATTAGAAGAAGATTTTATAAATACATATGAAACGCTTAAAGAAATAGCATCTCAACTTAGAAATTATTCCGAATCCCAAGAAAATGACAATGAAAGAATGGATTATATTGGAGAACGTTTAAGTCTTCTTGAAAAAATGAAGAGAAAATATGGAAATACATTGGAAGATGTATTAAAGACATATGAAAATCTTTCTAATGAACTAAGTTCAATAGAATCTTCTCAAGATGAAGTTATCAGCTTAGAAAAAGAAATAAAGAATATAAAAGAAGAACTTGAAAGTCTTGCTCAAGTAATAAGTGGAGCAAGAAAAGAACTAGCAAAGGTTCTTTCTGTGGCAGTTACAGAAGAGATGGAAAAGTTAGAACTTCCTAAATCAAAATTTTATATAGATATCCAGCCGACAGGAATGAATGAAAACGGAATTGATAAAGTAGAATTTTTAATATCGACTAATGTATCAGAACCATTGAAACCACTAGCTAAAACCGCATCGGGCGGTGAAATATCAAGAGTAATGCTTGCCATAAAAACAATATTTGCTCAAGCAGATAAGACAAATACTGTAATATTTGATGAGATAGATACAGGAATATCAGGAAAAGCTTCTCAAGCTGTTGCCGATTCTATTGTAAATTTATCAAAAACACATCAGGTAATATTGATAACTCATCAACCAATAATTGCAGCAAAAGCATCAGGTCATTTTTATGTAAAAAAACTTCAGGCTGAAACAACAAAAGTAAATGTATATAATCTAAAAGATGAAAATAGAGTGAAAGCGATTGCACTTTTAGCAGCAGGTGAAATAAATGAAGAATCTACATCCTTTGCTAAAAAATTATTGGGAGTATAGTTGAATTTCTATTGTCTTATCGGCTAATTTGTTTTCCATTCTTATTTGCTAAATTTGTTTTGAATGGAGATTATTATGCATACTATTATTTTTTACGATACAAAACAATATGAACGTGATTTTTTTGAACAAGAACTTTTTGAAAAGTTTAATATAGAATTTAAAGACTATGAACTATTACCTGAAACCGAGTTATCATATGTAGAAGAAAATGCAGAAATTATTTCTGTATTTACTGCATCAAGAGTTACAAAGGAAACTTTAGAAAAGTTTAGTAATTTGAAACTTATTTTAACAAGATCAGTAGGTTATAGTCATATAGATATAGATTATTGTAATTCTAAAAATATAATAGTAGCAAATACTCCGCACTATGGTGATTATACAGTAGCCGAATTTTCATTTGGTATTTTGCTTAATTTGATTAGAAGAATTTGTTATGGTGTCAGTGAACTAAAACAAGGTGATTTGTATCCTGAAACATTTGGAATGGAACTTTATGATAAAACAATAGGGGTAATAGGTACAGGTTCTATAGGCAGTAAAACGATAAAAATAGCAAAAGGATTTTCTATGCATGTAATGTGCTACGATATTTACAAGAATCCTGATATAGAAAATGAATTTAATGTAAAGTATGTAGATTTGGACACATTATGTAAATTGTCAGACGTTATTAGTCTTCATGCACCATTAACAACAACAACATATCATCTTATAAATGCAGAAAAAATAAAATTGATGAAAGAAAATGTAATAATTGTAAATACGGCAAGAGGAGAGCTTATTGATACAGAAGCGTTATACCATGCTCTTTTGGATGGTTCGGTAAAAGGTGCGGCATTGGATGTTTTGGAATTTGAAGATACGATATCCAATAAACGTCCCGGCTCAGATTTGAATTTGAAAAATTTGAGAACATCATTGATAAATACAAAATTATTAAATTTAGATAATGTAATCGCAACTCCTCATATTGCGTATGATACAAAAGAAGCAGTTAATAGAATTTTAAATACAACATTAAAGAATTTATTCGAATTTGTTGATGGAAGTAAAATTCAAAATAAAGTTTAAAAGAAGACAAAATAAGAAAAAAAGACAAAAAAAATGCAAGTTTTTAAGTAAGATTTAAGAACTTGCAATATTTACACTAGCCGAAACATTAATAACAGAATTATTATACTACTAAATTGTGAGTTCGTAAAGTATACTGTTGTACTTTTTTTTAAATAAAGATAAAAAGTTAATAATTATTTACATTGTTACGCAAAGAATAGTTTATATACTTGTAATAATCATAAATTTATCAGATAATTTCAATGAGAGTAATAGAGGTAGATAATATGAGAAAACCAGTAATAGGTGTACTTGGAGCAACAGGAGTTGTAGGAAGACACATCTTAGAAATTTTAGAAGAAAACAATGTAGTATTTGAAGACATTAAATTCTTAGCTAGTAAAAAAAGTGCAGGGAAACCAATAACATTTAAAGGAAAAGAATATAAAGTAATAGAAGCGACACCTGAAGCATTTGAAGGAATAAATATAGTATTAGCTTCAGCAGGTGGTTCTACAAGTTTGGCATTGGCACACGAAGCTGTTAAAAGAGGTTGTGTATACATTGATAATTCAAGTGCATTTAGAATGGAAAAAGATGTTCCATTAGTTATTGTTGGTGTTAACGATGAAGATATTAGAAAACATAACGGAATTATTGCAAATCCGAATTGTTCAACATCACAATTAATGTTGGCATTAAAGCCATTGCATGATTATGCTGGTATAAAAAGAATGGTAGTAAGTACATATCAGTCAGTTTCGGGTGCAGGTTTGGCTGCTATAAATGAATTAAGAGAAAATACAATAGCAGTTAATGAGAATAAACCTTTTGAAAATGTAAAATTTAAAAAACCGATAGCATATAATTGTATACCTCAAATAGATTCATTCTGTGAAAACGGATATACAAAAGAGGAAATGAAAGTTACTAATGAAACAAGAAAAATACTTCACTTGGCACCAAATACGCCAATTTCTTGTACGGCAGTAAGAGTTCCTGTTTTTGTAGGTCATTCGGAAGCAGTTACTGTAGAATTTGAAAAAGAAATTACTCCGGAAAAAGCAAGAGAATTATTAGAAAATGCTTGGGGAGTAAAAGTAGTAGATGATGTTGAAAATTATGAGTTCCCAACAGCTATAGAAGCAGCAGGAACAAATCCTGTATATGTTGGAAGAATTAGAAAGGATATAGCTTTTGATAATGCAATTTCTTTCTGGTGTGTAGCTGATAATTTGAGAATTGGTGCTGCTTTAAATACAGTAAGAATAGCTGAAAAAGTTATTGAAATGCAAGTATTCTAATTAAAAAAGAATACAGAGTGAAAAGAAAAGAAAAAGGATATTAAAAATGAGATATAATGCCGGTGAAATTATTACTGCAATGATAACTCCTTTTAATGAGGATTTGAGCATTGATTATATAGCATTGGAAAAATTAATTAACAGATTGATTTCAACAGGTTCAGATGCAATTTTGGTTGCAGGAACAACAGGTGAAACTCCTACTCTGTCACATGAAGAAGAAGATGAGTTGTTTGCATTTGTAAAGAAAATCGTTAATGGCAGGGTAAAGATTATAATGGGAGCAGGTTCAAATTCTACACAAACAGCTGTTCAATCTTCAATAAATGCTCAAAAGGCAGGGGCAGATGCAATTTTATCAGTAGTTCCTTATTATAATAAACCATCTCAAAAAGGGATGTATGCACATTTTTCTGCTATAGCAAAAGCTGTTGATATACCGATAATTTTATATAATATACCGGGAAGAACAGGTGTAAATATGTTGCCTGCAACAATAGCTAAACTTGCAAATGAATATAAAAATATTGTTGCAGTAAAACAAAGTAATTCTGATTTGGATTTAATTAGTGATATAAAATCTCATTGTCCTGAAGATTTTGCTATATATTCGGGTGATGATAGTTTAACACTTCCAATGATGTCATTAGGTGCTCATGGTGTTATTAGTGTAGCTTCTCATCTTGTTGGAAATGAAATGAAGAAAATGATTAAAGCATTTAAGAATGGAAACAATGAAGAAGCTTTGCAAATCCATTTGCATTTATACCCATTATTCAGAAAGTTATTTATGGCACCAAATCCTGTTCCTGTTAAAGCAGCATTGGCTAATATCGGAGTTATAAAGGAATATGTAAGACAGCCGTTGGTTATGCTTGATTCAGAAGAGAAAAAAGAGTTACAGGCAATTACAAATAAGTATACTTTTTAAATATAATATAACCAATTGGGGTTCCATTTGAGTAAACTTTTAAAAAAACTATTAAATCAAAATAAAAAGGGTAATACGTTGTCTGAAACACTTATTGCCCTAGTTATTGTTGGTGTGGTTTTTACAATAAGTATGGGAACAATTGTAGCGGATTATAATAAAAATCAAACAGTTGTAAGATTGAAAAAAATGTATTCAGTCTTTGAACAGGCATTAGAGCGTGCTACTGTGGATAACGGTCTTGTTGATTCTTGGGATTTCCCCGATGGATTAAGTGAAAGAGGCTCTTATTACTTTTTTGAACATTATTTAAAACCGTATTTGATTTTGTCCAGAGATTGTAAAAATTCAACAGATGGAAGTTGTGCATATACATTCAAGGAATTAGATGCTACAGAAAAGGCTCTAAATTCGACATGGGCGAGGTTCTTCTTGAATGATGGTACTTTTGTTGCATTACAGACAAATGCAAGTGATACTTATAAAGTTGTTTATTTCTACATTGATACTAATGGTAAAAAAAGATTGAATGTTGTAGCAAGAGATATATTTTTATTTGAATATTGGATACAAAATGATGCTCATCCTGATTATGTCGGAAAACTTTTACCTTTTGGTCATGAGTATTCTCGCTCAGAAGTGATTTCTACATCAAATCCTAATAATTGCAATAACACAAAAAATGGTAATTATTGTGCTTCATTAATAATGCTTGATAATTGGCAAATAATAAGAGGCTATCCTTGGGCACAAGCAAGATATGTTGTTCAATAGTTATATTATTTGTTATTTACAAGATTAAAAATATCATTACAAATAGTGAAAATTTCTTTTGCTTGATTAAAATCAATCATATTTGGACCATCACAAAGTGCACTATCAGGTTCAGGATGTACTTCAAAAAATAATCCGTTAACCCCTGCAGCAACAGCAGACTTTGCTAAGATTGGAACAAATTTTCTTTCTCCTCCTGAAGATTCACCGCATCCTCCCGGTAATTGAACACTATGTGTAGCATCAAAAATAACAGGATATCCCATTTCTTGAATAATTGGTATTGCTCTCATATCAGATACGAGATTATTATAACCGAAGGTAACTCCTCTATCCGTAATTGTTACTTTATTATTTCCGGATTCAATTACTTTTTTTGCTATGGATTTCATTTGTGAAGGTGCTAAAAATTGACCTTTTTTTATATTAATAATTTTGTTTGTTTTTGCAGCTGCAACTAACAAGTCAGTTTGTCTGCACAAGAATGCAGGTATTTGAATAATATCAGCGACTTCAGCTGCTATTTTTGCTTCATCAGGGTTATGTATATCCGTTACAATCGGAACATTAAATTCTTTTTTAACTTCATTTAGTAGTGATAGACCTTTTTCTATACCTAATCCTCTATACGAATTTATAGAACTTCTGTTTGCTTTATCATATGATGATTTGAATATAAAGTTTATATTTAATTTAGAGGTTAACTCTTTTAAAAAATCGGCAGTTTTAAAAAGTATATCTTTTGATTCTATTGCACAGGGACCTGCAAGTATGGTTAATTTATTTCCACCTATTTCAAAATTGTTTAATTCTACTTTATTAATCATACTATACTCCCATAATGTTTCTGAATTTAATCTGCATAAAATAATTTTATATAATAATATTTATTATTACAAGCATAAGAAATTATAAAAATAAATCTATTATTAGGGAAACAAAGAAAAACAAAAAACTCCTCAGGTGGGACTGTCTTGAAATTTTTGCGATAAACGGCATTCCGTGTTTTGTTTTAGCGGTTTCACCGCTTTCAACAAAAGCACTTCAGCTTCTGCAAAAATTTCGCTCAAACCTTTGACAAAACTTCGTTTTGTGAGGTTCTCGTCCCTCAAAGCATTAAAAAAGACACCATACAAGGTGTCTTTTTTTTTAATGGCTCCTCAGGTGGGACTCGAACCTACAACCCTTCGGTTAACAGCCGAATGCTCTGCCATTGAGCTACTGAGGAATATCTATATCTTTATATTATCAAAAAAATTTTCATTGTAAAGAACTTTTTTATTATATTTATATTTTCAATTAGAAAAATATAGGAAAAATCTGAAATGTATATAAATAATAAAGTAACTTTAAAAAAGATTTTAAATAAGTATATTATTATTGAAAAGATCTGATAATGTGTTTAGCTTAATTAAAAAAAATATATAAAGTTCTTGATTATTTTTTTAAAAAAATTATAATTTAAGTATATATATAATGAAAAATAGAAAAATGCTAAAAAAAATACTATTTATATTGTCATGTAACATACTTATATTAATATCTTGTTTAATTTTATTAGAAATATTAGGTTATTATAGTAATTTAAATAGCATTGATTATAAAACAACATCCGAAGA
Source organism: Candidatus Gastranaerophilales bacterium (assembly GCA_944322615.1). GTDB lineage: Bacteria > Cyanobacteriota > Vampirovibrionia > Gastranaerophilales > Gastranaerophilaceae > Avigastranaerophilus. Next base: position 55,858 of record CALUPH010000003.1, on the reverse strand, counting down.
AAAACCTCCTTATCCATTTATAATGCATTCGGATGATGAGTTCTATAAATATTGGAAAACTGAAATCAAAAGAGAACCATATTTAATGGATGAAAATGGTAAAGCCTATACCGGAAGACCAATAGTAATATTTGGTTGTTCTTTAGCTTATGGTTTGTATTTAAACAACAATCAAACATTTGGATATAAATTAGCAAATAAAATGCATAGACCTGTATATATTCTTGCTATACCAGGTGGCTCGCCAGCACATATGTTATATCAACTTCAAAATGATTCTTCTATTTTTAAAGAAATAAAGGATCCGGAATTTATTATTTGGGTTGGTTCAAGCTGCCATAAAGATAGATTATATTACCATTTTTATGGAAATGCGCCTTCTCAATATTGTTATATTGCTTATGAATTAAAAAATAATCAACTAAAACAATTAAAACGTAACCATTGGTATAATAAATTTTGGAATTTACAAATATTGCAAATTTATTTTAGAAAAATTCAAGAAGAAAGAAAAGCTATTAAGGATGATTCTTATGAGCTACTTAAAAGAATATTTCTTGAATCCAGCAATATAATTAAAGAACATTGGAAAAATTCAACTTTTATAATTCTAAATATTAGAGATTGGGATGAAGCAGATTGTAACGAACCATATTATTATAATCGTATATGGGATGAACTTGATAATGGTTTAGACATTAGAGTTTTTGATATGATAAATCTTACACAGGAAAATATTTGTCAATTGTCTTATACATTAAAAGGAGAAGGACTTATTGATGATTTGCATCCAAATGAAAGATTTTGGGATACTATAATTGATTCTTTTTCTGATGCTATAACTGCAAATTAGAATCATTATTTATAAAAAATATTATTTATTATATGATTAAAAATTTTATTGTAGGTATTTTTTATTTCTTTAATTTATTTTCTATTATTTTTATTCTGTCAAAGGCTTCTATTTTGATACCGATTGTCTCTCCATATTCTTTTGCAAATAAATATAAATCATAGATTTCTTTGAGTAAATCATAATTTTGACTATTTTTTATATAAAAGCCAATCTCTAAATCTATATATACATAACCTACACCTGCTTTATAATTTTGTTCGATAAATAGTTTTAATTCTTCTTTATAATTATTTATCTCCGGAATAATTATGTATTTGGTCTTTACTAAGCTTTTTTGAGCTTGCTTTTCTACATATTTATTTATATTTTTCCATACAATCGAGTATTTATCTGTTAATTTTATTTTTTTGTATATTTCTCGTGAGCCTGCATCGATTGAAACAAGGATATTTACGAGATTATTTTCTAAGCCCTTTTCTATATATTTATTATATTTTATAGCATTTGTAAGTACTCTTATAGTTGAAAAATTATTTTTTATTAGGATATTTAGTGTTTTATCAAAATCACTACTTATAGTCGGTTCACCACCAGCTATAGTTATATCTACAGGATTCCTTAAATATTTTTTATTTATTAAATCTTTTATTATAGGATAAATTTTATATTCTTTTTTGTTTTTATATTCTTTTCTATCGCAATATATACAATTAGCATTACATTTAATCCAATTATTTATGTTTATTGAAGAAATATAATCATTGTTGTCCCATATTTTTTTTTCTAAATATACACATCCAATACATTGAGGAATTGTACTTCCTTTTTTTTGTAGGTCTCTTAAAAGATTTTTCTTTTGAAAAAAAGATTCCCAGTCAATTTTTGCACCTGAAAAATTTGGTAAAATAACTATTTTTCTTGAAAAAGAACCTGTTCCTTCTCTGCAACATAAATTTATAGAATTTATTTGAGCATCAAATCCATGTTCTATAATATTACAACTATAATATTCTTTGAGTTCTTTTTCGTAATTCATAAAAATATTTATTTATTTATGCTTAAAAGCTGATGAAGGGAATCGAACCCTTGACCTATTGATTACGAATCAATTGCTCTACCGACTGAGCTACATCAGCATATAAACATTCTACAACAAAATAAAATTATAAAAAGAGGATAGTTTATACTATCCTCTTTTCTATTATTTTGAAAATCTTTCAAGTAAGTTTGTTGAGGTTGAAGTATTTGATGTTTTTGTTTCTTCTGATTTAATATTTATATCAGATTTTTTAGTTGTATTAGAAGATTCTGCTTTATCTTTAGGCAATCTGTCTTTTAATGGTTTTTTACCTGTAAGTAATCGCATAAACTTAAAGTATTTACCGACAATACCGGTTCTGTTTTCGTTTTTCTCATCAAGTGCTTGTAATTGTTCATAAGATTTCTTGCCAACCGGCATACCGATTGATGTTCTTGTCAATAATTCGGTTGTAAGTGTATTTGGTATAGCAACAGCTGTCATACCTTTTAATGAACTGTTATATGTTGATCTGAATGTTGAATTGAACCAGTTAATTAACATTGTTTGGTAGAATAGTGCACTTAGTCTTTGAATAATACGTTCATTTGCTTTTTCTTTTGCACCTTCTTTGTCTTCACCATCTGATTTTAACATTACCATATTATAGTTATCAGCAACTAGGAATGCAGAAGTTACAGCGGATGATGCCAGTTTTGTCATCATAGCAAGTTCTGTATTTTTGTTACTTGATTGTGTAACTCCATTGAAAGACTTCTCAACAGCCGTGTTTACATATACCATTAATTTGTGTTTTGCATTATTTGCTGCTTCTTGTAACTTTCTGATTTCCTCTTTTGAAGCTCCGTTTGCAATAGCATTTTTTAATGCTGCTTCAGCTTTTCTATATGGCATTGTATGTTTATTTAGTTGTTCCATTGCATTGGCAAAAATAACTTGAGAAATCTTGCCTTCTTTTGATGCTTTTTCTCCAAATATTTCTGTTACAGCTTTATGTATTCTTTGTTCAACTTTTGAAAGTTCAGCTTTACCTAATGCGGCTTGAGCAGCTTTCTTCTCTACCGGAGAAACAATCATTTTTAGTAATGTGCTTGTTATTTTGAATGGTAATCTTGCTGCTGACATTATAAATTTGAATGGTTGTGTAACAATATCAACAAATGGTTTTAGTTTGGTTTCAACTTGTATAGGCATTTCTTTTGCTTTTGTTGATATTGATTCTGTAATTGATTTTGCAAGGTCATCCATTTGTTCTGCACTTAGGTTGACTTTCTTGTTCCTAATTATTTCAGCTGCTTTTTTAGCTACATTAGAGTATTTCTTTTCTGCAATAGCTGTTCGTTCAAGTCCTACAGCTGTTTTTATTGAATCACTTATTTGTGCAATTTCTTTTTCTGACAATGTTGCACCTGATGATTTTATTTTATCTATAGCTGATTTTATTACATCAGGAACTTGTGATGACGATAATGCAGCTTTGTACATCTTTATTGTACCTTCTGCTGTTTGTCTGCCATATTTACCTTTAATAAATTCGTGGCCTTCTGCTATTTCTTTGCAACCTGCATCTTTTAGACTCTGTGCCATTTTTTCAAAATCATTTTGTGAAATTTCAAAGTCTTTGAATGCTAAAGGATTATATAGTTTCTTTGTTATTTTATCTCCAATATCTTTTATGCCTTTTACAAGTTTTGTATTCTTTGTATATGAGCTGTTTTTTATAAAGCTCATTGCAAAACCTGCAGTCACAAGCAATAAGACACCTTTTTTGAATGTATTGTAATTTATTAAGGCTTTCTTTGTTTCTTTTTCTTTTGTATCTTTATTTTCTGTTTTATTTTCTGCTTTATTTTCCATGTTATCTTTATTTGGAGAGGCAGCTTTAAAACTTGTGAAAACTTTTGGTTCATTTTCATTAAAAGTGAATGATAAATTCTTTATTTGTGTTGGTTTATTTTCAGACTGCGCGTTTTCTGTCTTTTTAGAATCTTTATCTTTTAATGATTCAGTTTTTGCAGTTCCTTCTTCACCTGTTTTTTCAGCTTCTTTTCTATTATATTCTTTTGCTTTTTCTTTAGATAAGAAGAATATAGGTTTGCCTAAACGTTTTCTTGAAGAAGTTTCAGAGAATAATACTGTCGCTGCAGATGTTAAAGGTGTAAACCAAGGAATTGTATTTACTTGCTTTGTAAATGCACCAAATGTTAATAACTGTATATATGCTGTTGTTAATACCCTTGAAATTTCTTGTTTTGATCTGGCTTTTGCTTCTTTTGCAGAATCTTCTTTCTTATCTCCGCATAATACAGACAGGTTGTAAGCATCATTTGCTAAGAATGCGACAGGGATTAAACCTGTAACGATTCTGTTCAATGGTCTTTCATAAGCTGTATTAAAGTTTCCTGTATGTTTATCAAAAAATTTATTACTTACTTTATATAAGCTTTCTTTTATATATTCTGTAGCTTCTTTCTTTAATGCGGAGTTGTCATCTGCATTATTTAATATTTTTAATAAGTCATCAGCATCTATTCCTTTTTCCTTTGCAAATTTTTTGATGACATCTTGTGTTTTGTCAAAAATACCTTTTAACATATCAGTTTTGGAATCAAGTTCATTTAATTTTCTTGGTATTCTTAATAATGGTTTATTATATAATCTTCTTGCACTATCTTTTAAAGAAGGAATATTTTGTGCTCTCTTTAATACCCAGCTTACAGCATATAATGGTAAGTTTACAAATGGAAATAAAACATTCTCTAATAGAGCTTGAGGGATTTTTTTGTCACGAATAGAACGAGCTCCTTCTTCTAAAGAAAATCTGGAGCTCTTTTTCAATATTTCTGAAGATGTAACTAATTTACCTACTTTTTGTCCTAATCTTTCACCAATATTTCCGTAATGTTGAGAGAACACATTCATTATTTCTTTATCTGCTGCAGAAATTAATGTTGCAGGACCACCTTTAAAACTGATGTTTGATTTGCTTGGCGGATAATTTGAGGAAAGCTTTCTCTCTTTATTTATCCTTGGCTCATATTTTGGTGATATATTACCTAATCGAGGTGTAATAGTATTCATCTTAATTCCTTTTTTATGTTGGACTTTGTATCCGCATGGTTTAAAAAGTCAAAAACTTTTTTTTGCCATTATTTTGTTTAAATGTAACAATTTGTTATTCAGGATATCTTGATGTTGCTTTTAAAAGCATTTTTGCAAGTTTTTCACATCCTTCGAATTTTCTTGCTAATATTTTTTCACTTGCTGATTGTACATCATACTTTATAAGTTTATGTTTTATCGTATATGTGGAGTTATTTTCATTAATATCCATAATTACATAGCAAGAATCAGGCTTTTCAGCAAACGGTCGTCCTATACTTCCTGCATTTACGACGGTTTGTTCCGTATTTGTTTGATATCCGCAAGGCATATGAGTGTGTCCGCAAAATATTATATCGGCATTTGTACCTGCTATCATTTCTTCAACTTCTTCCAGCTTGAGATTTGGATATATATTTTCGTTATTTTTTCTTGGTGAGCCGTGCACCATTAGTATTTTTATTCCAAATAATTCCAGTTTTTCTTGAACAGGAAGATTTTTTAGAAAAGATTTGTCTTCATCACTTAGTATTTTACTGTCTGCAAGATAAGCACTAGCCATAACAGCATTTGTATTTAAAATTTCATTATATGTATCAAACGAAAATACAGACAACATCTTGTCTGTATTACCTTGAATTATATGAAAATCTTTTGACTGCATAAGGGCATGTATTTTGTTTAGTGTTGCCTTCGGCTCAGGACCCGCCATTACCAAATCACCTAAACATAATATTTTAGAACAATTTTCTTTTTCTATATCTTTTAGAACACTTTCCAAAGCATCAATATTGCCGTGTATATCTGATATTATTGCAATTTTCATTTTATATCCCTAACTTTATTTATGCTAAGATAATCATAACAGGAATAGTAAAATCATGATACAGAGAAGAATTTCAAAACAAATACAAATTGGTAATGTTAAAATAGGTGGAGATGCTCCTATATCAGTACAATCAATGACAAATACAGATACAAGAGATGTTGAAGCCACCTTAAAACAAATTTACAATTTAAGTGAACAAGGCTGTGAATTGGTCCGCCTTGCAATCCTTAATCCGGATGCAGCTGAAGCTGTTAAGGAAATAAAAAAGAAATCACCTTTGCCTTTAATTGCTGATATACATTTTGATTATAGACTTGCAATACGCTGCATAGAAAATGGCATTGATGCTTTAAGAATTAATCCCGGAAATATAGGTAAAGAAGAACATACAAAGAAAGTTGTTGAACTTGCAAAAATAAATGATGTTCCTATCAGAATCGGTATTAATGGAGGTTCTTTAGAAAAAGAATTTGAACAAATGGACATACCGCTTGCTGAAAAGATGGTTATGAGTGCTATGAGGCATGTCAAAATTTTGGAAGATAATAATTTTGACAAAATAAAAATTTCTTTAAAATCAAGTGATGTATTAACAACCATTGAAGCATATAGGTTAATTGCAAATAAAGTTGATTATCCGCTTCATCTTGGAGTTACTGAGGCCGGTACATATACCGGGGGGATAATTAAATCAGCTGTTGGATTGGGTACTTTACTTGCTAAAGGAATTGGTGATACTATCAGGGTTTCGCTTACTGATTCTCCTATAGAAGAAGTTAAAGCAGGATTTTTAATATTAAAATCTTTAGGATTAAGAAAAAGAGGAATAAATTTTGTTTCTTGTCCTACTTGCGGTAGAACTCAAATTGATTTAATTTCATTAGCAAAAGAAGTTGAAAAAAAATTGGAAAATTTTGATAAACCTCTTACTATTGCGGTTATGGGATGTGCCGTAAATGGTCCCGGTGAAGCTAAACATGCTGATTACGGTATAGCCGGCGGTATAAAAGAAGGTTATATTTTCAAAAAAGGTGAAATTATTAAGCGTTTGCCTGAAGAAAAGCTTGTTGATGAATTTATAAATCTCATACAAATGGAGAATCTTTAAATATTGCATTCTCTGAAAAAATAGGCTATCATGTTTATATAATGAAGGGGATTTTTTAATGAGAAAGATAGCTTTTATTCTTACAATATTTTTAACAAGTTCTTTAGCTTCAAATGCTTTTGTTGATAATACATATATGACGACAGAACAGTTTATGGTTAATACAGGTTATTCTGCTGAAATGGCAAAAATGATGCAAGTTACAAATCAAGATCCATACAGAGAACCTTATGTTGAACAGAATACTTCTAAAGATATTTTGAAAAGGGTTTATAATTATATAGCACCTGGCGTTTATACTGATTTGGATTTTTATAATCATAGTATTAATTATGAAGCTCCAAATTGGAAAGATTACTAATTTGTACAAATTTTAGAAAAAGAGGTCATTTATGACCTCTTTTTTTATATGTAATAAGCTATTATTTGAGATAATTTAATAAATTCGTTGGGATATATACAAATCAATATAGTTATGATACTGCATATATAAAGAATAATTTTTCCAATGGTAATATTTTTTATTATTTTTGTATCTTGTGAATTTTTTTCATAAATTACTTTAATCATTTTAAAATATAAAAATAGGCTTATGACTGTTGCACAAAGGGTTAGAAATAATATTATCAGGTAGGTGAAATCTTCTCTGGATAGAGCTGAAAATAAATATAGCTTTGATAAAAATCCGCTTGTTGGCGGTAATCCGGCTAAAGATATCAAGCATATTGTATAGGCTATTGAAAAATATGGATTCTTATAAAATATTCCTTTATAATCTATAATTTCATCACTTTGATAATTTGTTGTATAAATTATAGCAGCATTCCATATTCCAATATTCATAAAAATATATGTAAATATATAGAATATTAAGCAAGAAAATCCATATACACTTACGCAACTTGCAGCTAATAATAAAAATCCTGAGTGTAAAATAGAACTATATGCGTAGAGCCTTTTTATATTTGTTTGATTAACTCCTCCTATCGCCGAATATATTATTGAACAAAGTGCAATAATAGCTGTTAATATCTGTATTATTGGGCTATATGAAAATATAAACACAAATAATCTTGAAATTAGTCCAATGGCTGCAATTTTTGGAATTAGCGATAAATATGTTCCTACACCATATGTTGAGCCTTCGTATATATCAATTATCCAGTTATTAAAAGGAATACATCCAAGCTTAAATGTTAGTGCACTTATTATTAATATACAGGTAATTATAAACATTATGTTTATTCCTGATGTTGATATTACATCAGAAATATCTGAAAAATTTATGTTCCCTGTTATTCCATATAAATATGAAATTCCAAGAAGAAATATTGCAGAAGAACTTGCTCCGGTTATTAAATATTTTAATGCTGCTTCTTTTGATTTGTGATTTCTTCGGAATGATGTTAAAAAGTAGCAACAAACGCTTAATAGTTCAATTGATATAAATGCACTTATAAAATCATTAGATGAGATTATTGAAAATGCACTTAATATTCCTGTTAAAAATATAGAGAAAAATTCATATGATTTTTGTCTTTTTTCTCTTATGAAACTTTGAGATGAAAGAATTATTAATAGTCCTGATATCAATATCATTATTTTAAATGCTGTTGTGTAGATATTTGATATATAAACATCATTAAAAGCTTTATATGTCGGATTGATTTGTATGAAAAATATTGATAATCCTGATAGAGCTATAGCTAATAAGGTTGTTATTTTAGATATTTTATATGTATTCTTTTTTATAAAAAATGAAAAAATAATATTTAAGATTATAAATATAAATAATATCAATTCAGGTAAATAAGCGTTTTGTATGTCTTTTATTATTTCCATTAAAAAACTCCTTGCGGATTATATGTAATATTTGTATATTCTCTTATTATGTCTGTCAATAAGAATGGGAATATGCCGAAAATTATTATGCATATTGTCAGCAAACATAAAATTGTAAGTTGTTTTGTGTTTATATCATATATTTTTCTGTTTTTAATTTTTATAGTGTTAAAGAATACTCCGTGGAAGATTTTTAATATGTATATACTTGAAAATATTAAGACGCTTAGCGCTGTTAAAGATAATGCTTTTGCGTCAAATATTCCTTCTGTCTGCATTAAAAAAGCACCGGTAAAACTTAAAAATTCTGCTATAAAACCACATAATAACGGTGTGCCGATTGACGCTAATAATATTGGAATAGAGATAAACATAAGTCTTGGCATTTTTTCACCTAGTCCTGTTATTCTGGTTATATTTTTTGTTCCGCATTTAATGTATATTAATCCTGCTATTGTGAATAACCCGGCACTTATAAATGCATGTGAGAACAGTTGAAATATTCCACCTGTTATTCCTATTGAATTTAGTGAAGATATGCCAAGTAAAAATATTCCCATATTGGCTATTCCTGAAAAAGCAATAATTCTTTTTATATCTTTTTGCATAATTGCACAGAAACTGGCATATATTATGTTTATTAAAGCAAACAGCATTATATATATTGCAAAAACTTGAAACTCATAATTAAACATTTGCAGGTTAAATCTTAAAATACCGTATGCTCCAAGTTTTAGAAGTATAGATGACAATATAATACTAACCGGAGTTGGTGCTTGTGAATGCACATCGCTTAACCAGCCGTGTAATGGTATTATAGGAAGTTTAACTCCAAAACCTATTAATAAAAGGAAGAAAATTAAATTTCTTAGTACTTCAGGGGCGGATATTATATCTATATCATTTATATCGCTGCTTAAAGTACCTGTAAGTTTAAAATTTAAATAGTATAAGATTAAAAATCCTAATAGTATAAAAATACTTCCGAAGAATGTATATAGTAGAAATTTCATTGCTGTCTTTTGTTTATTTCCGCTGCCCCATTTTTGTATAAGGAGATACATCGGAATTAGTTCAAGTTCCCAAAACAAGAAAAATAAAAAGATATCTTTTGCACTAAATACTCCAAGTATTGCTGTTAACAATATAAATATGAGTGAGTAATATAATCTGTATGATTTTTTTATCATACTTTTACTTAAATAGATTGCTATTAGAAAAATAAAAGAAGTAAGAATAACAAATAACATAGTTAAAGAATCAAATGCAAAATTTGCATTAAATCCTAATACGTCAATCCATTGGTAGTCTGTTTCAATTATAAAGTCAGGGTTTGAGAAATTAAAGAAAATACTGCATAGTACTGTTAATGCAAAATGAATAGTTATGAAGCCTTTTGATACTCTTCTGATTATTTTTTCATCATCAGCTACAAAAGGACTATATAAAATTAAGCTCATTATTAATGGTGTAAAGACTATTAAAGGAATAAAATTATCTATCATATTAACTCCTCAATGCCATAAAATATAAGTATAAAATAATTAACAGTATTATTCCGATTGAAAAAATCGAATATGAAACATAAGTTTGAATGTTACCATTTTGAAGTTTAGAAATTATATTTGAGATGAATTTTGTTATTTTTACGGTTATATTAATAAATCCTTCAATAACATATTTATCAATTATATTTACTGCAAAGTATATTAAATTAAATAATCTGCCTATGGAATTATATAAGTTAGGGATAAAAAGCTCATTTTGAGATAATTTGTATAGCAAAGGCGGAATCATAATCTTATTGCATTTATTACTGAAATATGCAGAAAATATAGCTGTTATACAAACTCCGAATGCGAGTAAACACAACATATTTATTTGTGAAACTTTGAATAAAAATCCTGGAAATATTACAAATATAACCATTGTCATTAAAGCAAACGACATTGATTTTTCATTTATTATTTTATATTCTTCTCTTTTGTTTCCTTCAAAGATATTGAAATAAGTTCTAAAAATATAGAAAGTACTCATAAAAGATGTTAACAGAATTAAAAATAATATTGATTTATTGTTTTCGGCTATATTTAATAGCATTTCTTTAGATGTGAAGCCTCCAAAGAAAAGGCCTGAGAGTGACAATGCTCCAATTAGCCAATAAATTGCAAGGTAAAAATCTATTTTTCTTAATCCTGATATATCTTTTGTTTCTATTGAATTTGAAATTTGTGAAATATTCCCTGCACATAAGAATAGTAAAGCTTTTGTAAAAGAATGTATAACTAAATATATTATTGCAACAGGGATAGATTGTAAGCCAATTGCTGTAAACATTAGTCCTAATTGAGAAGATGTTGAATATGCAAGCATTTTCTTTATATTATTTTGTGAAATTGCTATAAATGCACATAAAACAGCAGTTATAAGTCCAATTGATAATATTATTTTTAATAATTCGTCAGATAATAAAGGATATATTCTAATTATTAAAAATATACCTGCACACACCATCGTAGCCGAATGAATCAATGCACTTACGGGGGTAGGCGCTTTCATCGCATCTATTAGCCATTGTTGAAACGGAAATTGAGCTGATTTTACAAATGCTCCGATTAAAAATAAAGATAAAACTAAATTGTATACATTGGGGTATGTCAAACTTTGAAGTTGGTTATGAAAATAGTCTAAATCACTAAATGCTAAGAATTCATTTGGTTGTTGATTCATATATGTTATTGAAAAATATGCAAAAAATATGATTCCTGCTAAAAGTGCAGTATCGCCAAACCTATTAATGATAAAGACTTTTTTTGCAGATTGTGATACATCTTCTTTTTTATGAAAAAATCCTATTAAAAGATAACTTGCAACACCTACCAGTTCCCAAAAGATATATAATTGTATTAAGTTTGGAGAAAGAATTAATCCGGTCATTGCAAAGTTGAAAAAATTCAGATATACAAAATACTTGTTAAATTCTTCTTTATTTTTCATATATCCATATGAATAAATTTGGATTAATAAACTTATTAACATTAAAATAACAAGGAATATAGCCGAAGTTGAATCAAGTAAAACTCCAAGATAAATATTAAGATTATCAATATTAAGCCAAGAAAAGGAATCTTCTATAATTATGGGCTGCGGACTTTTTATGTCATTAAAAAGAGCAATTGAGAATACCAAGCCCGTTAAAGTTGAAATTGATGTCAAAAAGGCTGTCATTTTTCTATTTTCAGTTAATCTGATAAAGGCACCTGAAATGATTATCAGACAAATCCATAATGGAAGAAACATTATTAGGAATATATTATTAGCAAAAAAATCCATTAACCTTTTAGCTCCTCAATCTCTTCTGATGTAATTTTCTCTTTATTTTTATATATTTGATATATTAATACGAGTCCTATTGCTGTTTGTACTGCTGAAATTGCAGTTATAAATAAAGCAAATATCATACCGGATAAGAAAAGATAGTTTTTGTATGCTGTAAATGCTATGAAATTTAAGTTTATTGCTGACATTACTATCTCTATACATATTAGAACTTTTATAATATTTTTTGAAATTATAATTCCAATAAAACCTATTGCAAAAAGAATTAAAGATAAAACTAAATAATGATACAATGTAATTTCAAACATTATTTTGATTCTCCTTTAAAAGTTAATAATACTAAAATACCGATGAGAACGATTAAAAGATAAAGCCCTAAAAGCTCAAATGAGTATAAATTGTGTGTTAAGAGTTCAGATGATAATTGTTTAGTATTATCAAGACTTGTTAATATATGCGAGGAGTTAATGTATGTTTTAAAAACGGAATCATACATCATTGTCTCTTTTAGAAAAATTAATATGGATGAAAGAATCATTATAACACCTAAAAAAGCCAAAATAATCGTTGGTGAAAACTTTATTTTATGAGTTTCTTCTTCATTATTATTAGTAAGCATAACTGCTATAGCAAAAAGAATACATAGGGCTATTCCATATATTGAAATTTGAATTACTCCGTTAAAAAGAGCATTTAAGAAGAAAAATAGAAGTCCGAAACAAATAAATGTTACTAATGCAAAAAATACACTTTTCATTATTTTTTTTGTAAAAATTACAGCAATACTTGAAAATATAATAATTGCGGAAATTATATAAAATATAATTGCATTTAATTGTTCCATTAATTTATTCCCTCATTGAATATTAATTCATTTTTATTGTTTGTTGCTAATTCGTATTCTTTTGTTATTGTTAATGCACCTTTTGGGCAAAATTCAACACAATTAGCACAGAATATACATTGACTATAGTCTATTTTAAATGTTTCGTTTATTTCTATGGTCCCTTTTGCCGGGCATACTTTTTGACAAATTTTGCATTTGATACATTTTGTTTTATCGTATTTAATTTTACCTCTAAAATTGTTATTAAGAACTTTTTTCTTTTCGGGGTATTCAAGTGTTACTTTCTCTTTAAAACCGTTTTTTAATACGGTTAAAAGTCCTTTAATCAGTTCTTTTATAGGGTAAATGAAACTTTTTATCATAAACTCCCCCTAAAATATTGAACTATACATAAAACAAACAGATTAAAAATAGCTAAGGGTATAAAAATATACCAACAAAGTTCAAGTGCTTTTTCTGTCTTAAATCTTGGGTAGGCTGCTCGTATCCACATTATTATTAATATTAAAAAGAATGTTTTTAATATTAACCAGAAAAATTGTTCTATATTTCTTATAATTTCTCCTGTGATTAATGTTAAATCAAACAAATCAGCTATATAAAATCCAAAAGGCGAATTGTATCCGCCTAAAAATAAAGTAGCAGCGTATGCACTAAAAATAAAGGTTAAGGCGTATTCTCCAAGAAAAAACATTGCAAATTTCATGCCTGAATATTCGCTGTTATAACCTGCAACAAGTTCACTTTCCGCTTCGGGAAAATCAAAAGGGATTCTGTTTAATGTTATTAATGAACAAATGAAAAATATTATAAACCCTAATATTGAAGGGAAGATATTCCATTGAGAGAATGAATGTTGAGCTTTTACTATTTCACTTAAATTCATAGAACCTGTTAAGATGACTATTCCTGCAAGCGTAAGAAATATTGGAATTTCAGAACTTATTGCCTGTATACAAGAACGCATGCCTCCAATTAAAGAATATTTATTTCTGCTTGAATATCCTGCAAATAAAACGCCGGCTATAGGGAGTGATAATATTGCCATAAATAATAAAATACCAATATCTGATTTGTAAGAATTAATGTCTGATGAAAAAGGAATTAGCGAATATACTGTTAAAATGGGTGCAAAAACTATAATTGGTGCAACAAAATAAATAAATTTGTCTGCATTTTTTGGCATTATATTTTCTTTGAATAATATTTTTATTCCATCTGCTACTGTTTGCAGACATCCATAAAGTCCGACTCTATTTGGACCTTTTCTTCTTGTGAAAAAAGCAAGGTATTTTCTTTCAAATAGAACTAAAAATAATACGGCTAAAATCATTAATAAACTTATAAAAATGAAATAAATGATTTGCCATAACATAAAAATTAACCATTCAGGAATGTTTAATTTTAAAAGATATTCGACAAAAATAAGATGAAAAATACTCATTATCTGTCTACCTCCGGCATGATTATATCTAAGCTGCCAAAGATTGCCATCAAATCAGGAATCATAAATCCTTTTGCGATTGTATTGATTGCTTGTGTTGCATAGAATGACGGAGTTCTCCATTTAATTCGGTTTGGAAATTCTGTTCCGTTTGCTTCTATATAGCATTGTAAAAGTCCTCTTGTTGATTCTACTTCTCCTAAAGCAGCTCCGTTTGGTTTTATTGTTAACGGATTTATTTTCGTATTTATTTCATTGTCTTCTATATTTGATAAAAGCCAATCTGTACATTGATTTATTATTTTATTACTTTCTTTCATTTCCTTTATTCTCATAATGTATCGTGAATGAGAATTGGAAATTGTTCCTGTTGGAACAGAAAATTCTAAATTATTATATATAAGATAAGGAGAATCTTTTCTTAAATCTTTTTGAATTCCGCAGGCTCTTAAATTTGCACCTGTTATTGAATATTCTGTTGCATCTTCTTTCGATAATATTCCTATGTTTTTTGTTCTTGTAAGAAAAATAGGGTTGTTTGTTATTAAGTCTTCGTATTCTTGAACTGCTTTTAAAAATTCCTTGGAAAACTTTTTAATTCTTATTAAAAGTTCTTTATCTATATCCCTTTTAACACCGCCAAAAGTATAGTAGTTATACATCATTCTTGAACCTGTTAAATCTTCAAAAATATTTAATATTTTTTCTCTTTCAATAAATGTGTAAAATAATGGAGATGTGGCTCCTAAATCAAGCAGATAGCAGCCTAACCACAGAAGATGCGATGAAATTCTGTTCATTTCCATTGTAAGTGTTCTTATATATTTTGCTTTTATCGGAATATCTGTATTAATTAAATTTTCAATTGCTGAAATGTAAGCATATGAACAGAAAAATCCTGAAAGATAATCAATCCTGTCAACAATAGGTAAGTATTGCAGATATGTTCTTGTTTCTGCCATCTTTTCCATACCACGGTGCAGGTAGCCTATTATGGGTTCTATTTTTATAATTTGCTCACCACTTAAAGTTACAAGCATTCTCAATACTCCATGTGTTGATGGGTGTTGCGGTCCTATATTTATTAGCATTGTACGTTCAGAAGTTTTAGTCATTATTCCATTTGAGTCTTTCATCATTTGCAATGTAGTCTTTTCTTAAAGGATTCCCTTTAAATGAATCTGGCAGCAGAATTCGTTTTAGGTTTGGATGATTATTAAATTTAATGCCAAATAGGTCATAAATTTCTCTCTCGTCCCAAGTTGCATTTTTATATATATCGGAAATGCTTACTGTCTCTGCTTCTTCGTAGTCCAAATAATAACTTATTGCACATTTTGTATTATATGTATCTGAGTTTAAAATGTAGCTGACAGTAAAGTTTTTAGAATTATCTTTTGCAATAATGCAATCTAGCCTAGAAAATATTGTCTCCGGAGAATTCTTCAAGTACCTTAATACTTCTTTTATATTCTCTTTTTTAATATAAAATTCTTGAATATTTGGTAGAATAATAGTCTTATTTAATATATCAAATTTTGTTTCAAATTCTTTAAACACAAACTATATCCCCATTTTAAAAATATTAACATCTTCTTGTATTAAAATATCAAGGTCATCTTGAATCTTTAACTTAGACTTATGTTTTGCTATAAGTTCTTTTCTTGTAGTTAAGGATTCCTTTTTTATTTCTGATTGAAGCTTTCTTATAGCATCAATAAGAGCTTCAGGTTTTGGCGGGCACATGGGTAGATAAATATCAACGGGAATAATCTTATCTGCCCCGTAAACAACAGAGTAAGAATCATTTTTAAACATTCCGCCAGAGCAAGCACAAGCGCCCATTGCAATAACATACTTCAGTTCCGGCATTTGTTCGTATAACTTTAATAGTAGGGGAGCCATTTTATGAGTTATGGTTCCTGCTATAATTAACAAATCCGCCTGCCTTGGAGAAGCTCTGAAAACTTCAGATCCAAATCTTGCTATATCATAATCAGAAGCTGATACTGACATCATTTCTATGCCACAGCAAGATGTAGCAAAAGTTAATGGCCATAATGAGTTTGACCTTGCCCAGTTAGATATTGCATCTATTGTTGATAAAATAATGTTCATTATTTAAACCTTAACATTCTTGTTCTTATTGCATAAACTAAGCCTAATAACAGTAATCCTAAAAATATAACTATTTCAATTAAAGCAAATACCCCGAGAAAACTATAGCTTAGTGCAAAAGGAAATATAAATATTGTTTCAACATCGAAAATTAAAAATAATATTGCATAAATAAGAAATTGTATTTTAAATTTACAATTAAACTTTTCTTTTATATTTAATCCGCATTCATAAATACTTTCTTTGTTCTCATTATTTGCTTTAGGGGCTGCAATAATTGAACATATCAACATAAAAATAGCTAATAATAGTGCAAAAAAAATAAACGTAAATAAAATCCCGATTTCTTGCATTTATTACTATCCTTGTTGCTAACCTTGAAATATTTATAACATATAGTTATTATTAAGATAAATAGCTAGATTGGATATTATTAAGTTTGATTATGAAAAGTTTACGAAATAAACTAATATATACTTTATTGATAATTTTTTTATCTTTAAATTGTGCATATGCGGATAATTTTTCTCAAGCTGAAAAATTGTTAAGGAAAGCTCAAACAACGTCTAATCAAGAAGAAGGCTATGAATATATTCATAAAGCAAGAATTTTATATGAAGAAGAATATGAAAAAAATCCTGTAAATACAAAAGCATTATTGGGACTATCCAAAGTAAACCAACTTCTTCAAGATAGAGCAGAGGCAAAATTATATGTTTTAAAAGCTTATAATATGAATCCTGCTGATCCTAAGTTGCAAAGAGCAATGGGAGATTTTTTCTATAGTTTTCAAGAATATTCAACAGCAATAGAATATTATAAATTAGCATTGGCTTCAGGTTTATTAAGAGACTTTGATACTAATCTTCAGAGTGCAAAATGCTATGAAAAACTAGGCGATTTGAAAAATGCTGAATTGTATTATCAGATTTGTTTTCATTTGAATGCTAAATCAAAAGAAGTAATGAATAAATTAAATGAATATACATCTGCAAAACATCCTGATCATTCACAAGAATTGGAAGAAGCTAAATATAAATATCTATTTAAAGATAAAAAAATTCCACAAGAACAGCAGATAGAAGAAGAAGCTTCAGATATTATTGAAAATATAAATAGTTTCTATTGATGTTTTATGACGGCAGAAGAATTAATATTAGATTGATTTTTTAAATATTCCATAATTGCACCGCCTATTTCTTCAGTAGGATCAAAATAAGGAGAGTTTGGTGTTAAAGTTTGTCTTATCATCATTTTGTTCAAAGGCCCAAAGGCATCCGGAACAAGTGTTTTTCTGTAAATTCCTGCTAACATAACTTGTACATTCGGAGATGTTACATCATTAAATCTTGCAATTGTAGGATACATTTTATCTATGCCCTTTACGCCTTTATCAAGCATTTTATCAAGTACTTGAAGTCCATCTAATACTTGTTCTTCACTCCAAGCTGATTTTAAAAATGTATCAATATATGGTAGAGCCTCTTCTTTTGCATTAACAAGTTCTTCTGTTCTTTTTTCGTTGAAAGTACAGTAATTCCTTTGATGATTTGGAAAAGATACTCCTTGACCAAGTTGTGAAACATTATTCTGAATATTTATGTTTGCTATTTTCATAAGTTTTCCTTAATTATATACGTATGGCGGACCATTTTTTGTTTCCATTAATATATTGTCTGCCAATTGTTTTAATTCTTCTTTTGTTTTAGAACCGTCATTTGCGTGTTTTGCAAAATTTTCAAGAAGCGGATTGATTGCACTTTCCTTTTTTGCTTTAAAGTTGGCGATTTCAACATCTACAAGTCTTTTTCTTAAATCAAGTTCAGTTTTGGCGTTTTCTTTCATAACGGTTACTTCTTTTATTGCATCCATTCCTTGTTTGAAAAGATAGCCTATAGCACTTGAAATTGTAAATGCGCCAAATATTAGTTTCGTAAATTTATTTTGAGGATTTAAAATCCAGTTGTATAAGTGACCTCTATTTTCATCTATATAGCAATAATATTGGACTTTTTGAGGAATACCGCCAAGAGCTGTAGGTGCATCTGCAAAAATGGTCTTCTTTGATTCTTCAACTGCATGAATTATTGATTGTACTTCATTGTCCGAAAGGTTATATTTTTTCGCAACTTCTTTTATATAATCAGGTTTTGCACAAATTGATTTGAAAAACTCTATAACCCTAGGCAAGTCCTTTTTATCTGCTTTATTACTGATTCCGTTAATTGCATCTATAGTTTTTTCTGTATAATTGTTTGCGTATTTATTTGTGTATTCAAGTGTTTTCTTTAGGTTTGAAATGCTTAATTTCCCTAAGATAACAGCACCGGCAATTACACCTCCGATTAGAGCTGCATATTTTAGGTTTTTGTTAATTATTGTATTGTCTTTTTGCGAGGTCTCTTTGTCATGATTTTCACCTTTAAAAGATAAAAATCCTGAGAAAACTTCAGGAGTAGAAGCTTTTTCTTTTCGGTTATTTATGACTTCGTCAAAATATTTTACATTGTTTTGCATTAAATCATTTACGACTTTGAGCTTTCCTGAAAAAGCATTTGTCTCAACTTCAATTAAATTTTCTTGAAGATTTTTTTCAATATCTGCTGATTGTTTCTTTGTCCAAACTTCTTTTGCGCCTTCTACAAAATTTTTACACGCAATAGTTATTCCGCTCATAAGAAAAACAGCAGCAGCTCCGAATAAATTTTTGAAATTGGGATCTCTTATTGCTCGATATATAGCAAATTGTGGCTCTTCTTTTATATTCATATTTATAGCTAAATCAGGTAAATGTTCAAAATTGGCTGTTGTTAATAAGGCTTTTGATGATTTTTTTAAAATGGCACTTATTGCAAAACATCCTCCGACAATCAAGCTTGTACCTATTAATAGCGGTTTAATTGCCTTTTTGGTATCAAAAGAACTTTCGTTTTGGCTCTTTTTTATAGTTCCGTTTGTAGAATAGTAATTTGTTGAATCGCTAATTAATAAAGAATCTTTTATGTCATTAAATGAGTATCCTGTTTCCTGACTATTTCGGACATGACTGTTTATTAAAACACCTTGCAGGGTTTTATTCATTGTTTTGTCAGGCTTTTCTTCCTTCTTTTTCTTTATATCAACTTGTTTATTCTTTATTGGTTCTATTATCATTGTCATTCCGTTTCTTAATCTTAGTTACAATATTAACTAAATACTTTTTCATTTCTCTTGCTTTGAATACTTCTAAAGCATCATCATTTTTGTAATTTTCATCTTCTAAATCTGTTGTAAACCATAAGAAAAATTTCTTAATTTGTTTTTTTATGTTTTCAATAACTTTTCTGTCTATGAAGTTTTTAATATCGCCTAATAATGCTGTTAGCTTTTCACCGGCTTGTTGAAGCATTTCTCCGAGCTTTTTTTGAAGCTCAGCTAAATTTTCAATTAATTTAGGTATTTGTGACATTAGGTTCAATATAGGATTAATTATTGAATTATTTATTACTTGTAAAATATTTTGGATAATAGCAGGAGAACTGTTTTGTAAATTCTGAATGGCATTTTGGATTTTATCCGCAATATTTTGTATGTTTTTTCCAAGTTGTTGAGCGAACTCAATTTGACGTTCAAATGCAGTTTTTGCATTTTCAACTCTTGCCTCTTGCGCACGCATAGCAAGTCCTGCTGCGTAACATTTCATAAACGACCATTCACCGGAGTTTATTGGTTTTGAAGCTACAGCTTCTTTTACTCTTCCACCACCAGCCATGCCGCCACCACTACAAATTGGGCATGCGGAAGGCGGAAGTCCGTGAGGACATAATCCTGCTCTATTATTAGATTGTAATGAAATTGGTGTCGGCAAAATAAAAACTCCTTATACGTTTATCGTAAGGAGCCCTTCTTCACTATATAGGCAGGATACACGCAACCTATATAAGAATATAGAGCATTCCGACTATACGGCCGCGGTCCGGTCCAAGAATTCCACTTGATTTCCTCGTTATTAACTCTGTAAATTCTATCATATAAATAAACTTATAGTAAATTTTGAGTAATAGTTTGCTTTATTTTTTTTAATAATATAGTAAATTTATATATATTTTTTTTTTTTATTATATTGACAAAAACTAAAAAAATGTTAATCTAAAAGAGACGTTATAGGGAAACTACTCGAACGAGTGACTATGCCGTAGCTGAAGGGGAAAGAAAACTTTCTGAAGTCAGAATACCTATTTTGTCTGGAATTACTTGCGAGCACGAGGTTGAAATTTGATGAAAAAGATGTTTTATGTGATGCTTGCCACAGCATTCTTTTCTATTATGCCAATACAAGGAGTAGAAGAAGTCGTTGAGTTAGATATAGATACATCTGATGAAAAGTCTTCCGAAAAGATACTTCTTTATGGTGATGTTAAAGAAAAGGAAATCTATTCATACAGCAATTATGCGGAATCAATAGAATCTGCTGGTGCCAGTGTTGATATTATTACACGAAAAGAAATTGCGAGGCAAAATTCACCATTATTAACTGAATTGCTAAATCAAACAGGAAGTCTTTTTGTGCAAAATGCAAATGGTTCAGATGGTTCAGTTTCGTCTGTAAGATTGCGTGGTACAGATAGGGTAAGAATGACAATAGATGGTATAAGAGCCGATAGAACATCTATGACCAGCCCCGGGGTTGAACCGCAATTTATATTAACTGACGATTTAGAAAGGATTGAAATAATAAAAGGACCCCAAGGTAATTTAGCCGGTACTAATGCCTCTGGTGGATTAATTGCAATGCAAACAAGAAGAGGTCGTGGTCCTTTCTCTGTTGAAATGGGTAGTGAGATGGGAAATCTCGGAACTTTTAAAGAACGATTAGCTGTTATGGGCGGAAATCATTCTATTGATTACTATATGGGTGTAACTTGGTTTAAAACTGATGGTGGTATGCGTGCTACCGGTTTGGGAGATATCCGTAATGATGATTATAATAATTTGAATATAGTTACAAATATAGGTAAAAGAATTCTTGATGAAAAAGCTGAAGTACGTAACATATTTAGATTTTCAAGAGCAAGAAAAGGCCTGGGGGTTGGTTATCAACAATCCTATCCATACGGAATATATCAATCTCCTAATAATTACGGTTTAAACTACGATGTAATGAATGTTCTTTCATATTCGCACAGCCCGAATGAAAAATATAATTATGATGCAAAATTTGGTGTGTATCATAATGAAAGTAATAGTTATGTGTTGCCTGATAATTTAAGCGGTGATCCTTTTTATGAATCAATTTCAAAAATAAATAGCACCAGACTTAATTTTGTAACTCAACATAATTATAATGTTACAGATTGGAATACCTTATCTGTAGGTTATAATTTTGAAACGGAATTTATAGACGGACACACTCGTGATGTTGCTATGTGGACAGGTACTACACTTAACGGATATTCAGGTAACACAATACAAAATGATGTTTTTGTTAATGACTTAATAAACATTAAGGATAAATTATTTATTAGAGGCGGAGCCAGAATTATAAATAATTCTGATTTTGGTACATATGTTACACCAAATGTTTCAGCAGCATTAGTTTTGCCTACATTCAATTTGGAAGGTTCAAAAACTAAGTTTAGAACTTCTTGGGGACAAAGCGTTAATAACCCTACTTTATATCAACGTTTTGGAACAATGAATTCTTCTTATATGCAGTCATTGGCTAATCCCAATTTGAAAGCGGAAAAAATGGAAAGCTGGGATGTAGGTGTTACTCAGTCCTTCTTTGATGAAAAGTTGACAATTGATTTTGGATATTTCAATAGTGATTATAGAGATTATATAGGTTATAGAGGGGAAACAGACCCTATAACTTGGGTTTATGTTGGGCAGTATGTAAATGTTGATAGTGCAAGAATTCAAGGTTATGAAGGAAAAATTACTTGGGAACCCAAACCTTGGTTGAAAGCTATTGCAAGCTATACTTATACAGATTCAGAGGATAAAACGACTCATGCTGATTTACCGGGCTGTCCAAGAAACTCAATCAAAGGAACGATTTATTGGATACCTAATGAAATAGTTAATTTATATGCAGGTGTTGAGGCGAATTCAGGTCGTTATATGTCTGCAACACAAAATTCAGATAAAACGAACGGTTATGTTGACGTAAAAATCGGCGGCAAAGTAAGATTACTTAAAACTGAAAATACTGAAATATCTTTAAATGGAACTGTATATAACCTTCTTGATCAAGATATTTCAATGTATAAAACAGGCCTGACTTCATATTATGCTCCGGGAATTCATTTTAGAGCCGGTTTATTTATGAAATATACTCTGCCTCAAAAAGAAAAAGTTGAAACTCTGTGATATAGTTAATCTATGAATAAATTTAGAAAAATATTAATAATAATAGTTTTATTCTTAATACTTATTTTATCTTTGTATCTTGCTATGTATGCAGGATACAAAGATTTTGGTATTAATATGTTGTGTAAGGCTTTTAATATTTCAGAAGATACTGACAGTATAATCTTGACTGTACTAAGGTATCCAAGGGCTTTAAAAGCATTAATTGCAGGATGTTGTTTGGCTCTTGCAGGAATGTTTATGCAATCAGTTTCAAAGAATCCTCTTGCGGAACCTTATATTACGGGAATATCATCAGGCGCCGGACTTGGTATTGTTCTTTCTATTTTGTTTTTTAATAGTTCTAATTATTCTGTTTTTGGTTTTATTGGTGCTTTACTTTCTTCAGCTATTGTTATTATTTTTTCAGGATTAAGTAAGTTTTCGATTACAAAATTAATATTAATCGGTTTATCTATAAATATTTTTGTAAGTTCTTTAATTTCTTTAATAATACTTGTAAATCCTTTAAAATCATATATGATGATGCTAATTCTATCGGGTGGAGTTACAAATAATGAAGTAATCTCTAATAAAGCATTGATAATATTGTTTATGATTTTAATGTTTATAACTGCTTTTTTTATTCCTAAATTAAACTATTTGAGATTAGATTCTGATTTATTATCAACAGATAAAAAAAGAAGATATTTTTATACATTAATAATAATAATTTTGGCTTCATTATTAACCTCTTTAAGTGTATTCTCAGCAGGAATACTTGGATTCGTAGGTATTATTGCACCACAAATATCGAGAATGTTATTGGGGCAAGATTACAGATGGCTATTTATATCTAATATATTAATAGGCAGCAGCTTAATCCTTATAGCTGATTATATTGCAAGAACTGTAATATATCCGCTTCAAGTTCCGTTGGGACTTGTTATAGCATTTATAGGTGCGCCTGTTTTTGTATTTTTCTTAGTTAAGAAAGGAGATATTTTTAGTGATTAATATTAATAACCTTTCTTATTCTGTTGATAATATTAAACTTTTTGAAAATGCTAATATACAAATTCCTAAAAATAAGATAACTATGTTAGTTGGTCCTAATGGAGTTGGGAAAACTACTTTGCTAAAAATAATTGCAGGTATTATTAAACCTCAAATTGGTAAAGTATCTGTTAATAATAAAGATTTATTTTATCTTCCGCAACGGATAAAATATCCTCATGGTATTACTTTGCAAGAATATATTGAATCCTCTTTTTATAAACAAAATTGGAAGTGGTTTTTAACAAAAGAAGAAAAAGATAAAGTTAATGAAATGCTTAATATACTTGAACTTTCAGATAAGAAATATACACTAATTGATAATTTAAGTTCAGGTGAATTGCAAAAAGCCAATATGGCTTTAGGATTAATGTCAGAAGCACATATTCTGTTACTTGATGAACCTACCGCAAATATGGATTTAATTAACCAAATAAAAATCCTAAATATGATAAAAAAACTTACACAAACAGGAATTACTTGTATTATTGTTCTTCATGATATTAATTTAGCTTCCGATTATGGAGATTATTTTATAGGTTTAACCAGAAAAAATGAAATATTATCAGGAGTGAAGAAAAATTTTATTTCATCTGATGTATTAAAAAAAATATTCGGAATAAACTTTAAGGTTATAAATAATGAAGAAGATATTCATATACAGATATGTAATTAGTTTTGTATTATTCTTGATAGGAAATATAACATTAGCTTCAACTTATGTTAGTTTGTCTCCTGTTATAACTGAAATTATATATTCACTCGGTGCTGAAAATAATCTTCTTGCTGTTTCTTCAACATGTAATTACCCTGAAAAGGTTAAAGAAAAACCAATTATTGGTGACACTTATTTTGTTAATATGGAAATGATTGTTAGTTTAAAACCTGATTATTTATTTGCAATGACGTCTGCTAAACCTAAACTTGGGGAACTTTCTTTAACAAAAACTAAGCCTGTTTATTTTGAGTTTACAAAAATTGAAGAAATATATGAAGCTATAAATAACATTGCTAAAATTACAAATAGTGAAAAAAATGCAAAAAAACTTATAAAAGACATAAACCAGAAAATTGAAGGAAACAGGACTAATAATCCTAAAAAAATTTTATACGTAGTACAAACAAATCCTCTTGTTACAATCGGAAGCGAGAGTTTTATAACTGATATTATACAAAAATCAGGACATATTTCTATTACATCCGAAATTCCATATTATTATCCAAATATAACTTTAGAATATGTTCTTGAAAAAAATCCTGATTTTATTATTATTTGTTTTCCTTCAGATGTTGAAAAAATAAAAAAATTATTCCCCAATACTAAAATATTATATTTAAGTTCGAAACAAAGAGATATAATAAACCGCCCGGGACCAAGAGTCGCCGAAGCGGTTAAATTATTTTCAACATTAAATTTTAGTGAAAAGCCTACACATTAAATCTAAAATGGACAATGTCTCCATCTTGAATAATGTAATCTTTACCTTCAAGTCTTGTAACGCCTCTTTCTCTGGCCACTACATAAGAACCTGCATCTACAAAGTCTTTATAACCGGTTACTTCTGCTCTGATGAAGCCTTTTTCAAAGTCTGTGTGAATAACACCGGCTGCTTTTGGCGCTTTAGAACCTTTTTTTACAGTCCAAGCTCTTACTTCTTTTTCGCCTGCTGTTATAAAGGTTGTTAAATCAAGCAGTTTATATACAGATTGAACCATTCTTTCAATACCGGAACTTGTTACTCCCAAATCTGATAAATATGCTTTTGCTTCTTCCGGAGATAAATCTACAAGTTCTGCTTCTATTTTTGCTGAAATTACAACAACGTCGGCACCATGTTTAGAAGCATATTCTCTTACCTGTTCAACATAATTATTACCTGTTGCTAAATCAGTTTCGCTAACATTTGCTGCATATATAACAGGTTTTATACACATTAATTGCGAATTTTTTGCAAATTCAAGTTCTTCATCTTCAAAATATTTTTCGAGATTTATAAATGTTGCATCAGCTAATAACTCATTGATTTTTGATAGAACTTTATATTCAAGCGCTGCTTGTTTATCACCTGTTTTAACTATTTTAGTTAATCTTTCAAGTCTTTTTTCTATTGATGCCATATCAGCTAATGCTAATTCTGTATTAATGGTTTCTATGTCATCAATAGGATTAACTTTTCCTGCAACATGGATTGTATTTATATCATCAAAACATCTTACAACTTGAATAATTGCATCAACTTCTCTTATATTATGTAAAAATTGGTTACCAAGTCCTTCCCCTTTACTTGCACCCTTTACAAGTCCTGCAATATCTACAAACTCAATAGCTGTAGGAATTATTGTTTGAGTTTTAACAAGTTTGCCTAAAATTTGGAGTCTTTCATCAGGAACATTAACAACTCCTACATTCGGTTCTATGGTACAAAACGGAAAGTTAGCACTCTGTGCGTTATTTGAAGAAGTTAATGCGTTAAATAATGTTGATTTCCCTACGTTTGGTAATCCTACAATTCCTGCTCGTAACATAAATATTTCCTTTCAAACTGTCTCTAGCGTAATATAAAAATATACGCTAATCAACAATTTAAAATTAACCTTTAATTTTTACTTCATCTGTGATTTTAATTTGAAATTGTGTACCTGCAGGTAAGGATAAAGAACCACCCTTTGTAAATATTGTAATAACAGGTGCTGTTACTAAATTTAATGTATAAACAACAGCTCCGCCTGCTAAAGGAATTATTGAAAATAGGTTAACAAAAGGGATTGGCATCATAGCCATAGCGCAAGTATGGGTTGCTGAAAATACTTTTTTCCCCGGTGTCATTACTTTAGAAAAATTCTTCCAGTATGTACGTTTACCCTTTATATTGCTTAAAAATATTCTTTTCGAATTTGCCATACTTACTTTTGTATCTATTTTAGACATTATTCCGTTAAGGTATATTTCATCAATTTTAAGTTCAACAAGACCACCATTTCCTGTTAGTTGAGGTCTATGCGCATCTGTTACTGTTCCTTTAAATATTGTTCCTGCTGGTATTATAGTTCCTTCTTTTGTATATATATTGCCGTTGGAACTAAATGTTACTTGACTTCCTTTGTGCATCCAATCAGATATTTTGGTTGTTGATGTCAGATTTATTTTTGTCCCGCGTTTAAGAGTGTATATTTTCCCAGTGGGATTGTATTTAGTTTGTGTTGAAACTTCTGCTTTTACAGGATTTGTAGTTGGAACGGCATTTGGAAGAGCCGGTAATTCATTAGTTTCAACATTAAAATCTTTTCTTATACTTGCATCAATTGAAGAATCAAATTCAACTGCGATTGCTGTTGAATTTATAATACCTAATATTAAGAATATAGTTAAAATTTTCTTCATAACTATATTTTATAATTAAAGAATAAAAAATTACTCAATTAAATGAGTGATTATTTAGATTTTTTATCTTTGTTATCTGTTTTTTTATTATCTTTTAAAGGTTGAGCATATTTAGGAGTTAAATCTGTCCAGAAATTATCATATTCTTCTTTTGCTACTTTTGCTACAGAGCCTGATTCTTTATATTTTTTGTATAATTTATCACAATAATTTCCAAGCTTACCTAATGCAATACCTGAAACTAATGAAAACATTAAATTCTTTGCACCTGAGAACATCTTTGTTGTACCGTAGATGAAAGTAGCAAAACTGCCTGCTAATGGGATACAGGTTGTTAATGTTGCAGAAACTTTTTCTTCTTTATCATCACCTTTTGCGATTGCAATTGCACCGGCACCTATTGGGAAAAGTAAGGATAATACGTCTGTTGCTGCAGAACCAACTTCAAGTTCTGCATGTTTCAAGAAATATTCTCCCATTTCAAGTTCTGTAGCACTATCAAGACCTTTGCTTATTTTTGATGATAATTTTGAAAAATCTTTAAATTCGGCATCAGATATAATTTTTGTACTTGTTCCTTGTAATGTTTCGCTGTTTAGCCCTTTTAATATGGTCATTATTTCTTCAAGTGCACCTTTTGATTTTCCGCTTGAAGATTTTGCCGACGTCTTTATTGAATTTAATATTTCAAATAAGTTTGCTTTTTCGATATCTGTATAATCTGATTTCTTTATTAATTCAATAAAGTCATCAACGCTTGATGATATTTCCTCAACAATTTTTCTTCTTGAAGCGGCTTCACTTGCACCTGAGCATTTCTTAAATGCATCAAGTTGTTGATTTAATTTTGTTATGAATTCTAAAGAATCTGTATCTTGAAATTTTATTGAATTTGAGAACTGATTAACTTTCCCTTTTATATCATCATATATTGCAGGAATATTGTTTGTAACTTTTTTTCTTGCTCGCAAGATTTCTTCTCTTAGTTCTTGTTGAGCAGCACTAGAAACGTCTTGGGTTACATATGTTCTATAATTATTTGTATCAACTTTATTTCCTTTTGTTCCGAACAATTTTTCTTTTATTTTGTCAGAAATTCCGGACAATAATTTAGTACGTTTTTGTCCTCTTAGCTTTCTTGCTCCTAAACTAAATCCATCATCATAAGCACTTTCAAGGCGCTTTATTTCGTGAGAAAGTTTTTCGACCCATTCCGCTAATGTTCTAGTCTCGCCTTTGATTGTTACAGGCATTATCTTTTGAGCTTCGTCTAAATTTTCTAAATTCGTAATGTTATAATGCTTTAATAGTGAAGTTAAATCTTTTACTTTTACTTCAACTTTATCATATTTCTTTCCCAGGGTTTTATCTACAATTTTTTTGAATAAACTTTTTGATTTATCAGCAAATTTAGCAGTCGCTTTATTTAATCTTAAAATTCTATCGCAAGTCCAGTCTTTTATTGCTGCAAAGTTAGATGTAGCTTCAAGTCCGTCTATTGCTTTTTGGGTTCCTTTCTTTGTATAAAGAACCGCTTTTTGAGTTATTCCTTCTGCTTTATTGCTGCTGCTTTCTGATATTTCTCTTGCCAGCTTTTCTTTAAATCTTGTTAGTTTTTTTAATGAACTTCCGTGAAAACCTTTTGCAAAAAACATACTTACGATTCCGGCAGTTATTATTGTTGAGGCAAGAGTTGACCCGAAAATAATTTTTTTTGCTTTGCTTGATTTTTTCTTTGTAAGTTCAATTGAATCTTTTTTCTCTTCTTCAGAAGAATTTACAGACACTTTTGAAACTGGTTTTTGCACTACATTAGCTTGTTCCAAGGAATATTGTGGGAACAAGCTAAATATATTATTTGATGTCTGTATATTATTGTTTTGTAGCATTAGTTAGTCTTTTTCGTAAATAAATTTTTGGCTCCGTTATATATTGCTTGGAACGGTTTTGCAATTAGTTTTCCACCTTTTTTTACAAATTCGGTCGGTTTTGCACAAGCATCTTTTAAATGTGTAGCGGCTTCTTTTAATGATGTACCGGCTTGAGATAAATTAGGATGTTTTGTTGCAAAATCTTTAGCAGCAGTCGTGATTCCGGAGTTTGTTTTCTTTAAAATTTCTTGTATCTTTCCTTTTCCTTTGTAAGCTGCAACACCTGTCGCAACCATTAGGGCTATTGTACCTAAAACACCGGCTGCTTTTTTATTTCCTTTGGATTTATATTTTGGGTTGAATGAATCTTTTGGGATTTCTTGATTTACACTTTGTTCTGTCTTAGCACGAAGACCATCTTTGCCATATTTAGAACTATAATTTATTTCTCCAAATTTTATAGGATTCATAAAAACCTCCTTATATAAATCTACCTATTAGTATAAAAACAAAAAGATAAAAAAAATTGACTTTTATATTAAGGCTATACAATTTGCAAATTAATAAAAACTACTCCATACGCAGTATTTTAGAGGCAAAATATTCCTTTTTTTAAAATTTTATCGGATGATATATATTGTAGAGGAATAGATGGTCGATGTCTGAAAAAATAACAAGTAATTCTATAGAAACTGAAGAATTTGATTTTGATTCTATGGCTCAAAATTATATGGAGTTTGCTCGGAAATATCATGAACAATATTTGATAAAGGGCAAAAAATCAGATTTGGATAATGCTGTCGATAATTATATTGACGCTATTAAATTTAATCCAAATATTGCTGAGGCATATTACAGACTGGCAACCTTGTTATGGGATAAAGGGGAGATAAATCTTTCTTCTGCAATTGAACAATGTAAATCTGCAATCAATATTTCTCCATCTAATCCGAATGCACGTATTTATGCGGCATATTTTCTTGAAATGGCAAAAAAATATGATGAAGCTGAAAAAGAGTTAAAAGAAGCAATAAAATTAAGTCCTTTAAAATCAGCACGTTCAAGATTATCTTTGGCTTCAATGTACATAGATAAAATGCACGATACTAATTTGAATGCAAAAGATTTATCGCAATCTTTATATTATATGTTATCAGGCAGTTTGAGCATTCCACTTGATAATTCTTCTATGAAAATGTTATACAAAAACATATCAAAGAATTTTTCATTAATTTTTTATGATTTGTTAGGTAAAGTTTTAGAGAAAACTAAAAATTATTCTATGGCTGTAAAAGCTTATGATGTTGCAGCTAATTCTACCGGCAGAAATGAAGTATATTATCAAAAAATCGGTGATATTAATATAAAAGAAGAGGATGTTGATACGGCAAGAAAAGCTTATATAAAAGCTTTGCAAAATAATCCTTACAATAAAGAGTTATTACTAAAAGTTGCAACTATTACTCAGATTTATTTTGAAAATGATATAGATACTGCTTTGGATTGCTATTCAAAACTTTTAGAAGTTGAAGAAAACAGTGCAAATATATACTATGAATTAGGACATCTTTATTTGAAAAAAAATGATGTAATTAATTCTGTAAATGCATTTAAACTTGCTTTGGAAAAAGATGAAGAAAATCCATTCTATCATAATGCCTTGGCATATGCTTTAGTTAAAGCAGAGCAATACGAAGATGCTTGTGAACATTATAAAATAGCAATAGATAAAAATCCTGATCCCGAGTGGACTGCTATTGTTTGTCAGGCGTTAGCATCTTTGTATCATAATGTTTTCGATGATATTGATACTGCTATTGATTTATTAAAAACAGCTATAATTTTAGATGAAAATAACGATGAAATATTTATAGAACTTGGCGATATATACTTGCAGACGGATGATATTGATAGTGCTATTAAAGCATATTGCGAAGCAATTAAATTGAATCCTAAAAATGCTGTTTCTTATAATAAATGTGCGATGGCATTATGGAAGAAAGATTATTTGGAAGAAGCAATTATTGCTTACCATAAGGCGATTGCTATAGCTCCTGACTATTATTCTGCTTATAATAATTTAGGTGTTATATATTTAGATGGAATACGTAATCTTAGAGAAGCTAAAAAACTCTTTGAAACTGCTATCTCTATGAAAAAAGATTATGTAATGGCTTATTTTAATTTAGGTAGAGTTCTTCAGGAACAAGGGATGAATATAGAGGCTGCTAAATCTTATCAGAAAGCGCTTGAGCTAAACGAAATTGAAGCCGAACTTGATTCAGACGAAATTAGAACAAGATTATTTGCATTATTTGAAGTATAAAATAAAAATTTAATATCCGTAATGATCTTTTTTATTCAGATACTCTCTTACTGTATTTAATGCAGCTTGGATAATTCTTGTAATTCTTGAAGAAGAAAGTCCGACTTGTTCCGCAATTTCTTTTACCTGCATATTACGATAGAATCTGTATTCAATAATAATTCTTTCTTTCTGCGGCAATTTAGCAATTGCTTCTCTAATCACTCTTCCAAGTTCAGAAATTTCAGCCTTTTCATCAGGAAGGGCAGATGGGTCCTTTATAAAATCAAATGGTGAATCATTATCAGACGCAGCAGCTGCCAAACTGTCTATGGATAATATTGTTTCGTAAATGGCTTCTCTTACTTTGCCCGGAGTAATTGCTGATTCTTCTCCATCATCTCCTTGTGATTCATCATCTTGAGAATCTACATTTGTATGTTTAAGTGAATACCATTTATATCTGTTTCTGAGCTCATTTCTTATTGCCCATCTCACAGCTGTAGCTATATAAGCATTATTATATCTTGCCAGTTGTTCATCTGTTTTATCTTTTATTAGTACCTGTATGGCTATGATACCAATACTGACAAGCTCATCATAATCCACCATATGTGACGGAATACGTTTATGCTCTACCTTAGCTACCTTTTCGATTATTTCAATGTAATCTTTTATTTTTGTATGCATTTTCTAATCTATTAGTCTTTTAATTTATATATTACTACCTTTTTTCGTATTTCGCAAATTATATACAAAAATCAATATTTCTGCGACTGCTTTGTATAATTCAGGTGGTATAGAGGCATTAATCTCTACCATTCTAAATAAAGCTCTTGCTACAGGTGGGTTTTCAATAACCGGTATTGAATGTTCTCTTGCTATTTCTATAATTTTTTTCGCAAACAACTCTGTACCTTTTGCAAGCATTTTTGGTGATTCCATTTGTTGTGCATCATATTTTAAAGCACAGGCTATGTGTGTCGGATTTGTAACGACAAAATCTGCATCAGGAACAGAATCCATCATTTTCTTTTGTAACATTTGTTGTCTTCTCTGTCTTAGAGCTGCTTTAACGTGAGGATCGCCTTCTGAGTTCTTATATTCATCTTTTACTTCTTTAAAAGACATCTTTTGGTCTTGTAAAAATTTCCAGCGTACCATACCGTAATCTGCTGCTGCTATTATTAAAAATGCAAGTCCTGCTTTCATTACGAAATCTATTATTAATGAACCAAATTCATTCATTATTGCAAAACTGTTATCTATAGTTGCTAAGGCCATTATTGCTTCCAAGTGTGAATTATATACCATCCAACCTATAAGCCCTAAAAGTGCAACTTTTACAATGTTTTTTACTAACTCAAATGCAGTTTTGGGGGACATTAAATTCTTAAAATATTTTGAAGGATTTAATTTATCAAGTTTGGGTTCTAATGGTTTTGTTGTTACTAATGGACCTACTTGTATAAAATCTCCAATTATTGCAATAAACGCAGCCATAATCAATATTGGACCTATTATCAATATTGTTGGAATTGCTATAGCTGTAAATAAATGTGCGTAACCTATATCTTCTAAATGCTTTTCCGGAATTTTATCATATAAGTATACAAATAATATAGAAATTTGATCCCAAATAAATGGCGATAATTTTAATATAACAATAAACATTACAAGTAAAGCCAAAGCCATTGAAAAATCTTTTGATTTTACAACCTGACCTTCTTTTCTTGCTTTCTGCAACTTTTGTTGACTGGCTTCAAATTGTTTATTCTCATCACCCATTAAATTTTACCGATATGTTAATAAGTAACCATAGAAACAACTTCTATATCTTGAGGTAAATTTTTTCTTCCGTTTAAATCTGCAAGTTCAATTACGAAAGCAGCTGCTTTTACATTTGCGCCTGCTTTTTTCAATAATTTACAAGCTGCTGATACTGTCCCGCCTGTAGCTAATAAATCATCTATAACAATTACGTTTTTACCTTCTTCTATTGCATCTTTATGGATTTCAAGTTTATCTGTTCCGTATTCAAGAGAATATTCTTCACTTATTGTTTCAGCAGGAAGCTTGCCGGGTTTTCTTATTAAGATACACCCTGCATTTATATTATATGCAAGTGCTGAACCAAAGATGAACCCTCTTGATTCTATAACTGCAACATAATCTATACCTTTATCTATAAATTTTTCGGTTAAGAAGTTTATAATTTCTCTTAATGCTTCTTTATCTTTTATTGCAGTTGTAATATCTCTAAAAATAATTCCTTCTATAGGAAAATCTTTTATATTTCTTATTTTGTCTTTTACAAGCTGCACACTATTCATACTTATCTCCTTCTTAACTCCTCTATTTATATTTTACATTAAACTTATATATTGTTTATTTCTGAAAGCATATTTATTAATAATTTTGTAGGTAATCCTACAATATTATCATATTCTCCCTTTATTTCTTTTATGAAATTGTCCGGGAGTTCTTGAATTCCATATGAACCGGCTTTATCATAAGGCTGAAAATCATATATATAATTTTTTATATCATTCTCTGTAAGCTTGTTAAATGTTACTTCACTTGTTTCTGATTTAATGATTTTTTTATTATTTTCATTGTTTATCATGCAAATTGATGTAACAACCTTATGTGTTTGACCATTTAACATTAATAGCATCTTTAATGCATCATCAAAATCTTTTGGTTTACCAAGTACTACATTGTTGTATACGACAACTGTATCTGCACTTATTACAATTGCAGGAACTTTGATTTTGTTTACTACTGATAATCCTTTATTCTCTGCTAAAGATTCAATTAGATTATATGAAAATGCTTTGTTCAATATATCTTCATTGTAATTAGGGGCAATGATTTGGAATACTAATCCTAAATTTTCCAGTATTTCTTGCCTTCTTGGCGATGTTGATGCTAATATAATTTGCTTCATATTTTCCACACTATAATGATTAACTTCCATATTACATTGTAATTAAAAGTTAATCATTTTTAAAAGATAAGATTAATTTATTTTCATATTATTTACAATTGCTTATCTTCTTGCTCTTGGCGGATTGAAATTCAGTTTTAAGTAAACAACTGATTTTGATGTTACATTAGAACAAATATCTTTTAATTTTGAATTCATATCTAACATATTTCTTTGCATTGCCGCATAGTCATTCATTGCAGCCAGCATCTTTTGAGAATCAACTAACTTAGTAGTTTCGGGATTATCCATTTTTAATTTTGCATATTTTTTAACTAATTCCCTGTCAATTTTATCTTTAGCTCCGACAGCCATAAACTTCATCCCCTGTGTATTAACTATATTTCCCCTGTATACTTATATAAAAATATTTTATTCATTGAAATTGCTTTTTTATTTTTTGTTCATTACATTTTGTTAACAATAATTATTATTTCGTATAACAAATAATCTTCCTTTATTAAAAGAAGATTATTTGTTTATTTATTAATATAAATATCTTTTATTATTGACTGTTTTAAAATCCAATAATACTTGGTAATTCAATATAATCAATATTTAAAGCTTCTGCTACACCTTTGTTAGTGAGTTTTCCATTAAATGTATTAACTCCTTTTGCCAAAGCTTTATCTCTTTTTAAAGCTTCAACAATTCCATCAGTTGCAACTTCTCTTATATATTTTATGCTTTCATTAGTTAATGCAATAGTTGATGTTCTTGCTACGCTTCCGGGAATATTTGCAACACTATAATGAATTACTCCGTATTTTTCATATGTTGGATTGTCTAGAGTTGTTATTCTGTCCATTGTTTCGACAATGCCGCCTTGGTCAATAGATACATCAACAATAACAGAACCTTTATGCATGCTTTTTACCATTTCTTCAGTAATTATACAAGGTGCTTTATATCCCGGAATTAAAACAGCTCCGATTAATACGTCTGTATCTTTTACTAATTCTTTTAAATTTGCTTCTGTTGATACATATGTTTTTACTTTAGAACCAAACAAATCATCAACATATCTTAGTTTGTCAATATCAACATCAGCTATACTTACATTTGCTCCTATTCCGGTAGCAATTTTTGCTGCATTTATACCTACATTTCCTGCCCCGACAATAAGCACTTTGCCTGCCGGAACTCCTGCAATACCGCCTAAAAGAATACCTGCTCCATTGTTCCTGTTTTCAAGAAGATTTGCAGCTATTTGTATTGACATTTTTCCTGCTACTTCACTCATTGGGGTTAATAAAGGTAATCTGCCATCTTCAGTTTGTATTGTTTCATATGCAATACTTGTAATTTTTTTGTTTATTAGCTCTTTTGTTAATGCTTTTTCAACTGCCAAATGTAAATATGTAAGTAATATTTGATTCTTTTTTAATAATTGATATTCTGATGGTTGAGGCTCTTTTACTTTAACTATTATGTCAGATTCTGAATATATGTCTTCTGCGCTATCAAGTATAATAGCCCCTTCTTTTATATATTCTTCGTCAGAAAATCCACTTCTAGAACCTGCCGATTTCTCAATTAATACTTTATGACCATCACTGCATAAAAGACCAACTCCATGAGGGGCAATTGCAACTCTATCTTCCCTTATTTTAATTTCTTTAGGTACACCAATAATCATAAGTTATTCCTTTTTTCCTTAAGCGCTTCTTCTATTTCTGTAATTACCAGTTTCGCAGCTGCAGTTGGATCTGCAGCTCGTGTTATAGGTCTGCCTATTATTATATAGTCTGCACCTGCTTTTATTGCATCTGTAGGAGATACTATTCTTATTTGATCATTGACGATTGCCCAAGTAGGTCTAACTGCAGGGCATACAACAATAAAATCTTCACCCAATTCTTTTTTTATTTGTGCGGCATCCGTATCCGGTGCTACAACTCCTGATAATCCGGCTTCTTTTGCTATCTGGGATAATTTTAGTACATATGATGAAATATTCATTTCAATGCCCAGTTCGTTTGTAAGGGTTTTTTGTCCGAAACTTGATAGCAAAGTAACTGCTAATATAATTGGCGGTTCCATATTGTTCTTTTTTGCATAATTGTTGCACTCTGTAATTGTGCTGGTTAACATCTTTGAACCGCCGGTTGAACTTATATTGAAAAAATCAATTCCTTTTTTCATTAAGTTTATACTTGCTTTAGCAGTTGTATTTGGTATATCTTGAAACTTTCCGTCAAAATATACTCTGCCGCCGTGCTCCTTTATAACATCTATTGCTTCAAATCCGCAAGATACAAATAAAGGAAGACCGACTTTAAAAAATCCGACGTATTCCTTTAATAAATCAACATACTTTATTACTTCTTCAATAGTATCAACATCAAGTGCTAAGATTATTCTATCTTTTGCTTCAATAGGTTTTATTCGTTCCATATGTCTCTTTCAAAAAAATCGAACAATGAATACATGTTAACACTATTAAATTAACTAATCAAGATTTTTGCTTAATTGAGCTTTACCTATCTCAACGAATTCTTCCATTGCTAAAGAAGCTTTTGTATATGCTTCAGAAGCATCCATTCCGTCTGCTAAAAATTGTTCGTATAATGTATCAAAAAGTTCATCTCCGCATTCCATTATTTGCGGATATTTTTCACATAAAGCAATAGTTTCATCTACGCTTCTTGTTACATCAGATCCCTTTGGATTTTTTATTTGTGAACGTCCAAGTATTCCGGTATCTGGTACGTATTGAATTTCTTCACTTCCAGCTTGAACTTCAACATGATTTATATCCGGTGTTTTATTTTTACTATTATCAATTTTTTCTATGTTATATCCAAATTTTGGAATATTATTATTTATTTCAGCCATTTTTATCTCCGTGTTCATTCGCAATTTATTTTAAACCGTGTTATTAAAATTTTTTGCTAGTCAATTAAAAAATATATATTTTTTTTTATAAAAAAATGAATTTGTAAATGTCAGAAAGTCTTATTGCACAAGTTAAATCACCTTAAAATATTTGTGTTTGCAAAACTTAATATATTATATACTCCGTAGGTATATATTATTCATTTCTGCCTATAATATTCAAATACTTTTTTGTCTTGATGTCAAATATTATTTATTTGGTCGATTGAACAAATATTATTTTTAATTCAAAATTGTATTATGAAAAAGATATTATTTATATTTATTTTATTGATTTTAGTTATTCCTGCATATGCGAAAGAAAATGAAAAACTTGATGTAAAGTCTCAAAGTTTTATGGATTTAGGTCGCTATGTTGAAACTTTAGAAATAAATGAAAATACAAATGATGATGTGTCCGAAAAAACACTTCAAGATGATAATTTTGAAGAAGAGGCAATAATTGATGTAGCAAAAAGGTATGAAGAAAATTCAGTTGAATTAAATCTTAATGATGTTGATGATACGGCGTTAGAAGAAGTAAACAGTGATAGGGTTTTTAAATTAAAAGTAAATGAAACTCAATATCGAATTGAACAAGAAATTAAAGCAGAAAATATGATATGGGATAGTTCAAAATCTTTTTCTCAAGCGTTTCTAAATGATACTAGACATATGGCACCTATACCGGGAGTTGTTAATTCTTCAAAAATAACGGCAAATCTTGGAAGTTCAATTTCTGCCCAGCTTGGCCAGACTTTTTTATATGATGCAAACGGACCGTCTGTTTTGTTTGTTAGAGCTAATGAATCAACATACAATACAGGTTCAATAATATCTTATAAAGGAGATTCTTTAAATTTATCAGTTGGTTCTTTTTCTTCTTCTTATAATCATGAAGCATCTGGCGGTGCTATTTTATCTTCAAATTCAATCTTCTTACCAAATAATGCCGGAAGTTTTGTTATAGGCGGTGCTTATTATTCTAATGAAGCTCAAGCTGATAATAAAATTACAGGCGGTGGATTTGTAGAATATACTTATAAACGTTTAAAATTAAATGCGCAAGTTGGTCAGAGTAAATTTTCAAATGCTCAAAATTGTGATACCAGTTTATATTTTATCCCTGAATTTAAACTTACTGATTCCTTGTATTTAAAGACGAGGTTTATAAGAAATGTTTCACAAGATACAATGCAAGATGAAGTCGTTCTAACCTATAAGCCGATAAAAAGTAAAAATAATTTAGAAATTGAATTATATGCAACAAATCAATATACAAATAATTCTTCTATAAAGCAGCGTTTGAAGTTATCTACTTCTTTTAGAATATAAAAACATTTATTAAAGAAAGTAAAAATAAGCAAAAAAAAAGACTCTTAAATTTTAAGAGTCTTTTTCTTAATTTAACTTTAATTACATAGCGCCTTTTACAATTTGAGCAAAACTGTCAGCAGTTAAACTAGCACCGCCAACTAATGCTCCATCTATGTCAGATTGTGCCATTTGTTCTTTTATTGTAGCAGGTTTAACACTACCGCCATATAAAATTCTTATAGCATCTGCAGTATTTGCATCATATAAACCTTTTACAACGTTTCTAATCATAGCAATAACTCTGTTTGCTTCTGTTGAATCACAAGTTTTACCTGTTCCAATAGCCCATATAGGTTCATATGCAATAATTGATTTTGCAACTTCTTCTGCAGTTAAATCTCTTAATGCTTTTGTGATTTGAGATGCGATATGGTAGTCTGTAACACCGGCTTCTCTTTGTTCTAAAGATTCACCGCAACATATAATCGGAATTAAACCGTTAGCTAAAATTGCTTTTGCTTTTTTATTTACCATTTCATCTGTTTCACCAAAGTATTCTCTTCTTTCAGAGTGTCCTATGATAATATATTCACATCCTGCATCTTTTAACATTTCTACAGAACATTCACCGGTGAAAGCACCTTTTGTTTCATAGTAACAATTTTGTGCTGCTAATTTAACTTTTCCGCAACCACAGTCTGTTAATGCTTTATTTGCAGCATATAATGCTGTAAATGTTGGCGCAATAATAACTTCAGGAAGTGCAGCTTTATCTTCTGATTTTAATTCTTGCATAATTCCGTTTGTTAAATCGGCTGCTTCTTTTTGTAAATTGTGCATTTTCCAGTTACCGGCAATTACAGGTCTTCTTGACATAATTCTACCTTCTTTCCTTTGTAATTAACATGTAGATATTAGTTAAAACAAGTTTTTTTATCAAGTTATATACTGTAACCTTGTTTTAAAAGATTTTCAGTATATGGGAATACTTTATATGCTATATTGTTTTCTTTGCAATATTTTTCTGCAAATTTAAATAATTCATAATAGTGTTTTGGAATTTCAAACTTAGTACCCTTCGAAAGAATTGTATTATTATAGTCAATTTCAAGATTCAAAGGTTGAATATTTCCTATGGATTTTGCTATTTCTAAAAATTTTTCTAATTCTTCTTTATTGTCATTTACATCTTTTATTATTATGTATTTTAGAGATATTTGTGCTTCAGAAACTTTTCTTAATTTTTTTATATTTTCAATAACCTGATCAAATGCATCTATGTTCTTTATTTTCATAAATGTTTCTCTGGTTCCGGCGTCTAAAGAAATACCAATATGACTTTTCCAATTATTACCGATTTTTTCCAAAATAGGAATATATTTAATTCCGTTCATTAAAATTACGAAATCATCACAATTATGTGCATAAAATTCTCTCATTAGTTGTTCAAATTCTTTGAGTTCTGATATATTTCCACCCTGAAATTCTACTTTTAGGTTTTCTAAGTCAATCATTTTTTGTTCATATAGCTCTTGAATAATAGGTAATAATTCATAGTTTTGGGTTTGTGTCGGAAATAATTTTTTCTGTGAACAATATATGCAATCACAATCACATTGTAAAAAGTGGTCTATGATTATATGTGATATTTTGGTTTCTTTTTGTTTATTAAAAAATTCATTAATTATTTTTTTTATACTTTTTCTTTTGTATTCAAGACAACCTTTACATTCTTTTGGAATAAATCCTTGGTTTAATAAATCTATGAATTTTTTTTGCCTTTAATTATGTCATCTTTGTTAAATTTTGAAAAATCACTTATTTTAATACCTGTATCTTCAGCACAGCTGCAACAAAATTTGACTCCATCAGGTAAAAAATGCAGAGTTTTTTCCAATTTCTCACAATGGTATGATTCCAACATTGTTATTTCCTCTCTTTCTACAATTTAAATAATATCAATTAAAAATAGATTAATAAATTTATTAAATTTCTGTAAAATTTACAGGAAAATGTTGAATATGTTAATGTTTTATTTGCAAGTGGAATAAATTTAATATGAAGATAAGCTGGAAGAGAATTTTTTTATCAATAATAATAGGATGTTATATTATTTTGTTTTCATGTACAAATAATATTTATTTCCCTTCAAAAGAAGTTTATGAAACAAAATATCCGCATGAAAATGTTTATTTTAAAACAATTGATGGTAAGAAACTTAATGCTTGGTATGTTCCTCCTAAAAAAGATTATCCGATAATAATTTTTTCACACGGAAATGGCGGAAATATAAGCTATTTCTTCGATATGCTTATACCTGTTGCTAATATGGGGTATGGTGTTTTTATATACGATTATAGGGGCTATGGAAAAAGCGAAGGATTTCCTTTTGAAAAAGGACTATATAAAGATGCAAGAGCTGCTCTTAATTTTTTAAACAATGAAAAGAATATAAAATCTGAAAATATAATTTTATGGGGATTGTCTATAGGTGGTGGTGTTACTTCCCAAATAGCAATAGAAAATGATTTTAAGGCAGTAATATTACAATCCACATTTACCAATACTAAAGATATGGGTAAAGCAACATTAAAAAGAGCAACTAAAAAGGATTGGATGCAAAATTTTGTTTATTTGTTCCCTTTTATACAAAAGTTTGATAATTACTCAAGAATTGATAAAATTACTGAACCATTATTGATTACACATTCAATGGATGATTCTATGATTCCTTATGAACAGGCAATAAAAAATCATAGCAAAGCTCCAATGGCTGAATTTGTGCTTGTTAAAAATGATGACCATAACGATTATGAAAATTCTCTGCCTGTCATTGTTGATTTTTTAGAAAAAAT
This sequence comes from Candidatus Gastranaerophilales bacterium, assembly GCA_944322615.1. Taxonomy (GTDB): domain Bacteria; phylum Cyanobacteriota; class Vampirovibrionia; order Gastranaerophilales; family Gastranaerophilaceae; genus Avigastranaerophilus. Next base: position 14,352 of record CALUPH010000003.1, on the reverse strand, counting down.
AAGACTCAAATAAAATTAAGAAAGATGACCTTTTATGGTCATCTTTCTTTTATTATAAATTAAATGCACTTAACATCATTTTATATTCTTTTGTTGTTCTGTTAAAACCGGCTCCAGGCAGTACTTCTTCATATGTTTGTAATGCTTCAAGCGGGTCTTCTTCTTTATCTAAATCCACACCTAATATACCTGCAATCCAATCTGCAGCTTTTGCAACTATTCCCGGGTCTGTACTTGGTTCTTTTAGCCTTTTATTTGTTTTTGTTTTATTATCTTCATTTAATAATTGTGCATTTTGGAAAAAACTTGATGCATATTCATCGCAATTATTGCCGGGATTAAAAGTAGACATTGTACTTTTATATAATTCCAAGCTTCTGTTATATTCCTGTTGTGTCTGGATTTCTTTTGCTTGAATATTCGTTTTGGTATTAAATTGTTCTATATTTTGTTTGCCTGATAAATTTACGCTCATATAGAATATCCTTATTTTTCTCTCTATATCTAAATAAAGGAATATAGATATATAAAAATGCTATATCTGATATATAAAACTTTTTGAAAATCTGCAAAATCCTTGTAAATACTGAATAAATTGTTATACAATTAGCTTAACAAAAGTTAATATATGTGGTTGTAGATATTAAATTTTAAAAAATGTAACGAACAGACTAGTCAAAATTTTAAATTGGAGTTAGAATATTACAACAATCCATGGTAGGAAAGGGAAGTTAATAATGAATAAAGGTTCACTTTTTTGTTTCGTAGCTGGTTTAGTAGACTTTCTTTCTAATTGGTTATTCTTTGATGAAAAAAGAATGGGTTGGTGTCCCGTTAAGGTTGACAATCGTTTTGACAGGTAATAGTCTCGTCTTTTGATTTCGATTTGTCGACAGGGTTTGTTGTTTTTTGCATTTAGCGAAAAACAGTTTTGTTGTGCTATATATAAAATAGTAGTAATACTTGTATAGCATATAGCAGAGTTTTATTAATTGTATAAGGAAATAAAAATGACAAAAACAAGATTCGGAAAATTCGGCGGACAGTATGTTCCTGAAGTTTTAATGCCGGAGATAAAGAGAATAGAAGAGGCATATGAATTTTATAAAAATGATAAGAAGTTTAATGATGAATTAAATTCTTTGCTGGCAAATTATGCCGGACGTCCTTCTTTATTGTATTTTGCGAAGAATATGACAGAGGATTTGAAGGGTGCAAAAATATATTTAAAAAGAGAAGATTTAAATCATACAGGTTCGCATAAAATTAATAACGTATTAGGACAAGCTTTACTTGCAAAATACATGGGTAAAAAGCGAGTTATAGCTGAAACTGGTGCAGGTCAGCATGGTGTTGCAACAGCGACAGCGGCAGCTCTTTTGGGTTTAGAATGCGAAATTTATATGGGGCTTGAAGATACTATTCGACAATCCTTAAATGTTTATAGAATGGAATTATTAGGTGCTAAAGTACATGCTGTTACATTTGGAACTCAGACATTAAAAGATGCGGTTAATGAGGCAATGAAGGAATGGTCAAAAAGAAGTGATGATACAATGTATCTTCTTGGTTCTGTTATGGGACCTTATCCTTATCCTACTATTGTAAGAGATTTTCAAAGTGTAATAAGTAAAGAAGCACGTGAACAAATACTTCATATTGAAGGTAAACTTCCAAATGTAGTTATGGCTTGTGTCGGTGGTGGCAGTAATGCTATGGGTATGTTCTACAATTTTATAAATGATAAAGATGTTAGGCTTATAGGTTGTGAAGCGGCAGGGCTGGGTGTTGATACGGATAAACACGCTGCAACTATGACAAAAGGAAGTATTGGAATATTTCATGGTATGAAGTCGATATTTTGTCAGGATAAGCACGGACAAATTGCTCCGGTATATTCAATATCTGCAGGTCTTGATTATCCGGGAATTGGACCTGAACATGCTTATTTAAAAGAAACAGGCAGAGCTGAATATGTTCCTGTTACAGATGAAGAAGCAGTTGAAGCGTTTGAATATTTGTCAAAAGTTGAGGGAATAATTCCTGCAATAGAAAGTTCTCATGCTGTTGCATATGCAAAGAAGATTGCTCCAACAATGAAAAAAGATGAAATAATCATAGTTTGTCTATCAGGCCGTGGTGATAAGGATGTAGCTGCTATTGCAAAATATAGAGGAAGGATTATAAATGAATAACATAAAAAAAGCATTTGAAAATAAAGCCTTAATAGGTTTTTTAATGGCAGGTGACCCCGATTTAAATACAACAAAAGAAGTTATTATTTCTATGGCAAAAGCAGGTTGCGATATGGTAGAACTTGGAGTTCCTTTTTCTGACCCTATTGCAGAAAGCAGTGTTGTGCAAAATGCAAATTTACGCGCATTAAAATCAGAAACATATCTTAAAGGTATTTTTGATATGATAAAAGAAGTTCGAAATACAACTCAAATTTCGATTATTCTTCACACATATATAAATCCGGTTTTTAATTACGGATATGAAGAATTCTTTATGAAATGTTCTGAGGTTAATGTCTGTGGTATTGTTGTTCCGGATTTACCATATGAAGAAAAGTCTGAAATAAAAGAATATGCAGACAAATATGGTGTTGATATTATTTCTTTTGTAGTTCCTGAAAATATTGACAGAGTAAAAATGATAGCAAAAGAAGCTACAGGCTTTATATATTTTGTTCCGTCAATAGGTTCTACTTCTTCTATGGAAGGTCATTTTAAAGAAATAACAAGCATAATTGATATTTTGAAAGAAAATACAAATATACCTATTGCATTAGGTTTTGGTATAAATACAACTCAACAGGCTGAATTTTTCTCTGAAATAGCAGATGGTATTATTGTTGGTAATGCTATTGTTAAAATAGTTGAAAAGTATGGAAAGGATTCACCTTCACAAGTGTTTGATTATGTTAAAGCAATGAAATCAGCGATAAAAATTAAATAGTAATTTGAGTAGTTAAAGTTTAAATTAAAGACTTCAAAATTGATAATAATTTTTAAATTAAAGCGGATATCTTATATAGTCCGCTTTAAGTTTTTTGGGGAAATCAGGCATGGATTTTTATTTGTAATTTAACTATCTTTGGAGTACCATTTTCATATGTAGTACTAGGTATTTAAACAGCATAATATACGAGAGAATGGAGGTTGTAAAACAAATGCCAAAGAAAACAATTACGGTTGATGGTAACTACGCTGCAGCCCATGTGGCTTATGCATTAAGCGAAGTATCAGCAATCTACCCAATTACTCCATCATCTACAATGGGTGAATGGATTGATGAATGGGCATCACAACACAAACAAAATATCTGGGGTAAAGAAGTAAAAGTAGCAGAAATGCAATCAGAAGCCGGTGCAGCAGGTGCTGTTCACGGTTCATTGGCAGCAGGTGCTTTAACTTCAACCTATACAGCATCACAAGGTCTATTGTTAATGATTCCTGTTATGCACAAAGTTGCAGGGGAAATGCTTCCTTCTGTAATCCATGTTGCTGCAAGAGCTTTAGCTGCACAATCATTAGCAATATTTGGTGACCATAGTGATGTTATGGCTTGCCGTAATACAGGTTATGCATTGTTAGCTGCTAACTCTGTACAAGAAGAAATGGATTTAGCTTTGGTTGCTCACTTATCTACATATAAAGCTAAAGTTCCTTTCTTACAATTCTTTGATGGTTTCAGAACTTCTCACGAAGTACATAAAATTGAAGAAATCTCTTATGAAGATATTGCTAAATTAGTAGAACCAAAATACATTGAAGAATTCAGAAAACGTGCATTAAGACCGGAAGCTCCTGTATGTAAAGTTGGTGCTCAAAATACAGACGTATATTTCCAAGGTCGTGAAACAGTTAACAAATACTACAATGCTGTTCCTGATATTGTTCAAGAATATATGGATAAAGTTGCAGCTGTTACAGGAAGACAATATCATCCGTTTGATTATGTTGGTGCTCCTGATGCAACTGATGTAATTGTTGCAATGGGTTCAGGTTGTGAAACAATTGAAGAAACAATCGAATACTTAAATGCAAAACGCGGTACAAAGTATGGTTTAGTTAAAGTTAGATTATACAGACCATTTGATGTTAAACGCTTTAATGCTGTATTACCAAAAACAGTTAAACGTATTAACGTATTAGATAGAACAAAAGAACCCGGTTCAATTGGTGAACCATTGTATTTGGATGTAGTTGCAGCATTAGAAAATAAAGATATCAGAGTTATTGGCGGTCGTTATGGTTTATCTTCTAAAGAATTCACTCCGTCAATGGTACTTGCAATCTATAAACACGGTGAAGCAAACGGATTCCATAACTTTACAGTAGGTATTGAAGATGATGTTACTAACTTATCATTAAAAGTAACAGAACATATTGTTACTGAGCCTGAAGGTACTACAAATTGTATGTTCTGGGGCTTAGGTTCAGATGGTACTGTTGGTGCAAATAAAAACTCAATTAAAATTATCGGTCAATATACAAATAAAGATGCTCAAGCATACTTTGCATATGACTCTAAAAAATCATTTGGTGTAACTGTATCTCACTTGAGATTTGGTGATAAACCAATAAAATCAACATATTTAATTACTGCACCTGATTTCGTATCTTGTTCAGCTCACGCATATGTTGGCAGATATGATTTATTAAAGGGTATAAAAGAAGGCGGTACTTTCTTATTGAATTCTCCATACACAAAAGAAGAAGCATTCGCTCACTTAACTCGTGATATGCAAGAAACAATAATAAAGAAGAAAATTAAATTCTACAATGTAGATGCAGAAAAATTAATCGCACAACAACCCGGATTAAGAGGTAAAGGTGCAAACACAGTTATGATGGTTGCATACTTTAAAGTTTCAGGAATTATTCCGTTTGAACAAGCTTATGAAGGTATGAGAGAAATGACAATCAAAACCTTTAAGAAAAAAGGTGATGATGTTGTAAATATGAACTTAGCATTAATCGATGCTGCTGTAGATGCTTGTCAAGAAGTTGAAATACCTGCTTCTTTAGATGGTGTGTGTGCAGCTGAAGAAGTAAAATTAATTCCTGATGATGCTTCTGAATTTGCTAAGAAGATTATTGAACCTTCTATGAGACAAAAAGGAGATGATATTCCGGTTAGTGCAATGAGTGTTGACGGTGTTATACCTACAGGTACTGCTTGCCTTGAAAAACGTGGAATTGCTCCAAGAGTTCCAAAATGGAATTCAGCTGATTGTATTCAATGCGGTATATGTGCAAGTGCTTGTCCACATGCTGCAATCAGAACAAAATTGGTTGAAAAAGAAAACTTGGCAAATGCTCCTGAATCATTTAAAACTGTTGAAGCAAAACCAAATGCAAACGGTGAACACTTCAAAGTTCAAGTTTATTGTAATGATTGTACAGGTTGCGGTGTTTGTATTGATCAATGTCCTGCAAACAAATTACCTGGAAAACAAGCTTTATCTTGGTCAACAATTGAAAAAGAAGTTGAAGCTTGTGAAGTTGTTAACGAAAAATTCTTTGATTCATTGCCTGATAATGTAATGGGTAAAAATACAACCAAAACAATTAAAGGTGCAATGTTAAGAAAACCTTTATTTGAATTCTCAGGTGCTTGTGCTGGTTGCGGTGAAACACCTTATGTTAAATTGGTTTCTCAATTATTCGGTGAAAATGCAATCGTAGCAAACGCAACAGGTTGTTCTTCAATATATTCAGGTACATTCCCAACAATTCCTTATACAACAAATAAAGATGGAAGAGGACCAGCTTGGGCAAACTCATTATTTGAAGACAATGCTGAATTCGGTTTTGGTATGAGATTAGCTGTAGATCAAAACAGAGATACTTTGAAAACATACGTTGAAAAAGTACTTGCCTCAGGTAAAGCTCCTGCTGATTTAGTAGAAGCATTAGAAGGTGCAATGGCTCATTTTAATAATTCTAAAACAGAAGAAGCAGTTGCTGCTCAAACAAAAGCAAAAGAAGTATTAGCAAAATATGCTGATGTTGATTGTCCTGATTTGGCTAAAGTAAGAGAATTACAAGATTACTTTACTGATAAATCAATATGGATTATTGGTGGTGACGGTTGGGCAAACGATATCGGTTACGGTGGTATTGACCATGTTCTTGCTCAAAATAAGAATGTTAATGTTCTTGTTTTGGATACTGAAGTATATTCAAACACAGGCGGTCAAGCTTCTAAATCTACACCAACCGGTGCTGTTGCTAAATTTGCTACAGGTGGTAAGAAAACATATAAGAAGAATATGGGCTTGATGAGTATGTCATATGGATATGTATATGTTGCTTCTGTTGCACTTGGTGCAGACAGACAACAAACATTGAAAGCATTCCAAGAAGCTGAAGCATATGATGGACCATCAATTATATTTGCTTATGCACCTTGTATTGCTCACGGTATCGATATGAGTAAAACTCAAACAGAACAAAAACGTGCTGTTGAAGCTGGTTATTTCCCACTATACAGATATAATCCTGCTAACGAACAACCGTTTACTTGGGATGCTAAAGATCCTAAGGAAAGCTTCCAAGACTTTATTAAGTCTGAAGGCAGATACAAGTCATTAGCAAAAACAAATCCTGAAGAAGCACAAGCTTTGTATGAACAAGCTGAAAAGGATGCTGCTCAACGTATGGCTGTATTTAAAGCAGTTGGTGAATTGATTAAATAGTTAATTCACTCTTATGAAGAGAAGGGGACACTTTATTGTGTTCCCTTCTTTTTATGTATATTTAAAAAATATATTATTTAATCTCTGTTTTTTTTAATATTTGAAAAGAAATTACATCAAAAAGCATATTTTTATGTTTAATATATGTGAGTTTGTTGAATTTAAACAATTCAATCAGTTCTTCAGGTTCTAAAAAATTTCTTTTAGATAATATTAAATATTTGTATGGTTTTGTGTTCTTAGTAAAAAATTTAATTATGAATAATATAATGTTATCGTAGATTTTACTATATATATTATGTTTGCCGAAATCGATGTGAAGAAATTGACCTTCTGATTTAAGCGTTCTATATATTTCTTCAAGTGCTTTGTTTTTTTGCGGAATATTTCTTAACCCGAAACCCATTACTATATAATCAAAAGAATTTTTTTCAAAAGCAAGAGAAGTTACGTCCATTTGTCTGTATGTTATATTGGGATTTTTTTTGCTTGCTAATTCAATCATGTTCTGCGAAAAATCAACCCCTATTACATCACAAGATGGCTGTAACTTTTTTATAATTTTACCTAAATCTCCGCTGCCACAACATAAATCTAATACTTTTGAATTTGGTTTTATGTTTAGTTCTTTTATTGCTTGTGTTTTTACATATTCATTTAGCCCAAAAGATATGATTCTATTCATAAAATCATACTTTTCAGATATTTTTTCGAACATGTTTCTTATTTCTAAATTTGTTTTGTTTTTCATATAAATCTATTTTAAAATTTTGAAAATAGCTTTTTTTACTTTTGATGGTTTGTCAACTGCTAAAGCAGGCATATGTGCATCTTCAGGATAGAAAATTAAAAAGTTTTTATTTGTTGCGAGAAGTTTATCAACATTTCCTGTTAAAAACATAACATCTTTTTCTGCATCATATTCTTCAGATAAAGAAGTATTTTCTATGTTTGTATAACCCATAAATTCTTCACCAATAGCAACTACTTGAATATCAATATATTTTTTGTGCGCTTCTAATTTTTGAGTAGGCTTTGTTTCATATTCTTGCAAATTGAAGAAAACTTCTTCTCCTCTTAATTGATGTTTTCCGCATTCCAGCTTACTTAAATCATTATTTTTAAGAAAATCAAATACAAGTTTAAAGTCTTTATGTAAACTAATATATTTTTCAGCATTAGATAAATTATCTATAATCATAAGTAAATCCCCCATTTATAAAACTTTTGATTATTAATGTAACATAAATTTTTACATTTGTTAAATAAAAAGGCAATTCTAAGAGCCAAAAAAACTTTATTAAAGTATAGGGGAAGTTAGACTTTATATCTTACAGGGGAAATCGATGAACGAAGAACAATTAAATGGGGTTTTAGGAACAATAAGTGAACCGGTAAAAAATGCTTATATTCTTTCTTCAAGGAAACAAATTGAAGAAATTCAAAGAATAGTAAGAATTTTTAATATCAATGAAGAACAAAAGAATAAGCATAAAATGTTGTCCATAAAGAATTTGGCAACAATGAAAGTAGTATTTAGTAATAATTAATGCAAAAACATTTTTAGTTCTCGATTAAATAGTTTTGGGATGATATGCTTGTGGATATGTATATTCTTCGGAAAATCCGACAGAAGTATACATTTTCACTGCTGCAGAATTATCCGAATCGCAGCTTGCATTTAATTCTTTTAATGCCCATCCGCCTGTAATTGCAGAAGTCAAAAGATTATCAACTAACTGTTTTAGCATAATTTTGCCAAAGCCGTAATTTCTATGTTTTTTTAGAATTGCAACAAGTGGAATGTTTGCAATTTTATCATTTGTTAAATTTGCAAAACAAAAACCAACAGGATGTTTTTTGTATAATAATACCTTTGTTATACCCGGTAAAAATTGTCCGTAAACATTGTTTGTAATCTTTTCAAGAATATCTTTGCAGCCTTTTACAGAGTTAAAACGGCTGTCAAATAAAGCATCAGAAGATTCTTTAAATGCTTGATGTATAATGTCTGCTGCATCTTTAAAAAATATTGTTTTCCAATTAGAAATAGTGTAATCATGCGGAAGTTTTGGAATATATATTTCTTTTGTTTTATTTATTGCATTTGCATCAGTAAGATTGAATCCCATTACAGATGTATTTACAAACCTGAAACCAAAACCTTCAATATCGCTGGCAAAACTTGCTTGTTTTCCAAGCATAGGATATGTTATAACTTTTTCTCGCATTAAGTGTTTGTTTACTTCAATAAACTTTTCAAGGAGAAGTTTTCTTTTTACATTTAAGTTTTCATTTCCTATACAATGAATTATGTTTAATTCTAATGACTCCGAAATTAAAGTAGTATAAACTAAAAAGCCTGTAGGAATATCATCTTCAAAAAGTATAAGGCAATTTAAAAGACCATCTTCAATGCTTTTTATAAAATTAGGATAAGCAAGCGGTTCTAATTCAAAATTATAGTCAGTAGCGGCGTTGGTTTTAAAGTCATTATAAACACCTGAAAAAATTCTGAAATATTTTGAATTATATGATTCTACTTTGTATATAGTTATATTAGCCATTATTATTCTCTTTATAAATCAATTAAATGTTCCATCTTATCAACTTTTGTGTGAATATATCTTTCATTATATTTATTAAGAGGAGTTTTAAGTGCAACTCTTTCAACAATTTCAAGACCGTAACCATTTAGTGCGATAATTTTTGTCGGATTATTTGTTATTAATTTAAACTTAGTATAACCTAAATCTCTTAAAATTTGAGCACCTATTCCATAATTTCTTAAATCGGGTTGAAATCCTAAAGAAATATTAGCTTGAACAGTATCTTCTCCTTGTTCTTGAAGTGCATAAGCTTTTATTTTATTTACAAGACCGATACCTCTTCCTTCGTGACCTCTAATATATACCAAGGCACCTTTTCCATAATTTTCAATCAATCTTAAAGCTGCTTCAAGTTGATTTTGACAATCACATCTTTTTGAATGAAAGATATCACCTGTTAAACATTCGGAGTGTACTCTTACCATTGGAATTTTATCTGAGCCGTCATCTTTAACGATTGCAACTTGATCAACCCCGCCGAGTTTATTGGTATAGCCGTATACTTTAAAATCTCCGAAATCAGAAGGCAGTTTAGCTACGGCATCTCTTTGCATAAACATTTCTTTTTGTAATCTGTATTCAATTAATTGTGCTACAGTTATGAACTTTAAATTATGTTTTTTTGAAAATTCAACAAGATTATCTCTTCTTGCCATTGTACCGTCTTCATTAACAATTTCGCATATTACGGCAGCCGGAGTTAAACCTGCTAAACGAGCTAAATCAACAGAAGCTTCAGTATGTCCAACACGTTCTAAAACACCACCTTTTCTTGCAATTAAAGGGAAAACATGTCCCGGACGTGATAAATCGGAGGCAACAGAATCATTTGCTACGGCAACTTCTATAGTTTTTGCTCTGTCATAAGCACTTACACCTGTTGTAACACCGTATTTTTTTACAGCATCTATACTTTGAGTAAAAGCCGTACCCTTTGGATCTGTACTATGGCTTACCATTTCAGATAATCCGAGTTTTTCTGCTTTTTCTCTGGTTAAAGCAAGACATAAAACTCCTTTGCATTGTGAAATAAGGAAATTAATAATCTGCGGCGAAGCAAACTGAGCAGGAACGATAACATCGCCTTCATTTTCTCTGTCTTCATCATCTGCAACTATAACAGGCTTCCCATTTCGAAAATCTTCAATGGCTTCTTCTATTGTATTAAATTTAATTTCGCTCATTTTATATAAATCCATTCTCGGCTAAAAAACCGTAGTTAATCCTACTTGTATTATCTTTTGAAGTTAAAATTTTTTCAACATATTTTGCGAATAAATCTGTCTCAATGTTTACAAAATTACCTTCTTTAAGTTGTGAAAGATTTACTTCTTTTAATGTTGTAGGGATAAGCTCAACCGAAAAAATCTCATTATTTACTGATGCGATTGTTAAGCTCACTCCATTTATTGCAATTGAGCCTTTGTAAATTATATATTTTGAAAAGTCTTTTTGTATTTTAAAATAGAACTCTTTTGAAAAACCGTCTTGTTTCGCGTATAAAAATTCAGCCAAGCAATCAATATGTCCTGAAACAATATGTCCGTCTATTCTTTTGTTTAGTGTTAAAGCTCTTTCTAAATTTACGAAATCATTAACCTTTAGATTTTTATAATTAGTAACCTTTAGTGTTTCGTTGGAAGCCTGAACTGTTATATAGTCTTTTCCATATTTTACAACTGTTTGACAAGCACCATTTATTGCAACACTTGCACCTTCTTTTATGTCTGACAATATTTTATTACAGGTTACCGTAATTTCCATTCCGTTAGAGGAAATACTATAGCTTCTTATTTTACCTTGTTCTTCAATTAATCCTGTAAACATAAAGAAAGTTTAGCATAAAAGAATACCTTAAAAAATTATAGTTATGATTATTATTACAATTTTTAATTATAAATTTAATATTGTTGTAAAGTTGAAAGAAACATAATACAATATTGGTATAAGTGCTTGAAAAATAGCTAAAATAAGGAGTTCTAATGGCAATAGCGTATTTGTGTTTGGGTTCTAATATAGGAGATAAAGTAGGTTATGTTCAACAAGCTGTTAAAATGCTTACAGCAACAGGAATGGTGACAGTTGTAAGATCTTCTGCTTTATATGAAACGGAACCTTGGGGAAATAAAGATTTAGATTGGTTTGTTAATGCTGTTATCGAAGTAAAAACAAAATTATCGCCAAGGGAATTGCTTGATTTATGTAAAAATACAGAAATTCAAATGGGTAGAAAGATAGTTGAATCAGATAAATATGAAGCCAGAATTATAGATATTGATATTTTATTTTATGGCGATTTAATTGTTGATGAACCTGATTTGAAAATTCCTCATGAACATCTGCACGAAAGAGCATTTGCACTTGTTCCTTTGTTAGAATTAATTCCTGATTATGAGCATCCAAAGTATAAAAAATCTCTTTTGCAACTGCATGAAGAATTAGAAACATTGGATGATGTATTTTTATATGGTACAAGAGTCGATATATAAAAATATAGCTATAGTTGGATGTGGTGCAGCAGGAGGATTTCTATCAGTTCTGTTGTGTAAGAATCCTTATAACAAAGTAACTGCGTTTGATCTAAAAGAGCCTTTTACAACTCTTTTGCCTACAGGTGGCGGTAGATGTAATTTGACTTTTGATGAAGATGATTTAAAAGAGTTTGTAAAGAACTATCCTCGTGGTGAAAAATTTTTAATGTCTGTTTTATCTAAAATAGGACAAAGAAAAACACGAGAATTATTCAAAGATTTGGGAATTAAAACATATATTCAAAGTGACAAAAGAGTTTTTCCTGTTTCTGATAGTTCTGCAAAAATAATATCGGATTTAAAAAAACACCTTTACACTGATAATTTTAAACATATTAAAGAAAAAGTTATAAGTGTATCAGATAATTTAAATGAGTTTGTTATTCAAACAGAAAAAAATTCATATAATTTTGATTATGTCGTTATAGCAACTGGTGGAAAAGGCAATGGATTTGGGCTGGCAAAGAATTTAGGGCATAGAATAATAGAGCCTAAACCATCTTTAACTGCACTCGATATAGAAGAAAAAGATTTCTATAAATTATCGGGAATGAGTTTTAAAAATGTTGATGCTTCATTTAAAATAGGTAAGAAGAAATATAATTGCTGTGGAGATATTCTTTTTACTCATAAGTCAATATCAGGACCATGTATATTTAAAATATCTTCTTTAACAGCATATGAAGAGATATCTTTAAATAATCCATTGGAAATTGAGTTAAGATTATCAGATTTAAAATGTGAAGAAATAGAAAATATAATTAAAGAAAATTCTAAAAAGACAGTAAAAAATGTATTTTCGTCATTTGTGCCTGAAAATTTTATAACGGTGATATTAGAAAAAAATAATATAGATTCAAATAAACAAGCAGCACAGTTGAAAAAGACAGAAAAAGAAATATTGATACAGTCCATAATCTCATTAAAATTGCATGTTACAGGAAGAATAAAAGATTCAGAAATTGTTACCGCAGGCGGTGTTGATTTAGATGAGGTTAATTCTAAAACAATGGAGTCAAAAATATTGAAAGGTTTGTACTTTATAGGTGAAGTATTAAATATAGATGGATTTACAGGCGGATTTAATCTTCAAAACTGCTGGTCAACAGCATATATATGCAGTATGAATTTTAATTAAAAAGGGAGAATTTAATCTCCCTTTTTAATTATATTTTAATTTTCCGTTTCTGGTTCAGATTCAGGTTCAGTTCCAGTTTCAATTGATTCTACTTCTTTTATATATTGAGCAGTTAAATCAATTGTATAAATATTGCAAATTCCTATAATAACTGAGAGTATCAACGAACTAATAGATGATGCTGTTATTTGTAGTGTTTCTCCCGAAATAGAAGAAAAGACAGATTGTACTCCAATAATAACAGCGATTGGGATTATAAATATTAGAGCAATAATGATAGCAGCTAAATTTATTAGAATATATTTAGATACGTAGATTCCCATAAGTTTGCCACCAGATTTTTTAATGAATTCGTGAGCTTTTTTAATGTTAAACCAATCTTCAAAATGTAAAGAATTAATAAAATTAAAATAAAGTCCAAAGAAATATAACCCTAAGATGAATACAAAAGGAATTATTATGAGCCCAAGTAATGGTTGAATCATAATAAGAAGGAAAAACAGAATAGTAATCAAAAGAGTCATAATAAAGCTAATAATAAAGCATCCTGCAAAAGTGTAAAAACCTTTTTGTAAAATTTGCTTTATATCTGCAAATAAATTAGGAATAATTCCCTCTTTATTGTTGATTGAGTTATTAACACTTAAAGTGAATAAACCACTACAAAGAAAGCAAGTTAAAAAATATATGATAATTGCAATTATACTAATCTTGTTAATAGATATAGACTTATCAGAAGGAAGGAAAATACAACAAATGCCTGAGATGAAAATCAAAAGAACATAATAAAATAAATTTGTTTTGTTATATGCTTCGGAAGCTACATTTTTCACAGCTGTTCTAATACTAATAGACATGAAAATCTCCTTATATTGTATAACTATATAATTATAAGGTTTCTAAACTTAATCTTGAATAGTTTGAACGCAGTATTGTTTGTGTTTGAGATGATAATTTTGAGTTTTGTAAATATATGTTTGAAAAAAAATATGTTTAAGATATTATATTATCAGTGATTTATACAAAGGAAGTAGAATATAAGGGAAGAAGCTGTATTCTATAATTTTCTATTGTAAATAATAATATAATTTGATAAGAAAAGGTGACACAATGGGAATCAAAGGAAAAAACGATAGAATGGTAGTTCTTGCTTGTGAAGAATGCAAAAGAAGAAACTACACAACAGTTAAAAATAAGAAAAATATAAAAGAAAGAATGGAATTGAATAAATATTGTCCGTTCTGCCAAAGACATACATCACACAAAGAAACAAAATAGGATAATTATAATAAGCGTCCTTAGTTCAGTTGGTAGAACGTCGGTCTCCAAAACCGGATGTCGAGGGTTCGAGTCCTTCAGGGCGCG
>CALUPH010000002.1 GCA_944322615.1 Candidatus Gastranaerophilales bacterium | reverse complement strand
AGACGATAAAGATAAATGTTTCTTATTTTGTCTTAAATTATCAATAACTTTATACTTTAGAACATTAGTTAATCTAGAATGTAGGTTGGGTTTTAACCCAACAGAAACAATAAAAATAGAAGAAAAGAGAGTTGCGTAAGATACAAAATGAATTATCGTAGAGCACACATCGAAAACTCCAAAATATTTATAACTATTGTAACAAGCAAAAGAAGACGAATATTAATTGAAAAAAAATATATATTAAAGATAGTGGAGTAAAAATATATGAATAATACAAGAGATAAAGACATAAAAAATGTTGGGTTAAAACCCAACCTACAGGCTGCTTTTTCCAAAATCTTTGATTTTGTGAAAAATGTCTGGTTTCCCATAACCCAACAGAAAAATCTATAAAAGGCTAATTAGATTTTTATTTTATTAGAAAATCACGAATCGGAAGAACTTGCGAGGGAACAAAAAATCGGGATGACAAGATTCCACGACAAACAAGGCGAAGAATGAGCCGTAGTTTGACGGGTTCCGAGAGATGATTTTGTATTGTTATTAAATTAGAAAATCACGAAACGGAAGAACTTGCGAGGGAACAAAAAATCGGGATGACAAGATTCCACGACAAACGAGGCGAATTTTGAGCCGTAGTTTGACGGGTTCCGAGAGATGATTTTGTATTGTTATTAAATTAGAAAATCACGAATCGGAAGAACTTGCGAGGGAACAAAAAATCGGGATGACAAGATTCGAACTTGCGACCCCCGCGACCCGAACACGGTGCGCTACCAAACTGCGCTACATCCCGATATTTTGATTTTGGTTTTGTAGCGCACCTACGGTGCTACCTCTCGCAAAAATGATACTCAATCATTTTTCTTCTTGAATTTTGCTATCTCTCGAACCTGTCGTTCCTTCCGCTCTCGCTGTCATCACTTCGGTTCTCACATACTTGGGTTATACCCTTTCGCAAAATTCGCTCGGCAGAGTCAAACTGCGCTACATCCCGATATATGTTTTTTTATTTATTTTAATGTTCTATATGATATCTGTTTTTATTATAAAAAATAATAAACCAGCTATCAACTTTCCAATTGTATTACACATATAAAATTTTTAAAAGAGTTTTAACTTATTTATTTATTTTTTATTATTAAGATATTAATTAAAGAACTGAGAAAATTTGTATAATAGACTTTTTTATGCCTTTATTTTATAATTGCTTTGGTATTAACGAATAAGGAAAAAAATGACATCAGACAGTGTTTCGACCCCGCAGCAAATAGATAATATTGACGCGGCAGGTGAAAAAAATCAAGCTATTAATCTTAAATTTAGAGCAGTTGTTCGTGCTTTTCTTGCAAATATTTTTATAACGTTAATAAAATTAGCATCTTGGTATTTTACTAAGAGTTCTGCAATGTTTGCAGAAGCTGTACACTCCGGAGTTGATTCTTTTAACAGTATTTGCCTTATGGTCGGACTTAAAAGAGGTTCCAGACCTGCCGATGGTGTCCATCCTTTCGGACACGGACTGGAAACAAATGTATGGACAATTGTTGCTTGTATATTAATGTTTTTTGGTGCTGCTGTTTCTTTATTAAGTGCATATAATAAAATTTTTGTTAATACACACGGTGTTGATGAATTATTAAATCATTACGGTGTTTTGGCTATAATTCTTATTGCAAGTATTTGTTTTGAATCTTGGGCTGTAAATAGTGCTGTAAATGCTGTTATAGATGAGGCAAATGTTAAACATGTTAATCCTTTTGTTGATTTTATAAAATCAATAAAATATGTACATAAAATTAATACTCCAACAACAAAGTATGTTTGGTATGAAGATGTGGTTGCTTTAACTGGTGTTATTGTTGCTTTTATTGCAGTATCAATTTCAAAATTTCTTTTACCTGAAAGTCTTGCTCATATTCCAGATGGTATAGCATCCGGAATCATTGCATTGATGTTATTATTCTTAGCCGGATATATGCTTAAAAATAATGTTAATCTTTTAACCGGATTATCTGCTGAACCCCAGGTTGAAGAAGTTATAAAACAAATTGCTGAAAATCTTCATTGTGTTAGCTGTGTTAAAGAACTTAAGACTATGAATATGGGAACTTCAGGTTTGATTGTTAATATCAAAATTGAAGTGGATCCTGAAATACAGGTTAAAGAAGCTGATGATATTTCAGAAATGGTTGAAAGAAAAATTAGAGAGCGTTTTAAAAATATATCTCATATTTCTGTTGAAATTGATTCAAATGATGCAGAAGAAAATTGGGAAGATAAGTTTGATAAAATAATTCAAGAAGGCGAAAAGATAGATGTATTTGATGACAAAGAAGCAGATATGTTATCAAACTTTTATTCGTTCTCTCAAACTGTAGTAAAAGAAATTATGGTGCCACGTACAAAGGTTGTTTTCGTTGATGCCGAAGATAATCTTGATACTCTGGTAGATTTAATAATTGACTCAGGGCATACTCGTATACCAATATATGAAGATACAGTTGATAATATTATCGGTGTTATTAATGCTAAAGATGCACTTAAAGCTTTAAGAGATAAAACATATGAAAAAGAAGGTTTTGAAATCAAGTCTTTAGCTCGTGAAATAATGATAATACCTGAAAATAAATTTATAAGCGATTTACTTAGTGATTTTATTTCAAAGAAAAATCAAATTGCTGCTGTAATTGATGAACACGGTGGCATTGCAGGTATTGTTACTGTAGAAGATATTATTGAAGAAATTGTCGGTGAAATTTATGATGAATTTGATGAAGCTCCGACTCCTGAATTAATTAAAATTGACGATAATACGCTAAATGTTTCCTCTCAAATGGATATTGAAGATATTAATGAACGGTATGATTTGGATATACCTAATGAAGATTTTCAAACTATAGGCGGCTATGTGTTTGGTCTGCTTGGAAGAGAACCTGAAATAGGTGATAAAGTAGAAGATAGAAACCTTTCTTTTGAAGTTATAGAACTTGATGGGATTAGGATTTCTCGTGTAATTATGAGAAAAGATACTCCTTTTGTTGATAAAGAAGAACAAGATGAGATTGTAGAAGAAGATGAAACATTATAAATTTGGTTATGTTGCCATTATTGGTAGACCTAATGTTGGTAAATCTACTATATTAAATAGATTAATAGGTCAAAAAATAGCGATTACTACAAATAAGGCTCAAACTACAAGACGAAGAATTAATGGTATTCTTACAACAGATGTAGCTCAGATTGTATTTGTTGACACACCGGGTATTCATAAACCAATTGATAAGTTAGGTGAATGTTTAGTAGATGAAGCAAAAAGTGCTATTCCTGATGTTGATTTGGTACTTTTTGTAGTGGATGGTTCAACCTCCGCAGGACGAGGCGATAAATGGATTGTCGAAAATGTTCTTAAAGATTATAAGAATGAAATGATTTTAGTCGTTAATAAATATGATTTGGTTAAGGATATCCAAAAACGAGAAGAAAATTTATTAACATATAAAACTTTGTTTGAAAAGAATTACTCAAGCGTAAAAATATCAGCCAAAACAGGGCGAAACTTTGATACATTGATAAATAATATTATAAGAAAGTTACCGGCAGGTGAAAAAGTTTACGATGATGAACAAATAACAGATGAAACAATGCGAAATATAGCAAGAGAACTTATCAGAGAAAAAATTCTTTTATATACTCATGATGAAGTTCCTCATAGTGTTGCGGTTGTTATTGAAAATTATGAAGAGAAAGAAAATCTTGATAGAATAGAAGCAAAAATTATTGTTGAACAAGAAACACAAAAAGGTATTTTAATTGGTAAAAACGGTTCAATGTTGAAAAAAATAGGAACCGAAGCGAGAAAAGAAATAGAATTTACAGCTGATAAAAAAGTTTATTTGGATTTACAGGTTAAGGTTATCAAAGATTGGCGTAAAAAATCTAAAGATATTGATATAATGTATTAAGTAATAGTTGCTATATTTATATTATGTTAATAATAAAAGAGGTTCGTTTTGGAAAAAGAAAGAAAGTTTATAATATTTTTTAATATAATAGTAATATGTATTTTATTTTATATACTATACTCTTTTCAACAATATTTTTATTTGGTTTATCATGATTATTTTATTCCGTATGTAATAAGGGATTTTTGTCCGGACTGGGGGAGAATTCCTGCTTCTTTTTTATATAGATTTACAAAAGAGTTCTTGCCAAATTTATTATCAATTCATCCTCAAGATATTGTAAGTAGTTTTGAAGCTATATTAAAAACAATTTCTTTTTTATTGATATGTATTGTATTTGCATTAGTATTCTTCCTTAATAAAAGAGAAAAAGATAAAATATTAAGTTTAGAAAGTATATTTATTTGTATTACAAGTTTTTGTCTTTTGGGTATTCCTATAATGTACCCAAGTTATCATAATATGTATTTTGGAAGGATAGAAGAAAGTGTAGTTTATTTTGAATATTCATTTTGTTTATTGTTTTACTTTGCTTTTTTTATATTTCTAATATACTTAACTACAAAATCAAAAACATTTAATTCCTTTCAAAAAATATTAATAATCCTGAATGCTTTTTTATTGGGGTTCTGGGTTGAATTATTTAATGTTTCTACATTCTTTGCGGTAGTATTTTTCTTAATTCTAGTGAGTATCTTTAATAAAGAAGTCTTAAAAAATAGGAATTTATGGCTTGTAATAGCTGCTTTTTTGATTGGTATGTTCTGTTTTTATGTTTTTTCGGGTTATAGTTCCGGAACAAAACTTTTAGCTTATTCATATAATTGGGATAGTTTAATTTATAATTTAAAATATTGTTCATATGATTTCCTAAAAGAATATATGAAATATATGTTTTGGAATAATAGATATGTTTATTTGATTCTTATTATCCTTATAATATTTTTATTTAGGAAAAAAAGTTATAACGTAAACCTAATAATAATAGCAGCTCTTTCAATATTGTTAGGTTATTTAGCAATGAATTTATCCTTGATTATTTATATAGAACCACAGACCTTACATCATGATGGGTTTCTTTTTACAAGAGAAATGTATCAGATACTGCAATTAAATGTATTTGAATTTGTTATTTTGATGTTATTGGGTGCATTTTATTATGAATATTATGCGTTTAGAAAACTTATACTTGTTCTGATTATTTTGACGAATATATTTTTATTATCAATTTTTATTCCAAACTATATTCAGATACAAAAAGAAAAAAGTAATACTAAACAATTAGTATATATGTTAGAAAAAAATATATTAGTATATAGCATATTCGGTGAAACAGTTATTTTACCAGAGAGTTATTTGAAAAGACGAGAGATATTTAGTCGTGAAATTTTTATGTTAGATGATCAATATGACTTTTCTGGTGAATCTATGGATATTAGTATGAATGAATATCTAAAATATATGAAAAATAAATATTTAGATAGCCGCTATTTTCTTCAGACTTATTATTTTGAAGAAACGTATAATAAAAAATTTAAAGGAGTTATATTTGTTGATGACAAAATAGCACAAGAAGAATTAGATAAAAGACTAAAATTGTTAAATTTTAAAAAAGAAACACAAAAAGACATCTTAGAAAATGATATCTCTTTTAATAAGTTGAATAATTATAAAGATTATATGTTAAAGCTTTCTGATATAAGAAAAATTAAAATAAACAAAGAAAATGAAAATATTGTTCTAAAAGCTGAAGCATATTTACATTATGTGAATGGTGAATTTAAGCCTGCTTTAAAGTTATATTCGTTATATTTGAAGAAAGTTCCAAATGATATTGATGCTTTGCAAAATATAGCAGATATATACTTGAGACTAAAAGATGTTAAGAAAGCAGAAGAAATATATTTAAAGTTACATAAAATTGATAAGAATAATTTAAGTTTCTTGTATGAGCTATTAAAAATATATTATTGCAATAAAAAGGAGTATAAAAAAGCATTAGAAATATGTGACAAGATGATAAAATTGCAAGATAACATGATAAATCTATATATAAATAAAGCTGTAATATATATGGCAATGAAGAATAAAAAAAAGGCAGATGGTATATTTAAATATGTTGCAGATAAAGAAATTAATAAAATAAATGAGTTTCTCGAAATAAATCAGATGAATTCTATTGATGAAATTAATGGAAAAGAATCTGTTATTCTTTTAGAACCGCAGTTTTAATATATAGAAAAAAGAAGGATTATAAGTTTCTATAATCCTTCTTTTTATACACAATAATTAATCTTAGATTTTTACAACTTCTTTATTTTTTTTGCTATATTTATATTATGTTAATAATAAAAGAGGTTCGTTTTGGAAAAAGAAAGAAAGTTTATAATAATTTCTAATATATTAATTTTTATAATTCTTTTTTATGTCGTTTATTCTTTTCAAAAATATTTTCATTTGGTTTATCATGATTATTATGTCCCATTTACAATCGAAGGATTATTTCCTGATTGGGGAAGAATCCCATCATCGATATTATATAGGTTAACAAAAAATATTTTGCCCGATTTATTATCTGTTCATCCACAAGATTTTATTTGTACAATAGAAGCGGCAATAAAAGCATTTTCTTTTATTGCTATTTGTACAATATGTTCAATGGGCTTTTTTGCAACATCAAAGGAAAAATTTAATATTTTTAAGGTTGAGAATTTATTTGTTTTGCCATTAGTTTTTTTCTTTTTTTCTATGCCATTATTAAATTTATATCCTAATAATTTATTTTTTGGTCGAATGAAAGAAAGTGTTGTGTATTTTGAATATTTCTTTTGTTTTTTGTTGTATTTTACTTTCTTTATTTTCCTGTTATATACCAATATAAGTTTTAGAAAGATTAGTATTCCTGTAAAAATATTAATGATTCTGAACTCTTTTTTATTGGGTTTTTGGATTGAGTGGTTTAATATTTCAACTTTTTTTTCAATAATAATATTTATATTAGTAATTAGAAAATTCAATATAAGATTGCTTAATAATAAGAACTTATTCCTTTTATTATTCTTTTTCTTTATTGGAATGATTTGCTTTTATTTATTATCTGGTTATAGTTCAGGAACAAAACTTGTAAATTATTCTTATAATTGGAATGATTTATTGCCTAATATAAAATCTAATTTACTTGATTTTACTATAAATTATATAAAATATATGTTTTGGGATAAAAAAGATTTTTATGCAATTATTTTTGTTTTAGTTTATTTTCTAATTAGCCGAAAAACTTATAATGTAAATCTTATATTAATAACCAGTTTCTCTATATTATTGGGTTATCTGCTTATGAATTTGTTATTGATAATATACAGAGAAACACCAACATCATATTATTCAGGATTTCTATTTCAAGCGGATCAATATGAAATTCTATATATAACGATATTGTGCTTTATTATAATATTACTATTAGGTGCTTTTTATTTTGAATATTTTAATTATCGAAGAAAGGTTTTAGCTGGAATAATCGTAATAAATATAATATTATTTTCTATTTTCCTTCCCAACTATTTGAAAATACAAAAAGAAAATAAAAATACGAAGATGCTTGTATATTCATTAGAAAAAAATATTTTAGTATATAGTATATTGGGAGAAACAGCAATTTTGCCGATAAGCTATCTGCAGAAACCTGCTATATATAATAGAGAAATCTTTGTTTTTGATGATAAATATTATTATAGTAAGTACCTTATGAATCAGGAAACAAGGAAAATTTCTTTGTTAATGAAAAATAAATATTTTGATAGTATTCAATTTTTTCAGACTCCATACTTTGAAGAAACTTATAATAAAGAATTTAAAGGGGTTATATTTGTAGATGATAAAATTGCACAAGAAGAATTAGACAAAAGACTAAAATTGTTAAATTTCAAAAAAGAAACTACAAAAGAAATCTTAGAAAATGATATATCTTTTAATAAGTTGAATAATTATAAAGATTATATGTTAAAGCTTTCAGATATAAGAAAAATTAAAATAAACAAAGAGAATGAAAATATTGTTATAAAAGCTGAAGCATATTTGCATTATGTGAATGGTGAATTTAAGCCTGCTTTAAAGTTATATTCGTTATATTTGAAGAAAGTTCCAAATGATATTGATGCTTTGCAAAATATAGCAGATATATATTTGAGACTAAAAGATGTAAAGAAGGCAGAAGAAATATATTTAAAGTTAAATAAAATTGATAAGAATAATTTAAACTTTATGTATGAACTATTAAAAATATATTATTGCAATAAAAAGGAGTATAAAAAAGCATTAGAAATCTGTAATAAAATGATTAAACTGCAAGATAATATGATAAATCTATATATAAATAAAGCTGTAATATATATAGCTTTGAAAAATAAAAAAAAGGCTGATGGTATATTTAAATATGTTGCAGATAATGATATCAATAAAATTAATGAGTTTCTTGAAGTAAATCAGATGAATTCTATTGATGAAATTTATGGAAAAGAATCTATTATTCTTTTAGAACCATTGTTTTAGTATATAAAAATAAAAAAGAAGGATTATAGAAACTTATAATCCTTCTTTTTTATACACAATAATTAATCTTAGATTTTTACTACTTCTTTATTTTTTTGCTCTAATCTTCGACTTGCTGCACAAATCAGTTCTCGGAATAAAGGATGAGGTTTTTCTGGTCTTGATTTGAATTCCGGATGGAATTGGCAAGCTACAAACCAGTCATTTTGAGGTAATTCAACCATTTCACAAAGCATTCCATCAGGTGAAAGACCTGAGAATACTAACCCTTTTTCTGCTATTTGTGTACGGTATTCATTATTAACTTCATATCTGTGTCTATGTCTTTCAAATATAACATTTGTTCCATAGGCTTGTTCTGCTTTCGTACCTTTTTGTATATGGCATTCAAATTGACCAAGTCGCATTGTTCCGCCATAACCTTCAACATTTTTCTGTTCGGTCATTAAATCAATAACAGGATATGGTGTATTTTCATTGAATTCCATAGAATTAGCATCTTTTAATCCAACAACATTTCTTGCATATTCAATTACAGCACATTGCATACCTAAACATAATCCTAAAAATGGAAGGTTATTTTCTCTTGCATATCTTATTACGTTTAGCTTTCCTTCAATACCTCTTATTCCGAAACCGCCGGGAACAACCAAACCATCAACATCAGATAATGCTTCTTTTGCTTTTTCAAAATCTATACAATCTTCTGAATTTATCCATTTTATATCTATTTGAGCTTTATTTTCATATCCTGCATGTTTTAATGACTCTACTACAGAAATATAAGCATCCGACAATTTTGTATATTTACCTGCAATAGCTATTTTGATTGTTTTTTCTGGATTTTTTATTCTGTTAACAAGTTCTTTCCAAGAATCTAAATTTGGTTTTACGTCTTGCATAAATAATCTTTGAAGTACTACACTTGCCATATTTTGCTCTTCTAATGCAAGGGGAACTTCATATATACTTTTCATATCTCTGCATTCTATAACTGCATCTTTTGGTACAGAACAAAATAGTGCCAATTTTTCCTTTTCTTTTTTAGGAATTGGTTTTGCTGTTCTGCAAACTAATATTTCAGGTTGTATACCATAACTTCTCAAATTGGTCACACTATGTTGAGATGGTTTTGTTTTTAATTCACCTGATGTCGGCAAGTAAGGGAGTAATGTTACATGTATAGAAATACTATTTCCGAAACCTGCTTCACTTCTAAATTGTCTTATTGATTCAATAAAAGGCAAACTTTCAATGTCACCAATTGTTCCCCCTATTTCAGCAATAATGAAATCGGGTTTGAATTGTTGAGTTGCTTTTTTTATTCTTGATTTGATTTCATTTGTAATATGCGGAATTGTTTGAACTGTTGCACCAAGATAGTCGCCGTGACGTTCTTTATTTATAACAGTTTGATAGATACTTCCTGATGTAACATTGTTGATTCTTCCTAAATTAGTATCTGTAAATCTTTCATAGTGACCTAAATCTAAATCAGTTTCGGCTCCGTCATCGGTTACAAAAACTTCACCGTGTTGAAACGGACTCATAGTACCAGGATCAACATTTATATACGGATCAAATTTTTGTATTACAACGCTAAAACCTCTTGCTTTTAACAAACGACCAAGAGACGCTGCTACAATCCCTTTCCCTAAGGAGGATACAACACCGCCTGTTACAAAAATATATTTTGTGCTCATATTCCCTCAATTCTTTCTAATCTAGTGTCACTTTTATTACAAACGCTAGTTTATTTTCGGAACTCTAAAAAATCCGTCTTCTTCAAACGGTGCATTTGCCATCATTTCTTCTTTTGTTTGTTCATATTTAACAACGTCTTCACGCATTACATTGTATACAGGAATAGCATGTGGCATAGGTTCAATTCCTGTTGTATCAACTTCATTCATTTGTTCCACATATTCTAAAATTGAACCAAGTTGTTGAGAATATTTATTTACTTCTTCATCTGTAAGTTCAAGCCTTGCAAGTTTTGCAACGTGCTTTACTTCCTCTTTACTAATCATGATTTTCCTCCGACATATTAATTAAAATTTTATCATAATAAAATGTGTTTTTCATGTATTTTATTGTATTTATATTTTCTATATTATATTATTGTTTTATAGGATTATTTTTTTATTGTGTTATTAGGGTGGAAAATGAAGTTTGATGATTTTTTTATTAAAAACAAATTTTGGGTAGCTTGTTTTTTATTAGTCTTTTTTGTATTTGTATTTGCTTATTGGAAAAATTCGGTAGGATTGTTTTTTGATATTCCTGCTTCTTTTGCAACTGTTATGTTTCAGTTTGATGATAATCATAATAAATTTTTAATTATTAATCAAAATAGAACAAGAAGTTTTGATGATTTACTTATTGCTATTCCTTTTAATTTGATTTTTAACTATATAAAAAATAGTTCTATAATATATTTATTGAAATTTTGGTCATCTTCTTATTTTATTATTCATTTATTTGCTTTGATTGTAATGTATATTTCTGCAAGGAGAACCAAACGATATGATATAGCGACTATTGGATTCTTGTTCTACTCATTATTGTGTATACCAAATGCTATTTGGGCAATTAGAGAAATCCACATTGCTATACCTTTTTATTTCGCTTTACTTACTTATTTTCTTTCTCATGAAGAATTTAAATTATTTGATATAATTCTTGTCTTTTTATTATCAATATATATGTTTGAATCATTTGAAACTTCTGCTATTTTAGGTTTAATGTTTTTTGTATTCAGTAATTTGTATATTTTAAGAGGAAATAATAATGAAGATTTGTGGAATAAATCAATTATTGGTTTTTTTGGTATTTTGTATGCCATTTATATTCCACTAAGAACTCTTTACTTGGGAATGATATCAAAAGCAGATATTAGCACTGGTCTAGAACAATGGATTGACGCTTCAATTATTACATTCAATAATCTTTTTTCTGGAAATTTAATTATTACTTGGTTTGCTTGTCTTTGTGTGATTATTGTTTTGTTCTATAAAAAACAACTTAGTATAAGAAATGTTTTGTTTTTTATTTTCCCTATTGTTTTATTTGTCATTATAACGCTTTATTATAAAACGAAATTTATTCCTGATCCAAAATTAGAACTACATTATTATAGTGTTGTTTTGTGGTTTATTTATCCTATTTTTTTACTAATTATACTTCTTGATTATTTCAAAATAGATATTTCAAAATATAATAAATTTGTATTTTCAAACTTAATTATAGTAGCTTGTGTTTTTGGAATTCTTAATCTTAGTTGGCAAATACATTCGTTTTATGAATTTGGAAAATATGAAGCTTATTTGAAAAATTTAATTGCAAAATCAAAGAATGTTGTTGTAAATATTCCGCAATCTGATCTTAAAAAATATACGTTTTTAAATAATAATATGTGTTTTGGAACAATGATACGAGGCATATTTTTAACTAAAAAAGGACAAAAGGCTAAAATTATATTTCCATCAAAATATTTTTGTGATTATAGTATACATTGTTTTGACGATTATAAGCATACTTACTATGATGAATCAAAAAATATTTTATATCTTCAGACAGCTGCTTTTAAGATAAAGACAAAATATTGGGACTTATCAAATATAGTTGCAGCTTTTAAAAAACAAGGTAGGGTTAAAAAATTATAAAATATTTGAATATTTTGAAATTTCTTTTCTTATATAATTTGTGTCAAAGTTTTTTAATTTTTCTTCAACTCTATTTAGAATGGCATATTTTGCAGAATCATACAGTTCAAAATTAATATTGTTTTGATTTGCAAAGTTTTCAATATAATCCATTAAAATAAATATGTGTGGAGAAATATTATTAATGTGTGTGTTTGCATATGAATATTCAATATCAACTATAATACTTTTTATGTCAAGGTTTTTAATTGCTTCTAAAAATACAAGAACTTCATCTAAATTATCATTAATTCCTGGAATTATTATGTATTTTACTTTAACAAGATTTGCATATTCTTCTTTTAGGTTTTTTCTGTAATGTTTTATATTCTCCCAGACTTTATTGAATCTATCTACTCTTTTTATTTTTTTGTAAGTTTCTTTACAACCGGAATCAGGTGAAATTACAACTGTTACGTTACCTTGTTTTAACCCATTTCTTATAGCTCGACTGAATAAAATACCTGAAGAGTGAATTCTTATTTTTGAACCTTCCTTTATAAAAATTTTTACTAAATCTTCAAATTCTTTTAGTATTGTTGGTTCTCCACCCTGAAACGTTATTTCTCCGTTATTTTTAAATTTTCCGGATTTTATAAGCTCTTTTATTGCTTTTAATGTGTTATTTTTAGTTTTGGGTTTATTTTTTTGTACTCCGCAATAAATACAGTTTGAATTGCATTGGCTCCAATGATCAAAGTTTATAAAGGAAATATAATCCTCATCATCCCAATTATCTTCCCGTAAATTATAGCATCCTTCACATAATGTTAAGTTCATTACTTTTTGATGCTTTCTGTGGCGTCTTTTAACTTCAAAAATTTCTTCCCAGTTAATTTGACTGTTTACATATTTATTAATTATCGGAAGTTGACCTTTGTTGAATTCTCTTGATAAACAACAGGCCTTTATTGAATCAACATCAATTGATATACCATGTTCTATTAAATGACAGCTTTTATATTTCATATTTTCTCCTGAAAATATTTTAGCATAGTTGTTATTTAATAAAAATTTTTTTAATTCTTTCTGCAAATGATTTATTTTGCTCTTTATTTGTTCTAAATATTTTCTTTAGAACAATATTTTGCTCTGTATAATCCATATCTAAGAAAAAACTGTATTTTTTTGCCAGTTTGAAAAAATATAGAATTAATTTACCAAGTTCTTTTTTACACTTTGGAAGAGGGATTGGTTCGTTTATCCAGCTTGAAATATCTTTATAATATAGTCTTAAACCTATTATATTTATACCTATTTTAAATGTTTCATTAATGAAATTTTTTATATCTTTTTTATTGTCGTTATAATCCATTACTAATGTATAATATATCTTAATGCTGTTTTTATTTTTTGCATTACAAATGTACATTCTTAGGACTTTTGAAAAGACATTGTTATCGAAATTGTTGTTATCTTTGAAGTCATAAATAATCGATAAATTACCTTTTCCTTGTTTTAAAATTTCATCAATAAAAGGTCTGTATTTTACATTGTTTATTAGAAAATTAATTGTTTTATATCCATTTGCTTCAAATAACGAGATTAATTTATTTAATTCTTTAAAATTATCAATGTCTCCGCTTTGAAAATCAACGATTAGATTATTAGTATCTAATAAATCTTGTTTATATAAATCTTGAATTACTTCAAAAATATTATATTTAAGGGTATTGTTATTCCAGAAATTCAAGATTATATGATTATATTTTGAAGGAATTTCTTCGCAATCAATTAACTGACAACAATTATTGCAAGGTATATCTTTTATATTATTACTGTTTATTTTCTCGATAATTATCTGTTTTGTTTCGGCAAAATTTATATTCTCGTTTTCATCAAGCATAAAGTTTATATAACAGGGTGCTTTATCAGAAAAACAAGAATAACAAGGAGTTATGTTATCCGAAGTAAACAAAAGAGTATCATTTATATATTTACAAGTTTTCATTTCTGCTTACGATATTAGATTAATATAATAATTATTTACCCATAATAAGAGTAAATTATAGCAAAATCATAGATTCATAACAAAAAAGTATACATTAGTTAAAATTTTTTATTGTATAATGTATAAAAGGTTAGATAAAGGGGCTTACATGACATCCGAAACAGTTATTAGTAATAAGTTCGCATTTTCGTTTAAAAAAAATAATATAGATGAAATGTTTCATAATTTAACGGAAAATCCTATTGGATGTGAGAAAAAAGATTTCCGTTTGATGATTAGTACTATATATCAGCTTGTTGAAGATGAATTTGCTACAACATTTCAAAATTCAAGTCATGTAATAAAAAATACATATTTCTATTTGATAAAAGAAGGAAAAAATTACGAGGTTTTTGTTACCCCGACAAATAATTTTGACTTCTATTTGAAATCAAAAGGCTCAATGTACAGATTTTCTTCTACTGCTTATGAAACTGAAGAAAATGGAAATAAAGAAACAAAAATAGGATATAAGGTTCCTTTAGAACTAATTTGGGAGTATTTTTCAGGTTTCGATTCAATTGTGGACAATCCTCATATTACTGAGTCGTTCAAAATCTTTAATATAGTTACCCAGTTTGTTAAAAAAGTTGTTGAAAAACTATATTTTTTACCCAAAGTTAATAAAACCGATAATTTCTTTACTATAACATATGAAATGTTTGCTATTAATGATTTGCTTCAAGATTCTATAGATGAAGTTAATACTTTGGATTTTACAAAAGTCTCAAATGAAAAACATATAGCTGATAAATTAATTGAAGATTATTTGAATTATGTAATTTTTAAATTCTTAAAATTTAAAGCATATAAATTTAAAGATATAATTTCATCTGTATATTTTATAAAACCTGCTAATAATAAACGTTATATTCGTTCATTAGATTTAGCTGAAGCTATTAGTGAATGGTTGGATGAAATATATATTGGAAAATATCCTGTAAGTCCGCAATTGGATATTGAAAAAATCGAAGAAGATAAGTTTTTATTGACAATTTCCGTAAAGGCAAATAATGAAAAGCTGAATGAGAAAGAACCGCCAAAACAGCTTCTTGAAATATACCAAGATGGTACATATTGGGGGTATCAGAACTCATATCTTATAAATATTGTTGAAAAACAATTGAATTATGCACTTCGTTATTACAAAGAGCTTGAAACATTGTTTGAAGATGAAGATAACTTAAAAATGTATTTATCTTTAAATGATGTATATAAGTTAATGATTCATACAGCGTATTATTTGAATAAAGCAGGAATAAATATTAATTTCCCTCCAAACTTCGGAAATATAGTAGTTCCAAGAGCTTCTATTAATGCGAAAATTAAAACTTCACGCGAACAAGATGTTGCTGATATTTTAAACGGTAAGGGTGGTAATATCAGTTTATCAAGTATTTTTGATTTTTCTTTCCAAGTGTCAATTGGGGATGAAAAAGTATCTGTTGAGGAGTTTGAAAAACTTATAAAAGATGCGAACGGAATAATTGAATTTAAGAATAAATATATATTAATTGATCAAAATGAAGCACAGGCAATAATAAATAAATTGAAGAATCCTAAAATTGATAAAATTACAAGAATGGAAATGTTGCATGCTGCATTTTCAGGTCATTTAAGTGATTATGAATTTGATTATGATGAAGCATTTGCAAATATAGTTAAAGATTTAGGTAAATCAGTAGAAGTGACTCCACCTGAAGGCTTAAAAGGAGTTTTAAGACCATATCAGATGGGTGGTTTAAAATGGTTGTATACCAATACTACAAAGGGTTTTGGTTCTTGTATCGCTGATGATATGGGGCTTGGTAAAACCATACAGGTTATAAGTTTAATTTTAAAATTAAAAGAAGAAAACAAATTAAAAGATCCTGTTTTGGTAGTTTGTCCTACAACCTTAATGGGAAACTGGATAAAAGAATTAAATATGTTTGCACCTTCTTTAAAGGCGAGTGCATACCATGGACCTGAACGTCAGTTAGATTTGAAAGCGGATATATTAATCACTACATTTGCAATCCTTCGAATTGATATTGAAGAAGTAAAGAAAACAACTTGGGGTATGGTTGTTATTGATGAAGCACAAAATATTAAAAATCCTGATACTTCGCAAACTGCAGCAGTTAAGTCTTTGAAATCAGATATAAAAATTGCTATGACAGGTACTCCTGTTGAAAATAAATTGACAGAATTATGGAGTATATTTGACTTTATTAATAAAGGATATTTAGGTTCAATTAGAGATTTCCAAAAGTGTTATGCTATTCCTATTGAAAGATTTAAACAATATGAACAAGCTGATAAATTAAAATTGTCTATTTCTCCGTTTGTTTTAAGACGTTTAAAAACAGATAAAACAATTATAGATGATCTTCCGGAAAAAATGGTTTTAGATGAATATTGTTATCTGACAAAGACTCAAGCTGCATTGTATGAAAAAACTTTGAATTCATTAATGACTGATATATCAAGTCAGAAAGGTATAAACAGACGTGGTATTATATTTAAACTTATTACCGCATTAAAACAAATATGTAACCATCCGTTCCAATATTTAAAATATGGTGAAATGACTAAGGATGTTTCAGGTAAAACAGAAAAATTCATTTCTTTATTATCTCAGATTTTAGAAAATGATGAAAAAGTTATAGCCTTTACACAATATAAAGAAATGGGAAATATTCTTTCAACAATTATAAAAAATGAGTTGAATATATCTCCATTATTTTTCCATGGCTCATTGAATACTAACCAAAGACAAAACATGTTGCATGAGTTTGAAACAAATCCTGATCAAAAAATAATGTTGTTGTCATTAAAAGCCGGTGGTACAGGTTTGAATTTAACCTCTGCAACGAATGTAATCCATTATGATTTATGGTGGAATCCGGCAGTTGAAGAGCAAGCAACCGATAGAAGCTATCGTATAGGACAAGACAAAAATGTTATGGTTCATCGTTTAGTTACTATAGGTACTTTTGAAGAAAAAATTGATGAAATGATTAAGCAAAAGAAAGAGCTTGTAAACTTAGCTGTATTTGAAGGAGAGAAAGTTATTACTGAACTTTCCGATGAAGAAATATATAATATATTCAGTTTGGGAAATAGTTAAATTTAAGCCTTTTCAATTATAATTCTTTCAACAATATCCGGTTTATCACTTGGTGATAACGGCTTATTTTTCCATAGCTTTATATAAATTTCTTTATTATATTCATATGGAGCATTTTGTTTGTGTGAGTTTTCAAAATCTAACATTGGTTGCGAAGGCGAAGCATTATTACATCCGCTTTCATGTCCGCAAGAACCGCCGGTGTGAAGAAAATCCTGAAATTCAGTAATATTTGTACTGATATTATATGTATTTACAAACTGCAAGTTGTATGTTGATTTTTCTAAATCAATAAAAGCATATTTGTAGCCTAAATCTCTTGCATTAATTCCGCAAAAAGTGAAATAGCTATTGTTGGAAAGAGTTTCTTGATTTAGTTTCTCATATGTAACTATTATTTCATTTTTATCTTTTTGATATTTTATTTCTTTTAAATGTAAATGTAATTTTGTTTGATCCGGTTCACACCAGTTTGAGAAGGGAAAGTTTATTTGAACTAAAGCAGAAGGATTTAAAATAAATCTTGCTTCTTCAGAATCACCTGTTATTGAACTTTCTTTGTTATCTATTGAAAGACAGCTGTTCATACTTATCCAAGGTTTATTATCTTCAATTTGTCCAAAGACTTCTTCAGATGGTTCATAGTTATCATAATTAAATATGGATTTTTTTACTGCATTCTTTCTAATGTCGTATATTTCTTGTTTGCTTTTATAACTCAATGGTATTGGTTGTGCTACTTTAATATTTTGTTCATTAATATTATCCAAGGTATTATTATGATTATAATTTATCTTTAAAACAGATTGCGGCATATAATTTTTATCAATCTGGATATTATCAGACGGAATGCTTTGTATTGTAAATTCCGCAGTTGATTTATTAAAAAAACAAAATGTCGAAATTATAACAAGTGAGAATGAAATAATATATTTAAGTTTCATTTTTATCCTTTTTCTAATAATATATAGTTTCTTTTATTTTGATAATATTTACATCAATTATTTGGATTAAAATTAAAAATGCTGTTTTATTAATATTAACATTTAGTTAAGACATTTTAAATTAAATATAAAGTTTTCATATAAATTTGCCGATAAAATATTTGAAAAAAGAAAAAGGTAGTATATGGAAAATATTTCAGAAATTAAAACGGGTTTTATTAATTATTTAATTGATAAGTACGGAGAAGAAGCTTCTAAAGAAATTTCTTCTTATAGTCCTGACCTTAGTATATTTATGTATAGTTCCGATTTTCAGACATATTTAAAGGAAAACGGCTATTCTGATGTTTCCATATTTACAAAAAGTATAAGTGACCTTAAAGATGTTTTAGAATCTGGTGAAACTAATTCAGTAGAAGAAGGTTCAGACACATTTGTAAGTGAATCCGCAAATGGAAATGCCATTAATGAAAATTTCCTTGCAAATGCTTTAACAGAAGCATTTAATAACGATGAAGATTTATTTGCAGCTGTCAATACAAATGCTAATAAGACTGTTGATACAGAAGAAATAACTGCATTTTTAGATTCTGTAGATGCAATAATGCAGGAAAATCCTGATAGTTTTGAAACAATATTTGACGGAATAGCCAAAGGAATACAAGACATAAAGGGTTCTGCTGCTATTGATAATGTATTAGAATCTATATATAGCAGTGAAGAAGCAATGGAATATCTGGATGTTGATGGCGACGGTCAAATAAGTGACTTTGAAAAAGAATTATTTGAAAGTTATGTTCAAGGAGATAAAGATCAACTAAGTATAGAAGACTTGGAAAAAGCCTTTGAAGAAATGAAAAATGGCAGTTATCAGTATGATGTTAAGCTTCCGGAAGGTGCTATAGCGGTTGAAGATATACCGGAAACAGTAGCAGGAGAAAGTGGACCAACTTCAGATAATATATCTGCAAGGCAGACTTCTAACCCAACTCAACCATTAACTTCAACAGGAAGAAGTTATAGCAGCAGCGGCGGTTCATTATCAACTGCTCCAAATACTTCACCAACAGATATAAATGATATGAATTTGGATCAACTAAAGAAAGAACAGTCAACAAGACAAACAAATGTTAATAATGCTCAAAATAATGTTGATACTGTTCTTTCAGATATAGATGAAATTAAAAACGGTAAATATCAGGATGCTAAAGCTGCTTATGATGAAGCTGTAGAAAATGATGAGAATATAAGTGATGAACTAAAACAAAGAAGAGAAGAAAATCTAAAAGCAATTGAATCAACAACCGGTGAAATTGATTCTTTAAATTCACAGATAGCAGAAACCGAAGTTTCATTAAATAAAGCAAATGATAAACTTGATGCTGATAATAAAACATTATCTTCTTTGAAGAGTGCATTATCTTCGTATGAAGGTGTATCGTCAGATGATCCTGAAGAACAAAGAAAAATAGATCAAGCAAAACAAGAAATTCAAGCTCAGATAGATGAATTGGAAAATAATACAATTCCTGCAGACGAAGAAGAATGTAAACGTTTGGACGAATTATTAAATGGCGGTGGAAGTTCAGAAGGATTAAAAGAACAACTTCAAGCGAAAGAGGAAGAACTTGAAACTCTTCAGAAGGAAGAGGATGATATAGAAAATGAAATCCTGGAAGCTTGTAAAAATGATCCAAACAGTCCTGTCGTAAAGGCACTTGAAGAGTTTAAGGCTGTTGAGGAAGAACTTAACACCTTGAGAGATAAATTGCCGACAGCACAAGAAGAATTAACTCAAGCATTAGATGAATTAAGTGAAGTAAATGAATTAATCAGAACAAAAGAAGCAGAAGAAACAGAAACAGAAAATATGCACTATAGCGGAAGTTTACCTGATGCTTTGGTTGCAGAATTGGATGCTCAATTAGGAAGCGGATTCTGTGCTAAGCTTGAAGAAGTTGCAAAGAATATCAATTGTGATCCGAAAGATTTAATTGGTATGATGCAGAGTGAATCAGGTATAAATCCATCTGCATATAATAACAATGGCGGTGCAACCGGTTTAATACAATTTATGCCTTCAACTGCAAGAAGTCTGGGAACAACTACTCAGGAACTACTTAATATGAGTGCTATTGAGCAATTAGATTATGTTGAACAATATTTCTCAAACTGGACAGGCGGTTCAGGTCAAAGATTAACAGGTGGTGACTTATATACATTATGTTTCTTGCCTGCGTTCTTAGATAAAGAGGTGTTATGTTCTTCATCCGATAGTTCTACATCTGTATACTATAATGCAAATTCCGGACTTGATGCGAATGGTGACGGTAATATTACTAAATCAGAATTAAGTAATAGAGTTTCTAATAAATATCAAGAAGTGTTGAAAAAATATGGTATTTCGGAATAATATCTGAAATTTGTTTAAATTTCTAATATTCTAAAAACTAAGGACTAAAAAATAACAAGTCCTTAGTTTTTTATGTTCACAAAAGATATGAAAAGTTTATTTAATCTTTTTTATAATTATATACAAGAAAGTTTGTTTACAATATAATTTAGTAGACCGATATTAGGTTAGCGTATAATTATTTATAAAATAATGGATAAAGAAACAGGAGGTAATATGCAAGTTACACATGAAATCGAAAATCAATGTTGTGTAAAAAGAGGTGTAAAAGGCGTGCCTGCTCCAATCCCTCAAGAAGGTGAATGGACAAAGTGCAAAGAAATTAAAGATATTTCAGGTTTAACTCATGGTTGTGGATGTTGTGCTCCTCAACAAGGTACTTGTAAATTAACATTAAACGTTAAAGACGGTGTAATACAAGAAGCTTTAGTTGAAACATTAGGTTGTTCAGGGATGACTCACTCAGCAGCTATGGCAGGTGAAATTCTTCCGGGTAAAACAATATTAGAAGCATTAAATACAGACTTGGTTTGTGATGCTATAAACGTTGCAATGAGAGAATTATTCTTACAAATAGTATACGGAAGAACTCAAACAGCATTTTCTGAAGGCGGACTTCCA
The DNA here is from genome assembly GCA_944322615.1 of Candidatus Gastranaerophilales bacterium. Lineage (GTDB taxonomy): Bacteria > Cyanobacteriota > Vampirovibrionia > Gastranaerophilales > Gastranaerophilaceae > Avigastranaerophilus. Next base: position 181,598 of record CALUPH010000002.1, on the reverse strand, counting down.
ATCGGTGCCGGCTTAGAAGATTTAGGAAAAGGTCTTCGTTCACAAGTTGGTACAATTCACTCTACAAAACAAAAAGGTGTAAGATACTTAGAACTTGCTGAAGGTTATATTTTAGAACTTGGTTTAGATAAAAATGACGAAGTAATCGGTTATAAGTTTGTTAACTTGGGTAAAGTAATGGATGCTATTAAAGCAGGAAAAGATCCAAAAGAAGCTTATGAAAAGAATATTGGAACATACGGCAGATTCCAAGATGCTGTTAAAACAATCGACCCACGTAAACAATAATAAAATTTGTATAACTAATTAAAATAAGGAAATAAAACTATGGCAAAATTTGAAGGACAAGATAGACGTCAAAAAACTATAGATAAAGTTCTAAAAGAATATGGCTTCAAATCTTTAGATGAAGCAAATGAATTATGTCTATCAAAAGGTATAAATGTAGATGAAATTGTTAAAGGTATTCAACCAATTGCATTTGATAACGCATCTTGGGCATATACATTAGGATGTGCAATTGCAATAAAGAAAGGTATCAAAAATGCAGCAGATGCAGCTGAAGCTATCGGTGAAGGTTTACAAGCTTTTGCAGTTCCGGGTTCAGTTGGTGATACAAGAAAAGTAGGCTTAGGACATGGTAATTTAGGTGCTATGTTATTAAGAGAAGAAACAAAATGTTTCTGTTTCTTAGCCGGTCACGAATCATTTGCAGCAGCTGAAGGTGCTATTGGTATTGCAAGAAATGCAAACAAAGTAAGAAAAGAACCTTTAAGAGTTATTTTAAACGGTTTAGGTAAAGATGCTGCTTATATCATTGCAAGAATTAACGGTTTTACAGCTGTTGAAACTGCATATGACTATAAAACAGGCGAATTAAAAGTATTAAAAGAAACACCGTTCTCAGATGGAGAAAGAGCAAAAGTTAAATGCTATGGTGCAGATGATGTATCAGAAGGTGTTGCAGTTATGATAAAAGAAGGTGTTGATGTATCTATTACTGGTAACTCAACAAACCCAACTCGTTTCCAACACCCGGTTGCAGGTACATATAAAAAATGGTGCTGGGAAAACGGCAGAAAATACTTCTCAGTAGCATCAGGTGGCGGTACAGGTAGAACACTTCACCCTGATAACGTTGCTGCTGGTCCTGCTTCTTATGGTATGACTGATACAATGGGAAGAATGCACGGTGACGCTCAATTTGCCGGTTCATCTTCAGTTCCTGCTCACGTAGAAATGATGGGTGTAATTGGTATGGGTAATAACCCAATGGTAGGTGCTACTGTTGCAGTTGCTGTTGCAGTTGAAAATGCTATGAAATAAGATATTATTACATATTATTTTAAAAGGAGGGGTTTAACCCCTCCTTTTTTATGTTGAAAATTTTATATTTTAAAATAGTTATATACAAGAATGAAAAAAAATTGTAATATGGAGTATAACAAAAATTTTAAGAATTAAGATGAAAAAGATTTTAATTTTTAAAATAAGTGAGGGAAGTTGAAGAGATATTTTACTTTCTAAAAAATAAGATAGAGCTGATGTGGTAAAGACCATATCAGCATTTTGCGTTTTAAGACATTTAATAAGGATTATATAATGACTGACAAAAATAAAGAGAATATAGAAAATAATCAAGAAAAAACCCTAAATAAACCGGAAGGCAATAGAAACTGGTGGAAAAAATTGTTGGTTTTAGCTTCAACCTACGGGTTAGTATTCGTAATATTAATTTCTATTATTTTATTTTATGTTAATCAACCTAGGTTAAAAATTCCACGTTATAATCATTCAGCAGTTGTATTAAATGATGGAAAAATATTAATAACAGGTGGAGAAACAAAATATTCGGGAGAGGTTGTCATACTAGATACAGCTGAAATTTATGACCCCAAAAACAATAAGGTCGAATTAATAAAAGCTAAAATGAATTCAAAGAGAACGACACATGCAAGTGTTCTATTGCCCAATGGTGATGTATTAATAATAGGTGGAGATAAAGATAAAAAATCAATTGAAATATATAGAACAAAAGAGCAGAAGTTTGAATTTCTTACTCAAATGAAAGAAGAAAAATATTATGTACGCGCAGCATTAATTGATGATAGTCGTGTATTAATGATTGATGGATATACTAATAATTTAGATTTATATGATATAAAACATAATATATTAAGAAATATCTCTAAACCAAAACGTTCGGTAAGAGAAAAGGTTAATTTTATAACAATAGGCTCTAATGTTTTTTTTGCGGTGGGGGCTATTAAAACATCTCCTCATAGTGAAGAAAGTAATGATACGGTTATGTATGTTTATGATATTAATAAAAATAAATTAAAAGAAATTCAAAAAAAACAATCAGGATATGATAAAAATATATGTGTATATAATAGTATTTTTTCAATCAAAGATATTTTAGTACATGTTTGTTCAAGTCCTAGATCAATATATGCAGAAAAATACGATATTCTTACTGATAAATTTTATGATAGAACTAACTTTATTGATTCATATAAGTATCAAAAAGGATATCAGCCAATAAATATAATAGGACAGGACAGAGTGTTGTTATTAGGCTCTTATAATATTATAGATTATTTCGATTTTAATTTATTTTATGATTTACGAACAAATTCTATTTCATTGATAAAATCAAAAAAATATAAAAGTTATTCTTACAGAAATTCTATTTCAAATATAAATAATAAGGTTATATTTATTGGTGGCCTTTATAATATCGGAGGAATTAAAAAGATTTCCAATCGAATAAAAATTATTAATATAGGAGAAAGTAAATAATCCCAATAATTGGATTAATTGTTTCCGGAAGTAGGTTCAATTTTTTGCACCAAGTTGAAATATAAAATTCAACAATTTCTCTCATAAAATTATTCCATTTTACATTGAGGAACGGTATTGTATTGCTTGTGCAATATGTTTAGCTTGTATGTTTTCTGATGAATCCAAATCTGCAATGGTTCTTGCAAGTTTTAATAATCTATCATATGCTCTTGCCGATAAACTAAACTTTCTTACAGCTTCTTTTAAAATGTTGGAGCTTGTTTCATCAAGAATACAGAATTTTTTAATTAATTTGGGCGTTAGTTCTGAATTTGTATATATTCCAAGCCCTTTATATCTTTCAAGTTGGATATTCCTTGCTTTTACAACTCGTTCTCTTATTTGTTCAGAGGATTCTCCCTGTGGTATATTTTTGTCTGTTAGTTCATTGATTTTTAATCTTGGAACATCTATAACAATGTCGATTCTATCTAACAATGGTCCTGATAATTTTGAGCGATATTGTTTTACTTGAAAATCGCTGCAAGTGCAATTTTTTTCGCTATCGCCTAAATAACCGCAAGGACAAGGATTCATCGCCGCAAGTAATATAAAATCGGAAGGAAATTCAAGTCTCATTTTTGCTCTTGCAATAACTATTTTCCCGTCTTCAAGCGGTTGACGAAGAACTTCAAGCACGTTCCTCGGAAATTCTACAAATTCATCCAAAAATAATACACCTCTGTGAGCAAGTGTTATTTCTCCTGGTTTTGGATTTGTTCCTCCGCCTATTATTCCTATTGCAGAAGCTGTATGATGAACGCTTCTGAAAGGTCTTGTTGTAATTAATGGTTTAGAGGGATTGATTAATCCGCTAATACTGTATATTTTAGTTAGTTCAATTGATTCTTCAAAAGTTAAAGGCGGTAAAATTGAAGAAAAACATTTAGCCAATAATGTTTTTCCGGAACCCGGAGGTCCTGACATTAAAAGGTTATGAGCTCCTGCGGCGGCTATTTCCATAGCCTTTTTTGCTTTTAGCTGACCTTTTACATCTTTAAAATCAAAGTAACCGTCTTGCTCAGTTTTTTCTTGCATAAATTCATTTATATCTACAATGGTTGGTTTGATTTCTTTATGTTCAGGTGATTCAGTATTAAAATGGTTAACTATTTCAATCAAAGATTTTGCACCTATAACGGTTAAACCTTGAATAATTGCGGCTTCTTTTGCATTATCAAACGGAACAATCAGCGTTTTTATTCCCTGCTGTTTTAATCCTGCTGCAATAGGTAAAACTCCGTTCACAGCTCTAAGTGAACCATCTAGTGATAATTCTCCAATGAATGCAATATCTTTAAACTCATTCTTTTGAATTGTATTGTTTTTCGAAAGTATCCCTATTGCAATTGGCAAATCATAATAACTGCCGATTTTTTTTATATCTGCAGGTGCCAAGTTTACTATTACTTTTTTATTAGGGAAATCATACCCTGAGTTTTTAATTGCAGAACGAACTCTCTCTCTAGCTTCGGTTATTGAAAGGTCTGGTAACCCTACAATAGAAACAGAGGGAAGTGAGTTGTTTACGTCAACTTCAACGAGTATTTTATATACATCCAGCCCTATTACGCAGGCTGTTAATATTTGTGATATCACTGTAAAAAAACCTATATACTAGCTACTAGAGCAAGTATACCATAGGTTTTTATTGAATAACAATGATAATTTTATCCGAGTTTCTTTTCTGTTTCTTCAATTTTATTTAGTATTATTTCAAGTTGATTTTTAAACCATTGAGTAAACAATTTGATTTCGCTTTTAAAACTATATGCTCCTGGCCATACCGAATTGTAATAATACATATTAATACCTCACTTTTTTAATGTATTTTTTATAATCGGACGATTTGTCTAAAACTTTAATTTTTAAATAAGCATTTATAAAAAACATGTAAAGTATTGTAAAAATGTTGCATTAAATGCGCATAAAAAAATATTCAGGGTTATTAAAGAAAATGTAAGACTCATAAAAGTCTAAAACTGAACAACTATCTACCAAAACTAACCTAGTTAACGCTCTTTTCCTAAGAAAGAGCTTTTTTTTGTTTGTATTAATATTGCATACCAAAAAGAAAACATATAATATTAAACTATGAAACAACGTTCATTATTTGATGTTATATCACCTATTATGACAGGTCCATCCAGTTCTCATACTGCAGGTGCTGTCAGGCTTGGTTTGTTGGTCCGAAATATTTACGGTGAAACTCCTACAAAAGTTACATTCAGATTGTATAATTCTTTTGCTCAAACAGGAAAAGGCCACGGTACAGATAAAGGCTTATTGGCAGGGCTTTTAGGCTTCAATGTTGATAGTGACGAAATAAAAAATATTTATGATAATGAAGAAGCAAAAAGAATAAAATACAATTATGAATTTGAACAAAATTTGGATATGCATCCTAACTCTGTTGATTTTATTTTAGATGGAAAAATTCAAATGATAGTCTCCGGGAATTCTGTAGGAGCAGGAAATGTTGAGATAGTTAAGATTGATGATTTCGCAACTAAAATTTCAGGTGAATATAATACTCTTGTTCTATTTTATAAAGATAAACCCGGGATGATATCAAAAGTTTCAACATTAATTCAAAAAGAAAATATAAATATTGCTTCACTTGATTGTGACAGAAATGCAAGGGGAAAAACCGCCTCAATGTGCATTTGTTTAGATGGTAATGTTTCTGATATTTTGATTGATGAAATAAAAAAAATTGATGATGTGTATTTTGTTAGAAATGTGAAAAAACTAGAGGCATAAGTTGGAATATTCTATAAACACTTTTGAAAAACTTTTGAGAGCCTGCAAAGAAGAAAATAAAAAAATATATGAAATAATGCAGGAAAAAGAAGCCTATGATTTTGAAATTACTGTAAAAGAAGTAAGAGAAAAAGTTCTAAAAAATATAAATGCAATGAAAGAAGCAATTGTTAGTGGTCTTACTTCAAGTGAAAAATCTTTTAGCGGATTATGCGGTGATGATACATTAAAATTAAAAAAAAGATATGCTCAAACACCTGCATTGTTTGGCGATCTATATGAAAAGATTACAACTTATGCACTTGCAACAATGGAAGAAAATTTAAGAATGAATAAGATTGTTGCATGTCCAACAGCCGGTTCTTGCGGGATAGTTCCTGCTGTTATTATTTCTTTATCAGAAAAATATAATTTGACAGAAGAAGAAGAAATAAATGCACTAATTACCGCAGGTACAATAGGCTATGTTATATCATCAAAAGTTGCAATGGCAGGTGCTGTAGCGGGATGCCAAGCGGAGTGCGGTGTCGCTTCAGCTATGAGTGCTGCTTCTGCTGTGCAAATTCTCGGTGGAAATGAAAATCAAATAATTAATGCAGCAGTTTTGGCAATTAAGAATATTTTAGGTTTGACTTGTGATCCTGTTGCTGGATTGGTTGAAATCCCCTGTGTTAAAAGAAACGTATTTCTTGCAATACACGCAATTACTGCTGCAGAACTTTCTATGGCAGGAGTTGAAAGTAAAATACCTTTTGATGAAGTTATTGATGCAATGGTCCAAACAGGTCAATTGATGTCCCCATTGTTAAAAGAAACATCGCAAGGGGGTTTAGCAACTACAAAATGTGGTATATTAATTAATAGGCACTTGAAAGATAAATATTTTAGAGAAGGATAAGAGTATGGCTGAAGGAAAAGATCCAGTAATAACAGAATTGGAACAATCATTGATTAATCTTCTTACCTCTAAAAAGGATATAGAAGAAAAAGTTTCAGGCGGAGCTAAAAGAGTTCGTGGTTTAAGTTTTAATATAGATGTTAAAAACCCTAAAAGTCCGTTTTTTACAGTACAGATAGGTATGTGTGAAGCTGCATTCAATGTTAATAACGGACTAAAAGAAAGAGGAAGTTGTTTTGGGCTTGAAAGGTACATACGTGATTGGTACGAAAGACCTTCTGTTTCATCTGCTATATTAAAATATGTTGAAAAATCAAAACATAACTAATAAAAAAGAGGAGTTTTAAACTCCTCTTTTTTAAAATAGTTTTGAAAATCTTTCCATTGCTTCAATTGTTTTTTCACGGTTGCCGAAAGATGTTAATCTGAAGTATCCTTCACCATTTTTACCAAATCCAGCCCCTGGGGTTCCAACTACTGCAATATTATTTAAAAGGTAATCAAAAAATTCCCAAGAAGACATGTTATTTGGGCATTTTAACCATATGTACGGTGAGTGTTTACCTCCGGTATACCATATGCCCTTTTTATCCATAGTTTCTGCAATAATTTTTGCATTTTCGCTATAGTAAGCTATGTTTTCTTTTATTTGCTCTTGTCCTTTTTCAGAAAATATCGCTTCTGCACCTTTTTGAACAATATAAGGTACTCCGTTGAATTTTGTTGTTTGTCTTCTTAACCAGAATTTATGTAAAGAAACACCTTCTTTTACTAATTCTTTCGGAACTACGGTATATCCGCATCTTGTACCAGTAAAACCTGCTGTTTTAGAGAAAGAACAAAATTCTATGGCACATTTCTTTGCACCTTCGATTTCATATATACTGTTTGGAAGTTCTTCTGATTTTATAAAACATTCATATGCAGCATCAAATAGTATAACCGCATCATTTTTTAGTGCATAGTCAACCCATTTTTTTAGTCCGTCTTTTGTATAAACAGCTCCTGTTGGGTTATTTGGTGAGCAAATATATATAATATCACATTTAACATTTTCATCAGGTAATGGTAAAAATCCATTTTTTTCATTTGCGTCTGCAAAAATTATTTTTCTTCCTGCCATTACATTTGTATCAACATATACAGGATATACCGGATCCGGTACTAAAACGGTATTTTCAAGTCCAAAAATATCTAAGATATTACCAAGATCACTTTTTGCACCGTCTGAAATAAAAATTTCATCAGCTTCTAAATTTACATTCTTACGAGAATAATATTTTTGAATTGCTTCACGTAAAAACGCATAGCCTTGTTCTGGTCCATATCCTTTAAATGTTTCTTTTTTTCCCATTTCATCTGCTGCATTTTTTATAGCTTCGACTACTACAGGAGCCAAAGGTAATGTAACATCACCAATACCAAGTCTGATTATATCTTTATCAGGGTTTTCTTTTACGAATTGATTTACTTTTTTTGCAATGGTTGAAAATAAATAACTATCTTCCAATTCCAAATAATTTTTGTTGATTTTCATAACTTCTCCACATTAAATACTCTAAAGTTATTATACCTAAAAAATTTTGTTAAAAACTTTGCAAAAAAACAAAAATATTACACAATGTTTTTATAGTATAATTTACTTAAGTTTTGGTTAAACAAGAAGGATATAGATATGGCAGTAAGACAAAGACAACATGAACAAGACCCGATGGTTAGGCGTACTAATTTTGAAGCAGTTGAGTCAAATTTAACAGATGAACAAGCAAAATTAGAGGCTTCTCGTTGTTTAAATTGTAAAAATCCAAGATGTGTACAGGGGTGTCCAGTAAATATAAATATCCCCGGATTTATAAATGCATTAAAAGAAGGTGATATTGAAAAGTCAGGTGAAATTATCAGAGAATCAAGTTTATTACCTTCTGTATGCGGTAGAGTTTGTCCTCAAGAACGTCAATGTGAAAGCAAATGCGTATTGGGTATAAAATCTGAACCTATAGCAATTGGTGCGTTAGAACGTTATGTTGGTGATGCAACAAGCTTAAAAGTAGGTGAAATAAAAGAAACGGGTAAAAAAGTTGCAATAGTTGGTTCCGGTTGTGCCGGTATTACTGCGGCTGCTGACTTGAGAAAAGCAGGACACGATGTTGTTGTTTTTGAAGCACTTCATAAATTAGGCGGTGTATTAAGATATGGTATTCCTCCTTTTAGATTACCAAGAACTTTCCTTGATAAAGAAATTGATAATTTAAAAGCAATGGGTGTTAAATTTTATACAAATGTTGTTGTCGGAAAATCTATCACTATAAAACAATTAAAAGAAGATGGATTTGATGCTATCGTTATAGGTTCAGGTGCAGGATTGCCAAAAATGATGGGAATTCCCGGGGAAAATCTAAACGGAGTATTCTCTGCAAATGAATTCTTAACAAGAGTTAATTTGATGCAAGCAAATTTAGAAGAAACGGCAACTCCTATAAGAGTAGGTGAAAAAGCTGCTATAATTGGCGGTGGTAATGTTGCTATGGATGCTGCTCGTGTTGCGGTAAGAGTTGGTTTTAAAGAAGTCTATATTGTATATAGAAGAACTGAAGCTGAATTACCTGCACGTTTAGAAGAAATCAGACACGCAAAAGAAGAAGGTGTTGTATTTAAGTTCTTGCATGCACCAAAAGAAATTTATAATAAAGACGGTTATGTAAATGGCATGCAGTTTGAAATTATGGAACTTGGGGAACCTGACGAATCAGGCAGAAGAAAACCTGTTCCTACAGGCAAATTTGTTGATTTGGATGTAGATACAGTTGTTGTTGCATTAGGTACAGGTCCTAACCCTACAATTCAAGCATCTATGTTAAAAGATAGTATGAATTTAGATACTGACAAAAAAGGTTATATTGTTATTAATGCTGAAACAGGTGAAACTTCAGTTGATGGAGTTTACGCTGGTGGTGACGTTGCTCCGACTGGTTCATCTACTGCAATTAATGCAATGGGGGCAGGTAAAAGAGCTGCAAAAGCTATTAATGAATACCTTGCTAAACTTTAATAAAATAAAAGTTATTAATAACAAAAAAGATATTGAGAAATCAATATCTTTTTTGTTTTATGCAGTAGTAGAAAAAACTCTTTGCCCTTTTTCAAGTGCTTTATTTGCAGAATATCCGCTGGCTGCACTTAATCCGAGAACAGGCAATAATTTTTCACCTATGCCTGTTTTTATTCCGCTATCTATAATTTCTATAGGGACTGCTTTTTGTAAACAATTTTTATCGGCATTTCTGACAAGTGCATTTTGAATCGCTTTTTTGTTTAATGCTGTTTTTGTCGCATTTGAAGCACTAATCTTTTTACAAATACCTTTTATTAAATTTACACTTTGGATACTCATTTATTTTCTCCTTACCTTTAATTTGATAAAGAAAAAAAATATTTTTAATTGCTCGAAAATAAATTTCTTTTTTTATTTCTTAATAAAACTTAGAATTTTTCTTGTACATCTTTTTGTAAATCTTTAAAAGAAATATTATTTTTTAATAAAAACAGTATGGCGAATATTGAAGTTACAATCGTAACAATAGCTTGCTCTACAAAAGAAATTGCAAGAGCACCTTCTTTATTTACATCATAAATTGAAAATGCTGTTATTACAGCTAATTGGTAAGGTCCAATAAATATAGAGGTAGATGGTACCATACAAGCAAGTGCAATAAAACAAATAATAAAAATTGTTACTGACCAATGTAAATGGTATCCGAAACCTTGTATTGTAATATAAAAGTTTAAACATTCAAAAAACCATATTCCAAAAGATGCTATTAAAGCAGCAAATATTTTTTTTGGTGCTTCTATAACTTCAAATCCGTTAAAAAATGAATTGCACGTTTTATTTGTAAAATTTGTTGCTTTTTGAATTAAATTAGAAAATGGTAGTGATTTTGTTTTATTAATTATATGATTGCAAATTTCATCTGTTTTATTATATTTAAAAGTAATTATTGCAAATGTAATTCCTATAAGAATACAAGCACCTGCAAATGAACATAATTTAATAGCAAGTTCATTCTTATGGTACATAAAAACACCAACTAATAGAAAACAAAATATTACGAATACATCAAATATTCTTTCTAACATAACTGTACCAAATATTTTAATTTTGCTTACGTTATATTTTTGACCTATAAAAAAAGCTCTAAATATATCGCCAGCTCTTGCCGGTAAAACAATATTTAATGATGCAGCTGTTAAACATAATGGAACAAGTTCTTTTAATGGTACATGTACTGTTTTAGATATAAGCTGTTTAAAGCAAATTCCTCTGCAGGCAAGCGATAAAATTATTGAAATGCTTAGAAATATAATGTATTTTATATCAAATTCTTTTATGCTTTTTATTAGCTCTTTTATATCTAAATTAACAAAGACAAAATATAAGAAAACTAAAGTTATGAGTAATAAAACAAATTTTTTTATATGACTTTTCACTATTTTGTCTTTCTAACCAATATTCTAAACAATTTTTAAATTAGATTTTTGAACTTTTTTCTGTAAGTCTATTTTCTTACTAAGTAATTCATAATTAATATTATAATCTGTAATGAAAGATATTTTCCTTAGATTATTCTTAAAATTGATAAAAGTAGAATATGCTTCTTTGTATTTTTTTTGTTCAAAAAGAATATTTATTTTAATTTCAAGTAATTGCGAATAAAGTTCACAATTTTCAAGATTAATTTTTTTAATAGATTCTTCTATATAAATCAATGCCTGCGAGTAATTTCCTAAAACGTAATAGCAGTTGGCAATTGCAGCTGTTATTTTGCTATTATTTGGTGAAATATTTTTTGCTATTGAATATAGATTTAAAGCTTTTTTTATTTTTCCTTTAATAAAACAAATATCAGCGAGTAAGATAGTACTTTTTAAGTGTGTTGGTGTAAGCCTTACCGCTTGAGTAAGTTTTTTGAAAGCTTCATTTATCTTATTGAAATAATAAAAATCATCTTCAGCTTCTCTGCAAAGGAGTTCTGACTTAATATTAATTACTTTGTTGTCTATATATGAGTAATTACTTGAATTTTGCATAAAACCTATAAAATTACCTACCTTTATAATCATAGGTTTTAGGCATGATATAGGGCTAGAAGCCTTATATGTGTAATAGAACATAAAATCATGGAAAGCATGATGACACATGAGTTTCCATGATATTAAATTCAAGTTTACAATTTTTAATATATATAACCGGATGAGTTCGAAACATGGCAAAGCATGATGACACATGATTTTACGCCCATTTACAAAAATTAATATTTTAATTTCTAAGAAAAAAACATTGCTTGATATTAAAAAATGAGCATAGTATTATTAAAATATCTGAAATTATACTGGAGGAATTTATGAACCAAATTATAAAAATAGCGTGGGATCTTAACGAAACAACTGAAAACAGATACCAATTAGTATATGAAATTGCTGAACTTGCAAAAAAATTGGTTGATGAAAATCAGTTAAAAAGAGTAAAAGAAGAATATAGTTTTGATGAAGTTCCTTTTGACACATCAATAAAAAAAGAAAATCCTGTTGAACATGCTATTATGGTAAAAGCTTCAGAATATGATGATTCGGGATTAGTTGGTTAATAAAAATATAAAGATAATAAAATAAAAAGCTCCTCAATGTCAGGAGCTTTTTTTAAACCTAAAAATTAAGGTTAATCAAAAACAATTAAGCCATTAATTTGTTAACTGCTTTTGTTAATCTTGATTTTTTTCTGGCAGCAGTATTTTTATGTAAAATACCTTTAGAAACAGCTTTATCACATAATTTATATGCTGCTGATAATGCTGTATTAATAGCTGCTTGGTCTTTTTCTTTGGCTTGCGCTAAAACAACAACTTTTTTAACAGCAGTTTTAATAGCAGATCTGAAAGCAACATTTCTTTCATAGTTTCTTTCTGCAGTTAAAATTCTTTTTTTAGCGGATTTAATATTTGCCATAATGTATTTCCCTTTCTAATGTCAGTATTGTCAATGTAACAATCTGCTTAGAGGATTAGTGAGTAAGTTTATTATATAATCTAAAAAAATAAAGTAAATGAAAAATTTAAAATATTAAAAATTGAAACAAACTAGCAAAAAAAGTTTATTACTATTTTTAACCATTTTGAAAAGGCTATTGGATAAAAATAATAATCGATGCAAATAAATAGAATATCAGTTAGTCAAGAAAACAGTAATAACAAAAAATATCAAGTTAGTAATAAAGGTGCAAGAGAAATAGTCAGGACTCTTGCAGATCAAGATGCTTTAGCTTCTACTATTCTGCTTGAATCAGCAGTTACCGGAGGACGAGGATATAATGCATATAAACGTGGCGGTAGTGCAGAACTTAGAGAAAGAGCTTTTGATGACATTGTTTCTGCTGTTTTTTGGATGAAAGGTGTTGATATTTTCAATAACATCGGAGATAAGATAGGTACACATGTACTAAAACTTCCTACAACTGAATTCGATGTTGGTAAAGACGCCTTAAGAACGCCTTTTAACAATTTGGTTGATGATTTATCAGAAAAAGTTAAAGATACAGATGCTTTGAAGAAATTAGAAAAAAAGCTTGCTGTATTTAAATTCTCAAAAATCATATTATCAACTTTATTGGCAACAGGATTTGTCGGGTTTGCTCTTCCAAAAATCAATCAGGCAATTACAAGAAAATTAATGCATAAGGGAAATAATTCACAATCAAAAAATATTAACAATGATGATAAATACTCTCAATTTGCTTCTGTATCTTTTGATGAGTTTAATAAAAAGTTCTCATCTCAGGAAAAGCCTGCTTTTAGAGGAATTTCTCCTAATGCAATAACTACGGTAGCGCATTATTTGGAAGGTAACAAGATATGTAAATTATTATCAAGTGATGTCGGAATATTGGCTGGTCGTGTTACTACTTCAAGAAATAAAGATGAGGGGTTAGAATATTTATTCAGAGATACTGCATCTTCGTTTTTCTATATTGCTAGTACGCCTATAATATATTCTTTGTTGCAAAAAATAACAGGTAGTGCAAAGAGTACATCAATAGATACTGTTGCTGCAAAACAAGTTCACAATATGTGTTTGGAACAAATAAAACAAGCGGATGGAACATTCGGAACAATAGGTGTAAAAGAATTTGCGGCAAAAACACTTGGAAAACTTGATGATAAGGCTGTAGAATTATTATCAAAACTGCCATTTAACTCTGATGTTATATCTTTATCCGAATTGAGTAAACATATAACTGATGAAACATTAATTAAGAAAGCTACAGAACTTTCTAAACTGCAGCCAAAACAAGCAGGAGTCGGTGCAGTATTAACAAAGCAGCAAGTTGCGGATGTTTTGAAAAATGGTGCAATAAGTGAACCATCATTTATGAAAAGTGTATTTAAAACTAAATTTGGTGAAGCTTTAACAAATCCGTATAAATTTATTCCTATGAAAAAGATTACTAAGTTTAGAGATAATATAGATGATTATGCAAGATCTGTCATTGAAGCGGCAAATAAAACAAATAACGGTATTATAGATAAAAATCTTCTTGATAAATTGTCAAAGAAAAGCTTTATGATGTCAACAGGATTTAGAGCAATAGCAATAGGTATTTCTGCTTTAGCATTAGGTGTTGCAATTCCGAAATTGCAGTATGCTATTACTGCTAAAAGAACAGGTAGTACAAAAGCTCCGGGGTTGAGAGAATTTGAACAACCTGAAAATAAAAAAGCATAATAGATATACAATGTAAACTTGATTAAATTATAGGGGTTTAAGAATGTATCAAAACAGTAAAAATCTAATAAAAGAAAAACTGTTAATACAAGCAATTTCTACAACTATAAAAAAACTTCGTAAAGAAAAATTAAAATCACAAAGAATGCTTGCTGATGAATATGAAATTCAAAAATCTTTATTAAGCAGAATGGAATCTGCATCCAATAGCCCTATGTTTATTTCTGTATGGAAAGTTGCAGAAGCATTAGGTGTGAAACCTTCTGATTTTGTTATGTTGATAGAGAAAGAATTGCCTGAAAATTTTTTATTAACTGATGAATAATTTATAATAAATTTTCTTCAATCCATTCAAGCATAGGGATTAGGGCGTTAGCTCTATGTGAAATTTTATTCTTCTCTTCATTAGGAAGTTCTGCCATTGTTTGGTTCTTTGACGGAATAAAAAATATAGGATCATAACCAAAACCATTTGTTCCCTTGGGAGAATCATCTATATAGCCAAATACTTTACCTGTTTGTGTGTGGATTATTTCTCCATCTGCATTAACTAAAACCATAGATGAAACAAAATGAGCACTTCTCCAGTCATATGGTACATTTTTCATTTCTGCTAAAAGTTTTTCTATTTTTTCTTTTTGAGTTTGAGCATATCTTGCAGAATGTATACCGGGGCGTCCCTCTAAAGCATCAATACAAAGTCCTGAATCGTCTGCCAAACAAAATGTTTTCATTATTTTTGCAGCTTCTTTTGCTTTTATAGCAGCGTTTTCTTCAAAATTTTTACCGTCTTCTACAGGATTAAAATCTCCCTTAACTACATCAAAAATGATATCTTTATTTTTATTAATTGCATTTATTTCTTCTAATTTATGCGGATTTGAAGTCGCCAGAGTTATCTTAATCATATTTTATTTCCCAAATCTTCTATTTCTTGATTGAAATTCAATTATTGCTTCAGATAGTTCATTTTCATCAAATTCAGGCCAGAATTTATCTGTAACATATATTTCTGAATATGCAACTTGCCATAGTAAATAATTACTTATTCTTTTTTCACCGCCGGTTCTGATTAATAAATCAGGAGCGGGAAGATTTTTGGTATAGAGTTCACTTTCTATTGTATTTTCGTTAATATCTGAAATTTCAAGTTGTCCATTTTGAACTTTTTTGCAAATTTCTTTTACTGCATTTGTAATTTCCATTCTTGAACCGTAGTTAAATGCAATTTGAAGATTTAATGTATTGCATTTTGATGTTTTATCTTCTCCGTATTCAAGTACGTCATTTATTTCTTTAGAAAGTGATTTTCTGTCGCCGATAAAAGTAAGTTTAATATCTTGTTCTATAAATTCCGGTACTTCTTTAACAATAGTTTTTGCAAGTAAAGACATTAAAAAATCAACTTCTTCCTTTGCTCTGTTCCAATTCTCGGTAGAGAAGGCATAAACGGTAAGATATTTAATGCCAAATTTCTTACAGGCTTTTAGTGTTGTTCTTAAAGCTTCAACACCCATTTTATGACCTGCTGCAGACGGTAACATCCTGTTTTTTGCCCAACGTCTGTTTCCATCCATAATGATGGCAATATGTTTTAGGTTTGTTTCTTCTATTATATTTCTTATATTTTTATTTTCTGCCAATGTTTTTTTCATTATATTTTCTCTTACAAGTGAATTATAAGATAAAAAAATATAAAAGAACAATTATTGGCAATTTTTACTATTTATGAGTTTTATGCAGTTAAAAGGAAATAAAATATGCAAATTAATAACTATAACAGAAATCTTAAGCCTTCTTTTCAGAGTTTATATGTAGTAAAAGCTAAAGAAAATCCGAATAAAGTTGATGAAATTATTGATTTATCAGATAGATATTCTTTTTTGGGAGACAAAATTTCATCTTCAGTAGAAATTCCTGAAGAAAATTATACTTATGCAAATTCAACTATAAATTTTATAGGTGAAGATAAGGGTGCAGATGATGAAATTGAGACAATGCTTGCTAATAGAGGTATAAATTTTACCAGAAAATCATTTTCAGAATTACTTGAATCCTCTGAAAGTATAAAATCAAGGGTTGAATTGTCACCAGAGGATAAATTAAGAGGCTATAGATTAGTTGAAATAGATACAACAAAATTTGATAATGCATATGAGAAATATGGCTTTGCTTATGTCGGCAAGGAGGGATATATTTCTCAGCCTGAAAGAACCGAAAATTTAAAAGAGTATTTAAAAACAGGTAAAAATATATATGCTCCTGTAGTATATATTAATGATTATGGAGAATATCCTGAAATCGCTTTTGGAGACGGAAGGCACAGATATGCTTATATGCGTGATATTAAAATGAATGGGATTCCTGTTGCAATGGATAATGAAACAATAAAAATTGCAAGAAAATACGGTTTGCTATTACAATAAGATTTTTATTGAAAAAGATTAAGAAATAAGATTGTTAATAATTTGCTCAAAAGCTTGTTTGTGTTACAATATAGGTATCATGAACTTTTGAGAGAGTGAGAAATTTAATAATAAATTGTCATAAAGGGGTATAAGTTTTGGCTCAACAGAATTTTTTTGAAGATGGAAAAATTGTTCCGGTTAATATACGTGAACAAATGAAACAATGTTATATAGATTATGCAATGTCTGTAATTATCGGTAGAGCACTTCCTGATGTTAGAGACGGTTTGAAGCCTGTTCACAGACGTATTCTATTTGCTATGAATGAACTGGGTATGACACCTGATAAACCATTCAAAAAGTGTGCGAGAATCGTTGGTGAAGTTTTAGGTAAATATCACCCCCACGGTGACACAGCTGTTTATGAATCTTTGGTTAGAATGGCACAGGATTTTTCAACTAGATATCTTACTGTAGACGGGCATGGTAACTTTGGTAGTGTCGATGGTGACGGTGCTGCTGCTATGAGGTATACGGAAGCAAGAATGCATAAAATTACAACTTCTATGCTTGCTGATATTGATTGTGAAACAGTTGATTTCGTTCCGAACTTTGACGGTTCACTTGAAGAACCATCCGTTTTACCTGTTAGATTGCCTATGCTATTGTTAAATGGTGTTTCTGGTATTGCGGTAGGTATGGCTACAAATGTTCCGCCTCATAACTTGTGCGAAATAGTTGACGGTACTATTGCGTTGATTGATAACCCTAATTTGACAATTGATGAACTTATGCACCATGTAAAAGGACCTGATTTCCCTACAGGGGCAAGTATTATTGGCGTTTCTGAAATCAGGAAAGCATATGCTACAGGTCGTGGTTCTATAAAAATGTCTGCTATATCAACATTTGAAGAAATTCCGGCAGGCGGAGGACGTCAATCAAGAACAGCTATTGTTGTTACAGAAATTCCATATCAAGTAAATAAAGCAGCTTTAATAACCAAAATAGCAGAACTTGTTAGAGATAAAAAAATTGATGGTATATCTGATATACGTGATGAATCTGACCGTGATGGTATGAGAATTGTTATCGAACTTAAACGTGATGCAAAACCTGAAGTTGTAAGAAATAATCTTTATAAATATACTCAATTGACAGCTACATTTGGGGTTAATATGTTGGCTCTAGTTGGTCAACAACCAAGATTAATGAATTTATTAGAAGTTCTTAATGAATTTATTGAACACAGAGTTGAGATTATTACAAGAAGAACTTTATTCTTCTTGAAAAAAGCAAAAATGAGAGCCCATATTTTAGAAGGGTTGTTAATTGCTTTAGCAAGCTTGGATGATGTTATTGAGTTAATTAAAAAATCTAAAACAGCAGACGAGGCAAGAATAGGTCTTATGTCCAAATTTGGTCTTGATGTCGATCAGGCTAATGCTATTTTGGAAATGCAATTAAGACGTTTAACAGGTTTGGAACAAGATAAAATCAAGGCTGAGTATGAAGAATTGAAAAAGAAAATTCAAGAATATGAAGAGTTACTTGCTGATAGAAATAAAGTTCTAAACTTGATAAAACAAGAGTTAAATGAAGATAAAGAAAAATATGGAGATGACAGAAAAACTCAAATTCTTCCTGAAGCTGATGAAATGACAATAGAAGATTTGACTCCAAATATACCAATGGCAGTATTTATAACTCGTCAAGGTTATATTAAACGTATTTCTTTAGATGTATTTGAACGTCAAAACCGTGCAACAAGAGGTAAAGGCGGAATAAAAACAAAAGAAGACGATGATGTAGGACACTTCTTTACTGCAATGATGCATGATAAAGTATTGTTCTTCTCAAGTAAAGGTACCGTTTATAGCTTGAATGTATATGACTTCCCTGAAGGATCAAGACAAGCAAAAGGTCTTCCTATAATAAACGTATTGCCGCTTGAACAAGATGAACAAATAACAGCAGTTGTTCCTGTATCAAACTTTGATCCTAATTCAAATCTTATTATGCTAACTAAGAAAGGTTATATAAAGAGAATTGGTTTGGATAACTTTGCTTCAATAAGAAAGAACGGCATAATCGCTATAGGGCTTGAAGAAGGTGACAGCTTGAATTGGGTAAAACAAGCAAATAATTCTGATGAAGTATTTATTGCTACAAGCTGCGGTATGGCAATAAGATTTGCTATTGATGATTTAAGACCTTTGGGTAGAAGCGCAAGAGGTGTAAATTCAATGAAGTTGAGAACAGCAGATACAATTATCGGCTGTGATATTATACCAAGAAACTTTGATGCTGATTTATTGGTTGTAACATCTGACGGATTTGGTAAACGTTCAAAAATGTCAGAATTCAGACCTCAAAACAGAGGCGGTATTGGTTTAATAGCTACTAAATTTAAAACAGCTTCATCAAGATTGGTTGCTTTAACTGTTGTAGAAGAAGATGATGAAATTATGGTTGTTACTCAAAACGGTATAGTTTCAAGAATTAAGGCTAGTGATGTATCACGCCAAGGCAGACCTGCTACAGGTGTTAGAATTCAAAACTTAATGGAAAACGATTCTGTAATGGCTGTAAATAAAATTGTTGTTACTGATACTAAGGATTCATATAGTGAAGAAACTATGAATGAAAATGTAGAGCAAGCAATACAAAATAAATTGGGAGATATTGATAATGAATAAGATTATCTCAACAGATAAGGCTCCTAAAGCAATAGGTCCTTATTCACAAGCTTATCAGTGCGGAAATACATTATATTGTTCAGGTCAGATTGCAATTAATCCCGAAACTAATGAGTTTATTGGCGGAACAATTGAAGAACAAACAAATCAGATACTAAAGAATATAAAAGGATTACTTGAAGCAGCAGGATATGGTTTTGAAGATGTTGTAAAAACAACTTGTTTTATTGCAGAAATGAAAGATTTTGCGGTATTTAATTCTTTATACGAAAAAGCTTTTATTTCAAAACCTGCTCGTTCTTGTGTTGCTGCAAAAGAATTGCCTAAAGGTGCTTTAGCTGAAATAGAAGTAATTGCGGTTAAGTAATGAAACTTGTAGTTCAAAGAGTTGATAATGCTTCTGTTACTATTGAAAATAAATTATTCAGTTCAATAGATAGAGGTTATTTGGTTCTATTTGGTGCGGAAAAGAATGATACAAAAGAACAAGCTGAATGGCTTGCAAATAAACTTTGTGCATTAAGATGTTTTCCTGACGAGAATGAGAAGATGAATCTTTCCATAAAAGATATTAATGGTGAAATGCTTATAGTTTCTCAGTTTACTTTATGTGCAGATATAAAAAAGGGGACTCGTCCAAGTTTTGATAATGCAATGAAGCCTGATGAAGCTAAAATAATGTATGAATATTTTATTTCAAAAGTGGAAGAACATGAAATTCCTGTTAAAACAGGAGTTTTTGGTGCTCATATGCAGATAAATCTTTTAAACAACGGACCTGTTACTTTTATTATTAATGCTCCATTATTAAATTGATTTAAGGTATTGACGATGCAGATAAGATTTGATTTAATTTTGAATAAAATCTTAGAAAAACCGGAAAAAATATTTTTTATTTTAGCTTTTATATTTGGAAGTATATTTTTATTTAAAACACCCCCATTTGAAGTTCCTGATGAACCGCATCATTTGCTTCGGGCATGTGAGATTGCTGATTTTATATTTTACAGTAAGAAGCCTGTAAAAACTACAAAGTATGACAATTATTTTCAGAATATAGATAAATCAAATTATATAAAGAAACATCCTGAAGAAAAATCCGATATTTTGAAAAGAGATAATAATAATTTTCATTTCGCTTCTCGTAATTCTGCAATAATGTATATTGCATCTTCACTTGGAATAAAGATAGGTAGTTTTTTTACTCAAGATGGTAATATATTATTTTATCTGGGAAGATTTTGCAATTTACTTTTATATATTTTACTTTCTGCTTTTGCGATAAAATTTACACCCGTATTCAAATATCCTTTTATGTATATCGCTTTATTACCAATGGCTTTATATGAGGGAATGAGTTATAGTGCTGATTCTTTTAACAATGGGTTTGCTTTCTTATTCTTTGCTTTAATTTTTAAATTGATATTTAGTAAAAGTGAAATAACTAAACGTGATTTTAGTATTTTAAGTGTTTTTTCAATAATCGGTGCATTTTGTAAAGGATTGGTTTATCCTTTAGCTTTATTGCCTTTTCTTCCTAAATTTTCAAGAGAGTTCAAACTTAAAAAAGGTTTATGTATAGGAATATTAATTTTTATAACATTAATTATTTGTCAAATTTGGGTTGCCATTAATCCTAAAAATTTGCATCCGGATTATTTTGTAATCAATGACTCTTTTTTCTTATTAAAAGAACCATTTGAAACTTTCAATAAAGTTTGTATTACTACTATTATTAATTTACAAAGTTATTTTTTCCAAACAATAGGGGTTTTTGGTTGGGTACACATATATTTAAGACCTGAAGTTTATGTTCTTGCTTTTATGTCTTTTTCCTCTATGTTTATTTTTCTAAAAGAAAAGATATCTTATGGTCTAAAAATAACAGCGCTAATAGTATTTTTATTTGCTTACTTTATTGCTCAATATAATCTTTTAATATATTGGTCAAACCCTGATGCTAAAATAATCAGCGGTTTTCAAGGCCGCTATTTAATATCTATGCTTCCATTATTATTTATTGTGTTTGCAAATAATAAATTTAATTTCAGTGACAAAATTATAAAAATATACAAAATATTATTATTAATTTCTATTATTTATATGCTTATAACCAGTTGTCTTGCGCTAAATAATTTCTATAATGTATTAGGTTTAGATAGATATTTAATGGATAATTATATAAAGTACGGAACATTCTTAATTAATAAATAATTCTGTAAATTTATTATTTAAAACATCCATAAGTCCTTTATCTGTAAGTTTTAGTTCAGGAATTACCGATAAAGAAAGAAACGCCATTGTCATAAATGGTTCTTGCAATGAACAGCCGATAAGTTTTTCGGCATTTTTTAATTCTTCGCTTTTTCTTATAACAGTATCAGAACTTTCTTCAGACATTATACCTGCTATTGGTAGTTCAAGTTTGGCTAAAACTTCGCCATCTTTTACTATTACTTTTCCGCCTTGAGATTTTACAAGTTCTTTTATCGCTTTGAACATATCATCATCATTTGTTCCGATTACAATCATATTATGTGAATCGTGTGCAACAGTTGAAGCAATAGCTCCTGATTTGAGTCCGAAACCTTTAACAAATCCTTTGCCTATATTACCGCTCGCTTTATGTCTTTCAATTACAAGGATTTTTAAAACATCTTCATCAAGATTACTTTGTGCATATCCGTCTTGTATATTTATCTTTCCTTCAATGCATTTTGTTACTAACTGACCATCTGTTACTTCAATTGTTTTTACTTTATTTGATAGTGCTTTAATTTTAATATCTTCTTTTTCAAGCCATCTTATATTTACTGTACCTCGAAGTGAAGAAAGAGTTTTACTATCAATATTAATCGCCATTTTTCCGTCTTGAGCAACAATGTTACCATCTTTTATTACGGTTTGAGGTTTGAATGTCTCTAAATTATCCAGTAGTAATAAATCTGCCTTATATCCGGGAGCAATTGCTCCAAGATTTTTTAATCCAAAATATTCTGCTGTATTTATACTTGCCATTTGGATTGCTTTGATTGGATTTATGCCTTTTTCAACAGATCTTCTTACCATCATATTTATGTGTTCCTTTAAGGCAGATGGATAACGGTCATCTGTTACAAAAATGCATTTTCTTGTCGGAAATTCTTTTAATACAGGAATTAATGCATCTAAATCTTTAGCTGCACTTCCTTCTCTTACCATTAAATACATTCCAAGTCTTAATTTTTCAATTGCTTCAGATGGGTTTGTGCATTCATGATCTGATGAAACACCTGAAGCAACATAAGCACACAAATCTTTACCTGATAAATATGGTGCATGTCCATCTATTCTTTTTCTTTTTTCAAGAGCAAGTTTTATTTTTGATAGAACTTCTTTATCAAGATTTACAACACCCGGGTAGTTCATCATTTCTGCAAGACCTAAAACCCAAGGACTATCTATTAAAAGTGATAAATCATAACTGTTTAATTCAAAACCTGATGTTTCATATGGAGTTGCCGGTACACAAGAAGGAAGGGTCATATATACATCTAAAGGCAAATCTTTCGAAGCTTCACGCATAAAACTTATTCCGTGAAGACCTATTACGTTTGATATTTCATGCGGATCAGCAACTATTGTTGTTGTTCCTGTGGGTACTACCATTTTTGCATATTCAGATGGTAGCAGCATAGAACTTTCAATGTGTACGTGTCCATCTATAAATGATGGACTTACGTATTTTCCTTTTGCATCAATTTCGTTTTTACCTTTATAGTTATTCCCTATACCTGCTATTATTCCGTCTTTTATCGCTATATCTGCTGTATATATTTCTTCAGATAATACATTTATAATCTGTGCATTTTTGATTACTAAATCTGCTTTTTCTGTCCCTTTGGCTGTTTTTATTATTTCTTCTATGCTCATAACAACTCCTTTGTTATATGCTAACATAGATTTTTTTAATCTTAAATAATGTTGATTTAAAAAAATATTAACTTATGTAAAATTTGGATTTATTGTACTGAAAAAAATTTTTTTACAGTTTTTTATTTGGTGTAAGTTTTAAGTGTTCAAGCAATTATTTGTATATTATAATATACAGGTAAGTAAGGAAAAATGAATGAGAATTTCACCTATTAATTTTAGTTTGTATCAATCAGAAAAAACAAATAACGTAAATGATTTTATTCATACAACAGTTAGACACAATTCTCTTTCTGATATGGATTTTAATATCATTGCAGATACAATAAGGTGTCAAAATTTAAAAAATCAGATGAATGTACGTTTGATGAATCTTAGACGTAATTTAAACAGTTGTATGGCTCAAAATTTATACAATAAACAATAATAAATTATATGCTGCTTATTATATTGAGCGGATGTTCAAATAAGATTTCTTCTCTTGCTACAACTCTTAAGTTTGGCATTATTTGTGAAAGTATTAAGTAAATAATGTGTCTGACTTTCATTGGTGCAATTAGTATAATTTCTTTTGCCTCAGGAGTATATTGTTCTACTTTTTCTTTTAGATTTTTTATAATTTCTTCTATCTTGGTACTTTCAATTCTAATAACTTCATCGTTTACATTTTTATCACCGATAAATGATTTTATGCTGTTTGCAGATAACTCATAAGCATATATATTTCTATCTTTATCGTTACATAATGAAGAACTGATTTGTCTTGCTAATGATACTCTTATTCTTTCTAATAGCTCTTCTTTATTTGTTTCATCTGCAAAATCATTTATTTTTTCAAAAATGTATACGATATCTTTTATTGATACTTTTTCTTTTATAAGGCTTGTAAGAATATATTTTAATTCGGCAACTGACATATAATCAGGAATAATATTCTCTATAAGGTAAAGGTTTTGATTACCTACTATTTCAATATATCTGTTGATGTCTGAGTAGTCGAAAATATCATCAATATATTTTGTAACGGTATATTCTATTAGATGAGCAATATAATCAGTTGTGTCAAGCCCTTTAGCCCAAAAGTCTTTTGCTTTTTCTTCTTTTATCCATATTGTATTTAAACCGGTTACTGTATCTGTACTCTTGAATGAATTATCAGGTAATTTTTCTATCTTCAAATCATTTTCATAGAACATAGTATAATCACAATATGCTTTTGATGTGATTACGGGAATGCCCCTTACTTTTATTGCAAACTCATTTTCATCTAAAGTGTCATCTACTTCTATTTTTATTTTTGGAATTATATAGCCTAGAGTTTCTGTTAAGTTTTGTCTTATAAGAACAATTTGAGAAAGCATATTATATTCATTATCATTATCAAGAATGTCTATTAATTCTTCTGATATAGCTAATGTAAGTTTCTGTTCTCCCAATTTTTGTTCCATAATGTTTGGATTAATTACTTTCGAAAGTTTCTTTTTTAAATCATCAAGTTCATCAATATGTTTTGAAATTTTAGCGTTTAGAATAGCTCTTGAATCTTCTGACGTTTCATCTATTAATGATTTAACTTGTGCTATTTTTTGTCTTTTTTCTTTTATTTTCTTTTGTATATCAACGCATAGTTCATAAGGGTCAAGTTCAGGATTGATAATTCTTTCAATCCTTGATTTGAAGTTTAGTAAGTCATCATTTTCATTCAATGAATTGTCTTCATTTTCTGTTTCTTTTATGAATATACAATTATAGAAAATACCTTCATCATTTTCTATTTCCTGGATTGAGTATACATCCCAACCATCTTTTGACATTTCATTCAAAAGATTTTCAAGCTTTTCATTATCGTTATATGGTGAAGTTCTTATTGTATATACATTTCTTGTTGGTTTGTACATTTATCAATCCTTTTTTATCTGTTTTAATTAAATGATAACATTTTTATTATAATTTTAAAATTTATTTTTGGATAAGTCCTGTTGCTTGTTTACCATTGCAATTATATTTTAGAATATAGTATCCTTTTCCTGAATCTTCAATCGTAGCGTAAGAATTTGCAGCAGCACGTTCTTTAAATGCTATCAATTCTTCTTCTGCTTCTCTTATTTTTTTTAGTTTTTGCTTTGCTTGTGCTGTTCGTAATCGTCCTATTATTTCTGTTTCTTCGTTTAATTCTTCTTGAGTATACATTTTTTCTACTAATTTTATTACTCTTACACGGGCTTTTAGTTTATTGCTTTGATATAGTTCAAGAAATTTCATGTCTTGTGACAGTACAACCATATAGTACCCATCTTGAATAGTATTTCCCCATTCATCATATAATTTACAAGGAAGTGTTAAATTTGGAAATTCACTGGACTCTGGTCCATGGGTATATTCGGGTTTTTCTTTATCATATACACCTGAAGGGTAAAACGGATTGTTGAATAAACGGTCAATACCGTTAAAATCTGTCATAAAATCAAAATCGTTTGCGATTAAATTATTATCAATAATCATTGTTAATCCCTTAGGATGATATTTTATCAGATTTTGTATGAATTTATCAATTTTGGTTTATAATATTCATATTAAGAACGAGGTTGTTATGGATAAAAAAACAGTTTTAAGTTATATACCTACAGTTATTGAGGCTTCTTCAAACGGAGAAAAGTCTTTTGATATTTTTTCAAGATTATTAAGAGAAAGAATTATTTTCTTGGGTGAAGAAATCGATGACGAATTGGCAAATTCAATTGTTGCTCAGTTGTTAGTTTTAGATGCAGAAAATCCGGAAAAAGATATTATGATGTATATAAATAGTCCCGGTGGTGTTATAACTGCAGGTATGGCTATTTATGATACTATGAAACATGTTCGTGCCGATGTTTGTACTATTTGTTTGGGTGAAGCTGCTTCAATGGGGGCATTCCTATTATCTGGCGGAACAAAAGGAAAAAGAATGGCGCTTCCAAGTGCAAGTATAATGATTCATCAACCTTTAGGCGGTGCTCAGGGGCAAGCTACTGATATTGAAATTGAAGCTAAAGAAATTCTAAGAATGAAAAAAGAACTTAATACTCTTTTAGCGGAACATACAGGACAAACTATAGAAAAAATCTATGCTGATACAGAAAGAGATAACTATATGTCTGCTCAAGAAGCTGTAGAGTATGGTTTGATTGATAAAGTTATATAGATTTTATATAAAACTACCTAAATTATTTGTAAAACAAAGATATTTTTGTGCTATCATTTTTTCAGGTAGTTAATTTTCTAAGGAGTTAGAGGCTGATATGGCAAAAAAATATAGAATAGGGGTAGATGTAGGCGGTACTAATGTAAAGGTTGCATTGGTTGATAAAGATGGTAGTATTGTATATTCTGATACAGTTCCTACAAGAGCTGAAATGGGATATGAATATACTATATCCAATATTATAAAAGCAATTAGTGATGTAATAAAAGAATCAAAAGTTGCAAAAGAAACAATTGAAGGTATTGGGTTTGGATTTCCCGGACAAATTGATTGTGACAATGGTATTGTAAGATTGGCACCTAATATCCCGGGTTGGGTTAATATTCCTATTGCAGATATTGTTTCAAAAGAATTTAATATACCTGTTAAAGTAGATAATGATGTAAGATGTGCAGCGTTAGCTGAGTTGAATTATGGTGCCGGAAAAGGTGCTAATAATATGATTTGTATTACTGTTGGTACAGGTATTGGTTCCGGTTTGATTGTCAATGGAAAACTTGTTCGCGGTGCAAGTAATGCAGCAGGCGAAATAGGACATATAAAATTACAAAGGGAAAATGGTCCTTTATGCGGATGTGGTGATCATGGCTGTCTTGAAGCTTTTGCATCTGGTCCAAGTATTGTTGCTATGGCTGAAGAATACATAAAAGGCGGAAAGTCTACAAAATATAGAGAACTTGCAAAAAACGAAATTACTCCTTATGTAGTTTGTGAAGCAGCTAAACAAGGTGATGTCGTTGCAAAGAAGATATTTGAAATAATAGGTAATTATATAGGTATTGGTTTAGCAAGTGTTGTGAATTTATTAAATCCGGAAAAAATTGTTATCGGCGGCGGTGTTGCTGATGCAGGCGATTTATTATTCCAACCGATAAAAGAAACTTTAAAGAAACGTTCGATGCCTATTCAAGGTGCTGCTGTTGAAGTTGTTCATGCTGAACTTGGCAATACAGCTGGTGTAATTGGTGCAAGTTTATTAATTGAAAATTAAAATAAATGGCAGTATTTTTATTTTACGGACAAGAAGAATATTTAATGGAAAAAGAAATCAAGAAGCTTAAAAATGAGCTTCTTGATGCTTCTTTTATGTCTATGTCATATAAGGTTTTTGATAATCCTGATTTTAATACACTTATGGATTGTGTACAATCTGCTCCATTAATGTTTGGGAATACTTTAACCATTATTAATATTGAAAAATATTTGATTGGGAATAAAATGAGTCTTGATGATAAACAGATTGATAGTGTTAACTATGCCCTTTCAAATTTAAGTGATAATGTTAATATAATTTTTGTGTGTAAAATAGCAAGAGATGAAAATAAAAAGCCTGATTCAAGAAAAAAATTATATAAGACACTTTCTAAATATTCTCAGGTTAGAGAATTTGCACAATATAGAAGTTATGATAAACAGCTTCAGTCAGAAATATTAAAAATGGCAAAAGAAAAAGATTTAACTATTAGTTCTGATAATGTTTCTTTTTTAATCGAACAGTTAGGTGTTAATCTTACATTGATAGACTCTGAATTAGAAAAATTAAAGATTGCTATTCATCCTAATAAAGCTATAAACCAAGATGCAATAAAAAAATATTGTACATCCTCCGAAGATGTTTTTATTCTTGCTGATTTAATTATTCAGGGGAACAAAAATGAAATATTAAAACAATATGATTTATTAACCGAGAAGCGACATCCTTTGGAAATATTTTCTGTTTTACAAAGTAATTTTCAACGTTTTGTTTTTGTTAAAAATTATGAAAAGAAAATGAGTACAAAAGATATAGCTTCAAAACTAAAATTGCATGAGTTTGTAGTAATGAAAATGCAAGAAAAATTGAGAAAAATCTCTCTTGATAAATTACTTAAAATAAGAGAAAATCTTATAAATGCAGAGTATAAATTAAAAACAGGACAGTCTGCATCCAGTGAAATATTATTGGAACTTACATTGTTGAGATAGTATGAATAAAGTTTTAGATAAAAAATATCCGTATTTGAGTAATTTTTTTAGAACTGCAATAGAGCAGAACAGGTTATTTCATTCGATTATTCTATATGGCAGTAATAACTATATACAATATGCAATGGCAATGGAAATGGCAAGACAGCTAAATTGTCTTGAAGATGGTAGGGAAGATTGCAATTGTCAAAATTGTCGTTGGATTAGAGAAAATAAACATCCTGCAATAATGACAATTTCTAAAATTGATAACAAGACCGATTCAAGTAAAACAGTTATTTCTGAAGATCAAATAAATATGGTATTGGATACTTTGGTAAATTCTTCTGATTATCATAGGGTATTTATTTTTTGTGATGCGGAAATTAAAACTCTTTCTTACTCTGAGATGCAAGAATATAATGAATTTGTTTCTACCGGATTTAATTTGCCGCAGGAGAAAGATGAAGATAAATATTGGTATTCAAAAGGAATTAATACAGGATGTTTTTCAGCAGTTGCAGCAAATGCAATGTTGAAATCTATAGAAGAACCATCTGATAAAGTTTCTTTTATATTTTTGACAAATAATAAAGACGATATTCTGCAAACAATAGTATCGCGTTCTCAAGCCTTTTATGTTGCTGATTCAAAAAACAGTATCTATAATGTTGAATTCTTTAAAAAGTATTTTGAACAATATCCTGAATTTGATAAAGATAGTGCTTTAGACTTTGCACAAACTCTTTATACCTATCAAATTGAAAATAATTTAGAACCTACTTATATAATAGATTGTATACAGTATTATCTTACTCAGTTAATAAAGGCTAATATTAATAATTCAATTCTGGTGAATAAAATATACTCAGATATTGAAAAAACAGAAAAATCTAAGAAAATGCTAAATGCATATATAAAAGAACAAACTGTATATGAAGATTTAGCTTTTTATTTTGTCAAATAGAAAATAAGCAATAATTTCATACTTTTTGTTTTTATATTATTGAGGCAGGTTTATATGAATATCGGTAAAGCTATATTAGGAAATTTATCAAAAAAAACAGTTTCAAAGACTGCAGAAAAAGCAGCTGTTTCTCTTCCTGCTGATATTGTTTCATTACAAAAAAGTGTTAGTGAAGCATTATCTAAAAATATTGGTGAATTGGAAAAATATGCTAAAACCGAACTTCCACAAACAATATCAAGTCAAAAATCAGCATTAGAAGGTTTAGAGCAATTATCTAAAAATATAAAAAGTATGCTTTAATTAAACATTTTGAGTTTGATAACATTGCTATTTTGTAATACAATTTGTATATGAAAATCAAAACTCTTGTTGTGCAGTTGGAAGCAATTGCGGGGGATATAGATAGAAATATTTTAAAGGTTCAGCAATTTCTTGAAAGCAGTGCTGTAGAATCTTGTGACTTGATTGTTTTGCCTGAGCTTTGGACTATTGGATGGGATTGTCCTTCTTTTAATGCAAGTTCAGAGTATTTGTTTGAATCCAAGACATATAAATTCTTAAAAGAAACTGCTATAAAATATAAAGCTAATATAATTGGTGGCAGTGCTGTCTTGAGAAAAGATAATCAAAAAGACAGAAATACCTGTTTGATTTTTGATAGAAAAGGTAATTTAATTGCAACTTATGATAAATATCATTTGTTTTCACATAGAGGTCAGTCAGAGGGGTCTTTCTTAGAACAGGGTGATTATTCTCTTTTGGTAAATACAGATATTGGGAAAATAGGTATATCTATATGTTATGATGTAAGATTTCCTGAAATGTTTAGGAAATATGCCTTTAATGGTGCAGATATAATTGTAAATATGGCAGCTTGGCCTAAAGCTTATACTGATGAATATATTACATTATCAAAAGCCAGAGCTATAGAAAATCAATGTTTCTTTATATCTTGTTGTTTGACAGGAAAAATAAATGAGTCTTTTGATTTTTCAGGTAACTCTCAAGTTTGTGATTATAAAGGCAGAGTTATTGCTAAGCTTGGTAGAGAAGAAAAAGTATTGTTTGCGAAAATTGATACGGAAGAAATGCATCAATATAGAAAACAAATGCCAATATTAAATGATACAAAAACAGAATATAAGTTAATGGAGAAATAATGAGAAATCTATTCAAAATATTAATTTTAACAATGGTTTTTATGTTTAGCATAAATAGTAGTTTTGCATTTTCGGTAGGAAAATTAGAAAAATTGATAAAACATTCCGGATTGAATGAGACAGCAACACTTGCAATATCAATTCGAGATGCGGAATCCGGTAATGTTATATATGAGCAAAATCAAAATAAATTATTACATCCGGCTTCCACATTAAAGATTTTTACAACATATTCAGCATTAAATGTTCTTGGTTATGATTATTTATTTAAGACACAGTTTTATAAAGATTCTCAAGGTAATTTGTATATAAAGCTTGGGGCTGATCCTTTGTTGTCCTCACAACAGCTTCAGCAGGCATTCCAAAAATTAAAGTCTGAAGGAAATACATCATTTAAAAATTTATATTTTGATGACAGTATTATAGATAAAAAAGAATTTGCTACTGGTTGGATGTGGGATGATGATACTAATCCTTATACTCCAAAAGTTAGTTGTTATAACTTAGATGGTAATGTTGTAAAACTTACAATGACTAATAATCCTGATGGTTTTGCATTGACTTCTTTAAAATCTACTTATCCAATGTCTGTAATAAGTGTGGTTAAGACTGGTGCCAAAAATGATTATTTGGAAGTTAATCGTTATAATTGGATGAATCCGGAAGTGGTTGAAATATATGGTAATCTTAAAGCTGCTAAACCAATTAATATACCAATAAGCAGTATGAGAAGATATTTTATTCATAATGTTGAAAAAGCATTGGAATCTAATAAAATTAATATTTCTAATACGTTGTATTCTTCAAGGATAGTTCCTTCTGATGCGGTTTTAATAACTGAAATTACAAATCCAATAAGAAGAACAATACCTCCTATTCTTCAAAATAGTAATAATCTTATGGCTGAGTCTTTATTTAAGTTGGCTGCTGCAAGTAAATATAGTGCAACAGGTACTGATATTCTCGGTGAAGAGGTTTTTAAAGACTTCTATAAAAAGTTGGGTTTGGAAACTGATAATATTTTAGTAAAAGATGGTTGTGGAGTTTCCAGAAATAATCTTTTATATGCTGATTGGATGACACAAGCTTTGAATAAAATATATAAGCAGAAGGATTTTGAAAAATTCAGAGATAATATGGCGCAATCCGGTGACGGAACTTTAAATAACAGATTGTATCCTTTGCGTGGTGAAGTTTGGTTGAAAACAGGTTCTTTATCAAATGTTAGTGCAATAGCCGGATATGTAAAATCTCAGGATGGGCATACTTATTCGATTGTTATACTTACTCAAAATTTTATTCAAGAACAATCTACTGTTAAAAAGTTCGAAGATGAAATTATAAATATAATTTATAATCGATAGGTTAATAAACTAAGCTGATTTTTTTAACCTCCTTTGAGAATATAATTCTTTTGTTCAAAGGAGGTTTTTTATGACAGAAAAAATGGGTTTGTATAAATGTAATGTTTGCGGAAATATTATAGAGGTAATACATCCGGGGGCTGGTCAATTAGTATGTTGTTCCTTGCCGATGGAAGAATTAAAAGTGCAAACAAGTGATGATTCTTCTCAAGAGAAACATGTTCCCGTTGTTACTATTGAAGGAAGTTCAAAAACAATAAGAGTCGGTTCTATACCTCATCCAATGGAAAAAGATCATTATATTGTTTTTATTGAAGCTATTTCTCCTGATAAAAAATATTTGAAAAGAAAATATCTGAATCCGGGAGACGAACCTAAATTAGATTTGAAACCTAATTGTTCATATGATGAATTCACAGCCCGTGAATTATGTAATCTTCATGGACTATGGGTTTCAGATAAAGAAAGTTAATTTTTTATTTCTTTAAATCAATAAGAACTTTTACTAAATCAGGATCCCATTTTATTCCTGATTCGGATTCCATAATTTCAAGTGCTTTTTCTTTTGATAGAGCGTCTCTGTACGTTCTATCAGAAGTCATGGCACTATAAGCATCTGCGATTGCTATTATTCTTGAACCGAGAGGAATACTCATTCCTTTTAATCCTTCTGGTTCACCAGCTCCATCCCAACGTTCTTTATGGTAAGTAATATATGGAACAACCTCTGATAAGAAGTTAATACTCATTAATATGCTTACGCCTACATTTGGATGGTTTTGCAGTTTTTCCCAGTCTTCTTTTGATAATTTTTCTTTTTTATTGAACAATTCCTCAGGAAGAGTTATTTTACCTATATTTCTTAATAATGCTGCATAATAAATTAAATCTTTTGTCTTTTCATTTAGTCCTAATGCAGTTGATATTTCTCTTGCTAAGTCTGCTACATCGTGAGAGTAGTTGTTCTTAAAATTACTTTTTGCATCAACAGCTTTAGCTAAATCTTCTACGAACCATTGCTGTTCACTACTTAAATCACCAATTAAAGCAGTTAATTCTGCACGGTTGTTTTGCAGTTGTGATACAGTAACATCTTCTAAGTTTATAAGCTTATTTGTTTCTTCGGTTAATTTTTCCAAACTCATAGAAGTAGCAAATAATCTTGCTGTTACAGTTAATAATTCTATAAATTCATCCGAAAGTTTTTTCTCTTTATAGTTTTCTACAACTATTACCCCTACTTTTTCCATATTATTGTACATTGGAACGGCGAGATAATATTTAACTTTGTCCTCATTTAGTAATAAAATCGGTTTGAAATCGTCATCTTTACTACAGTCTTTTACTTCAACTTCTTTTTTATTATTGAAAGAAAAAGATACATAACTTTCGTCATCAAACTTATATCCGATTTCTGCTTCATATATATCATCATTGAAATTTAATGATGAACCAACGAGCAAAATATCATTCTTTGTTGTATTCAAGCCCATAGCATTCTCTTTTGATAAGAATACATGGCAAGCATCTATCTCAAGCATTTGTTTTATTGTTTTAGCAATTGCATTGTATATTATATAGTCTTCTTTACTGCTAAATCCAAGAATTTTTAATGTATTGTCTATTGAATATATTGCAATAAGTTCTTTTAGTTGGTTTTTTAAGCTTTCCAGTTTATCAACACTTGTTCTGCTGATTTTTTGAACAAGCTCATCTGAAATTAAATGTTCTGATATAAAATCGCCAAGATTTAATGCAAAGATTTCTTCCAAAGGGTCAGATTCCAGTGAAATTTCACTTCTTGCAAAAACTGAAACATTTTTATTCTCTTTTTTCTCTTCTGACATTTATAATCCTTATCCGTGTTTCAAAGACTATATTCCGAAATGTAAACTACTACCATTTTGTTTTAGATTATGATTTTATTCAAAATCCAATAACCCTTCTATCGGTATATTATAACTTAAACTTTAGTGTTTTTTACAAAATTTCATACTAATGTATGAGATTTTGTAAAATTATATAATTATCAAATCTTGCATCTGTTATCTCGCTGAATCCTTTTGATTTTATATATTCAAATGGAATTTCACATTCTACCATTGCAGGTTCTGTTTTATTGTCATATATTGTTGCCTGCCTGTAGTCGTTATATAAACACCTACTTGCAAAAAGCTCTGGATATTGCATTCGTTCTTCGAATTTTACAATATTTGTTGATGAAGATTTATATGTATTTGTAATAATATAGTCAAATTTTGACAAATTATAATCTTCTATATTCTCAGGTAAGATTTTTTCCACATTATATCCAATCAGTTTTAATTTTTCTATGTAATAATTAGGTGTTTTTACTTGAGAGATAATTAGTCCGATATTTTTCTTCTTTTTATCTGAAATATATTTGTAGATATCAATTTCATCAGATTTAGCAATTAAAAAAGATGTGTTTGCGGCTGGGTTATTTATTTTATATTTTGCATATGAAACAATGTAAGATAATGGCATTTTATGAGCGATAACTACTAAATATATGAATATAAACCAACACATAAGAATTTTAAATAACTTATTGTTCTTTTTTATATAGGAATATGCAACAATTGGAGATGCTATTACAATAAAAGTTAATAGATACCTCATATTGTATTGTGTAAATACCATAACCCTTGCAAAAATAATCAAGTTTAAAATCAGTGAAACAGTTAAACTTGCCATTATTATATTTCTTTTTGATTTCTTGTTTTTTAGATATTTTTTTATAGATTTTATAAGTGAAGGCAAGAATGCTAATAAGCCCATAATACCTAAAGCTGAATTCATAAGTGACATTTTTGAATTAAAGTAAAAATATCTGTTGAAATAGTTTGATGTAAAACTTTTATCTGTAGCTCCAATTAAGTTTAATGTTAATGATTGAAGATAAGAAATAAAACCGTTGTAGTTGATAAAATCTTTTATGCCTGAAATATCAAAAATGGCGAAAATATATTTTATTAATGTACATAGCCAACCTTTGAAACCGCCTCTAAATTGATTTAATAAAAGTTGTTCACGGCAAGAAACAGGATTATTGAATTGAATTAGGTTTAGTATGTAGTTGTATGACGAAAAAATTATAAAGTTTAATATAAATAGTAGTCCAAATTTTAAAATATATTTTAAAGTTTTTTCTTTCTTGTAAATTAAGGTTATTATTAAAAGAATAATAAATACTGAAGGAATTGCAATTATTGATGTTGTTTTTGTTCCGACTGCGAGAGTGTATGATAATGATGCAAAAAATAATGCTAAATTATCATTATTTTTTACAGCTTTTAAAAATAAATAAATGCAGCCAAGTATTAATCCCCCTATAAACAAGTCAGCACAAGGAGTATATATTTCTATTAAAACAAGGGCAAATGAAGAAAATACAAATATACTCCATAATCTTCTTCTTATTGAAAAACCTAATTCTTTTAAGAAATTGTATATTATATATATTGTGCCAATGTAACCTATGTACGAAAATATAGCGGCTCCTATTTCGTTCTTTCTGAATAATAATAGCCAGGTGTATAAAAATTCCATATTTACAGGCATGATTAACTCTCGGCTATCAGGTGTTATATAGTGATTAATACATCCGTTTTGAATCCAAGTAGTGCATCTTGGAAGGTAATATGTTAATGCGTCACCAAAGGTTACGGGGAAAAATAGTGCACTAATAAGTTGAAAAAATAAAAATAATCCAAAACAAATTGATAAGAAAAATAATATTTTATCTCTTTTTACAGCAAATAATATTTTCTTAATTTCATCTTTTATTTCATTTTTATATAGTGGTTTACCTTCTTTAATGTATAAAATTGCAGAAATAATAAAAAATGCTATATTACAAATAAAAAATCCGTTTTTTGAGATTAGTTTAAATAATGAAAGTATTTCAAAAGAAAGGACAATTTGAGAAAAGGCAATTAATAAAAAATATAAGAAACCCGATGACTCTTTCTTATTCTTAGTTATTACATTTAAAATCATAAAAGAAGAAAGAATAACTAACAATATTGATATAAAGAACATAATACCTACCTTATAAACATGCAATCGCCATAACTGTAAAATCTATATTCATTTTTTATAGCTTCAGAATATGCTTTAAAAATAAACTCTTTTGTAGCAAAAGCACTTACTAACATCAGCAAGGTAGACTTTGGAAGATGGAAATTCGTTATAAGTTTATCAACTATTTTGAATTTATACCCGGGGTATATAAATAATTCACTGCTGTCTTTAACCGGTATAATTCTACCGTATTTATTCATAACTGTCTCTAATGTCCTTACAGATGTTGTTCCGACAGCAACTATATTTTTGCCGTCAGCTTTTGCTTTGTTTATAATTTCAGCGGTTTCTTCTGTAATTTCAAATGATTCAGAATCCATTTTGTGGTCTAATATATTTTCACATTTTACCGGTTTAAATGTGCCTAAGCCTACGTTTAAAGTTACAAAACAATACTTTGTCCCTTGTTCTTCAAGCTTTTGCAATATTTCTTTCGTAAAGTGCAAACCTGCAGTAGGTGCTGCTACCGCTCCTTCTTTTTGTGCATATACTGTTTGATATCTGTCAAAATCAAGACTTTTATACTCTTCATTTGTCATTTTTCTTTCAATATATGGTGGGAGCGGAATATTTCCTACTTTATCCAAAATCTCAAATATATTACCTTTGTATAATAGGTGTATTTTCCACTTATCATCATCTTTTTCTATTATTTCGACAGAAAGTTCTTCTGATACTTCTAAAATCATTCCGGGTTTTACTCTTTTAGAAGGTTTTATTAGTGAAATCCAAATATCTTTTTCTATTTCTCTGACAAGAAAAATCTCAATTAATGCACCAGTGTCCTTCTTTGCATATAATCTTGCTGGTATAACTTTTGTGTTGTTTAAAACCAGTAGATCATTTTCAGTAAGATAATTTGTAATATCACAAAAGTGCTTGTGTTCAAGCGTTTTATTTAAACGGTCAAGTACCAGCATCCTTGACATATCTCTTTTTTGAGCTGGTACTTGCGCGATTAAATTTTCCGGTAATTCGTAATTGAATTCTTCTAGTAACATTATTTTTTGTCTGCTTCTATAGTTTTTGTTTCAATCGGGTTAATTGTTTTTGCGTTAGATAAATCTTTTACATCATGTTTTGCGTTATCTTCTGCTTCAAGCTGTTTATTTATAACTATAGTTTGAATTATTTGAATTATATTACTTACAACTAAGTATAATAAAACACCTGCAGGAATTGGAGCGATAACAAACATAAATATAATCATAACAGGCATGATTGTTCCCATCATTTTTTGCATTTGAGCTTGCATTGGATCTTGTTGAACATTTTTGTTTGTTGCCATCATGATTTTTTGAGTCGCAATCATTGTTCCTGCAAAAAGAAGAATTAAAATGAATACATCAAAATGGAATTGACCTTGTGGTGCATTTGTTGGTATTGATGCAGCCATTATGTTATCGCGTCTTTCAAAGTTAACAGTTTCGACTTCTCTTGTTTTCATATTTTGAATATCTATTGAAGCAGAAGTAACTTTGTCTAATTGGCTGTATTTTAAGTTGAAATCATCAAGATTAACTTTCAAATCCATTGGTTGACCCGGAACAATTTCTCCTTGAATTTTTATTGCATTTTTAGAGTCAATTTTTACATTATCAAGTTCTTGGTCACCAAGCATTACTTTTACTTTTTTATAAACTGTAAATTTATCATTATTTGAAACACTAAAAGTTCCATCATAGGAAATTCCGGCATTACCTCTTAATGTTTTATCGAGTCTGTCTATAAATAAGAAGTGAGAATTACCTGCTTCTTGTATAAATTGAGGGCTGATTAATGCTGCATATAATAAAATGAATATTGGCATTTGTATTAATAATGGCAAACAACCTGACATTGGATTGAATTTGTGTTCTTTATAGAACTCCATCATTTTTCTTTGCATTGTTTGAGGATCATTTTTATAACGTTCTTGTATTAATTTCATTTTTGGCTGCAGAATTTGCATTGCTCTCATAGAACGTTGTTGAGAAACTCCTAAAGGCCATAGACAAAGTCTTACGATAACGGTAAGGGCTATAATTGCCAAGCCGTAACTTCCTGTAAGATTATTTAGTCCTTTTAATAATTCTACCGTTAATGTTGTAAAATCCATTGTATATTCTCCCTTCTTAGACTTTTATTAGTGTTTCGGTTTCTTTTTCTTTTGATTGTTTTTTTTCAACAGAAAGATCTTGAACAACCTTGGCTGTTCCATGTTTTGTTTTTCCCCAATCCATATTATTTTTCATAAATATAATTTTAAAAATTATAAAAATTGCAAGCGGGAACCAAAGAACTACAATATATAACGCAGTAGTTACCGATTGAATTAGATTGTCCATTGGTTTTAATTTGACATATTTTCTTAAACTGTAAAATAATGCAACAATAAAGAATCCGCACATTAGTGTAGATAATGCCATAGATGAAAGTATCCAATTAGGATCATCTTTTATATATCTGTATGATTGAATAATTACTTCTGAAACCATCCAAACCGGTAAAATAAATTCTGTAATATAAGCAGTCATATCTAAGCTTACACGTAAAGAAATGTCCTTTGAGGTTAATACGTCTGAAAAATGTTCAAGATATCTTCTTATACTTCCTTCTATCCAGCGTCTTCTTTGTTTTACCAAAGGAATATATGACGGAACGCCCTCTTCATATACGCAAACTTCAGGACAAAAACGAACATCCCAGCCTTTAATTTGTAATCTTGTTGATAAATCAAGGTCATCTGTAATTGTATAAATATTCCAACCGTTAACATCTTCAAGTGCTTTTCTTTTTATTAATTCACCGTTGCCTCTTAACTCAACGGCACCTTTAACAGCGTCTCTTCCTACTTGGAAGTGTGTATCTACTGCCATTTCATTATCTTGGCAACGTGTTAAGAAATTTTGTTCTCTGTTTATGATTACTTTTCTTGCTTGTACAGCACCTACTTGTTCCGGTTCAAGAGCTGGAATTAATTCTTTTAAAAAGTCAGGTTTTACTCTTGCATCAGCATCAAAAACAAGAATTGCATCTCCCTTTGCAATTTTCATTGCATCATTTAGTACTGCGGATTTACCCGGAAATGCTTCTTTTGTTCTTGAAAAATATTTCATATTAGGATATTCATTGCTTATTTTCTCAAGAACTAACGCTGTATCATCTGTGCTTCTATCATCAATAACTATAATTTCATATTTCGGATATTCTATTTTAGATATATTTTCTATTGTTTTAGATATAACTTCAGCCTCATTATGTGCAGGAATTAATATACTTACATAAGGTTTATAATCGTAGTTTTTTTCTACGGGATGTTTCCTTTGCTTCCTTACTCTATGTTTGAATGCTATTTGCATGTATGCAGTATAGACAGACATAAATATTAGAATTGTCATAAATGCACATGGCGTATTCATATTATTTTGGAAAAAATATAAAAGTACTAACAATGAAGATATTATAGATAAAAGAACAATTCTCTCTTTCATTACCCCAATCCGTTTTCTCTGTACTTTATACATTTTACCAAAAACACATAATCTTTTTACTAATTATTACTTTTCATTACTAACTGATAAGCTATTTATTTATTTTTTACATATGTTATAATCAGTAAATGCTGGAAACAATAAAAAAATCGTTTTGTATATTAAAGAATAATTTGATATTTATACAGCCATTGTTATTAGGCTTGTTATTGATAATGACTGCTTTTTCATTTCTTGTCGGAAGAAATTTTTTCAGTTTTTCAAAAATTGTTTTGTTATTATCTATGGTTCTTTTATTTATAGCATTCAGTGCAGGTTGGTTTTATATAAATAAACAGGGTGTTTTAAATTATAATGAGAATGATTCCAAAGAAGAAATAGCGCTAAAAGCTGTTCAAAATTTTAAAAAATTCTTTGAAGGAGTTGGTGCGGATTTCTTAAAAACAGCAGGTTCATATATTATATTATTCATTTTGTATGCAGCGACATTGTATATTGTTACTAAATTTTGTATGAGTGTTTTTGGCGAGCCTAAAATAATATATGATTTTCCTAAAATCTTAAAGGCTTCTTCTCAAGCTGAAATTCTTAACTATGTAAATAGTATTACAATTCAAGATAAAATTACTTTTATGAGCTGGATGGTTATTTTTAATATTGCAGCATCCATAGTAAATTTTTTCATTGTATTACATTTTGCTGTAGTTAGTTTTGAAAATGTGAATATATTAAAGTCCTTTTGGCTTGCGCTAAAATTTTTCTTTAAAAATTTATTAGGTGTTGTTGCAATACTTGTTGTTATTTTTATTCTATATGTATTTTTGAATATTTTATCTGTTCTTTTGGGGTCAAATTCGCTTTCATTTGTTATTTTAATAATACTGTTTACTATATATTTAAATTATTATTTGCTTTTGGTATTCTGTTTTTACTATGACAAAACAAAAAATAATAGCAATAACAGGACCGAGTGCATCGGGGAAAACTAAATTATCCATTGAATTAGCTAAGCAACTTGATGGTGAAATTATATCTGTTGATTCAAGGCAAATATATAAAGAGTTAGATATAGGAAGTGCAAAACCGACTATAGAAGAGCAAGATGGCATTCCTCATTATTTAATGGATATAATTGATTTGAATCAGGAATATACAGTTGCTAATTTCTGTGATGATGCCAATATAAAAATAAAAGAGATAATAAACAAAGGAAAAGTCCCAATTTTAGTGGGCGGAACGGGCTTATATTTTAGGGTATTATTACAAGATTTTGATTTGCCAAGAGTTGAGCCTAATAAAGAATTACGTGAAAAATTAGAAAAAAAATCTTCCGAAGAACTTTTTTCTTTGCTAAAAGAGAAAGATCCTGATATAGCTGAAAAAATACATTTTAATAATAAGGTTAAAATAATAAGAGCGCTTGAGGTTTGTCTTACTTTAGGTATACCTATGAGTAAAGCCCAGAAAAAGAAAGAAAGTGAATATAATGTTTTGTGGTATGGCTTGAATACTCAAAATCGAGATTTCCTATACGAACGTATAAATAAGCGAGTAGATGTAATGTTTGAGCAAGGTTTACTTGATGAAGCTAAAAAACTTTTTGATAAATATGGCGAAAATAAGA
Source organism: Candidatus Gastranaerophilales bacterium (assembly GCA_944322615.1). Classification (GTDB taxonomy): domain Bacteria; phylum Cyanobacteriota; class Vampirovibrionia; order Gastranaerophilales; family Gastranaerophilaceae; genus Avigastranaerophilus. Next base: position 140,415 of record CALUPH010000002.1, on the reverse strand, counting down.
TTCTTCTCGGAACAATCGGTTATCAAGAATTATTTCCGTATCTTAAAGGGGAAACAGATTTTGAAACAGCTTCAAATCTTTTAAAACAAAATACTCGCCGTTATGCCAAAAGACAAATAAGTTGGTTTAATGCAAATAAAGATATTCATTGGTTTGATATTGAAAAAGAATCTTTAGCAAATATGCTTAAATATATTACGAATTGTTATAAAATGTAAAGATGAATTTTATTAAATAACAAAAAAAAATTTTTACCGGTCTTAAGTAAGTACGGAAAAAGGTTAAAATTATGAAAGTAAATGCAGTAAATATTCAACCTACAACAAGAAAAAACAATAAATACAAAGCGGCAAAAACCGGTGCGGCTTTAACAGCTGGTGTTTTAACCGCTTCAACTGCAATTTCTTGGGTATCTCGTCCAAAAGACATGATGCAAGTGGTCAATAATTGCGGAGGAAAGGGTAAATATGCTGCAAACTTTGTTATAGGAATGGCTCTTTTATCCGGAATTGGTGCTTTGGCAAATACAGTATTTTCTAAAATAGCAGAAAAAATTCAGCCAAAACAACCACCTAAAGCGGCAAACTAATTCTTCTTTTCATATAATATAAAAAGGGTCCTTATTTTTTATAAGGACTTTAACTTTGTCTATATATAAAAACCTCTCTATTATAGAGAGGTTTTTATTACATTCTTATTGTTCGGGATTTGAGAAATTATTTGTAATTTGATAAATATAATCAATAATTTGAGTAAAATATTCCAAAGAAGAAGCTCCGTTTATTATTATGTCTGAGTTATTTTTCTTAGGAAGAATATATTTCTTTGAAGCTTCTCTTACATATGCAAGTTGCTTTCTTGCATTTTCTTCATTTTGATTTCTTGATGTTTGGGCTCTATATAAAAACCATTTTTCTTGAATTTCGGGATCTATATCAACATAAAGTTTGATATCAAATAAATTAGCAACTTTTCCGTACATTGTTGCCATACCTTCAACAACAATTATTTTTTGTGCTTTCTTTGGAATTGCATTTGGAACAACAACGCCTGTTCCATTTACTAAATATTGAGGTATTCTTACATCTATACCTCTTGATAGTTGTTCTAAATCTATAAATAATTGTTCCATATTGAAATTGTCCGGAGAATCAACATCGTAACCGGATTCAAGCAGTTTATCAAACGAACCATACTTACTAATAAGCGCTGATATATCTCTAAAATAATTATCAGCACTTAAAATTTCGATTGGCATGTTTAATCGTTCTGTAGCAAGTTTAATTGTGTTGCAAATAGTGGTTTTTCCACTCGCCGATTCACCACTTATTCCGATTAAAAAATGTTTTTCAGGATTATTTATTAATCTCTTTGTGAACTTCGGAATAAAAGAAGGATGAATACTCTTAAAAATCGGCGTGTCACTATTTCTATCATAGCTCAAAATTTGTTTGAATTTTGAATTCAAATAGATTGCTAAAAACTCTCTTCCTGATTTTGTAGAAAAATCGGGTTTTAGAATTTTATCATTATGTATTTTTTCTTTTTCTAATAGGGAATTCATACTTAGAGAAATACTCCAAAAAATAATTTTTGCTATCTGGTTAAGATATATAAATTTTATTTTACTTTGTACTCATGATTTTACATTAAACTTTTAGGCAGTCAAATATTTAATTACAAAGTGGAATGTAAATCTTTACATTATTCTTCACAATATAGAAGGGTGGCTATTCTTAATTTTAAAGGAGTGGAATATGAAAAAGTTTTTAGAATTGTGTTTAGTTATGTTTGTTTTACTTGATGTGTGTGTCTCTGTTTATGCATATTGTACAACAGGTTATGCGTGTTCTATTCAAGATATTGAAAAAATACAGGCGGAAAAAAATCGAGAGTTTTTAGCGGATATTGATAACTACTTTTCAAAAGAAATAAATGAAGATATTTTCTTTGGAAAAATATCTCCATCTGTTTTTTATAATGATTTATTTATTTTTAACACAATTGTTTAATATATTCTTTTAATTTTATTATTTTTTCTTCCTTGTCGGATTCAAAATATATCCTTAAAAGCGGTTCAGTGCCGCTTTTTCTTATTAAAATCCAGCTTCCGTCTTCAAGGTATAATTTTAAACCGTCCATTGTGTTTGAGTCTGTTATTTTATATTCTCCTATTTGTGGATATGTTTTGAATTTATTTATTATTTCTTCTTGTTTTTCTTTGGAGTTAAGTTTTAAATCAATTCTGTAATTTATAAAACTTCTGTTTAATTCAGATAAAAACTCATTATGTATATCACATAATTTTTTATTTTCATATGACATCATTTCCATAATTAATAAATTTGCCAGTATTCCGTCTTTTTCCGGAATATGTCCTTTTATACTAAGACCGCCGGATTCTTCTCCTGCTATTATTATATCTTCTTTCCTCATTGCAGCACCAAGCCATTTAAAGCCTACAGGTGTTTCTATAACTTCAATATTTTTTTTATTCGCATATAAGTTAAGCATAGAACTTGCTCCTACTGTTTTTGCAAGTTTTCCGGAGAAATTTTTATTTGTGACTAAGTGATTTAAAAGCATTGCTATAATATCATTTGCACTTATAAATATTCCATTCTCATCAAAAACTCCGAATCGGTCACCATCTCCATCATTACTTAACCCGATAAGTCCATTTTCTTTGCATAATGCTTTTAATTGGGGTAAATATTTCTCTTTTGGATCAGGCATGTAACCGCCAAAATTAATGTCTCGTTCCAAATTTTGTGAATTGTTTTCGATTCCGTATTCATCAAGTATTCTTTTAAATAAATGCCCTGCTGCACCATGGTGTCCGTCATAATTTATTTTGATATTAGAATCTTTTATCTTTTTAAGGTCGATAATATTTTCTATATGTTCTATGTATATTTCGTCAAGATAAATGTTTCTAAACTTTTGCGGGGCTCTCTTATGTTTAAATTCTGTGTTTAAATTGGCTACAATTTCCCTGACCATATAATCTTCAGCAGGTCCTCCATAGGGTGGTATGAATTTAATTCCAAGGTATTCAGGTGGATTATGTGATGCAGTTAACATTATTGCATAGGCTTTTCTTCTTAATGCCGAATATGCTAATACCGGAGTGGCTACTATTTTTGCACTTACTTTAACTTCAAAGCCCAAAGAAGATAGTTTTTCAGCAATATAAAATGCAAAAGTGTCTGCCTGATTCCTTGGGTCGTATCCAATTATAATTTCTTTATTGAAACTTGATTCTTTATATATATATGATGCAATTCCGTTTATAACTTTATCTGTGTTTTCATATGTAAAATCTTTATTTAGTATTGCACGCCAACCATCAGTACCGAACTTTATATTTGTCATAATTTACCCTTTTTATTTATTTTATGTACAATTATTTATAATATTAATTTATTTTATTATATTTGGTAAAGGTTTAGCAAATGTGTGAAAATTCAATTGAAAATATTTATTATTTAGGTCCTGATGGCTCCAATACTCATAATGCTATGCTTAAGTTCTTAGAATTGAGATCTATTAGAGTTAATAATAAAGTTGCACAAAAAAGCATAAAATCAGCAATTGAAAACTTGGAAAAAGATTCAAGTTCAATTTGTATTCTTCCTATTGAAAATTCGATAGAAGGAATTGTTAGAGAAACTATTGGTAATTTTCTTGATATTAATGATGATGAAATTCAAATACAAGGTGAAATTACTTTGCCAATAAAACATATGTTACTTTCAAAATCAAAAGATAAAACAACAATAAGAAAAATATATTCGCATCCGCAGGCTTTAGCTCAATGTAGTAAGTTTTTATATCAACAATTCCCGAATGCTGAATTAAAAGAAGTTTCATCTACAAGCTATGCGGCACAGAAAGTTTCAACCGAAGATGATAATTCAATTGCTGCAATAGCAAACGAGACTTGTGCTCAGTTGTTTGATTTGAATATATTATCTAATGATATAAATGATGAAAAAGATAATAAAACAAGGTTCTATATACTTGGCAGGGGTAGTGTTTGCTGTGAAAATACGGGTAAAACTTCTATAATTTTATCTACAAAAAATTATCCGGGTGCGCTTTGCGATGTCTTACAGATTTTTTCGAAGCATGGTTTGAATCTTACATATATTGATTCAAGACCATCTAAAAGAAAACTTGGAGAATATCTGTTTTTTGTTGAAATCGATGGTTTAAAAACTGATGAAAATGTGAAGACAGCTATAAATGAACTTATGAATTTTGTTGATTTCTTTAAAATATTAGGTTCTTTCAAAGTATATAACTAAAAAAGAGAAACTTATTCAGTTTCTCTTTTTTAATTTATAAGTTAAAAATAACTATTTTACAAAACCATTGAAAGTTTCAGCGGCTTTATCAGCTGCACTTGCTTTATCAGGATTGAATTTACCGATATTTGTTCTTAAATAATCTTCAACTTTTGCGAATTTAGATTTAATTTTTCCCTTAATATCAAGATCTTGAAATTTTTGTGCAACTTTTCCAGCTTCTTCTTTCGCAGTTGTAAATACTTTTGAACCTGTAATTTTCTCTTTTATTCCTGTTTGAGCGATTTTATCAGCAACTTTTCCGGCTTTATTGTTAATAAAATTACCTGCTTTGTCTAAGTATGGCAGTACTTTTGCCAAGACTTTATTAGTTTTATCATTTACTGTAAATTTACCATTTTTTGCACCTAATGCTAAAGTTGTTGCAACTGCTGCTGTAACAACTGCTGCTTTTGCAACTGTTTTTGCTGCTTTTTTTGCCGGGCTGTATGCTTGTGCTGAATGTACTGGTTGTATTGACATTTTATAACTCCTAAAATACTATTCTGCTTATCCAAAAACCGTAAAAATAAAATTTGTTATTTGCATGTATATTTGTAAAAGAAATGTTACACATTTAATTGTATTATAAAAATTTCTTTATTAGCAAATATTTATATCTATTGTTACAAATGTAAAAAGGAACTCTATTAGAGTTCCTTTTTGAGGTAATTACTATATATTTTTCATTTTGTTTGAAACAGTTTTATTTTTGAATTTTAGATAAAACCATTTGTTTCAATTGACCGGCTTTTTCTGCAATTACAGTTCCTGCAGTTTCTAAACCGCCAATACATTTCTTTAATGTTTCATTATTAACTTTGTCTTTTAAACCTCCGATTTTGCCTTTGCCAAGAGCTAAACCGGCTGCAATAGCACCAGCTAAAACTACTGTGCCTAAAACTTTTTTGCCTGCTGAACCTTTAGTTTCTTTTGCTCCATCTAAGCCTGAAGCAGCTGCTGGTGTCTCTGCTTTTGTATATGCTTGAGGTTGTGCCAATCTTTCTTGAAAACTTGTTGCTGCTGCTGTGCTTCTGAAACTTACCGGATTAATCATAATTACCTCCTAAACTTTTACTGGTACATTTATAAAACATATAATTATTTAAAATTGTTTCTTTATCTCTATATGCTTTACAAAATGTTACATATTACCCAAAGTCGCTTTTTTTAAACACAAATAAAACCTTCTTTATTATAGCATATTTCACCATATAAAAAAAGTTTTTGTAAATTTCGGAATAAAATTTCTTATATTGTACTCTTATTAAATAGAGGATATTTTAATATACAGAGTTTTGGGAGAAAGTTTAAAAATATGAGCATTGCGGATACTATAAACTTAACTATAGATGAAAAAGCATATGGATATGCAAAAATATATGCATCTTTATTATCGGATGAATTCCAAAGAAAGAGAGCTTATGCTTCTATTCTTGCTTTGTATGCATTTTTGAATGTTTTGGAAAAAACTCCGTATGAAATCCAAAAAGCAATGACTCTGTTTAGAAATCCTGTTCTAAATGAACAGTATGAAATTTCTGATTTATACGTGAACGGATGGCATCTTGACGTCAGAGTTGTTACAGGCGGAGATGCTGTATTAGTTCCTAAAATACATTTTGATGCTGATATTGTTCCTGATTTTTATGTCGTTATTAAGGTTGATTCTGAACTTAAAACTGCTGAATTAATTGGTTTTGCCGATAAATCAAATCTTCAAAAAGAACCATTTGATTATCATTATAGTGCTATAGCATTTAGTTCCTTAATTTCATACGATGAATTCCTTGAAAAAGTTAAAAATAAAAAAACTTTAAACTTAAGAGCTGAAGACCATGAACTTTTTAAAGAAAGTTATTTGGGATTAATGGATAATGAAATTGATACGCCTACTAAAAACAGAATATTAAAACATTTATTTGAATGTGATGAATGTAGAACAGAATTCTGCTGTTTTACAGGTTTTGAGATGGTTAGTTGTAATGCGAGTAAATATCCGGAATTATTAGAAGACCAGACTTTGAGTATTATTGGTGCGCAAAGTGTTGATGATAAAAAATACGAAGGTAAAGAAGAAACAATTTATATTACAGATGATTCTGACGAAAATGAAGAAAAAGATGATGAAGCACCAGAAGAAACTGTTTCTGACATTTTGGATGAATTATTTAGTCCTGATGAGGAGTTTTTGGAAGATTCCGATACTATTTCCGAAAAACCTATAAATAATGAAAATGTTAAACCTGTTTTAGAAGATGATGACATACAAATAATTGAAGATGATGTGGAAGATGTCGTAACAAATAAAACTGAAGGTGAATTTGAACTGATTGATGAATCTTCTTCAATTGAACAAGTAGGTGATATTGCCGAAAACAATGATGAGATGAACGTAATTTATGAAGAAGAAAATCCTTCGTTATCTTCTAACTCTGATATGGAAGTAATTGATTCTAATGAAAAAACAGATAATAAAGAAGATATTGTAATTATTGAACCATCTCAAGATGAAAATATTCCGTCAAATGATATAGACGATTTATCGTTTGATGAATCTGATAATATTCAGAAAGTAATTGTAGATTATGATGAAAATGACAAACCCGTATATTCATATATAACACCTGTTGATCAAGATGAAGCTGAAAGTTTTTCTTCTGAAATAGAACCTATTGAAGATGAAGATGACATGTCTGATTTGGATGATAATATTGATTATCTTGAAGATTCATATGATGAGGATATTTCTTCCGCTGAAATTGAAGATGAAAGTAGTTTGCCTGAAATAGATTCTGATGAAACTGATAATCAAAATATACAAGACTATAATGAAGATATTGAATATACAGATGATATTCAAGGGCAAGATTATGAAAAAGATGCTCCTTTAAGTGATATTGATTCTAAAGTAAAAACTGATAATTTCGAAGAAATAGACTCAATAGATGATAATGATGCAAGTCAAGAAACTGAAGAATATGAAGAATATCAAGACGATGATACTGAAGAACTTCAAGACTATAGTGATGGTGATTATGAGTCAGATGAAGAAGATGATGAAGAATATGATGAAGAATATGAAGATGATGATATTCCGGAAGAAAAAATTTCAAAAGGTTCTTCTAAAATCGCATTAGTATTATTATCGATAGTTGTTCTTATATTTATGGTTGGCGGAGGTGCATTTTTCCTTTTAAAGAATAAAAATAATGCAGAAACAACAGCTTCAGAAACACCGGTTGATAACAATACAATTGAAGTTCAAAATCAACAACCGGCAAATGATATGTTTGAACAGCCCCTTCCTTCCGAAAATGGATTAACTCCTCCTGATTATACAAATACTGCAAATAATGAAGCTCAAATGCCTGTAGAAAATCCGATGACAGATGCAATGCCGTCTTCCGGAACAATCTCTGTGCCACAATTAACCGAAAGTGATTTGATAAAACCTGTACAAAGAGAAAGTCATGGTGATGTAAGTAAAGCTATTGCCAATGCTTTTGCTCAAGGTGGCAACGGCGTTTCTGTTAGAGCTTTGAATTGGTTCTGTTCTTCTGAATTATTTAGCGACAGGACTTTTAAAAATTATTTGCAAAATTTAGATAATACTTTGAAACAAAATCTGAAAAACAATATATTAAATGCCACTCAAATACCTCCAAAAGATTCGGTAGCTGCTAAATTTGCCGTTGACAACAATGGAAATTTACAGAAAGTTATAATTTCTGAATCAAGCGGTTTAGAGGAAATTGATAACATTGTGTTACAAAGTATTAAAGAAAGCTTTGAGGGTGAAAAAAGCATGATACTCAATGATAGCGACCTTAAGTCCGATATGTATTACCTAAAAGTAGTAATAAAATTGTAATTTATGTTATTATATTGTATGGGTATGTGAGATTAGAGAAAAAGACTAGTGCTTTTAGTTGAGGAACAAAGATCGTTAATAGAAAAATTTGTGAGAGCAAATAAAAATTTTCAAGGAAATGAAGATTTGTTTGAAGATTTTTGTAGTGAGGCTTTTCAAAAAACTTATATGATATTTAATTCTTCTTCTAATATTCAGAAGATAGAAAATTATGTATCTAAGGTAGTTCACACCTCGATTTTGAGTGTGCTTAAAAATTCAGGCAGAGTAAGAAGAACAAATGAAGGATTTGTTCCGACAAAAGAAATTAAAGTCCCTGAATTTAACTCTACTGTTAAAGTTAAACCTCAACCTTTGGGACCTTCTTTCGTTCTTGATTTCCCTGATCCTAAAGAGACTGCTGAAGAAATTCTTATTACAAAAGATTGCTTGCAAAAAATATCTGATGCTGTTTGCATTATTCACAAAGAAGTTCCTTCCCAACAGTTTTTAGATATTTTTTACTTGAGATATGTCAAAGGCTTGAAACAGGCAGATATAGCAAAATCATTGAATTTATCTCAATCAGAAATTAGTAAAAGATTAATGCAACTTTCAAAATTGATAAGCAATTTCTTTGATGGCGGTAAAAGTTAGGTCGAGTTATGATATGTCGCAGATGTGGTGCTGAGTTACCTGACAATGCTATAAGATGCAGTAACTGTGGGATAAGAGTTAACATGTATTGTCCTGAATGTAAGACAATAAATGTTTTTGGTTCCAAGTCTTGTAAAAATTGCGGTTTTGATTTACTCAAACCTTGTCCTGTTTGTGGAAGTTTAAATATCTATTCTGCTACTGAATGCAGGAAATGTCATACTTCATTGGAAAAATATCAAACTGTATCAAAAGATGAAACTAAAGATGTCTCTGATTTTGAAGTAGTAAGACCTTTTTGTTCCGAACAATCTGCTTATGTAAAACATGAATTTATTACAGGTGTTGAAAGTATTATTGAAGAAAACAATCAAAATACAGAAAATAATACTGCTGAAGAAAACATACCTTTGGTTGAAACTATTCCTGTATCGGAAGATGATTCAGACTCTGAAAGAATTTTTAATATAGAAGATGAAAATCCGGATGTTAATGAAACTGAAATAAAACCTCAGGATAATACTACTGAAACTGAGATTGAAAATCAATTTCAAGATGAAGATGGGCTTATATCAGAAAATATTAAGATTGATTCTATTGAAGAATATGATAGTGCCGTTGCAAAAACTCTTTATGATCTTGATAATAAAGAAGAAAAAATTGTGGAAGTAGATGATTCATCTTTAGAGAAAAGTATTAATAATTCAGATGAATCTAACTCTAATGATGATAGTGAAGACAATGAAGAAGATAGTTTGATTGAAGTGCAGCCTGAAGCTGTTTTAAAGGCGATAAATCTTATAAAGAATTCATTGGTAAAAAATATTATTGCAATAAACGGAAATGAAGGTAGCGGAAAGTCTGCCGTTTTAAAACAAGTTGCAGATAGGCTTAGCAGAAATGGTTTTCTTTCTTTATACGGAAGTTGTACTCCACTTGTACAAATAACAAGTTTCGGCTTTTTTCAAGATGCACTTCTTAGAATTATGGGATTTCCTCCTTATACTAATAGTACAGAATCTTTTATTAAAGATTTTAAAAAGAGTAATTTTTCAAAAGTGTTTAGTTTCTTAGAAGGAAACGAACTTACTTTATTTTTAAATATTTTTTATCCTTCGCAGAAAGATAACTTTGAGAATATATTAGCTAATAAGCAGAAGATGTTTTCTATATTGGAAAAGGTTATAAAATCTTTTCTTGTTAATAATAATTTAATTATTTCTATTGATAATTTTGAACTTCTGGATGGTGCATCATATGAATTTATTATTCATATGATGAAAAAAGGTTTCTTCAATAATAGATTGAAGCTTTTAGTTGCATATCAGGAAAATAAATCTATTCAAAGCTATTTTGATATGACAAATCTGGACGAAAATATGTTCGAAACTATTTTAATTAAAAAGTTTACAAAAGAGGATTTAATTAAAACAGTTAGTAAAAGTACATATATAAAAATTGATGAGATATTTGACGAAGAGCATATTGATGAAATGGTTCGTAAGTCAGATGGCAATGCAATTAGAATGGAACAAGAAGTTGCTTTGTTATTTGATTCCGGGTATATTTCTTTGAAAGATAATGATATTGTAATTAATGAAGATAATAAACCTGAGTTTAATCCTATTTCTTTTGAAGAGTTAATAAAACTCAGATTGAATTTTTTAAATCCAAGTGCTAAAAATGTTTTATTTATGGCTGCAATAATGGGCTATCGTTTTGCAACGAGTATATTATGTTTAGCTGTTACTATGCCTGTTAATAAAGCTGAAAAAATGTTGGATTATTTAATACAAGAAATGTTTATTGAAAAAGTTGATAATTATACTTGTGAGTTTAAAAGTCTTACATTATGGAAATTAATATATCAAGAAGCTAAAAAAGATTTATTATATAAAGAAAATTCAGAAAGATTATATTTATCATTAAAACCATTAATTTTATCAAGCAATTTGCAAAAGTTGATATCCTGTAGTGAAGCCATTTCAAAAAATGAGGCATTCTTGATATGGCAAAGTACTGCGAGTATAACGGCTAAACTTGGTGATACTAATTTATATGTTATTGCTCAAAAACAATGTTTGAAAATACTTGAAGAACAAGATGTCGCTGATTCTGAAATCATTAAGACTCAAATATATGAAGAAATTGGTAAACTGCTGTGTGAAAAATCTCCGAGTGAGGCAGTTACTTATTTGGCAAATGTTTTAGATTTTGAAATAAAAGAATCAAATGTAAGAAAGGTAATAGATTTATCCGGATATTTTATAAAGAGTTGTTATTTAACCGGTAATTATTTTGGCGTTACTGAAGCGGTTGATACTATTATAAAATGTATTGATTCTGTTCAGGCTAATGTTTCTGGTCTTGATAGAGCACTTATAAATACAAGAAAATTAAAAGCATTGCTAAATATTGGGAATAGTGAGCAAATTGTTAATCTTGTTAATGAAGATATTATTCCTGAATTAGATAAAGGACTTAATTTAAAACCAATAGAGACTTCTTATAGAAATATAATTATAAATGCTTGGTTAATTTCTAAAATTGCACTTGCTAAGGCTTATTCATTGCAAGGTAATAATCAGGTTTTAAATACAATTTCCGAAATTAGAGAGTTTATTGAGAAATATAATTATAATTCCAATTATTATTCTACTCAGGTCGATATTATAGACGCTTTTGCAAAAACAATTTTAGGCGATATTAATAAATCTAATGAACTTTTGAATAATATTGCTGCTTCATATAGAGATAAAAATATGGAAAAAAATCTGCTTGCAGAGTGGAATCTAATTAATATAATAAATAGAGTTTTATCAGGTCAAAAAAATGATTTGAAAGTTGATTTGTTTGAACTTGCTGCATATACCAATAATATAAATGAGCATTTTATAAAGAACATTATTAAATTAATACTAGGATCTGTTTTAAAAGAAGAAGGAAATACAATAAAAGCGTTAGAAATTTATAATGAAGAAATTACGTATTTCGCAAAAGAAAAAGTTGCTATAGGTGCATTATTATCGTGGGCTTTAATCGTTAAATTATCTATGGAAACAGGTGAAGATGATAAGGCTTTAAATACTGCAACTAAATCACTTGAAATTGCTCAAAGTCCTAAAATAAATAATTATTTCTTTATTATATATTTCCAAAAATATCTTGCTGAAATATATCAACGAAAAGGTGATTTGGCTGCTGCAAAAATGTATTTGGAAAAATCAATAATGCTTGCTAAACAGTTCGAACTAAAATATCAATTAATAGAACTTTATATAGCTTATGCAAAATATACAGAAGAAGTTATGAAAAATAAACACATATATTCTTCTGAAAATGTTAGAACAGCATCGGAACTTTATAATAAAGCGCTTCTTCTTGCTAAAGAATTAAGGTTGCCTAATATGATTGAATTTGCGACCAGAGAACGTTCCGGATTTAAAACATTCTGTCAGCTTAATTCCATTGAAATTTAGCTATCTTATTTCGACTGTTTGTACATATTGTCTTAATATATTGATTATTGTTTTAAACTCTTCATCTGTATAGTTTCTTTCTTTAATCAATGTTTTATCGTTTATTTCTGATTGGACAACAAATTTTTGCAGATAGTACTTTTGTGCATTTTTAATAAGATTTCCTATTTTTTCAAAATCTTCAATTTGAATTTGTATAGGAAGAACAGTTGTTCTGAACTCGTAATCTATATTTGCATTCATTATTATATCTATACTTTGTTTGATTTTATTTGTATCTATTTCTCGTCTTGTAATTAATGAATATTTATCTAACGGACCTTTTATATCCATAGCAATGTAATCAATTAAATTTTTCGACAGAAGTTTTTCAATTACTTCCGGTCTATAACCATTCGTATCAAGCTTAACAAGAAAATTCATTGATTTTATTTCTGTAATAAATGCTTCAATATCAGGTTGAAGAGTTGACTCTCCGCCTGTTATAACTACTCCGTCGAGTTTTCCTTGTCTTTTTTTTAAAAACTCAAGAAAGACATCCGGTTGACAGATGTCTTCATTGAGTTTTGAACTTAATAATCTCGGATTGTGGCAGTATCCACAATTAAAATTGCATCCTTGAGTGAAAACTATTGCACTTATTTTATCCGGATAATCAAGTAATGATGTTTTTTGTATACCGCCGATTAAAAAGTGCATTTGCATCTTTCTTCATCAATTACAAAGGTTTTTCTTGTTTTGAATTCAGCTTGTTTACCTTTATTCCATTGACTTATTGGTCTTATATATCCTACGATTCTTGAATATACTTCGCATTCACTTCCGCAGTCAGGACATGTTTGGTGTTCTCCCGGAATATAACCATGATTTTCACATATACTAAATGTTGGTGAAAATGTGAAGTAGGGGAGTCGGTAGTTTGTGCATACTTTCTTTACAAGATTCTTCATTGTTGTTGTATTAGAAAGTCTTTCTCCTGCGAAAATATGTACAACAGTTCCTCCTGTATATTTTGTTTGCAATTCATCTTGTAAATCAAGCAGTTCAAATATATCATCAGTATAATTTACAGGTAAATGTGTTGAGTTAGAATAATATGGATCAGCTCCGTTATCATATTCTTTTTCATTTGCACATATTATCTTTGGTGTATTTCTTTTATCTAATTTTGCTAATCTGTAGCTTGTACCTTCTGCCGGTGTTGCTTCCAGATTGTAATTATTACCTGTTTCAATTTGATATTCTTTTATTTTATCTCTCATGAAATCCATAACACCTAAAGCAAAAGTTTGACCTTCTTCTGAATCAAGTCCTTTACCGAATAAATTTAAGCAAGCTTCGTTCATGCCGATTAATCCGATTGTTGAGAAGTGATTTTTCCAATATACATTAAATCTTGCTTTTATATCTCTTAAATAGAATTTTGTATATGGATATAAACCATTATCTGTTAATTTTTCCAGAAGTTTTCTCTTTATTTCCAAAGAATTTTTTGCTATTTCCATTCTATCTGCAAGTAATGATAAGAATTCGTTCTTATCTTTTGCTAAGTATGCAATCCTTGGAAGATTCATTGTTACAACACCAATTGAGCCTGTTAATGGATTTGAGCCGAATAGACCACCACCTCTATATTCAAGCTCTCTATTGTCAATTCTTAATCTGCAACACATTGAACGTGCATCTTCAGGATTCATATCTGAATTTATGAAATTAGAGAAATATGGAATACCATATTTTGCACTCATTTCCCATAGTCCTTCAATATTCGGATTATCCCAATCAAAGTCTTTTGTAATGTTGTATGTTGGAATTGGGAATGTGAATACTCTGCCTGAACTGTCACCTGCCATCATTACTTCAAAGAATGCCTTATTAATCATATCCATTTCTCTTTGGAATTGTGAATATGTCTCTTCTTTGTATTCACCGCCTATTATTACAGGTTGATCTGCATAGTATGATGGTACATTTAAGTCCATTGTAATATTTGAAAATGGAGTTTGGAAACCAACTCTGGTTGGAACATTCATATTGAATACAAATTCTTGAATACATTGTTTAACTTGATCATAGGTTAATCCGTCGTATCTTACAAAAGGTGCAAGAAGTGTATCAAAGTTTGAAAATGCTTGTGCTCCCGCACTTTCTCCTTGCATTGTATATAAGAAATTTACCATTTGACCCAATGCTGTTCTAAAATGTCTTGGAGGTGCACTTGAAACTTTTCCTTTTACACCTTTAAATCCTTCCATTAAAAGGTCTTTTAAATCCCAGCCTACACAATATACGGATATTATATTCAGGTCATGAATGTGAATATCGCCATTTTGATGTGCTTCTTTTATTTCTTTAGGATAAATTTTATTCAACCAGTAATTTTTACTTATGTTTGATGCAATGTAGTTATTTAAACCTTGGATTGAATAAGACATATTAGAATTTTCATTAACTTGCCAATCAAGTTGAGATAAGTAATCGTCAACCATATCAATATTTAGACCTGAAGCAAAATCTCTGATTCTTTTTCTTTGTTCTCTATATAAAATATATGCTTTTGCTGTTGCAGTGTATCCGAATGAATAAAGTGCAACTTCAACTGCATCTTGAACTTCTTCTACTGTTGGCGCTTTTAAATTAGACTCTTTTTTATTGGCAATTTCTTGTGCCATTAATACAACTTTTCTTGTTACATTGGTTGCTTCTTTTTCGCCAAATTCTTTTGTTACTTTTGCTGCTTTTAAGATTGCTGTTTCAATCTTGTTTGCGTCAAAACTAACGATTGCCCCGTCTCTTTTTACAATCTTATCCATGAAATCTCCTCAAATACTTTTATCCCGATTTTTTCCCAAAAATTTGCATGATTTAATGCATGTTTTATATTCCACTTTTTTAAAGTCTATTTATCATAGTCCTTTTTTCTTACTTTGTAAATATATCAGAGGTATATATTATATTTCTATAATATTGATATTTAGATTAAGTTTAAAAAATATGATAAGTGGTATTACTTTTTTATCAACATGTTTTTACAATATTTTATATTTGAAAAAGTCAAATATTTTACTATTTTTATTGATATATTTTTTGATACATATGGTAACTTCTGAAAACTTTTTTTACATAGTTTTGAGTTTCTTCGTATGGAATTTCTTCTATAAATTCATCATAGTCATTTGTTCCGTATTTTTTCATCCATCTTCTTACAGAACCTTCGCCGCCATTATATGCTGCTATTACCATTAAATCATCATTAAATTGTTCTTTCAGATATTTTAAATAATTACATCCTATGTATAAGTTTGTTCTCGGATTCTCTATGTTTTGTATAGATGCTATATTTGATGTTAATTTTGATATCATATAATTTGCAGTTTGAGGCATAAGCTGCATTAGACCTATAGCACCGGTTGAACTTTTCGCATATTCATTAAAATAACTTTCTTCTCTTATCAATGCTGCAATTAGAAATGGATCAAGTCCTAATTTATTACCAGCTATATTAATTTCATCTACCCAATGTCTTGGATATGCTAATTTGTATGAGGCACTGATAAATGGCGGTTTGATGTCCATTTTATCTATTTCATCTCTGGCAAGTACTATTGATTGAGCTTTTTTATCTCTTTTTAGTGCAAACCAGCTTTCTACTATAGGATTATTGAAATTAGCGTCACTCCATATTTCATAATCCCCCATTTCAAATAGAGTATTAATCATTTTTATATCTTTTATTTCAAATTGTGACATTGATATAGGAAACTCTATTTCATCTTTTTGTGATGGAATTTTATTTGTATTATTCGTTGTCCAAAAATCATTTTTTTTGTTTAAGATATTTTCTGCTCTTAACCCGTAATAATTGTCAGGATATTTATTAGTTATTTTTGATAAATAATTATGTGCTTCTGATAACTTATTTTGCTTAATAGCTGTTTTAGCAAGCCAAAATGCAATTTTAGGTGTTGAGTCTATGTTTTTATATGTATTAATGTGTTTTATTGCAAGTTGCTCTGCACTCTTATAATCTCTTTTCTTGTATTTATCCCAAAATACTTTCCATATAGCATCAGGACCATATTTACTTTCAGGATATTTTTTTATTATTTCATTGTATAGTATTATTCCTTCTTCTTGAGGAGAAATTTCTGCCAATTGATATAGAACATAGTCTTCTCCTTTTATTGATTTTTCTTTTACTGTTTTTAATATTTGAGTCCAGTTTTTCTTCTTTGTTCCAATTAGGTAAGATGCATATATATCATATATTGCATGTAAATTTTCTTCTTCTGATAGAGCTGCATATACCGGTAATCCGCTTTCTATCAATTTTTTGGCAATAACTTTGTTACCTGCATAATGATTTGCTAGTACAAAGTAATCCCAACAGCTGCTAATTGGAATTTGAGACAGATATTCTAATGCTTTTTTATACTTATCCGTTTTGTAATAAGCTTTACCCAATAATAGCTTATCCTTTGAACTTAACTCATAACCTAAAGAAGATAGTTCCTCTGCAGAAGATAATATATAGTTATTATTAAGTGCTTTATTTGATAGTGCTGATTCTAAGTATCCTTTAAAATATTCATATGCTTGCTTTTTGTCATTATTTTTTTCAATTAGTCCAAGAAAAAATACTTCCTCTGTTCCAAGGTTGTTTGCTTTTTTATATAATTCTTCAAATTGTATTTTTGCTTCTTGATATTGTTTGGAATAAAAATAACTTTTTCCTAAATTTAGTTTTGCTTTTAAATCAAAAATAGAATTAGGTAATTTTTCCAAAAATAGTTTGTATTTAATAGCGGCTGTTTTGAAGTCTCCAACTTTTTGAGCACTTTTGGCTTGTTTGTATAATGCTGCCGGGTATAATGGGCTAATCCATTTTATTTTCCCAAAGTTATAGTATGCATTTGAATAGTCGCCATCATTATAAAATTGGACTCCTTGTTTGTAATATAATGGTGAATTTTGTGTTATTTTATCGTTATAAATAAGTACCGTTACTATGCAAGGCACTACTATTATTAATATTCCGATTATATATTTTAGATACTTCATAAACTATTCTTTACATTCCTTTTCCTAATATATTATAAAATATATTTTTTTATACAACAATTACTCTGTTCCTTCCTGTTGTTTTTGCTTCATATAAGGCTTTATCTGCTTTTTGTGAAAAGGCATTTGCGCTCATTGTATTATTGTATTCGCATACACCTATACTTGCAGTTACTTTTATATAGGATATACCATTTATCTCTGCTTCTTTTATATCCATTTTGGATTCTTCTATGACTTTTCTTAATCTTTGTGCAACTGATGTTGCTTCTGCAAGTTTTGTTTGTGGGAGTATTATAAAAAATTCTTCTCCGCCGTATCTGCAAGCAATATCATATTCTCTTATTTCATTTTTTATAACTTCTGAAACTTGCTTTAATACGCAATCACCTGCTGCGTGTCCATAGGTATCATTTACCTTCTTGAAATAATCTACGTCAATCATCATACAGCATAATGGAATATTATTTCTTTTACTGTTTGATACTTCTTGTTTTAATCTTATTTCAAACTGTCTTCTGTTATTTAAGCCTGTTAATGCATCTAATGTTGCATATTTTAATACTTCTGCATATACATTTGCTCTATGTATTGTTAGACCTGATTGTCTTGTCAATTGTGTAAGGTAATCTATATCTTTTTGCAGAAGTTTTTCTATATTGCTATATGCTACAATTGCGCCTAATATATTTTCTTCGCTTATAAGAGGGAAAACACCTATTTTACTATTTTCTGATAATATAAACTCTGTAGTTTGATTTATTTTTTCCAATAATTTATATACATTTTCATCTTTACAGGCATTTGGCCAAACAAGTTTATATTTGTCTTCTTTGTATATAAATATATATATTAAATGTGAGGTCATAAATCTGTCTATCATTTCTCCGATTAATGGGATAATATATGATAGTTCATATTGGCTTTCTATTATCTTAGCTATGTCCTTCATTGCTTTATAGAAGTTCAGGCTTATTTCCATTTGCTCATTTAATATATAGTTTATAATTGCACCTGATATTAACTTTGATGAAATATTCAAAATAGTAAAAAACTCTTTTGTGAATGCATTTTTTTCTGTATACACATTCATTAATCCAAAAACTTCTCCGTTAGAAACAAGCGGATATATTATATTGTTTTGTTCTGATTTTAGTTCCAGGATTCTATATTGTTCTTCTTCATCTAAATTACAGTCAAACTCTGAATCGTTAAAGAAAAATCTTTTCCCTTCCGTAATTGCGAGACTTCCGTATATTGTATTTATTCCTTTCTCCTTGATATCACTATCAAAAAGTTTCCAGTCACATACAAAATCTCTTAAAGCCATATTATTATTATCCCATATTACAAATTCGGCTTTGTCTATATTGAGATATGCTCTGAATAGTTTGTTTATCTCGCCAATTGTATTTGATGGTGAGATTTTTTTAGTTAATATGCTTGATAGTTTATTTAAAAAGTTTATATTTTGTTCTTTTTGAATCATCTTGTATATTTTTCATGTCTTTATCATATGTGCACTTTAGAAGTTCATTCATTTTAAAGTTTTTTTGTTTTGATACTATAACTTTTCCGTTTGTGTAGGTTATATCTTCATCTCTTAATGCTGTTATTTCATCTCGTTCTTTGAGATAATCATAATTACCTTCATTAAGTATTCTTCTTTTTATTTCATTTATTATTCCAAATACATATTTATTTCTTGCCTCATTACCGTAATAATCAAGTAAGATTGTTGTTTTTTCAAATTCTGCAAGTGCTTCTTTGTTTTTGTTCATGCTTCTTAAAAGAAGTGCAAAATTGTAATGTGCTTCAAAACTATCAGGTTTTATATTTATTGCATCACAGTATTCTTGTGCTGCAGAATTATAATCACCTAAAAGATGATTTGTTAACGCTAAATTATATGTATTATCAAAATTATTTTTCAAATATTCTTCAGCTTTTTCATATGATTCTTTTGCTTTCTTTAAATACTTTATAGCTGTGCTTGATTTATCTCCCATATATACAGCTTTGCCTCTGTATGCTAATCCCATATTGTAATAGGCAAGACCTTTGTTCTCTTTCGTTGTTTTTTTATTATTGAAGACAAACGGAATGTTTATAGTAAAAGGATTTGCATTTGCAACTCTTCCATATTCCTGAATTGCTTTATCATAGTCAGCCATTTTTTCTGATAAGATTATTCCCAAGTCCATTCTGCAAACCATAAAATTAGGACTGTATTTTAAAGCATTTTCATACGCATTTACTGCTTCATAATAATTTTCAAAACTTACATATATGTTGCCAAGATTGCAACTGGCTCTTGAGTGACCCGGATAATTTCTTAATGCAATTTTATAATTATCGATTGCTTTTTGATATTTCTTATCTTTATATGCCTTGTCACCTTTATGTACATAATAAAACCCTATGCATTTATGATACTGCACAAAATACCAATCTCTGCAAAAATATAGAGAAAGAAAAAATGCAACCATAAGCAGAGATAAAATGACTTTTGTTATTCTCAATTTTAAAAGTTTTATTATTAGGTTCACTCAATACCTCATATTTATAAATATATTGTGCCCTTTTATAGGCACAATATATTATATATTTTTGTTATGTATCAATGTTTGTTGCATATACTGCATTGTTTTCTATGAATTCTCTTCTTGGTTCAACGTTATCACCCATTAAAACATCTAATAATTGATCTGCCAGCATTGCATCTTCTATTGTTACTTTTAAAAGGGTTCTATTTGCAGGATCCATTGTTGTTTCCCATAATTGTTGCGGCATCATTTCTCCTAAACCTTTGAATCTTTGTATGCCAACACCTTTTTTCCCTCTTTCTTCTATTATTCTTTGAAGTTCTGTGAAAGAAGTTATTTTTATGTCTTCAGACCCTGTATTTAAGTTTAATGATTTTTCTTCTTCAAACAAGAAGTTTCTGATTAACGGATATGTAGATTTTATTCTGTTATATTCTGATGATTTAATCATGTTTTGAGTAATAGCAACAGGATCTATACCCTCACCTAAATCGACTTTTATTGTATATTTGCCTGTTTCGAGATTTTCTTTTAAAGAAACAGAATAATCTTTTGCTTCAACAATTCCGTAATTTTCAGCATGATCTTTTACATAATGTTGTAAATATGCTGTTATTTCTTCCATTCTTTCTTTGTTATCAAAGTCTTCAGGTTTAATCTCTGCTCTAACCAGACCTCTTATTACTACAGAAGGTACTGCATTAATAATCGGGCTGTTAAATGAGTTATAATAACCTGACATATTACCTATTAAACTTACAAGTTCGCTATTTGCAACTACTTTATCCTTTGAATTATCGCAAAGAGTTAAACCTGTAGTTCCTCTTTCTCTTAGAGTTTTATCTAAGGCTCTGTCATCATATAGATATTCTGATTGTTTACCTATTGTAAGTTTATATAAAGGCGGTTGTGCGATATAAACATATCCATTATCAATTAATGGTTTCGCATATCTGAAGAAGAATGTTAATAAAAGTGTTCTAATATGAGCACCGTCAACATCAGCATCTGTCATAAATATGATTTTGTGATAACGAAGTTTTTCAATATTAACATCATCTTCATTTTTGCTTATATTGATACCTATAGCTTGAATTAATGATTGAATTTCGTTATTACCGTATATTTTATCAAGTCTTGCTCTTTCTACGTTAAGAATTTTACCGCGTAGAGGGAGAATAGCTTGGAACATTCTGTTTCTGCCTTGTTTAGCACTACCGCCTGCAGAATCACCCTCAACGATATATAATTCACATTTTTCGGGTTCTCTGTTTGAACAATCTGCAAGTTTTCCCGGCAGTGTTGAGTTTTCAAGAGCTGATTTTCTTCTTGTCAAATCTCTTGCTCTTCTTGCAGCTTCACGAGCTCTTTGTGCTTGAAGGATTTTTTCTATAATCAATTTTGCAGATTTTGGATTAAATTCAAGCCATTCTTGGAATTTTTCTCTTACAACATCATTAACGGCACTTTGTGCTTCTGTGTTGCCGAGTTTTTCTTTTGTTTGTCCTTCAAATTGAGGTTCTCCAAGTTTTACGCTCACGATTGCTGTTAAACCTTCTCTTACATCATCACCTGAAACGTTTGGATCTGAATCTTTAAGAAGGTTATTTTTTCTTGCGTAATCATTAAGTACACGAGTGATTGCATTTCTGAAACCTGTTAAGTGAGTACCGCCTTGATGTGTATTAATGTTGTTCGCAAAGCTTAATACAGATTCATTATAAGCATCTGTATATTGAAGTGCTATTTCAACTGCAATTCCATCAACGGTTTTATCCATATATACAGGTTTTTCAAACATTACATTTTTATTTTTATTTAAGAATTCAACATAGCTTCCAATTCCGCCTTCATAGTGAAATTCTTCTGTTTTTTCTGTTCTTTCATCAGTAAATGTTATTCTTAATCCTTTGTTTAAGAAAGCCATTTCTCTCAAACGGTTAGAAATAACTTCCGCATCCATAACAGTTGTTTCTTTAAATATTTCAGGGTCAGGCCAGAATGTTGATTTTGTACCTGTTTTGTCTGTTTCTCTGACTTTTTCAACAGGACCGGTTGGTTCGCCTCTCATATATTCTTGACGATGAACATAGCCTTCTCTTGAAACTTCTACAACCATTTTTTCAGATAGAGCATTTACAACAGAAGCACCTACGCCGTGAAGTCCGCCGGATACTTTGTAACCGCCGTCTCCGAATTTACCGCCCGCGTGAAGTACAGTATGTACAATTTCTAATGCAGACTTCCCTGTTTCAGGTTTTATTGCTACTGGAATACCACGTCCATCATCTTCTACTGTTACACTTTCATCTTTATTTATTGTTACTTTTATATGTTTACAATATCCTGCTAAAGATTCATCGATAGAATTATCTACAATTTCATATACACAGTGATGAAGCCCTCTTTGGCTGGTAGAACCGATATACATACCCGGTCTCATACGAACGGCTTCTAATCCTTCCAAAACTCTTATATTACTGGCATCATAATTATTATTTGTTTCTGTTGTCATGTTTTAAACCCCAACTCTACTCATCGTTAATATTGTACTACAAAAATTACCTCAATGCCATTTTATTACTATTGCTTAACTGTTTATAAAAATGATAAAACAGGGAATTAAAAAATTAGTAAATTTTAGCAAGGAGAAAAGTTAACTAATGTTATTTAAGAGAAAATGCAAAATTACTTTTATAAGACATGGCGCAACAATAAATACAGAAGAAAACCGTTTTTTTGATGATGAAAATTACCCTGCTATAAATGCAAACGGTAAATATGAAATGGAGAAGATTTCACAGTGGGTTTATAACAAAGGACTCAAAATTGATAAAATATATGCCAGTTCAGCATTAAGAACTGTTCAAAGTGCACAAATATTATCTGATGTTTGCGAACACGATTTTGAAATCTTACCTGATTTGTCAAATAGAAAAGCAGGTGAGTGGAGTGGCTTGTCTTTTGAAGAAATAACCGTAAAATATCCTAACTTGCTTGATAAGTTTCATGAAGATCCCGAAAATTTCTGCCCTAAAGGTGCTGAATCTCTTGATACTTTTAACAAAAGAGTTGATAAAGTCCTAAATAAAATTATTGCTGATAACTTACATAAACGCTTGATTATAGTTACTCATGGCGAAGTAATTCAAGCAGCTGTTGCAAATGCTTTGAATATTCCGCACAGTAGTCAGTTCAAGCTTTATGTTCCTACAGGCAGTGCCACTCAAATAAGTTATTTTGAAGATTTTGCCAGTTTGGTGTATTATTCTTATATTCCTATATAAGAGGTAAATTATGAATTTTTTAAATATAAAAACTGATGAAGAAATAAAGCAGCTTGCTCAATTGACTTCTGAAATTTGGCATGAGTATTGGCCTGTAATACTTTCTGATGAACAAATTGATTATATGGTTGATAAATTCCAATCCTATGCTGCTATAAAAGAACAATTGGAAAATGAAAGATATATATACAATATTTTGGAAGATAACGGAAATATAATAGGATATTTTGGTGTTTCAATTAAAGATGATTATCTCTTTCTTTCCAAACTATACATAAAGAAAGATTTTAGAGGCTTAGGATGCGGAAAAAGAGCTTTTAATAAAATTAAACAAATTGCTCTACAGCACAATAAAAAATCTATTCAACTTACTGTAAATAAGAACAATATAAATACCATTAAAGCCTATGAAAAATGGGGATTCCATACAATTGATTCCGTTGTTACCGATATAGGAAAAGGCTTTGTTATGGATGATTTTATTATGGAATTTGAATTATAGGAAAATTAAGCCTAAACTCATAATTAACATTCCTGATACGATACCAATAATTACGTGATGGTTCTCACCGTATTCTCTTGCTAAAGGTAACAATGTATCAAATGAAATATATACCATAATACCTGCAACGGCAGCTGTCATTATGCCTATTGCTTGATCAGGCATAATTGTTCTTAAAAGTAAAACTCCGATTAACCCGCCTATTGGTTCAGATATTCCTGATAGAAATGTATAAAGAATCGCTAATCTTTTTTTGCCTGTAGAGTGAAAAATAGGAAGGGCGATAGCTATTCCTTCCGGAATATTGTGGATAGCAATTGCTATTGCAACGGGGATACCTAATCTTAAATCTTGGCTGGATACCAAAAATGTTGCGATACCTTCAGGAAAATTATGCAATGTTACTGCAAGTGCTGTAATTAATCCTGCTCTTCTTATTTTTTGTCTTTGACATTTCTTTGATGTATTTAAAAAGTCTGATTCAATATGATCAGGTATAAAATAGTCAATAAGAATTGCAATAATTATACCGAATAAGAAACCAATAAACGCTAATGCTTTTGATGGGATTGAACTATAAAAACTGCTTAGCATTTGCGGTGCTTCATTCATAAGTTCGCTTAGACTTATATAAACCATTACGCCGGCAGAAAATCCTAAACCTATAGAAAGAGCTTTCAGATTATTTCTTTTCACAAAAAAAGTGACAAAGCCTCCCAATAAGGTCGACATTCCGGCAAATAAAGTTAAAATTAACGGTAATATATAGTTACTCATACGAATATCGTAGCACAAAAACTTATATTGCAATCAACTATCTTTTTTTATTGTAAATAATCATATATAATTGCTTTATGGCTAGGTTTTTTTATAGAGTTAAAACTAAACAAAACAAGATTTCTCAAGGATATATTGACGCTTTGAGTATGCCTGATGCTGCTGAAAAACTTATTAAAAAAGGATATATAATTCTTGAAATAAAACAGGAATTCAAAAATTCATTTAATAATACAGGAATAAATTTCTCTGATAGTATATTACCTTTTTCTCTTCAAGAAAAAAAAGAGTTTTTTAATTCTTTCTATTTTTTATATAAATCAGCGCTGCCTGTTCTTGATATTTTTAAGTCGATTGCAAATTCATCTACAAAACAACAGGTTAAATTGTTCGCTTCTTATATTGTAAAAAAAATAGAAAAAGGAAAATCTTTAAAAGAAGCAATGGCTAATTATTCAAATGTGCTTGGTAAAGCATATACGGCTTTAATTGTTGCAGGAGAACAAGCAGGAAAATTAGACGAAATACTTTCTGATATATTAATAAACATCAAACGTGAAGAAGAAATAAAATCAAATTTAATTGCCAAATTAACATACCCGACTTGCATTTTTTTTATGGCTATTGCAGTTGCCTTACTTTTTAAGTTCTTTATACTTAAAGCTTTTTCTCTTATGGGTACAGGGGTTTGTTTTTCGGCTTTATTTATGTTGTTAGTTACAGCAATTATAAAAATTATAGTTATTTTTGCTGCTTTCTTAGCAGGATGTTTTTATATATACAAAAATAAAAGACTTTTTAATAATTTTATTTCTTTTATTCTGAATATTAGAATATTTGGGAATTTGATGAAGTGCTATTATTTTTTAAATTTCTTTTCTGTCTTTTCGCTTGCATATTCTGCAGGCATTACATCTGCTGAATCAATCAATTTGTCTGCTTCAGTAATTAATGTGCCAGAGATAAATAACAAGTTAAAAAAAGCAGAAAATATGGTATACAATGGATGTGAAGTTGCTACAGCGCTTGGTGTTACTGGGTTATTTTCAAGTTATGCGATGTCTCAAATTACGGCAGGTGAAAAAGCCGGAGAACTTGATAAAATGTTAAAAACCGTTGCATTAGACTATAAAAATAAATTAGAAGTTTCTATGAATGTATTTCTACAGGTTGTAGAACCTATTATGCTTATATTTGTCGGTATAATAGTAGCAATGGTCGCCGTAAACGGATATAAAGCATATTTTGGCAGCCTTTTTTCAATGTTTTAATGATTATTTTGTTATGATTTTGAAAAAATATGAACGAAATTTAGACAAAAGTTTTATGAAACTTTATGAAATATTTTCTTGTCTGAAAGACTATCTTAAAATGGAATGGTTAAATGTATAGTGTAGTATTAAAAAGAAAAAGACTCTATGAAAAAGAGCCTTTTCCTTTTTTTATTATTTGTTTATTTTTTATGCTTTTTCAAACATTAATACAGCATTATGTCCGCCAAAACCAAATGAGTTAGATAATGCAACTTTTACATCTTTTGCTTTTGCTTTATTTGCTACATAGTCTAAATCTGCTACTTCGGGGTCTAATTTTACAATATTAATTGTAGGAGGAACTATTCCTTCTGTGATTGTTTTTACTGCAACAATTGCTTCGGCACTTCCTGCTGCTCCAAGCATATGTCCTGTCATTGATTTTGTTGAACTTACGCATAGTTTTTTGTTTTTATTTCTGTCACCAAAAATTCTTGCCACTGTGTTTGATTCTGCTATATCACCTAGGTGAGTGCTTGTTCCGTGCATATTTATATAGTCTACATCATCAGGTGTTTTATTGGCTTCTTTTAGGCAGTTTCTTATTGCAAGTTCTGCCCCTCTTCCTTCCGGATCAGGTGCTACCATGTCGTATGCGTCAGAACTTTGTCCGTATGCGGAAAGCTCTGCATATATTCTTGCTCCACGAGCTATTGCGTGTTCTCTTTCTTCAAGTATCAGAACAGCACCGCCTTCAGATAAAACAAATCCATCTCTTTCTGCATCATACGGTCTTGAAACTTCTTCTGCAGGTCTTGTACTTTTTGATAGAGTTCTTGCACTTGTAAATGCACCTATACCAAAATCACATACACTTGATTCGGCTCCGCCTGCAAACATTATATCTGCATCACCATATTGGATTGTTCTAAATGAATCTCCAACAGAGTGTGCACCTGTTGCACATGCTGATAATACTGCTTTACTTGGACCTCTTAGTCCATATTTTATGGAAACTTTTCCTGATGCCATATTTGCTATCATCATTGGAACTGTAAATGGTGAACATTTATGAAAACCTCTTGCCATCATATCTTTATAACCTGTTGTTACTACAACAAGTCCGCCTGCTGCGGTTGATACTATCGTTCCTATTCTTGTTTTATCTTCTTTTTCTAAGTCCAATCCTGAATCTCTAAAAGCTTCTTCTGCTGCTATTAGTGCATATATTATACTTTTATCGAGTCTTTTGGCTTCTTTCGGATCTATATAATCATCTATATTTAAGTCTGCAGGAACTTGACCTGCTACTTTTACCAAGTGTTTATCTTTATCCAGATTATGCTCTTTTATTCCGCTTATTCCGGCTTTTAGGTTGTTCCATAATGTATTTACACCTATACCATATGGTGTTACACATCCCATACCTGTTACTACTACACGTCTCTTTGACATTTTTACCTCCAAAAGCAGAAAAAATTACTTTTATTTTTCTGTAACTATATTAATTTCAAACTGAACTTATCTTTGATATTATCTTGAAAACGCTTCAAAATCAATATTTTTAATCTTTTATTACAATATTTTTAATCTCTTTTGTTGTTGTGTTATATGTTCTTATTCTTAAATTATCATTTTCGTTCAAGATAGAATATATTAAATCTTTTGTTTTTATGTCAAATTTCTTATTTTTTAGATTACTAAATAATGGTACATATGCAGAATAAAATTCTTCAGTTAATCTGAATAAATCTTTTTCTTCATTTGTAAATGCAATTGCAAAGTTTGCTTTATTTTGTCCGATACATTGTAGTTTAGGCGTTTTTAGCGGTGGACCGGCTGGGGTTCCTCTTGTTGGATTTATCGGATTTGATATTATGCCTGTTGCTCTTAAAAGAGTTAAATTTATTGTTTGTTTATTTATTTCGTATTCGCAATTGCCTTTCGTTATTAGTGCAAAATTTTGTGCTGACATAAATCTTTGCATTGGTGAAGTATTATACTTTAGTTCTTTCCCTTTTGGAGCCGGAATATATTTGTATATATCATAATCAGCATTAAAATTGCGTTCTACTGTTCCAAATAAATCTTCATTAATTGTTTTTGTAATTTTATTTTTTAAATTAAATCCTATTTGAAGGATGTGATTTTTACTTTTATTTTCCCAATTAATCTTAAATTCTGCGAATTCATTTTGATTATAAAGTGTTATAAATAAATCAAGCTTATGTGTTTTTGTTGTTTTATTTCGACCTTTTAAGTTTGATGTTGCAGGAATATTAATAGTATAGCTTAATTTTATAATTGCTCTTTGTTGATTTGATTCTTTAATTTCATATTTATTTAATATTGCATTAATTGGAGTATCATTTTTTAATGCTCCAAAATTGTAGCTGTCACCAATATCGGCTCTATCTGAAATTGTTATTATATTTTTATATTCTTCATTTCTTTTCTTATCTGTTATATTGATTTTATTGTTTTTTATTTCTATTTTTATGTTTTTGTTTTCTATAGAGTTTTTTGTTGTTTTTATGTATTTTTCATTGCAGATATTTTCTTTTTTAATTTGAGTTAGTGAAAATGAATCTAGATTTTTTACATCTATAAGATATTCATTTATGTCAGTAATATCTTCTGTTATTGGGATTTCTTGAATATTATAAAGTTTATTATCCGTAAAACCTTTTTGAGATGATATTTTTATTGCATTCATCCATTTTGGAAGTTTTTGTTCTGTTTGGATTTTGATTTTGCCGGAGTAGTTAAAATTTGAAAGGTTTATAACAGAAAGAGGAGCATTATTTTGTGATAAATCTCTAATTGTTCTTTTTATTATTCCGTTTGATATAGTATCTGTTTTCTTAAATCTTGTTAGCATTTCATCGTGCACTTCATCTATACTGCATCCGTATATTGAATCGTGTGCGTGATTTTTTATTAAGGTTTTATATGCGTGATTAATTTCATTTTGTTTTGATTTTGTTCCGAAATAAAAATGACTTAATGCTTGTAATGGTTCTGCTATTCTGCTTAATAACCATTGCGAATGTGCATTTGCTTGTTTTATGTATATCCTTGATGAATATACACCGGGCAGTATAAAATTAAGTTCATTATTTAGAAACTCACCATTTACTTTTGTTCTTGATTTTATTTTTTCAAAATATTCAAAAGGAGTTTTAATTTCTATTTTATAGTCTTTATATATTTTATTTAAATCTTCAATTTGTTTTTTTAAGTTTTTTGCAATAGCTAAATGATCGGCTCCAATTGGTAAAAGTATATAATCTTTGCTTTTTTGTGCAATTTTATCAATATATTTTTTTAGTGCTTCTGCTTTTTTTTCTATGGGTAAAGAAGTATTTAAAAAATCTTGGAAATAACCTTGTATAAGATATGTTGTTTTTATATCTTGCCAATTAATATCAGCAGGAAGACTACCTAATCCTCTCCATAAACAGGCTTTATCTATATTGTATGCTTTTAATATGCTTGGAATACATTGACTGTGACCGAAAGTATCTGATAAATATCCTATAAATTCAGTTTCTCCGAATTCTTTTGCTTTTGATAATCCAAGTTCTAAATTTCGGCATAATAATTCACCTGAAACCAGAAAACTATCAGATGAACAGTAAAATGGACCTATTTTTAATTTTTTTTGATTGATTAATTCTTTTATTTTTGCAAGTTTCTCAGGACGGATTTCTAAATAATCTTCTAATGCAGCAGTTTGACCGTCAAAATATAAATATGGCAGTTCTTCTGTTTCTAAATTTTTTAATACTTCATCAAAAACTTCAATGAGTCTTAGTCTGAATTCTTCAAATTCTCTGTACCACTCTCTGTCCCAATGAGTATGAACATAAGCTATTACTTTTTTCATAACCTGATTCTAATATTTTTTTTATAAGTTTTCAAGATTTTACATTTCTTTTTTCTTGAAAATTTCAAACAAATCTTTCATTTCTTTATAGTAGCCTGATTGCAAAAGTTCATTGAATTTTTTTGTTGTTATGGGTGCAATTGTTGAAATTGTTTCAGGTGTTGAGAAATAACCTTGCACGTATCTTGCAAATAATTCGGTTGGTTTTTCATAATATTTATTTAATTTATTTATTCTTCTTGTAATTTTTGATTGTTTTCGTTTGAGAGAACAAAGTCTTATATATACTCTAAAGGCATAAGGCATTTCCGGAAAATCGTTATCTATATTTTTTACTGTCAGAATGCGTTCTTTTTTAAAGAAAAAACCTTGCATTAATCTTATTGCATCATACTTTACAAGATATTTTGCTTCTGAGTTCTTTATGTATTTTTCAAATTCATTAAATTTTTTGGAACGTTGAAAATTCGGGTACTCTCTTTGTATGGCGTTCTGCATACTTTTTATGGTTTTTGAAGCTTCTTCTTTAGCATTTAGAAATATTTGAAGTCTTGAATTTTTATCAATTAACTTTGTTACATTTATCAATTCATCTTTTATTTCTGTTATATCTGATGTTTTAAAGAGAGTTTCTAAACTGCCGCCATTTTTTATAAAATCTTTATCTAATTTATAGTGTATATGGTGTGCAAATTCATGAACTAAAACCTCTATTGCCCTCTCTTCATCAAGTCCCCTTGCAACATCAATTCTGTTTTTTTGATACAGCCCTTGGTTCCCTCTTGCTTTTGTATTTGTTCTGACTTCTATATTTAATGAGGTTAAAAATGCAATGAGATTTCTTTTGGTTAATGGCTTTGATTTGTCATAGCTCATTTTTACAGTGTATTCAGGTTCTTTTTCTTTTCTTAAAAAGTTAAAAATGGCATTGCTCCTTTATTTTGTTTGCTCATTTACCCAGGATAAATATTCCCTGCTTCCATTATTTATAGGAATACATATGATTTCTGGAGTATCGTATGTATGAAGCTCCTTTATTGCAATTTCTACTTCGTTAAATAATTCTGTTTTTGTTTTCATAACCATAAGGCATTCTTCATCACAGCATAACTCGTTATCCCATTCATATACTGATGTGATTGATGGAATAATGTTACAGCAGGCAATTAATTTGCGTTCTACAAGACTTTTCGCTATATAGATTGCTTCTTCTTTATTTTTTGTCGTGCAATTTATTATACAGTAAGCCATTTAGAAAATCTTTCCGGGATTTAGTATGTTTTTAGGGTCGAATAATTTTTTTATCTTTTTCATATATTCTAAGTTGTTAGGGTCTAGTGCCTTACTTATAAACTCAGATTTTTCGCAGCCGATACCATGTTCACCCGATAGTCTTCCGTTTAGTGAAAGTGCAAGTTCAAATAATTCAGTTTTGGCTCTGTCAAAATTATAACGCTCAACGGGATTTCTTAAATCAAGTGCTATATTAGGGTGAATATTGCCGTCTCCTATATGTCCCATTATACATGTTTTTAATTCATATTTCTTACATATTTCCCATATTCCTTTTACTAAAGGAACAATGTTTTCTCTTGGGACAACAACATCTTCTGTTAATACATTTGGTGCAAGTTTTGCTGTAGCTCCAAATGATGAACGGCGCGAAATCCAAATTCTTGCTTCTTCTTCCTTTGTTGAAGCTGTCTGTATATATGAGGAATTATTCCTGTTACAAATCTCTATTATTTTATTGTATTGACTGTCCAGAATTTCTTTAAATCCATCTATTTCAATCAATAAAGCTGCGGTTTTATCTGTTTTTAGATTACAAGGGTAAAAGCTTTCTATTGTTTTTAATGTATTATTGTCCATTAAGTCAATAACAGACGGAGTTATTAGGTTTGATATTATATCGTTAACTGTTTTTGATGTATCTTCTAATGTGTCAAAATATGCTAACATTACTCTTTTTGCTTCTGGTTTTGGTATTAATCTTATGGTTGCTTGGGTTATTATACCTAAAGTCCCTTCTGAACCTACAAACAATTGTGTCATATTATAGCCGGTTACATCTTTCGAACAAGATGAACCTGTATGCATTATTGTTCCATCTGAGAGTACTACTTCTAAATCTATAACAAAATCTTTAGTTGCTCCGTACTTGAATGTATGAGGTCCGCCTGAGGATAGTCCTATACTTCCGCCTATCATTGAGGCTTTTAAATTAGATGGATCAGGCGGGTAAAAAAGATCTAGTTTTCCCACTTCTTTTTGTAAATCTTCAATAACAACTCCGGGTTCTACTTTGCAGATTAAATTGTCTTTACTGATTTCAAGAATTTTATTCATTTTTGCAAAGTCTATTATTATTCCGCCTTTTTTCGGTAAACATGCTCCGCAAAGATTTGTTCCTGCTGCTCTTGCTATAACCGGTTTTGACTTTGAATAAGCATATTTCATTATTTTACTTACTTGTTGGACATTTTCAACAAAAACAACAACTTCGGCTATTTCATCTGGATTTGTTATATTGGTAGAATCGGTTGAATATGTCAGCAGTTCTTCATAGGCAGATAGAACATTATCCTTGCCGACTATATTTTCCATAGTTCTGATTGTATTATTTGTTAATTTTATTAATGTATTTAGCATACTTAAATTGTACTCCAAAACAAATTTTTATAACAATCTTTTGTACTAAATTTGAAGTTATAATAACTGTTTTAATTAATAAAACAGCCTGCTTAGTTACCAATGCGGATTATATAAAACAAATGTTTAATTATATTTGTAAGAGAGGTTGTGTTACATTATGCCAAAACATATGAAGTTTTTATCTGTAACAATGTTTATAATTATATCTTGTATGAGTGGAGTTATGTTGAATGATTGTGTTTATTCAAGAGATAATGATTTTAAAGGCGAAGAATTCATAAATGTCACGGTTTATGAGAGAATAAATCCTGCTATTGTTCTTGTTGAAGCTCAGATGATTGATGGGCTTTCCAGCGGTACAGGATGTATTATTAATAAGAGTGGAATAATTTTAACCAGTTCACATGTTGTAGCGAAATCTTCTTATGTAGAAGTTACAACATCAAAAGGTGAAACATATAAGGCTGAAATTTTGCCTTCTGATGGCGCAAATGGTGATTTAGCTTTATTAAGAATAAAACCTAACAAACCTTTGCCTACCATTAAGCTTGGTGATTCATCTATGGTGAAAGTCGGGCAAAAAGTTCTTGCAATTGGTAATCCGTTTGGGTTTAACGGTACATTAACTACAGGCATTGTATCAAGAATTGATTATGAAAGAAATAAAATCCAAACGGATGCTGCTATTAATCCCGGGTCATCCGGTGGCCCTATTTTAAATGCAAATGGTGAAGTTATTGGTATTAGTCAATCTATATTTAATCCTGATAATAATAAATCAAATATTGGTATAGGGTTTGCTGTTCCGGCTAATGAAGTAAAAAAAATAGTTAGTGCTTATATATAATTTATAAAAAAATACTCCTCTATTGAGGAGTATTTTTTTCTTGTTTTTCTTTTATATCTAGTATTGCGTTGTGTGCAATCAAATATATTGAGCAGGTTTTATAATTTTTCATATACCAAGCACAATTCTCTTGTGCACATACTATATGAATTTCATTTCCAGCACTCATTAAAGGACAAATAGGTATTTTGTTTGCCATTATGATTCTCCTTTATTTTGCAACAGCATCTGCTTTTTTTAGAAGATTACAGTTTTCACTTCTTCTTCTTTCTTCATCTTTATAGATTTTTGTTCTGTTTATAACTTCATCAAAATCTATTTTATGTGCATCAAAGTCAGGTCCATCTATGCAGGCAAATTTTACTTCTCCGCCAACTGTTACTCTGCAAGCTCCGCACATACCTGTTCCATCTATCATAATTGGGTTCATGCTTGCTTCTGTCTTTATATTTTTTTCTTTTGTAAGATTTGCAACTGCTCTCATCATTGGCATTGGTCCAACTGCTATTACATAGTCTATTTTTTCTTTAGCCATAATATCTGCTAATACTTCAGTAACAAATCCCTTATGACCTAATGAACCGTCATCTGTTGCAATATGAAGTTCATCACAAGCTTTTGCCATTTTATCTTGCCAGAATAATAAATCTTTATTTCTTGCACCCATTATCATATGAACTTTATTTCCGGCATCATAGAATGCTTTAGATATTAAATAGCAAGGTGCTGCACCATAACCGCCTGCAACACAAACTACTGTTCCGTATTTTTCTATATCTGTGGGTTTTCCTAATGGCCCTACT
Source organism: Candidatus Gastranaerophilales bacterium (assembly GCA_944322615.1). Lineage (GTDB taxonomy): Bacteria > Cyanobacteriota > Vampirovibrionia > Gastranaerophilales > Gastranaerophilaceae > Avigastranaerophilus. Next base: position 106,457 of record CALUPH010000002.1, on the reverse strand, counting down.
ACATCAAGAATTTCATCGCCAATTTCTAGTTGTGCAAGTTTTTTTGTGGAATATCCAACTGCCATAAATACAACTGTTAATATGCCTTTTTCTCTATCTACATCAGCAATTGTTATTGGCACTCTTTCGCCATTTGCTTCAACTCTGAAAATTATGAACTGACCTGCTTGGGCGTTTCTTGTTACAAATGGTGCATCTATTTTTAATTCATACTGGTTTGGGCACAATTCAATTTTGTCTATTATTTTATAACCCACGGTTAAAACCTCCTTTTTGCTTATTTGAAAATATTATATCATACATAAATTTGAGTGAAAAATATTATAAAATGGCAATTTTATTTTATATGATAAAAATAAAGACCGCAAAAATGCGGTCTGTTTAAAAAATAACAAACAATAATTGGGATTGGGGAAACTATGCATACGAAGCATTTATGTATGCAAGTGCTATATCGCCTGCTGTTTTTTCTGAAATTTCAGGAAATTCATCTATTGCGATATTGAATGCTTCATCAAAATCAGCTTCAAAACCTTTCATAAAATCTGCTATTCTTGTTTCTTGTTCAGAATTTACATATTTTGAAACTTCTACTGTCTTTTTTGTTTTGACCGGAATTAAGTCGGCATTTTGTGCTGCTAAAAATCCAAAAACTTCATTTGAATTAACTTGTTTTTGTTGTTGTTGGGTTTTTGATTCTTTTTCTGTATTCTTTGATAAATCTTCTTTTGTTTCTTGTTTGAAATACTGGTTACCTGTCACTCCGAATTTTAATGGATTGATGTTTGACATTGTTATTTTCCTCCAATTGTTTGTTACACACATACCATCGACATATTTTTAATGAACTTTAGTTTTTATGTCATTTTTATTCGTTGAAATGTAATATTTGTTTACATAATGTTTGGAGAGCTTTTTAATCTTGGTTAGTTTTTACAAACAAAGGTTTTTCTATTTCAGATTTTATCTGTGGAATTATGCATATTTTTAAAGCTATTCTTTTGAATAATAGTACTTTCTGAATATTATTATTATATTTATTGCAGGCGATATAATCTATTAAAACCGGCAATGACAAATAAAGCGTTGTAAGAAATACTATAATTAATGTGTTAATTTTTTTTGTAATTTTATCTATGCATAAAAATCCCAGTATAACGAGCTGTAAAATAAACATACAAGATATAATTCCAATAATCAAAAATACAAGATATATAAAATTATTGATTGTTATGTATTGAAAAGATTTATAAAATAGAAACATTAATATTGTTGAACCGAGAAAAAAATAAAATATAAAATTTAGTAATAATTTTCTTTCCGAAGTTTTATTTTTATCCCACAACGTATATAAAATTATACATTCTATAAAAGATGAGAAAAATAAAGATAAAATGATAAATATTGTATTAATATTAATATATGTTGACATTGTTATATCCTTTTAATTGCTCTTTTCTATAAATTTTCTTGTTTTGGGAGAATACATATAAATTCTGTAATTACTATTATTTAAGACCAATTTAATTGCATTATGGTAATCTGTTCTTAAATATTTCTTGTTATTTTCTTCAAGAATTCTTATTGTTTGTGGGTGCGGATGATTATAAAAATACCCGCTTGTTGATAGTATAAATAAATCAGAGTTATTAATCATTTCCTTATTAATAGTATCTTTTGCACCGTGGTGTCCTGATTTTATTATAGAAATATTCTTTTTATATTTATTAGGAATTGACTCATATGTTTTTATATCACCATCTGCCATAAACAGAAGACTTTTGTCTTTATATTTACAGTGAACTATTAAAGATTTCTGATTCTCGCTTTTTATTAATTCCCCAACTGGTTCAATTATTGTTATTATAAAGTTGTCTTTATTATATATTTCCTCAATATTTTCTGCTATTTCATAATTAATTTTATTTGAGTCTAAATATTCTTTGATATTGTCTGAAAGCATTGTATTTTCGTAAGTTTCAGTTATATATAACTTTTTTACATAGATATTCTCTAGAATATCTATGGTTCCACCGGCATGGTCAGAATCAAAATGTGTAAGAATTAATGAGTTTATATCTTTTATTCCTTTATCTCTCAGGTATTTTATTATTATGTTTTTTGCTTGAGAAGCACCTTTTAGGTATCCGCTTCTGCCTGTATCAATAAGGAAATATTCATTATTGGACGATTTCAATAAAACCGCATCTGCATTTCCTAACGAAAAGAATATAACTTCAGCGTTTTTATTTGGGATGGTAATAAAGGTTAATGTGAATATAATTAACAAGGTTGTTATTGAGATAATTATTTTCTTTGATTTTATTTTGAATTTTAATAGACATGTAATACTTACAATTATTGTGAAATATAAGATAATCTGAATTAATGATGGCTTTTTTACATAAATGATTGAATGAGGGAGTGTTGAGAAAAGTTCCGCCACTTTTACTATATAAATTAAGATTGGATTTAAGATTAAATCAGCGAAATAGCAAATTTGTTTTGCTACAGCAGGTATCATTGCAATTATAGAACTTATAAAGCCTATAAATGAAACAATACTCAACACTGGAACTATAGCAATATTTGCAAGGACAGCATATACAGAAAAAGTATTAAAATAATACATTTGCAGAGGTGCTGCATAAAGCTGGGCAATAAATGGTATTAAACAAGCACCTAATGTAATATTTATAAACTTATGTTTAAAACTAAATGCTAATAAAGGGGCTGTAATAATCAATGCAAAAGTAGTAATAAAGGAAAGTTGAAAACCAATATCGAAAATAGTCAAAGGATTTGTAAGCAACATTAAAAAGGCAACAATAAATAATAAAGATATTGTAGATGTTGCTTTATCTATTAACTTACCTATTAAAATTAGAGTTAACATTATTGTTGCTCTTATAATAGGTGTGCCAAAACCTGTCATACAAGTATAGAATAAAATAAGTAAAATTCCTGAAATTATTGAAAATTTGTAATTTAGTCTTAAACTTCTCGCTATAAAATACCAAATACCGAAAATTAATGTTACATTCATTCCTGAAGCAGAAAGAATATGCAAAATACCTGAATTTATAAAATTTTCTCTTATGCTGTCATCAGGATTTACAGCATCATCTCCAAATATAATGCCGCCAAGTACTTCTAGCATTGGCGATTTTATATTTTGACTATGTATTTTTATAATGTTATTTCTTGTGTCATTTAGTTTTCGTATTAACTTCCCTAAAAAATCATTTGCCCTGTTTTGAATTTTCCAATTTTCATTGACATAAAGAAGTGAAAAGGTCTTTTTTAGTTGTAAATATCTTGCATAATCAAACTGCGAAGGGTTCTGTGCAATATTTGGAAGTTTTAACTTACCTTCAAGTTTTATTGTGTCCCCGATTTTAATTTCTCTTAGGTCTTTTCTTTCATCATTTATTGTTACTAATGTTTTTGCTGTGATATTTTTATTTGTTTCATCTTTTGTTGATATTGTTAAGACTTTTGCATAAAACTTTGTTCTATATTCTTGGCTGTTCGTTGGAATTGTTAGTACTTTTGCTGTTATATTAACATTTTCATTTGCATATGATGTAAGGTCGTCTTCCGTATGTAAATTAAATGATGCATTGAAAAAACCGAATAAAAATATAAAAGCGTATGTACAGAATAATTTTGTTGAAATTAAGTTTTTAAATTTATATAAATAGCCTAAAATGATAAAAATGCCAATTGAAACAGGTAAAAAATATTCAGTAAAGAAGCTGTAAATTCCAATCATATACAGGCATGAAAATACAATTATTTTTGCCTGTTTATTCATCAATAACACTCCTTTAAAATTAAGACCCTTACTATTGTAAGAGTCTTAGATTATTATATCATTGTTTTTCTTATTTGGCTTTTTGAACGCTCAATTTCTTTTATTCTTCTTTCAATTGTTTTTATTTGATCACCAAGAACACGTCTTTGTTCCTTTATTAATTTATACTGAGTATCAACTTCTTGGTATTTTGCTTTATAGTCTAAAAGTTCGTTTCTTATATTAACTTGTGCGCTATCAAGTTCAAAAAGAGCCTTGTCAAAATTTGAGTTTTGTCCGGAGATAGCGTCTTGAGCATATGTTGAGGATGCTTGTGTTTTCTTTTCTATACTTGCATTAGATTGAACAGCGCCTTTTTGTGTTGTAGTTGCTTGATATTCCGTAGGATCAAACACCATTCCTTCTGCCAATGCTATTCCTGTTGTCATTGTAAGGATTATTGACAATATTAAAAATTTCTTTTTCATATTAGTACCCCTATTGTATATCTGTTAGTATTAAAACATTTTTTTTACTATTTAGACAATCGTATAAATAATTGATAATTTGTTATGTAAGTTTTAAAATTGTGGAATGCAAGAGTATATTAAAAATCTAAAATGCAAATATTCTGAAGAAATAGCTGCTTTATTAAAAAAACGTATTTCCTTTGCAATGAGCGGCATTACTAATTGCTCAAAACTTTTTATTTTGGCTGATTTTTTATTAAAGAATAATAAAAAACTTGTTTATATAGTGGAAACAGAACAAGCTGCACTTAAATATTGTAATGATTTAAAAAAAATGTTTAATATAGATGCTATTATTTTTCCATATCAAGATGGCTCTATTTACGATACAAATTCAAAAAATCTATATAAATATGCAAAACAAATAAATATATTAAATTCCGCATTGTCTAATGAAATTCTTATTGTGCCGCAAAAAGCTCTGTTTGAAAAATTCCCCGATAAAAACTTTTTTGAGATTAATACTCTAAATATAAAAGTCGATGATGATATTAATATAAAAGAAATAGCTCTAAAACTTGTAAAAATGGGCTATAAAAGAAAGACTCTTGTTGCTGATATTGGAGAATTTAGTATTAGAGGCGATATAATTGATATTTATCCATTAAGTGAAAATCCATACAGGTTGGAACTATGGGGGGATACAGTAACTGATATAAGAATTTTTGACGCATCTAATCAAAGAAGTATTTCAAAACAAAAAGATATTAACATTCAACCGATATATAAGTTTATTCTGAATAATGAATCATATAAAAAAATAGAAAAAATAATTGACTGTAATGAAGAAAATCAGCTTGAAATATTGGAACAAATAAAAAGTGAAAATTATTTTGAAGGTATAGAATATTATGAATCTTATTTTAATAATGATTTAAAGGTTATTTCGCAATTAACAGACAGTGATTTTATATTTGTTTTTGATGATTATACTCAGTTTAAATCAAGATATGAACAAACAGATGAAAATCTTAATAAACAATATGATGAAAATATAAAAACAAAACTTACTCTGCCTTTAAAGAATAAAAATCATCTTCCTCTTAAAGACTTTTTAACAACTGTCAGTACTTTTCAGAAAGTATATTTTGATAATTTTATTTCGGAAGAGTTTGATATTAATATTGAACTAACAACTGAATTAATTCCATATTTTGCATCCGGTCTTGAAGATATAGCTAAGTTTATTCGTGAAAAATTAAAATGTAATTATAAGATTATTACGGCAACTGATTATAAGAAAAGAATAGAAGAAATTTTTACAGAGTATGAAATTCCTTATACTTATAATATAGAAGAAAAAAATGCAGTATATGTAACGGATAATATTGTCTCGGCAGGCAGTATTATAGAAGACTGTAAATTAATAGTTATTACTGATAAAGAGCTCTTCAATAAACGTTCAAAAGATATAACTGCAACTCGTTTTAACTACAGAAGAGAAAATCTTGATTTTATAGAAACGCTTAATGATATAAAAGAAGGCGATTATATAGTCCATATGGTGCATGGTATAGGTATTTTTAAAGGAATATCTAAACAAATAATAGATAATGAGGAAAAAGATTATTTAACATTAGAATATGCACGTGGGGATAAACTTCATATTCCGGCAGAACAAATAAATATGCTATGCCGCTATAGAGGTTCGGGAAATGTATTACCGTCATTATCGAAAATGGGCGGAAATGATTGGAATAATACAAAAGCAAAGGTTAAAAAAGCAGTTGAAGATGTCGCTCAAGATTTGATTAATTTGTATGCGATGAGAAAGCTCTCTCAAGGTTATGCGTTTGAGCCTGATACTGTTTGGCAATATGAAATGGAAGATTCCTTCGGATATACAGAAACTCCTGATCAAATGAAAGCTATATCTCAAACTAAAGAAGATATGGAATCCGATAAACCTATGGATAGGCTAATATGCGGGGATGTTGGTTTCGGTAAAACAGAAGTTGCAATTAGAGCCATTTTTAAGGCAGTAATGTCTTCCAAACAAGCAGCTATTGTTGTTCCGACAACAATATTAGCAATGCAACATTACCAAACTATATCTGAAAGATTTAAGCCATATCCTGTAAAAGTTGAACTTTTATCAAGATTCAAAAGTGCAAAAGAGCAAAAAGAAGTAATAAAAAAATTGATTTTAGGTGAAGTAGATGTTGTTGTCGGAACTCATAGACTTCTTCAAGATGATATTCAATTTAAAGATTTAGGTCTGCTGGTAATAGATGAAGAACATAAATTTGGTGTTGCTCATAAAGAAAAATTAAAACGTTTGAAGAAAAATATAGATATACTTACAATGTCAGCGACACCTATACCAAGAACTTTATATATGTCTTTATCTGGTATAAAAGATATGAGCGTAATTAATACTCCGCCTACAAACCGATTGCCTGTAAAAACTTTTGTTAGTGAATATAAAGAATCAATAGTAAAAAATGCAATAAATTATGAAATAGAAAGAGAAGGTCAGGTTTTCTATTTGTATAACAGAGTAGAAAGCATATATGAGTTTGCTGAAAATTTAAAGAAACTCTTGCCTAATATCCGTTTGGCAGTTGCACATGGTCAAATGGATAAAAATCAACTTGAACAAATAATGATGGATTTCTTGAATAAAGAATATGACGTTCTTCTATGTACTACAATTATTGAATCAGGGTTAGATATACCGAATGCCAATACAATGATAATACATGATGCAGATAAATTTGGCTTGGCTCAGTTATATCAAATAAGAGGAAGAGTAGGGAGAACAGACAGACAAGCATTTTGTTATTGTTTGTATAAACAATCAAAAACACTAACTCAAGATGCAATTAAACGTCTAAAATATATCAAAGAATTTACGACTTTAGGAAGCGGATATCAAATTGCAATGAGAGATATTGAAATTAGAGGGGTCGGAAATGTATTGGGCACAAAACAGCACGGTCAAATGGTAAATGTAGGTTTTGATACATATTGCCAATTATTGGAAGAAGCTGTTTTAAAAATACAAGATGGTAAAGTTGTTGAAAATAAGCCTGCTATAGTTGATATAAATGTAACGGCATATATTCCGGATGAATGGGTCGGATCAAAAGAACAGAAAATGATTGAATATAAGAGACTCGCAGATGTAAAATCAGAATCTGAACTTGAATTAATCAAATCGGAATGGAAAGATAGATTTTCAAAAATGTCTGAGCCTGTTGAAAATTTGATAAAATTAGTTCAATTAAGATTATTGGCGACAAAAGCAGGAATAACTTTAATCAGAGAAACAGATTCTACAATCAGAATATATACGAATCTTTCAAAGGGCGAGTGGAATATAATTTCAGCAAAAGCGGATAGAAATATTACGAAATATATTAAGTATACAATTGCCCCAAATACTTGCAAAGACGGGAATAGCATATTACTGTTAAACAGAAATTATCTAAATTTTGAAGAATTGTTTAACATATTGTCTAATTTATTTTATCATATATTAAAGATAGGATATGATTATAATCCAAATAATAAAGGTTAGTTAATCTAAGGAGAAAATATATGAACAAATTAAAAGTAACAATATTTGCACTTTTGGCAATGTTTGTCTTTACAGGATGTTCTTTGAAGAAAAATGATAATGACCTGATTAAAATTAATGATACGGTTATTACAAAAAATGAATTTGATAAAGCATATGAATCTGTTACAACAAACAATATGTTTTCACAAATGGGAATAGATTTAAAAAAAGATCCTGATAATGTATTTGCATTGATGATAAGAGAAAAAGTTGTATCAGAACTTATTGTAAAAGCACTTTTGAATGAAGAAATGGAAAAGAATAAAATTACTGTTTCTAAAGAAGAACTTGAAAATGCAGAAAAAGATATTATCGGTAAGTTTGGTTCAAAAGAACAATTTATGCAAGTATTAAAAGTAAATGGTGTAACTTATGATAAGTTCAAAAAAGATATTGAAGAAGAAATTAAATTGAAAAAATTTGTAGATTCAATTGCAATGGTTTCAGTTGGAGAAAGTGAAGCTAAAAAATACTACAATGAAAACTTGGATAAATTTAAATATCCAAAAAGAGTAAGAGCATCTCATATATTGATAGCTGCAAATCCTGAACAAATTGCTGCAAAAATAAAAGAAGACAATAAAGAAATTACCGATGAAGAATTAGCTGCAAAATTAAGTGAAAAGATGAATGAACTTAAAAAGAAAGCAGAAATACTTCAATCTAAGGTAAAGAAAGTTCCTTCAAGTTTTGCAAAGGTAGCAAAAGAAAATTCACAAGATACGGCAAGTGCTATACGTGGCGGAGATTTAGGTTTCTTTGCTAAAGAAGAAATGGTTGAAGCTTTTGCAAATAAAGCATTTTCTATGGCACCAAATACTATAAGTGAAGTTGTTCAAACTCCATATGGTTTCCATATTATTATGGTAACAGACAGGAATGAAGCTGGTGTTTTATCTTTTGAACAAAGTAAAAAAGATATTATTAATTATTTAGAAAGTTTAGATAAAGTTGATATATTAAAAAATAAAATTGAAGAACTAAGAAAAGATGCAAAAATTGAATATTATGATGAAGCATATAATCCAGAAAATATTCAAAAGAAAATAAAAGAATCAGCAAAGTCAAATCCTGATATGAAACAGTTCAGCGAACAAAATCAAACAGACAAAAAATAGATATAATTGATTAATATAGGGTAATATTGTTTAATATTACCCTATTTTTTACGGAGAATATATATGTTAGTTAAACAATCAGAATTACCTGAATTATTATCAAAATTAAGACAAGAAAAGAAAACTATAGTTACAACTAATGGTTGTTTCGATATTTTGCATGTGGGACATGTAAGATATTTAGAAAAAGCAAAAAGTTTTGGCGATGTATTAATTGTTGCGTTGAATTCAGATAAATCGGTAAAAAGTATAAAGGGCGACAGCCGTCCTATAAATAATGAAAATGACAGAGCAGAGGTCTTAAGCGCATTAAGAAGTGTTGATTATGTTGTTCTTTTTGATGAAGATTCTCCTATAGATTTGCTTTTAAAAATTAAGCCTGATGTTCATACAAAAGGAGCTGATTATACAATCGAAACACTTCCTGAAGCAAAAGGGATAATGGAAGCAGGCGGAAGAATAGAGTTTATTTCTTTTGTAGAAGGGAAATCAACTACTTCAATTATTGAAAAAATGCGTAAATAATTAATTATTTGTGTTTTTTCTTGCAAAGTATTACAATATATATGCAATAGAGGGAATTATAATGAGGGATATAGATAAGATGACAGAATATTCACTTGAAGAAATATCACAAATTGTCGGTGGTATTTTAACAAAGTTAGAAGACGTAAAAATATCAAGATTAGGACCGCCTTTACTAGCGGATGAAAATACATTGGCATTAGCATTGAATGAAGATGAAATTGAAAATTTGTCAAAAACAAAGGCTAAGGCTGCTTTAGTTCCTATAGGCGTAACTTCTGAATTGATTTCTACAATAGAAGCAGAAAGACCTCGTCTTGCAATGATGAAATTATTGCATTTGTTTTATATGCCTCCTGAATCAACTCCCGGTATTCATCCTACAGCAACGGTTCACCCTACGGCAAAACTCGGTGAAAATGTTTCAATTGGTCCGAATGTAGTTATATCAAGAAATGTATCAATTGGTAAAAATTCTAAAATCCTTGCCAATGTATATGTTGGCAGAAGTGTTCAAATAGGCGAAAATTGTCTGTTCCATGCTGGATGTAATATTGGTGATAATGCAATTATTGGAAATAGAGTTATCCTTCAGCACGGTGTAAGTATAGCTGCGGATGGTTTTAGTTTCGTTACTGAAAATCCTAATAATGTAGAAAATGCAAGGGAAGAAGGTAAAGTAAAAGAAGATAATACAGACCAAAAAATTTATAAAATACCTTCAGTTGGTTCCGTTGTTATAGGCGATGACGTCGAAATCGGTGCAAATACTTGTATTGATAAAGGTACTATTGAAAATACCGTAATTGGTGAACAAACTAAAATAGATAATTTGGTTCAAATAGGTCATAACTGCAAAATAGGCAAGGGATGTATGATTGTATCTCAAGTCGGAATTGCAGGAAGTTGTAAAATTGGTGACCGCGTAGTTATAGCCGGTCAAGTGGGCATGGCTGATCATATTGAGATTGGCAGTGACACTATTATCATGGCGCAAGCCGGAGTTACAAGAAGTTTCCCGGAAAAGCAAATCCTTATTGGGGCTCCAGCAATGCCAAGAAAAGATTTTATTAAACAAATGAAAACAATGAAAAAAGCAGAAGATTTGGTTAATAAATTCAAACAGTATGAGCATCTTTTGAAGGATTAGTTAATGTCTACAATAAAACAAGAAGTAATTTTAAAATCAGTTGCGCTAATGACAGGTGTCGAATCAGAAGCAAGAGTGTGTCCTTCTGATAAAAAAGGTTTGCGTTTCCATTTTAACGGGAAAACCATTGATGCAAATATAGATAACGTAGTATCAACTGAACATTGTACCGTAATTGGTAATAATGAAATTAAAGTTATGTTGATAGAGCATTTTATGGCAGCTTGTGCAATTTGCAAGATTGATTCATTAGATGTTTATTTATCTCATTATGAGTTACCAATTTTAGATGGTGGTTCTAAAGAGTGGGTAGAAGCATTCAATAATGTCGGAATTGAAAATCCGGATTGTAAAAAATACAAGATAAAAGAACCTTTGAGCTATTTAAACGGAAAAACTCATTTGGTTGTATTGCCGTCTGAAGACCTTAATGTTACTTATAGTGTGAATTTTAGACATAAAGATTTATCAAACAGGTGGGTAGCTTTAAATATGGAAAAGTTATCAGAAATTATTGAAGCAAGAACATTTGGCTATTTAAATGAACTGGAAATGCTTCAAAAAGCAGGTTATGCGAGAGGTGCAAGTATAGAAAATACATTAGGTCTTACTGAAGATGGTTATACTGCTGAATTGAAATCAGAATATGAACCAATAAAACATAAAATACTTGATTTGATAGGTGACTTTTATTTGGCTGGTTTTAATATTTTGAACTCAAAAGCAGAAATAATAGTAAAAGAGGCAGGACACACAGTTCATACAATAGTTGCAAAAGATTTAAAAGATAAGTATATTACGGAGGAATAATGGCAGAGGAGAAAGTATTAAAAGAAGGTGAAATAATAACTCTTGATATTAATCAAATAATGGAGTTAATTCCGCACAGATATCCTTTTATATTAGTAGATAGGGTTACAGAATGTGTATTGGGAAAATATTGTAAAGGTTATAAAAATCTTACAATAAATGAAGAATTCTTCTGCGGACATTTCCCTGGCGTTCCTGTTATGCCTGGAGTATTACAACTTGAAGCGATGGCACAAATGTCAGCAGGTGCATTGGCTCCGTTGCCGCAATATAGAAATAAATTATTCTTGTATGCGGGAGTTGATGGTGTAAGATTTAGAAGACAAGTAGTCCCTGGTGATAGGTTCGATATTGAAACCGAAGTTGTAAAAATAAAAGGACCATTAGTTAAAGTTCATGCAAAAGGTTCAGTTGATGGACACTTAGCTGTTGAAGCAGATTTAATGTTTTCAGTAATAGATAAAAAATAAAAAGTCAGGAGATAAAATATGGCTATTCATAAAACCGCAATAATCGCAGATAATGCAGTAATTCCTGCAAGTTGTGAAATCGGACCTAATGTAGTAATAGGTGAAGATGTTGTATTAGGTGAAAATGTTAAAGTAATGGCAAATGCATATTTAGAGTGCTGCGAAATTGGTGACGGTACTTTAATATCTCCATTCGCAAGTTTAGGTACAGCTCCTCAAGATTTAAGCTATAAAGGTCAAAAGACAAAGGCTGTAATTGGTAAAAATTGTATAATAAAAGAATATGTAACAATTAATCGTGGTGCAGGTGAAGATGGCGCAGTAACAAAAGTTGGTGATAAATGTTTGTTTATGGCATCATCGCATGTTGCGCATAACTGTGTTGTTGAAGATGAAGCAATTTTTGCGAACCTTGCAACAATCGGTGGGCACTGTCATGTTGGGAAAGGTGCATTTCTTGGCGGAATGAGCGTATATCACCAAAATGTTAGAATAGGTGAATATGTAATTGTTTCAGGTTTCTCAGCTGCAAGAATGGACTTACCGCCTTTCTGCAAGGCAGATGGTCGTCCTGCAATTATGCACGGACCTAACACTATTGGCTTAAAAAGACGTGGGTTTACTCCGCAGGAAAGAAAAAATATAAGAAATGCCTATAAATTGATTCAGTCGAGAACTTATCTGCTTTCTGAAGTTGTCAAAATACTTGAAGAGCAGTATGCAGACGATAAGAATGTTATGAGGCTTGCAGAGTTTATAAAGACATCTAAAAGAGGTATTTATCTTTCAAGATGCAATGATTTGCCTGATGAAGAGGTATAAAGATGAATAAATTATGGGAAAAATATGCCAAAGTTCTTGTTGATTATTCCGTTAAAGTTCAAAAAGGTGAACTTACAATAATAAGAACAGATTCATACCTTTCTCAACCTTTAGTAAAAGAAATCTATAAACAAGTTCTTTTAAAAGGAGCATACCCTGTTGTCAGAATGGGGGTAGAAGGTTTAAATGAAGTATACATCAAGAATGCAACGGATGAACAGCTTGAATATATTGATCCAATGACAGAAATAGAATATGAAAAGGCTAAAAATCTTATATCTATTGGTGCACTATTAAATTTGAAAAATATGGAAAGATTAGATTCTAAAAAGTTGGCAAAGCGTTCAAGTGTAATGAAACATTTGTCTGAAAAAATGCTAAAACGTGCCGCTGATGGGGAATTGAAATGGGTCATTGCCGATTTTCCTACTAATGCTTTGGCTCAAGAAGCAAAGATGTCATTAGAGGAATATACTGAATTCTTGATAAAATCTTGTTATTTACATGAAGAAGATCCTGTTTCAAAATGGATTGAAATTGGAGAAAAACAGGAAAAAATAGCTGATTATCTCAATAAAAAATCAAAAATTAGAATTGTTGGAGATAAAACAGATATAACCTTTAATGTAGCAGGCAGAATATGGAAAAGTTGTGCCGGCGAGTGTAACTTCCCTGATGGTGAAGTTTATACTTCTCCGGTTGAAGATAGTGCAAATGGGCAAATATATTTTGATTTTCCTCAATTGTACCGAGGAAATGAAGCACAAAAAGTTCTTTTAACATTAAAAGACGGAAAAGTTGTTGATGCAAAAGCAGAAAAAGGTGAAGACTTTTTGAATAATATGCTTGATATGGATGAAGGTTCTAGATTTGTCGGTGAAATAGCAATAGGCACAAATGATATGATTCAAGATGTAACCGGAAATATATTATTTGATGAAAAAATAGGTGGTTCAATCCATATGGCAGTTGGGGCTTCTTATCCGGATACGGGTGGAAAGAATGTTTCAGGTTTGCATTGGGATTTGATTAAAAATATGAAAAATGGCGGTCAAATTTTTGCTGATGATGAACTTATTTATGAAAATGGAAAATTTTTAATATAAAAAATTAAAGAGGATGAAAATTCATCCTCTTCTTTTATTCTTTTTTATTTTTTACGATATTGGCCGGAATCTCAAAAATTGTAATTTTTTCATCCGTCTCTTTAATTCTTTGTATGTATTTTAAATCGTTTTCTCCATTTGTAATAATTGCAACTGCCGGTTTTTTCCCTGTCTTTTTAGAATAATACAAAGATTGACCAATGCTTTCTGCCCATTTTTTTGCATAATCAAATTCAATAGCATATTCATCCGTTAAGCAGTCAACTCTTGTTCTATCTTCTAAAACATATTCTTTTATGCCAGTGCAGTACATATTTACATAATCTTTTTCTGTTAGTTTTTTGTTTGAGTTTGATTTGATTACATTTTCAGTATCATTATCATTTTCAATTATTGAAAAAATTATGATAATAGAGAAAGCTAAATAAATAATTAATTGTATTATTTTTTTCATATCAAAAAGCCACTATTCCAAAAACTTAGATTATATTTTTAAATTGTAAATAAATTCTATAAAAATAACAAATTATTTGTTTAGTATTTTTAAACTATTGTAAGTAATAAGAGGAAGTTTATGCGTATAAATCCGATAATACCAAATCAAAATTTTGGAAGAGCTTTTACTACGGAAGAAAAGAAAGCATATGTTGAATTAATCAATGAGGCAAAAGACGCTTTACAAATACAAGATACAACCGCAATTGTTTTTGATTTTAATACACCATCAGAAAAAGGATATAATACAGGTATAGGTACAACATTTTCAGATTCTTTGAAAAATTTTATGTCTTTTTTAAAGTCAATGACCGGCATAACATCAATTCAACTGCAGCCACAAGGTAAAATTACCCAAAACAATGCTTCCCCTTATTCAGGCACAAATTATGCATTTGGTGATCATATTATAGATTTAAAGAAGCTTACAAAAAAGGAATATGCAAATATTCTTTCATCGGATGATATAAAAAAAGCAGCAGAAGAATATCCTCGAGATAAAATTACAAGGGAATATAAGACCGATTATGAATATGTACTTGGTTCTAAAAAAGAAGATGGAATACAAGAAAAACTATTAAAGAAAGCATATGAAAATTATAAAGTAGCATTTGAAGCAGAAAAACCTGAAGCGGTAAGTTTATACAATGAATTTATGAGCTTCCAAAAAGAGAATTCTTCTTGGCTAGATAAAAATGCTCTTTATGAAGCATTAATAGTTCATTATGGGACTTCTGACATATCTCAATGGAGTGAAACGGACAGAATGTTATATAGTTCGGAAATTCCTGATTCTGTTCGACAAAATAGAATTGCAGAATTAAAAAGTCAGTACCAAGAAGTTATTGGTTTTGAGAATTTTAAGCAATTTATAGCATCAAAGCAACAGAAAGAGAGCAGAATTTTCTTGAATTCTGAAAATATAAAATTATATGGAGATTGCTTAATTGGATTTTCTCAAGGTGAGATGTGGGCTAATATAGATTGTTTTAGAGAAAATTTGTATTATGGCGGACCAGATCCCGGTTGTCCTGAAACAAACTGTATTCAAACTTGGGGGCTTCCGGCATTAGATTATACGAAGTTGGGTGAATGCACAGATGATGGTGATTTATCTAAATTAGGAGAAGTAGGTAAATTTTTATATGATAAATATACAGAATTTTTCAAAAGATATGATGGTATAAGAATGGATGCGGCATGGCAATTTGTTACACCATTTATATATCAAGCTGTTAATGGAAATTATGAAGAAGTTAAATTGCCGGAAATTAATTTCACGATTTTTAACATAATGAAAGCGGCAGCAAAAAATGCGTTAGGGGATAAATTTGATGAAAATAATCCGAATAATATAATGTTGGAACTTGTAGGAATTTCTGCAGGTAAGAGTAGAGAAATGACGCTTAATACATATCCTCATTTATATACAACTGCATATGCAGAGTATGACGAGACACCTGCAAAGTTTTTAGAAAAAGGTTATCAAAATGGTAAATTTTATGTAGGTGTCGGGTGTCACGATAATGATTCACTTGTTAATTTATCGAAAGACACAGGCAAAAGAAAACTTCATCTTGATGGAATGCATAGAGATTATAATATAGATGAGAACAAGTTAAAATATTCAGCAAAAGAGTATAAAAAACAAACAGAAGCGCAAAAAGCCGAAGAAGATTTTAGAACTGCTAAATTTGCAGAAATATTTACATCTGCAAAACAGTTTTTTACCTTGCCTGATATGTTTGGTATGTCTGAACGAATAAATATATCTGGAAAATCAGATAAAGATAATTGGACCGTCAGAATTCCAAGCGATTATGAAAGATTTTATTATACACAGCTTTCAAAAGGATATGGTTTAAATATGCCCAAAGTACTTTCTAATGCTTTGAGTATGAGAAATATAGATGATAGTCAATTAATAGAAAAATGTAATAAAGCTGCAGAAATTTTAAGAAGTAATGGCCCAATGACAGAAGAAGAAGCTAATAATGCATTTAAAACTGGCAAATTAGAAAGAGTTCTTTAATATTTGATTTAATTTCAGCTGTTTGATAATATTTAGCTATAATTGTGAGGATTTTATGCTAGAAAAACTGTTAAAAAATAGTTTTTATTATTGGTTTTTATTAATATTAACAGCTATACTCTCTTATGGATTTGCTTTAACTCATTCTTCTATGGGAGTAGATGATGAAATACTTGGGACTTGGTCTAATTTTTATGTACTACTTGGTGTAAATAGATTGGGTTTGTTTTTGACAAGAAAATTATTAATGGCGTATGAATATATTCCATTTGTGAGAGAATTTTTCTTTGTTCTTATATACATGATTTCTATAAATTTATGCTCTAAGTTATTTTCTGAAAAATTTCCACAGATTTTTTGTGAAAGAGCTTCAATAATATTTTCTTGTATAATGTTATCTTTCCCCTATATAGGGTTTATATATTGTTTTATGGATACAAATGTAGAGTATGCTTTATCTTTTTTACTCAGTATTATATCTGTTTATAGTTTTTATAATAAGGAACAATCTAATAATTATAGAAAGTATATAAATACAATTATACTTTTGATTTTTAGTATTTCATTTTATGAAACAGGACTTATATACTTTTTGATGATTATCTTTACAATATCTATATTAAAGATAATAGTTAATGAAGATAAAAGTAAAGTTTATCCAGAATTATTATCTTCATTGTTGTTGTTTTTTTTAACAGCATTTATTAATTGGTGTTTTCTATTATCCTTAAGAAAAATTTTTAATTTTAATAGAGAAGAAAGAATATATGAATTAATGAAATATGATTTTTCTTCTTTAAATTCTTTTATAACATCTTTTGAGAATATAATGTTAAAGTTTATAAATAATTTTATAGAAACTTGCAAATATGACATAGCATCGCAAGTAATCGTAATTTCTTGCCTTATTTTTTTTGTTATAATGATAGTTTATTCAATAAAGAAAAAAAGAAATCTGATTTTTATTAGTATAGCGGTTTTTCTATTGCCAATACTCCCTTTTTTATCAACAGGAAATTATGACTTTTATTATAGAGTTTATTCTCCATATAATATTTTTTGTGCTATATCGTTTGTTCTTTTATATAAAATATGCAAAAAAAATGAAATATTGAGAAAGATTTGTATAGTGGTAATATTCTATGTTGTTTTCTCGTTGATACAAGAACTTAACAGAATATTTTATACAGAATATTTAAAGTTTCAAAATGATAGGATGTTTGCATATTCTCTTTATCAAGAAGTTTTGAAGTTAGGTGATAAGCCATTACTTATAATTGGGGTTAAAGATAATCCAAAATTAAATAGAAATTATTATATTGAAGCCCCAGAAATAAATGTCAGTATTTTTAATTGGGATAGATATGATTCTTTTGAAGCCGAAATATGCGTTAATAGACCATATGCTTTTATGAAAGAGCAAGGTTATGAAGTAAAAGCATATAAAGATATGGTAGAAATTAATAATGAACAAGATTATAATGATTTTGTTGAATATATAAAGAATCTGTCTTTAGGAATGACTATATATCCAATTAATGGTTCAATTAAGGATTGCGGTGATTTTATATTGATTAAAATAGGAAAGTCTAAGTTTGATTATAATAATTAAAAAAGAACCCTCGGAAGAGGGTTCGGTTGTGTATGTATAAGGAAAGGAAAATATAACTACATATTTTGAATTTTATCACTCATACCTTCAATATCATCTTTCAACATTTTCTTAACAACATCATTTTGAGCATCTAACATTTTACAAACAGTTTCAATATTTTTAACTTTGTTTTGAAGAATAGTATCAGCATTACTTAAAATACTGCTTGTTACTTTTTGATATGCAGCTAGTGGAGCACTTGCTGTACCTTGTAATAAATTACCAATTAATGTAGTACCAAGTCCAAATTCACCTAAATAAGGAGACATTGCTTGTAAAATACCGCCAAATCCTGAAACAACACCGGCAGCAGGTAATAAGAAACTATCACCAAAACCAAAACCTGAAGCTAAACCTGCGGTATAACCAAGAGCATTTACTCCTGCAGAATTTGCGATTTCAGAAACTGAAGTTAAAGAAGAAGCACCACCTGTTAAGTAGCCTACTTCACCAGAAGTTCCAAAACCTTGTACAACTGGACTTGCGCCACCTGTAAATCCTGAGTATTGAGATAATGAGCCGATTCCAAAAGCAGATGTAGTTCCTGTTGTAGAATTGGTTGGAGACCAATAGGAGGTCCCAGGTATATTAATTGCGGTTCCGCCACCCATTGTAGACATAAATGAGCTTGGGGCAATCATACTTGCGATTTTCCACAAGAAGCTTCCGGCTGTACCAAAACCCGCACCATCAGAAGCACTTCCGCTGACTGTTATATCTCTTAAAAGGTCATAAGTTTCAAATAACATTGCTTTTGCGTCGCCACTTAAGGTCCCATATTTATTTGATATAACTAAATAACTATCGTTTTTGTAACTCATTTCCTACATTCCTCAATGTGTTTATTTGTGTTTGCTGCTTATTTACTTATACATTCAATCTATGAGAATGTGTTGAATGTATTTTCTATGTTTTTATCTAATACTGCTTTTACAGCTTCTAATTCTGTTTGCAATTCGTTTTGTTCTGTATCGATTTGATTTAATCTTAATTCAAGAACTTTATCTTCTTGTTGTAAAGATTCTGTTTGAGCATTTAAGTCTGCAACCATTTTGTCATATTCATCTTTGCTCATTGTGTAATCTCTTAATGCAGCATCATAACCTTCAGAATCATATGTTCTTGTAGTATCTACATCCAAGCCTGTAACAACACCCGGTATAGTAACAGAACTCATTCTGTTGTTACCGTCAAAAGTAACTTGTACTTTGTCGAAGGTTGTTGTTTCTGTAACTGTTTTGTTTGTTTTCATATAAGAATATATTTGATTTTGTTCTGCATTTAGATCATATCCTGTTACTTGAACATCAGGAATATAGTGTGTTTTTCCATCACTATCTTTATATGTGTATAAATTTTGTGTTCCTTCAGGTAGTGGTTGAATACCGGCAGTTGAATCTATTAAGCTTTTTATTTCGGTTGGATCGCTTGATAAGCTTAGTGCATAACTTGTTTCATCTTTTATATTAACTAAACTATAAGTGCCATCATCAGATTTAACAATTTTCCATTGGTTAGACAAGTCACTTTGTTCAGCCATATTTTTATCATATGTACGTTCTACGTCCATATAATAAGAACCGTCATCGTTTTCATAATAATTCTTAACTATATATTCACCATCTTGATTATTAGTTTTATCTGAAATAGTAAAGCTATAGTTTGATTCATAGAATTCTGTTGTATCAGGTGCAACAGGTACACTTAGTGAAAGCAATTTACTATATAAAGCATTAACTTCTTCAGCTAAGGCTGTACGTTGTTGGTTTACTTGTTGACCTTCATATTCTATATTTGATTTTCTTGCTGTTATACCTAAAAATCTTGCCTGTGAAGCTGCTAAGCCCATTTTTTTCTCCATTGTTATTTGTTATCCTATTTCATTTATCGGCTGGATTAAAAATTAACTTTAGTGAAAAAAATAATATGTAAAGTTATGTTAATCAAACGATATGAAATTTTAGAAAAAATAACTTTAGATTATTTGTTTATATGCAGTTATTCTTACCTTTGTTCATATTTAATGTTGAATTATGAAAAGTCAATTGAAAACAAAAAGAATCTGTATTAAACAGATTCTTTTTTATAAATTATGCATATTCTTAATTAGTTTATGCTTTTTTTGCTTCGTTATCTTTCTTGTTAGAGAAAAATTTAGAACTTAATTTATTTGCAATAGGTGTTACAACAACAGGTCCTAAGTATCTGTAAATAATACCGAATATTACAAGAGTTTTAATTTTGTTTATACCAGGAATTATCTTATCAGCTTCAACTTTTCCGGCTAATTTATCATAAACATCATCAATTAAACCTGTAGCAGCTTTCTTTGCACCTTCCATATTACCTTTGTTTGCTTTAATAACATTAGATACACCTTCCTGAACTTCTTTTAGTTTATCTGCAGAAATTTGGAAAGCTTTTGTTTTATCACCTTTTGCAACAATTCCGCTTAATTGTTCACCTATTTTCTTTGTAACTGCACCAATACCATCATCAGAAGCTTCTTTTGCTGCATTAAAGATGTCATCCAGTATGCCTGTTTTTTGTGCCAGATTTTTTGCAGATTCTTTTGCTTTATTGATGTAAAAGTCTTGATTTTTGGTGAAGTAACTATTAGAAAGATTATCAACTACTTGTGTTACTTTATCATCAAGTAAATATGCCCCTGCTGTTGATACACCCAATGTTAATGCATCATTTATAATCATTTGAGGCTTTTGCTCTTTCTTTATTTTTTTGTTTCTTAAAGTATTTATCATATAAAATCCTGATAAGAAACAACTTTCAGCAACCATTAAATGAGTAAAGGAGTTTGTTTTACTAAATTTTGAAATAAATTTTTGGAAACCGCCTTTAGAGGCAACTTTTTCATAAAAGTTAGAAAGGGGTTCTGTTATTGCGGTAGGGGCTCCTTTGAATGATTGTGCTTTCGGATTATTGTATGAGTTGTTCTTGTTTGATTTGTATTGATATGTATTGTTAATACTATTTATTCTCATAATTGGTTACCCCCGAAAACGCTTGGAAAATCTTTTTATCATCACTTGTTGTGAAAACATTGTAGCTTAGATAATCATATGGAGTTATCTTTTCTTCAGGTTTTTTGCTACCTGCCTTCTTTAGTCCAAGTGCTGCAAGTATGGTTGGAACCAATGCTACTGTTATTGTTGCTCTAATTGGCATAAATATTGGTTGGAATAATTTGTCTATAACATTTTTTCCTGTTCTTGCAAAATTGTCTATAGTTTTTTGCTCACTAATTGCATTTCTTACTGATTCTGATATTTCAGGTGCAACATTGTCTATTTTTTCTTTAAATATTTTTTCTGCACCTTTACCTGCTTTTTTAAATATATCAAGATTCATAGATCCTTTTTCTGCCATTGGAGCTGTTAAACCTTTTATTTGTTCTACAAGTTCAGAATGTTTTCCTTCTGTTGTAAACTTTTCTGCAAGTTTGGTTAAACTTTCCGCACCTTGTTTAACTACTTCCATTGATTTTTTCTTCATTTCTTCCGGCATGTTAAAGGCACCTCTTTTTTGAGCTGCTTTTGCTGCTGCTGCAATAGGAATACCTACAAGAACTGAAGTTGCAAGTCCTACAAGCCCTGTTGAAACTGATTTTGCTGCTTGGTAGGAGCATTTTTCTTTGTCTTCTTCTGTTTTTGCTGTTGCCATAATTGTTAATGGTCTTAAACCGCAAGTAATAAGTATTGCAAATAATGCTTCGGCTACTAGTGGATTATCTGATGCGAAATTTGCTGCTTTATGAAGAAATGGTGTACCGCCCTTAAAACTCACACGACCATCAGAATTACTCTCGATGGTCGTGTTTATTTGGTCATTATTATTTTGTTTTAAATTATGTCGCTCTTTTTCACACTCTCTTCCTTGGCTCAGCAAGTGCTCTGTTGCCCTGCCTTTCAGATATCCCGTAGTTGTTGTAATAGAATTGATTTTCATATTATCCATCCATACTCTCGTACATCTGTTCTAAATCTCAAAAAAATAAAATTTGCTATTTAGAGTTTTGATTATAACAGAAAAAAACATGCTTTTTGGTCTGTTATATACTTAAATCCAAATTCTTCTTATGAGAGTAAGCTCTCATCCTAAAAAATTCGATGTTACAAATCTTAATATCAATTTTTTTTAAAACAAAATTTTTCTTTTACAAGTATTATTAATTTATGAAAATTCAACCATCATATAGTAATTTTTATCAAAATAATTCATTTAAGGGTGCAATGCTTAATATAAATGCATTTTCTGATACTCATGGTGAATTATTATGTGCAAATAATGCATTAGAAGAAATGCGTAGCAGAAAAGTTGATATTTTCTGTAAGAGTGATGATAAAGCAAGTGCTAACGTCATTGCAGTATGTGGTGATTGGTTTATGGACGGAGCAAGAAAGGGATATATAACTAATCCCGGTAAAGAAGTGGCAAGATTTCAGCTCGATATTTTTAATGAATTTATCAGACAAATTAAAGGTATTGCATCAAATACAATGACTTTATTTACGCCTGGAAATCATGAATTTGACGGTGGGGTTAAACTTTTAGATGATGTTTTGGCAAATTTAGATGCTGAAGTTTTATTTTCAAATTTAGATATATCTTCTTCAGACGGTTTTCAGAAAAGTATAAGTGGTAATAAAATCATTAATGAAAAAATAGTTGCAGTTGAAGATGATAAAAATCCGGAATTAAAACATAAATTTTTATTTTTAGGTATAAGTCCTGTTAATATGCCTGCGTATCAAAAAAAATTAGATGGTGTAAGTTTAATTGATGCTATTCCAAAACCGCAAAGATACGTTACAAAGGAAGATTATGAAAAAACATTAGAGTATTGTAAGGGTCGGATTTCAGAATTTAAAAAGCAAAATCCGAAAGGGCATGTTATATTAATGAGTCATACCGGAGTAAAATTTGCTGATACATTAGCTCGAGAATCAGAGGTTGATTTGGTTTTTGACGGTCACGAACACAAGGATCCTATTAGAGTAGTTAATGGTACTCCTATTGTTCCTTTGTCGCAAAATTTCAAAAAGATAGTGAATGCAAAGATGAAAGTTGATGATGAAGGAAATTTAGCAGATATTGGGCTAAAATCTTTTTCACCTTTAGAAAATAAGACAAAGGGACCTTTATTAAAACTATATAGAAAATTATTTGCAAAAGATACAAAAAATAAATATTCTATCAGAACAGATAAGGAAAATGTTCAGCAATTGGACATAAAAGATGTTAGACAAGGTAATAGTTTTCTTGCTAATTTTATTACGGATACAATACTTGAAGAGTTAAAGAAAAAAGATGGTTCTATTGACTTTTTTGCATTAAATTCATCTTCAATAAGGCATCCTTTAAATGTTTCAAAGAAACCTAAAAACTCTTTTCTTGATGTTATGAGCGTTTTATCCGGAATAAAAGAAGAAGAAGCAAAGATATTGACTACAGAGCTAAGTGGACATGATATTTTATATATGATTCTTGATAATTTTTTGTTTAATAAAGATATGCCACAGCAGAACCCATTGATTCATTATTCAGGACTTATTATTGATAGAACTTCTATGTTAGAAAAATATGAACAAAATACTGATATTAATGAGTTGGCAAAATATGTAATTATTACCCAAACCGGTAAACCTATAGATCCTGAGCAACATTATAAAATAGCAAATGTAGAAAAATATTTTAATAAATCACAAAACTCAAGAATAAAGGAATTCAAGGATTATTCAGAATATACAGGATATACGTTGCAAGAATTATTTAAGAAGCATTTTCAAGAGTCGGATGGCAAATTATATGCTAAATGCGATGTTAGAATAAGATAATCTTTATTGAAAAAATTTTTTAAGGGTGTTAGACTAAATAGAGAGATTGTTTTATACAATTTTAGTTTCGGGACGTAGCGCAGCCTGACTCTGCCGAGCGAATTTTGCGAAAGGGTAAAACCCAAGTATGTGAGAACCGAAGTGACGACAGCGAGAGCGAAAGGAACGACAGGTTCGAGAGACAGCAAAATTCAAGAAAAAAATGATTGAGTATCATTTTTGCGAGAGGTAGCACGTAGTGCGCTCAGGCCCTAAAATAAAAAAAGTAAATATTTCGGGACGTAGCGCAGCCTGGTAGCGCACTACCTTGGGGTGGTAGGGGTCGCAAGTTCAAATCTTGTCGTTCCGAAATTTTTTGTTGGTTCGCAGGTTCTTCCGTAACGTGATTTTCTAATTAAGAAAATAAAAGAAAATCATCTTACGGAACCCGTCAAACTACGGCTCAAGGATTCGCCTTGTTTGTCGTGAAATCTTGTCGTTCCGAAATTTTTTATTGGCTCGCAAGTTATATTCTGCAAGTTAACTTTATATGAAATTATGAATGAAGTTCAGATGTAAGTTTTTTGAAATTTTATAAAAAGTTTTCTAGTCTGAAAGACAATATTTTTTCAATCCTTTTTAAGTTTAAGTTGAATTAAAACCAGCCTACTTACGTTGACTTTGTTCTCAAACAGACAAAGCTTTGATTTTATTTTAATAAATAAAATTATGAAAATCCATATAGAGTTGTGTTTTGCAATATCAAAAAAAGAGGGAAAAAAGTTTCTAAAATTAATCTTTAAAATCAAATAAATCTTTTACTTCAATTCCAAGATTGTCTGCAATTATTTTTAATTTTGAAGCAGTTACATCTGTTTTGGCAAGCTCAATTAAGCTTATCATTGCTCTTGAAATTCCATTAACTCCTATATCATCTTGAGTTAAGTTTTTTTCTTTTCTGATTCTTTTTAATTGTTTTGCTAATTTTTCTAAAAAAGGCTTATCCATTTTTTATTATATTAAACTATGTATTATATTAAATTATTCTGTGAATAATTCTTTTATTGATATTTCAAAATAATTTGCAATTAGTGTCAATTTATCTATTGTGATATTTATTTTGCTTTTTTCTAATTTTGAAATGTATGAATTATCAAAGCCTAATGCAAGAGATAATTCTTCTCTTCTTATATTTCTTTTAGTTCTTAATTTAATTATATTTTTTGCTAAAAGTTCTCTATTTGAAAATCTATTATCTTGACTCATATTCCAATTATGTGATATGTTGTTTTTTATTTACAGGAATAACAGTCCAATTATGCATAAGAAAAAAATACTAATTGATTTAGACGGTGTATTAAACCAATATGGTAAAGAAAAATTTGATGAAAACTATATTCCAAATTTAAAAATTGGAGCAAAAGAGTTTATTCAAAAATTGTCAAATGATTTTGAATTATACTTGTTTACAAGCAGAAATCTTTTACTTGCAAGTAAATGGTTGATAAATAATGATTTAGATAAGTACTTTAAAGATATAACTAATATTAAAATACCATCTTTTCTTTATATTGATGATAGAACAATTTGTTTTAAAGGTGATTTTAATAATACTCTTTACGAAATATCGAAATTTAACCCCTATTGGAAATGATTATAGTTCTTGATTTTGTTTATCACTTATATTTTATCTATTGCATCTTTAACTTGTTCAGTACTGATGGCATTCATACAGGCTTTATTATTTTTACATTTTCCTCTTAGTGCACAAGGCATACAAGGAAGATTCGCTTTTAACAAAATATTACCCTCTCCAATTGCTTTCCATTTTTCAAAAGGCATTGGACCATATAATCCTATGACTTTCGTTCCTACTGATGATGCCATATGCAGGTTGCCTGAGTCATTACCTAATATAAAATCAACTTCTTTTAATAGAGCTAAACTATCTTTTATTGTTACTTGTCCGCATAAATTTACAGGTTTTATTTTTAATTCTTCCTTAAATTGAATTTCTTCATATATTTTTTTATCTGATGGTGCACCAATGTATATTACCTGTATGTTTTTGTTATTAGACATATATTCAATAACTTCTGCAAAGTTATTAATATTCCATACTTTTGATTGATTTGTTGCAGTAACATTGACTACTGCTTTTCTATATTCTTCTTTTATATTATTTTCTTTAAAAAGTTGTTTTACTTTTTGTTTATTTTCATCTTTTATCCAATTTTCAAGATAAGTATCTTTTATATTAAAACCTTCTGCTTTTAAAACATCTAAAAAGCATAATGATTCGTGTTTTGTTTCATCATATTTAACTTTTTTTGTGAGAAGAAAACCTCTGTTTTCCGTATCAAAACCTATTCTCTCCTTTATTCCGGCAAAAAAACATAATAACGCACTTGATAATGATCGCTTTAAAACATATGCTTTATCATATTTGTTTTTTCTTAATTCAAAAACATAACTCCAAAATGATTTTTTCTTGCCTTTACCGTTTTCATATTTGTGTTTTCTTGTTGTATCAAAGTATATAAAGTTATTAACATAAGGACAATCTTCTATTACTTCTCCTGAATTTGGAGCAACAAGCATATCTATTTGTGCATCGGGATATATATACCTTAAATTACGTAAAAAAGGTATTGTTAAAATCATATCTCCTATAAATCGGTATCTCACTACCAGAATTTTTTTCATCTTCCGCATATTTCCTTGATATCTATATATGCTTTTAGTTTTAGTGCATATATTTTTATTGGTAATTCAACATCTTTTATTATGTCGATTATTTTTACAGCATCTTTCTCTGTTGTTACAATGCTATCAATATTTTCTTCTTGTGCAAAGTGGATAATTTTTGATATATCGTCTTGCTCATAAGAATGGTGGTCTTCAAATTCAAGAACAGCTATTAATCTGTAGTCGTTTCTTAGAAAATCATAAAAACCTGCGCTTTGCCCAATTGCAGAAAAAGCCATAATTTTTGTGTCTTTATTTAATGTCTCGCCTGTTAAGATATTATATGCGTAATCGGGAACTATTTTACATAAATATGTATCTTTTTTGAATCGCTTCTTTAAATAATCACAATATTTTAATGCATCACGTGAATCAAAACCTTTATTCACAACAACAAGTTTATCTGCTCTTTTTATATTATTTAAGTCTTCTCTTAAAGGACCTGCCGGCAGAATATGTTTATTCCCGAACTTATTTTTTGCATCAACTAAAACGATATCAAGATCTCGATTCATTTTTCTGTGTTGAAAGCCGTCATCAAGTATTATAATATCGGGATTGTATTTATCTTTTATAAATTTTTCCGCTTTTATTCTGCTTGCGCAAGTAACAACATATGCTCCTTTGCAATTATCACCGAGCCAAACAGGTTCATCTCCAGCCATAGATGCTGTGAATAAAGCACCTGAACCATCTGAAATAAGATTCGGTTCTTTATTCTTTAATTTTGCCCCATAACCTCTGGATAATATAGCAACTTTTTTATTTAATCCAAGAAAATATCTTGCAACTTCTAAGGTTAAAGGAGTCTTTCCTACTCCGCCTGTTGTTATGTTACCTATTGAAACTACAAATGATTTTGATGTGTATGTCGGTATAAGTTTCTTGTCATACATTTTATTTCTTATTTTTGAAACGATATTATAGAAAATTCCGACAACACTCAACATAGAAACAATCATTGTTTCGTATAAATTAAGTTTTTTTTTGTAGTGTAGTTTCGATATAAATAGTTTCATATTTGCCTTAGAATAATAATCTGAAAATTAAAAATCTTTTATTTAATTTTTCTGAGAATTTTCTTAGATTTTCAGATGTTACATTTATATCATCCATCGTTTGTTTAAGTTTTTCCTCGTCCTCTGTTGCATAATTAACTGTATCTAGTGTAATTGTTAATTTGTCTAGTGCAGTATTTAATCTTACAACAGATTCTTTTAGATATTGTTTTAATTGTGCATCTTTAGACATATCGTTAATATAGCTTGAAAGTTCTGCTATATTTTTTGCTGTTATATCTATATTTGCAAGTGTTGTTTTTGTTTTTGGATCTTCCATTAAACCTGATAAATTATCAGATAATCTTGTAAATGACTTTGTAGCATTTGCAACATTCTCTACAAATTCCTGATTTCCTGCAATTTTATTTATATTATCTGTAAGAACGAGTAATCTGTCAGAAAGTTTATTTGCGTTTTCAGTTAACATTTCAAGTTCTATCTTCGATAAATCAATTAACTCTTGAGCTTTTGCCATAGTGATATTTGCATTTGTTGTTAATTCTTCTAAGTTAACAGTTGTTTGTTGCAAATCTCTTATAACATCATCTGATAACAATAAAGAAATTCTTTCGTTTGTTTCAATTAATGATTCTGCACTTCTGTATTGAAGTTCCAAAAAGTCTGCAATTCTCATTGGCTCTATAACTGTATATGGAGAATCTGTTTTTGGATAAGGAATATCTACAGAATCTTTAGGAATAAGTCTTAATTTCTTTGTATTATCTTCTTTTACAATTTTGCCATCAAGCATATCCGGAGTTACAAGTCCCGGTAATTCGACTATATATTTTACTTTATATGCATTTTTTGTTTTTATATTTTCTTTTACTAAGATAGGAAGCATATTTGTTTCAACAATTTCTATTTTTTTAATTGTTCCTATATCATAGTATTTATGGTCAAGTTCCATTTGCACTTTATCATCAGCGTGCAATACCAATGACTTATCAGATTCAGGTAAATATATAATTTTTTCTTTTGGAGGAGTTATTTCTAAGAATTGTTCTCCGATAATACCTGATTGTTGAATAGATATTTCAGAAGCTTTAGGAATTTCAACATTAGGCTCTGTTATAACAAATTTAACATCAACATAGCTTTCTGATGAATTTATTTTTGGTTTTATTTCTTCAACCTGACCAATTCTAACCCCCATCATTTGAACGCCGCTACCGGGTCTCATTCCGTTAACATCTTTGAAGCTTACAGTTATTCTGTCTGCGCTTGATATTGCCTTACCTTTTACCCACATAACTGTGAATAATAAGATTATTATTGCGGATAGTGCCAATATACCAACTTTAAATGATGATGTAAATTTCATATATTTCCTTCTTCCAAATTAATTTTACAATAAAAATCTAAAAACCAGAAGCTGTGATTTTCATCGGTCCATCCATTGAAGCCGATACAAACTGCTTTGTATATGGTGTATTTTGTTTTAGTAAGTCGCTTGGTGTTCCTCTATATACAATATGTCCGTCATATAACATTATAACTCTATCTGAACATCTTTGGATTGTTGACATTTGGTGAGTTACTATAATTGATGTTGCTTTTGTTTCATCTCTTAATCTTAGTATATAGTCTTCAATTACTGTTGAAGCAATTGGGTCAAGACCTGCTGTCGGTTCATCGTATAGTATAAATTTAGGCTTTGTTACAATTGCTCGAGCTAAGCTTACTCTTTTTTGCATACCGCCTGAAAGTTCATGCGGGAATTTATCTTCTATTCCGGATAGTCCTACTGTTCTAAGACTCTTTGCTACAATTTCTTTCAGTTCATCTTGTGTATATTTATTTTTAAATTCTTTTCGTTCTTGAAGAGCAAATGATATATTGTCAAATACATTTAAAGAGTCAAAAAGTGCAGAATATTGGAACACCATTGCAACGTCACCATTGCTGATGTCAATATTCCCGGAATCTGCTTTTAATAGTCCGCATAATATTTTTAGTATAGTACTTTTTCCTGAACCGCTGAATCCGACGATTGAAAGAATCTCACCTTCTTCAACATTAAAGGAAATGTTATCTAAAACTTTTCTTCCGTCAAATTCTTTTGTTAAATTTTCTACCTTTATTGTCATATTAACCTTCTTCTTAAAAATAGAATGCAACTGCAAAAATGCAGTCAATTATAACTATTGCAACGAAAGACCATACAACGGCTTTTGTTGTTGCAATACCTACACCTTTTGCCCCGCCTTCAGCACTATAACCGCAGCTGGAACTTATTAAACTTATTGCTCCGCCAAAACAAGCTGATTTTAATAGCATAATATTTATGTCTCTTATGTATAGACCTTGCCAAACAGAAGTTGTATAACACAGCCAAGTTACATCTTTTCCTGCTGTCATTGCCGTTAAACCACCTGCTAAAATACCGACAGTAGATGATATTATTACTACAAACGGCATCATTATTACGCCTGCTAATACTCTTGGCAAAAATAAATACTTAAATGGTGAAACTTTCAATACTTCCATTGCATCAATTTGCTCTGTTACACGCATTGTTGCAAGTTCACTGGCTTGTGCTGAACCTATCATTGATATAATTGCAAAACCTGACATTATTACGCCGATTTCTCTTACCATTGTTAATGCAACAAGTAAGCCTATATAATCTTTTCCGCCCTGTTTTACCATCTCTGGTGCTACTTGCATTGATAAAATTATTGCAGTCATTGAAACGATGGAAAGAGTTATTGGCAAAGAGTCAACTGCAAATCTTGAAGATTGTTCCATTACTTGTTTGAAGTTTATTTGGAAAGAAAATATATATTTTAAAACCTGAACTAATTGATAGGCAATAGAGCCGAATGTCTCAAAGAACTCCCTTACATGCCTTAAAAACATTAATATTAGCTGGTATGTTATTGTTTGTTTTAAATACAAGCGAAATTTTGCCATACCAGTATATTACAATAAATTCAATTTTTTCTCTAGAAAAAATATTAAGATTTATTTTTATTAATCAAAAAACATCTTATTTTGTGGGTTTCGGATATATTTGTCAGATCTGGATGCTGTTGTTTACATATTTCCATAACATAAGGGCATCTTGTATGGAATTTACAGCCTTTGGGCGGGTTGTTTGGTGATGGTAAATCTCCTGATAATAATATTTTTGGGGTTTTGTCTTTTGATATTACAGGTACAGCATTCAAAAGAGCTTGTGTATACGGATGTTTATGGTTGTCAAAAAGTTCTTCTTTCTCCGCAATTTCAACAATCTCGCCTAAGTACATTACAGCTATTCTGTCTGATATATATTTTATAATGCTTAAATCGTGAGAGATGAAAAGCATAGTGAGGTTTAAGTGTTTTTTTAAGTCTAAAAGCAAGTTTACAATTTGGGCTTGAATACTTACATCTAGTGCACTTACAGGTTCATCTGCCACTATAAATTTCGGATTTAATATTATTGCTCTTGCGATTGCTATTCTTTGACGTTGTCCGCCTGAAAATTCATGTGGATATCTGTTTAGTACTTCTTCTTGCATCCCGATTAGAGATATAATCTTTTTTATTTTTTCATTAATTTGTTGTTTATCTTTTATTCCGTTAATGATAAATGGTTCTTTCAAAATATCATATATTTTCATTCTTGGGTTTAGGCTCATATATGGATTTTGAAATATAAGTTGGGCTTGTGCTCTAAAACTTTTTAACTCTTTTTTTGTTTTAGATATAATATTTTCGCCATTAAAAACAACTTCACCTGATGTCGGATTTATTAATTTCAATATGCAATTTCCCAAAGTGGATTTTCCGCTTCCTGATTCGCCTACTAATCCTAATATTTCATTTTTATATATATCTAAATCCACATCATTTAATGCGTATGTGTAACCTTTGATGTTCCCTAATAATCCGTCAATTATCGGATAGTGCATATTTAATTTTTTTATTTCAAAAAGTTTTTCCATAAAGTTTATTATACATTATTTCTTTATTTTGATTATTAACCATCGGTCAATATACAAAGTATAGTTTTAATACTATATTTTCACTTCAAAAGGATTAATTTTACCTTCTTTGTAATTTTTCATTGCTAAGAAAGATTTTTCTATCATATTTGATACTGTTGTATATGTGTAAAATGCGGTATGAGGGGTAAGAATTACATTTGGGAAACTTCTTAACATAGAAAGTTCATCATTATCAATTACTTCACTGCTTCTGTTGTAGTAATATAATCCGTTTTCATCTTCTATAACATCAAGACCTGCTGCACTTATTTTCCCGTTCTTTAAGTTTTCTATTAGTGCTTTTGAATCTATCAGATTACCTCTTGCCGTATTGATTATCATTACTCCATCTTTCATTTTATTTATTGTTTCATTATTAATCATATGGAAAGTTTCTGAATTAGACGCAACGTGAAGAGTTATAATGTCACTTTCTTTATAAAGAGTTTCTATATCTACATAGTCAGCATATTTTTTTAATTCTTCATTTTCACCGAATTTATTATAGGCTAAGATTTTACAACCAAATCCCGAGAGGTGTTTAATTACGGTTGAACCTATGTTTCCTGTCCCTATTACTCCAATTGTACAGTCGCAGATATCTTTACCCATTTTTCCGCGAAGTGAATAATCTTGCGCCATTGAACGTATTAGTATTTGATTCATTTTTCTTGCGCACATAAGTATCAGCATAATTGCATAATCGGCAACACAATTAGGCGGGTAACTTGATGATGATACTTTTAATCCTTTCTCTTTTATATGTTCAATTGGTAAATGATCGTAACCAATGCTTCTGCATAAAATGTATTTTATTCCGTATGATATAAACTCATCAATATAATCTTTTGTAATTAAACAAGGGACGATACTTATTGCATCACAATCTTTTGCTAATGACAGATTTTCTTTATTCGGATATTCATTTGTCCAAATAAAATCTATATTATATTTTTTGCTGAATTCTTTACATAGTTCAAGTTCATCAAATTTTCTCAGTGCAAAAAAAGCTATTTTCACTTTATAATTATCTCCATAATAATTGTATTTCTATTTTAATATATACCTATGTTTCTTTATTTACAATATTCTTCAAGAATTTTTATTATTCCTGCATTTGCATTAAAGTATACTTTTATGCCGATAGGAAGAGTATCTTTTATTTTATTATGAGTTATTTTAAATCCGTCGCATATCGGAATATTTAATTTGTTTGCGAGTTCTAAAATAACTTCATCAAGTTGATTTTTATCTTCTATATCTTTAAACTCACCAATTGCAATTCCTCTAACGCTTTTTCTTAATTTAGCAATGTTAAATAGCTGCGTCAGCATTTTATCAATTTTATAAACCGGTTCATTTAAGTCTTCTAAGAATAATATTAAATCTTCATTTGGTATAAAATTTGTTCCGCATAGAGCACAAAGAGTTGATAAATTTCCGCCCCAAAGTTTTCCAACAGCTTCACCTTCTTTAAAAATACTGCTGTTATAAGCGTGATAACATATTGTTTTACCTTCTAAAGTATTGAAAAACGCTGCTTTTGTATAATCATCAATCACTTTTGAAAAATCACCATTAGGCATTGCGCTGTGAAAGGTTATTAACCCCGTCTTTTTATATATCAAGTTTAAAAGGGTTGTTATGTCAGAATATCCTGCAAAAATTTTAGGATTATTTTTTATTAATTCCCAATCAATTTTGTCAATCAATCTTAATGTTCCATAACCGCCTCTTGCACATAAGATAACATCAATATTTTTATCCGAAAAAAATTTGTGAAGCTCATTAATACATTCATCATCATTCAAACCGGCCATATATCGGTGTGAACTTTTACAGGTTTCAGAAATAACGACTTTATAGCCTTCCTCTTCAAAAAATGATTTAGCTTTTTCTATATTCTCAAAATCTTTAATTCTTCCTGAAATTGCTAATATTCCAATTGTATTACCTTTTTTTAATTTGTTAGGTTTAATTATTTTCATATTAAATTAGTCCACTTTTTAGCCTTCTTCATATATAATATAGATATTATCAAATATCATTGGAGCAAGCAATTGGATACAAAATATATTCCTTTATATCGTAAATACAGACCTCAAACCTTTCATGACTTGATAGGTCAGGAAAATATAGTGCATGCTTTAAGTAATGCTATAGAGCTGAACAGAATTGCACATGCGTATTTGCTTTGCGGACCAAGAGGTACCGGTAAAACTTCTTCTGCAAGAATACTTGCAAAATCTTTAAACTGTAAAGAAGGTCCTACGCTTACTCCTTGCGGAAAATGTCCTGCTTGCTTGGATATTATGAATTCTATCCCTGTTGACGTTATAGAAATAGATGCTGCGAGTAATAGAAGCGTTGAGGATACGCAGGCAATTTTAGAAAAAATACAATATGTTCCTGTTAACGGCAGATATAAAATATATGTTATAGACGAAGTTCATATGCTTTCAAATCATGCATTTAATGCTTTATTGAAAACTCTTGAAGAACCGCCTGAAAATGTTATTTTTATTCTGGCTACAACAGAACCGCATAAAGTTTTGGATACAATCATTTCAAGATGTCAAAGGTTTGATTTTAGACGTATTACAAATGATGATATTGTTAAAAGGCTTGAATATATTTCCCAACAGGAAAATATTAATATTACAAAAGATGCATTGTATTCTATCGCTAAAAATTCTCAAGGCGGTATGAGAGATGCACTTGCACTTTTGGATCAAATTAGCGTATTAGGTGTTAATAAGCAGATTGATACAAATGATATAAACGAAATTTTAGGTAAAATTTCTTATGATACTCTGTTTGAAGTTACACAATGTATAATCGAAGCAGATTGTTCAAAATCGGTTCCTTTAATTGATAATATTTATGCAAAAGGAAATGAACCGGTTCAAATTGTAATGAATTTGATTCAGTACTTTAGAGATTTGATGATTGTTAAAAATTGTTCTGATAAAGAACTTGTTTTCTCATTAACTCATATTTCTGAAGTGACTTATGACAGAACAAAACAACAAGCGGAAAAAATATCCGTATCAGAAATTATACAAATTATTGACAGGTTATCTTATTATGCAACACAAATCAAAGATACTACGAATAAATATTTGTGGTTAGAACTTTGTATAATTGATTTGACTAATTATAAAAATCTGCCTTCTGCAGAAAATCTACTAAAAAGAATTGAACAGCTAGAACAACAAATATCTTCAGGAAGTGTTAATGTTTCTTCTGTTCCTCAGAAAATAGCTGTTTCAAAGCCTGTTGTAAAAGAAGAACCAAACATTGTTATTCCAAGAAAAGTTGAAGAAACTAAAATTGAAAATAATGAAGAAAATGTAAATTTGGCTTCAGGTCAAAGTCAAAAAAAAGAAAATACAGCTAATAATACTTCTATGAATTCAGCTGCCAATGATATGCATTCATTATGGGTATCAATTCTTCAAAGTATTGATAGTCCTCCAAATCGTGCATTTTATTCTAACCTCGCCCGACCTGTCGAAATTAGTCAAAATAAGGTTGTTGTTGCTTTCTCAAAAGAAATGTTTGTTAAGCAAGCAAGAGAAGGGGCTAAACATCAGGCTTTGGTTGATGCAGTTTCAAAATATTTGAATGTTTCAAATCCTGATATAGAAATTATAACCAGTGATAATATTGATTTATCTAAAAAAGTTACCCCGCCTCCAACTCCTGCGCAAAAACAAATTGAAGAACAAAATATTCAAAAACAGGATGAGGAAGAATATCAGGCTTTTATGGAATCAAAAAAGGAAAATCCTGAAAGTAAAAAGTTAACGGCTTCTGATATAGATTCTTCCAGCCAGGCTGCTATGGTAAAAGAACTTTTTGACGGTAAATACATAAACTAAACGGAACTTAGAAATTTTTAGATTTCATTGCTCTGTCAATATCCCTATTTTGGGCTTTTTTAGCCAAATCATCACGTTTATCGTATAATTTTTTACCTTTTGCTAATGCAATTTCTATTTTTGCCCAACCGTTTTCAAGATAAACTTCTAACGGAACTATTGCATATCCGTCTTTTTTTATTTTTCCTATTAATTTTTCTATTTCTTTTTTGTTAAGTAAAAGCTTTCGTGTTCTTTTTTCTTCGTGATTGTATCTGTTGCCTTGTTCATATGGACTAATATGGCAATTGTACAAAAATACTTCACAATCATCTATTCTTACAAAGCTGTCTTTTAAGTTAATTGCACCTTTGCGAATAGATTTAATTTCCGTTCCTGTTAGTACCATACCTGCATTATATTTATCGAAGATATGATACTCATGATATGCTTTTCTGTTTGTTGAAATGACTTTTTTACCCATAAGTTGATTATATCATCATAATTTTATTTTTAATAACTTGTTTATATATATTATTAACAAGTTCTTTTCTTATTTTTATTGGAGAAATAGTTTCTATTTCTTTTGAAGATAAAGTTAATTTGCTTGTAACTGTTTCATATTTTAATGGATTATTTATATTCCAAATAATTGCTTTTATATAGATGCTTACTGATTTATTATTAAAAATCTTTATTAAAGAAGCTTTGTTTCCGCATCTATCAAATGTTATTTTAAATCCTGATAAAATAAATATTTCTTTGAAGTGGTCGTTTTCATAAAGTTTTTTTAGTTTAATTTTGTTGAAAGATTCAGCCATAATAACCTTACTATTGAAAATTGTTGCTTTGGAATTTTTTCAATTTATTGTAATAATAATTAACTTTCCTCTCTTTTATTATTTGAGACATACGTGATTCTGCTCTTACAAAATAAGGTATATCCACAAAACCTGTAGTTTGTTCATAGTCTCTGTATATTTTTATTAAGATATCTTTTATAATATAAATTTTTTCATTTTTTGATAAAAATGCACCTTCCCAGAAGTCTTTTAATTTTCTCAAATTGCTTGTTATTAATGAATTTTCGCTTGTTTTTTCACAATGTGAAACAACAAGACGCAAGTGTCTCTTTTTCATAAAATTCCCACTCCTTATTCCTGGTTTTGTAACTTCCTAAACATGTAATATACTAAAAAAATAGTGCAAAAAAATGTATTCTGTAGTATAATAGTTTTAGTTGGAAATTACGTTATTTTATAATTTATAGTATTATAGTACATTATAATGTAAAATAATGCAAGATTTTCTTCGTGATAATGTAACAAAAGTTTAAATGGTAAAAGTATGACTATTGGAAAACGAATTAAAGAACTTAAAACAATATTGCACCTCACTTCTTTAGAAATGGCAAATGAATTATCTATTCCTGTCAGAACAATCGGGAGCTATGAACGTGATGAAGCTCAACCCGGGCCTAAATTTTTAAATGCTCTGATTGATAAATTCTGCGTGAATATTAATTGGCTTCTATCCGGTAGAGGTAATATGTTTATTACTAAAAAAGCTGAAAAAGATATTGCTTATATAGCTCAGCTTCAGGAACGTTTGAAACTTACTAATGAAGAATTAAACGGACTTATTGATATTCTTGATGCAGATGCCAGCAGAGAAATGGTCCTTAAATTTATTGAAATAAAAAAGGGGAATAAAGAAGCCCTAGATAGCCTTATTTATAATCTGCAAGGTATAAAAGCTATCTACGGTTAATTTTAATCTGCATCTACGGGTTCTTTTAATATACATTGAATAGCTGTTTTTGCATTGTTTTTGACTTCTTCGGAAATATTTGGCAGAATTGTAAGTTGTCTTAAAACATCAACTACTCTTTTTAATATTCTTACTATGTCGCCTTCAGAAGAATCAACTTGTTTTGCTATGTCTTCCCAAGGTGTATCTTGTACCCATTGTTCTACTAACGGACAATAATATGAATTTAAATACATCTCTGTTGTTATTTCGTAATCACGCTGTAAAACTGCTATTTTTCTTCTTATCTCTTTTATTCTGTTTAGTGCTTTTCTTGTATTTTTGCTGATTGGTTGATTTGGGTATACATCACTTCTCAAATCTTCTGTTACAAGTGCACATATTACTGATGCAAGTTCGTATGGTTCTAAGCCTTCAAGAACGCCTTTTAAAATTATTTCTGATATGTATAATTCATTCTCTGCTCTTATCATTGAACAAGTTATTCCTGCATCTGTCGGATAGCCGTTTTCCAAATAGCCCATTTTTTCAAGAATATCCTTATGTGCCAGAAATTTGTTCCAATATATATCTTTTTGGTTTGCAACATTTTTGTTTATATCTTTTAGTTTCTTTTCAAACCTGTTAATAATCTCTAAATTTCTTACGTGTTTTTTGTAACCTTTGCAAAGTTCACATTTATATTTTTCCAACTTTTCTCGCATTTCTCTGGTTCTGTTCAAATACTCCAGAACTTCAGGTGCATCTTTTTGTCCTTTTTGTTTTGCTTGCTTTTGAAGTGTTCTTGTTAGTTTTCTATAGACTATGTATTTCTCTTTTAGTTTGTTGAACTCGATAAATTCTTCATTTGTTAGACCAAATGGACATTTTTCGTTTTTTAGTTTCGCCAGTGTTTGTTCACAGCTTAATTGTTGCATGATAATCGGTTTTAATCTGTCATTTGATGAAAAATAACCAAAGCTCTTTAATATTAGTTCTTTTGCTTGTTCAAGTTCTAAATTTTGAAGCAAGTTTAAGACCATTGAATAACTTGGAGAAAAACGGCTTTCTAATGGATTTGATGAACTCTTTACTAAGCTTGCTACTTCATCCGGTGATTGAAACTGAGTCCCCATTATTACTACATAACCGATTTTATCCATTCCGCGCCTTCCTGCTCTTCCTGACATTTGAAGAAATTCATTTGCTGTCAGCATTCTGTGGCCTGAATCGGTTCTTTTACTTATGGCTGATATTACGGTTGTTCTGGCGGGCATGTTTATTCCTGCTGCCAATGTTTCTGTAGCAAATACTACTTTTATTAACCCCTTTTGAAATAGTCTTTCTACAAGTAATTTCCATGCGGGTAATAACCCGGCATGATGTGAAGCAATTCCATTATATAAGTATTCTAAGTTTTTGTTGTTTTCTAAATATGTATGATCTTTTAAAAATTCATTAATCTCATCTCGTATAATTTTTGCTTCTTCATTTGTTATTAAATTCAAGTTTGAACATTTTTCCATATTCTCGTCACATTTTTTACGTGAAAATGTAAAAAATATAGCAGGAAGCATTTCTTTTTTATGTAAAACATTTATAACATCTTTTACCGTATTTTGTCTTTTTGCCTGACGAGAGTGAAAACTCATTTTCTTTTCAGGTTTTATTTTTTTATTTAATCTTCCTTCAGGCGTTAATAATGGTAGAATTTCGGTTGGTTTTGATGAGTCAAAGTAATAATACCTTAACGGTACCGGTCTGAAATCCGTATATACGTGTTCTGTTCCCGAGTGAACCGTATTAATCCAATCACATAATTGTTTTGAATTTGCAACTGTTGCACTTAGGGCTATTATTTGAACGCTTGGAGGACAATATATTATGCTTTCTTCCCATACTGTTCCTCTTTGTTCATCGTTCATATAATGAACTTCATCTAAAACTACATATTTTACATCTTTGAGATTATCTTTAACTTTGCCAAAGTTAGTATTATATAACATATTTCGGAATACTTCAGTTGTCATTACGACAATTGGAGCTTCCCTGTTTATAGATGTGTCTCCTGTTAATAAACCAACATTTCCTTCACCGTATTTTCTTCCGAAATCATAAAATTTTTGATTTGAAAGAGCCTTTAATGGTGTTGTATAAAACAGTCTTGTATTTTCTTCAAGTGCTTTATGTATTGCATGTTCTGCTATACAAGTCTTCCCTGCTCCGGTTGGTGCACAGACTACAACACTTTTTGATTCGTCTATACATTTTACTGCTTCTTTTTGGAAATCATCCAGTTCAAAATCAAATTTATACAATATTTATACCTTCTCTGTGAGATGCTTATTATCGTAGTCTATTCTTCCGATTAGTTTATTTAATCTTTTTGCTACTTCTTTAAACATAGGAATACTTAAACTTTGAGCTCCATCTGAAGATGCATTTTCAGGATCATGATGTACTTCCATCATAACACCATGTGCACCTACTATCAATCCTGCTTTTGCCATTGGTTCTATTAAATATCTTCTTCCTGTTCCGTGACTTGGGTCTACTATAATAGGTAAATGTGAATATTTCTTTATAACAGGAATTGCTGCTATATCAAGAGTATTTCTTGTAGCGTTCTTATCTACGCCTAATATTCCTCTTTCACATAAAATAACTTTGTCGTTTCCGTTGTACATTATATGTTCTGCTGCAAGTAAAAATTCTCTTATAGTTGCAGCTGCACCTCTTTTTAAAATAACAGGTTTATCGCATTTTCCTACTGCTTTTAAAAGCTTAAAGTTTTGCATATTTCTTGCACCGATTTGGATAACATCTGCGTATTGACACACTAAATCAATATCCATTGTATCCATTAATTCTGTAACTACGAGTAAGCCTGTTCTTTCTCTTGCTATTGCTAAATATTCCAGTGCTTTTTCTTCCAAACCTTGAAAATCGTATGGTGATGTTCTTGGTTTAAATGCGCCGCCTCTTAAAAAGTGACATCCCATTTCTTTTGCGGCATCGGCTACTCTTAATAGTCCGTCTAAATCTTTTTCTACGCTGCAAGGACCAACCATTAATACAGGTTTTTCTAATCCGCCTATTCTTACTCCGTTTGAAAATTCTATTACGGTATCTTCTTGTTTTCCTTCTCTTGATGCCAATTTATATGGCTCTTGAATTAATTTTACACTTCTAACGCCTTCATATGATTGAAAAGAATGCGGATCTATTAGTCTTTTATCACCTATTGCAGCAATAACTGTCATTACGTCGCCGTGGTTTAGTACTGTCTTAAATCCTTTATTATGTAATGCATTTACAACTGTTTGAATTTGTTCTTTTGTTGCTGATGGTTCCATTATTATAATCATTTTTTTTCTCTCTCCTAAACTAATATTTTTGCACTATTTACGGCATCATTGCTTGATAGTATTTTGTCTTGTATTGATTCATTTAGTGTTGTGTTTGGTAAAATTATTGAATTCTCAATTGTAAGATTGCTTTGAATAAAAATGTTATCCCATAAAATAGAATTTATTATCTTGCAGTTCTTACCTATTGTACAATTACTTCCAACTATATTTTCTCCGTGAAAACTTGTGTTTTCTCCTATTTTTGTATCTTTCCCGCAAACATATTTCCCGTTTATACTTTCAATAATTTGCGGATAAAAAGATGAAATTTTTCTATTTACTATATCACGGTTAGATTCTTTGTATTGTTCAAGTGAACCTATATCTGACCAGTATCCTGTATGGGTATATGTATTTATTTTTATACCTGAGCTTAAAATAGCAGGAAAAACATTTTTTGCAAAATCATAGAATGTGTTTTGTGGTATGAAACTAAAAATAGTATAGTTAAATATATATATGCCTGTATTTGCAAGATTTGATTTCGCTTCATTAATAGATGGTTTTTCTTGAAAACTTTCTACAAAACCGTTTTTATCTGTAACAATAATTCCGTATTTTGAAACATCTTTGTGTTCTACTTCTTTTGTTATTATTGTTGCAATAGAGTTTGATTCTTTATGTGAAAAATATGCTTTTTCAATATCAACGTCTGTTAAACCGTCACCGGACATTACAATAAAGTCTTCTCCTTCATTAAAGAAAAATTGACATTTTTTTACACCGCCTGCGGTGCCTGAAAGTTCCGTCTCTTTTATGAATTGAAAATTCACACCGAAATTATTTTCTTTATAATGATTTTGAATGTACTCTGCTTTGTAGTAGGTGTTAGCTATAACATCTTTTA
Source organism: Candidatus Gastranaerophilales bacterium (assembly GCA_944322615.1). Lineage (GTDB taxonomy): Bacteria > Cyanobacteriota > Vampirovibrionia > Gastranaerophilales > Gastranaerophilaceae > Avigastranaerophilus. The sequence goes on along the minus strand of CALUPH010000002.1, from coordinate 64,895 downwards.
TTCCGAATGATTTAAGGTGTTTTACCAAAATGTCCATAGTTGGTGTATTTGCCAATGGTACTAATGGTTTCGGAATAACACTTGATAAAGGTTCAAGTCTTGAACCTACACCTGCTGCCATAATCATTGCTTTTTTTAACATAAACTCACCCTAAATTACCCGTTAAAATGGAAATCTTCCGCCAAAATTCTTTGGTATTTTTAATTTTCCTTTTTTTACTTTCTGTTTTATATCATTCATACCTTTCATCATTTGACGCATTTGATCAAATTGTGAAATGATTTGATTTACTTCATGAAGAGGAAGTCCGCATCCTGTTGAAATTCTTCTTTTTCTTGATGTATTTATTAATTGAGGATTTGCTCTTTCACTTGGTGTCATACTTGATATGAATGATTCAATTTTTTTGAGTTGTTTCTCGCCTTCTGTTGCAATTGTTTCTTTTGCATCTTTGTTTAATCCGGGAATTGGAAGCATCCCTAAAATATTATCAATAGAACCAAACATTTTCATTTGTTTTTGCATATTAAGGAAATCATTATATGTGAATTCGGCTTTAGCCATTTTCTTTTCGAATTCTTTTGCTTGTTTCTCATCAAAAACTTCTTGAGCTTTTTCTACAAGAGAAACAATATCTCCCATACCTAGAATTCTGTCTGCCATTCTTGATGGGTGAAAATCGTTAAGAGCATCAAGTTTTTCGCCGGTGCCTGTTAATTTAATAGGTTTACCGGCCGCTTGAACTACACTTAATGCAGCTCCGCCTCTTGAATCGCCATCTAATTTTGTTAGTATAATACCTGTAATATCCAGTTGAGTATTAAAATTTTCTGCGACGCTGACTGCTTGTTGACCCAACATAGAATCTATTACTAAAAGTTTTTCTTGCGGATGAAATGCTCTATCTATAAGCATTAATTCTGCCATCATCTCGTTATCTATTTGAAGGCGGCCTGCTGTATCTATTATCACAACGTTATATCCGTTTGATTTAGCATATTCAATGGCTTCTGTTACAATTTTTTGAACATCTTTTGATTCATCTATTGTGAATACTTGTGTTTGAGTTTGTTCCCCTAATGTTTTTAGTTGAGTAATAGCTGCCGGACGATATACGTCTGCTGCAACTAATAATGGGTTTTTACCTTCTTTTTTTAGTTTGATAGCTAGTTTTGCCGCTGATGTAGTTTTACCTGAACCTTGTAATCCTAACATCATGATTAATGAAGGGTAACCATCCAAAATTAATGGTTTATTTTCATTACCTAAAATATTAACAAGTTCGTCGTGTACAATTTTTATTAATTGCTGTGACGGGTTAACTCCTTTTAGTACATCTTCGCCTAATGCTTTTTCTTTTAAGTTAGACATAAAAATTTTAACTACTTTTAAGCTGACATCGGCTTCAAGCAGTGCACGTCTAACTTCTCTTAAGGCATCTGACATATTTTCTTCTGTTAAAGAAGTATTTCCGGATGCTTTTTTTATTATTTCTTGTAATTTTTCTGATAAGTTATCAAACATAATAATAAAATTTTACTATAAATATGCTTTATAAGTACTGTTTATAATAAATTGTTTCAGTTCTTAAAGTATACTTTTGTATTTTATAAATTATGTTTGATTTATCTATACGCTGGTTGAGTTCTCATTTACAAGCTTATCTAATGCTTTTTTAGATCGTTCGTGTTCAACAGATAAATCTATTGTGAAATTAATTGATTCTAAATCTCTAGCCAAAGCTTCTTTACAAGCATACATTTCTTTAATTGTACATTTATCTAATGGGGATATAGATTTTCTTCTGCTGTTGTATGCCTTTTTAAAGATTTCTTGTGATTTATAATCAAATCCAGGTAATTTTTCTTTATATCCGTAATATTTATGCAAGGCTCTTGCAATTGTATATATCTCTGTATTATCAATATTAAATATAAACATTTCTTTTGTTGTAAAACTGATTTTTAATTTGCTTTCAAAGGCAAATCCAATTATCAAATTTATAATAAAAGCTTTAAATCCTTTTAAAGGAGTCAAAAATCCTTCTTCTTCTCCAAGTTTCGCCAAAATTTTAGCTGCATTATTAAATTTATATACTTTCATTCCTTCTAATTGCATATATTGTAATAGCTTTTCAGGATGATTTACATATTTCTTTATAATGGGTTTTAATTTATTGTTAATTTCTGTTTTCTTCTTTTCTGTTTCACTTGAAAGGTTAAGTGTACAGCTTGAATTCATAGAATACTTTGTTGTCGAATTTTTGAAAAATACACTTTCTGAAAGCTTTTTCTTTTTTATTAATATTTTTAATAAGTTATTAAAAAAACGCATAATTAGCCCTCTTATATATTAATAAAAACAAATAACGTGCAAATATTGCTAAAAACAATTATAATAGAAAAGACTAAAGGGCGTTTTTTCTTGAATACTTTTTATAAAAAATATATACCGTATTTATTTTTGTTACCTGCATTTGTTTTGCTTGCGGTATTTTTCTTTATACCTTTTATAGATACAATTTTGTTAAGTTTTAAGGATTTCTCTACAGATATATACAACCCGCAGTTTATTGCTTTTTCTAATTATATACAGTTATTTAAGTCAAAAGAGTTTTATACGACGTTGACTAACACTTTTTTATTTTTGATTATGGTAGTTCCAATTCTTGCTGTTTTACCTTTGATTGTTGCTATATTTATTAATCAAAAAATAAAGGGAGTAAATATATATAAAGTATTGATTTATCTGCCTGTTATTATATCTATTGTAGTTGTTGCTATAGCTTTTAAATGGTTATATGCCCAGCAAGGCATTTTGAATTATTTGGCTGAATTATTTGGTTTATCGGCAATCGGCTGGCTTACTGATACTAAATTTGCACTTTTGTCTGTGGCTATTGTTACTATATATAAAGGGATTGGCTATTATATGATGATATATCTATCAGCATTGATTGGAGTTCCAAAAGATTTATATGAAGCTGCCGATATTGATGGTGCAAGTGAAATAAAAAAACATCTGACTGTAACTATTCCCCAAATTATGCCTACTATTGCTTTAGTTGTAATCATTTCTTCAATATCAGCTTTAAAAGTATTTACAGAAATATATGTTATGACAAAAGGCGGTCCTTTAAATTCTACAAAAACAATTGTTTATTATATATATGAAAGAGCATTTGAAAATCTTGATTTATCTATGGCTTCTGCAGCATCGGTTGTTTTGCTTTTGGTTATACTTATTTTCTCTATAATTAATATTACTTGTTTTGAAAATAAGAGGTATAAAATATGATAAGAAAAATTTTTAAAGGTTTTATATCTCATTCATTTTTGATTTTTATGTCATTTTTGTCAGTTTTCCCTTTTATATGGCTTATTTCAACTGCACTAAAGGGTGTTGATGAAAATATATTTGAATATCCGCCTGTTTTTATTCCGAAATGTTTCACTTTTGAAAATTTTATCGGAGTCTGGAAGCAAATTCCTTTTATGGCTTATTTCTTTAATAGTCTTATAGTTGCAGGTTTTACAGTTGTTCTAAATTTGATTTTTTCATCATTAGCTGCATATCCTTTAGCCAGGATGAATTTCAAAGGAAAGAATTTCTTATTTTGTATGGTGCTTGCTACTATTATGATTCCATTCCAAGCTATTATGTTGCCTGTTTATCTTATAGTTTTAAAACTCCATTTTGTGGACTCATATGGTTTTGTAATGGGATATTTAGGTCTAATATTACCTTTTGCTGTAAATGCATTCGGAATATTTTTAATGCGACAAGCTTTTCTTGCTATTCCTAAAGAAATGGAAGAGGCTGCTTTTATCGATGGTTGCGGCGTTTTTGATATTTGGAGGAAAATTTTACTTCCTATGACATCTCCTACACTTGCATTGCTTGCCATTTTTACATTTATTGGTTCTTGGGGTGAATTTTTATGGCCAAGTATTGTTTTGACAAATAAAGCTTTATATACTTTGCCTGTTGGCGTTAATGACTTACAAGGTATGTTTAGTGCAAATTGGCGCTTTATTGCGTCTGGTGCTATTATATCAATAATTCCTATCCTTATTTTCTTTATAGCTATGCAAAAATATTTTATTTCATCGCAAAATGAAGGTGCCGTTAAAGGTTAAAAAAATCCTCTTAAAAAGAGGATTTGTCAAAATCTTTATTAAATATGTTCCTTATTAACTTTCAATATCAAAACCTGTATTTTCTTCATCATCAAGCTGGTATCCGTTTCCGAAAGAGTCACTTGTTACATAACTGTTAAAGGCTTCTTCGTAATCGTAACCGTTGCTGATGTTATCGTTGAATTCAAAGTTTTCATAATCCATCAATTCTGCCATGTCTGCTTTATTATTTCCATTTGCATCTGACATAATTGCTTCTTCAAATGTTGTGAAATCACAATAATTTGTTGTTTCTGAACATCCGTTGCCGTTATTATCGCTATAGCTTATAAGCTCATCATCTTCTACATAAAAGTTACTTTTATTATCGTCATTTTTTGTTTGAAAATCACTGATATTTTTGAATGTACTTGTCATAAATGAAAAAGCATCTGCCATAATATCCTCGATTCTTTAAACTCTATATTATATATAAAAAATATATATGCCCGAAATTGCCTTTTTTTATTCGATAATTTGTAATAAATTTAAAACCCTTGCATTGCAAGGGTTTTGACTGGATATTTTGTTAACTTTTCTTAATAAAAAATATATTGATTTAAATGATTTTGTGTAAATCAGGAAAAATTTCAATACTTCTTTTTAAAATATTATTTATATATGCAATGGTAATTCCATAGTTTGTGATGGGTATATTTTGTTTATTCGCTTTTTTGTATCTGTATATTACTTCTCTATCTTTTAGCATACAACTTCCGCAATGAATTATCATTTTATATTTTGATAAATCATCGGGGAAACCTGTGCCTGATGAAAATTCAAAGTTGAGTTTCTTTTTTGTATATTCCTGAATCCATCTTGGTAATTTGACGCTGCCAATATCATCGCATTGTCTGTGATGAGTACAACCTTCTGAAATTAACAAAGTATCATTATCATTAAGGGTTTCGATGGCTTTTATACCTTTGATTGCATAATCAAGTATACCTTTATATCTTGCAAAAAGTATTGAAAATGATGTTAGCATTATATCTTTTGGTGTATCTTGATTTACTTTTTTAAAAGCTTGTGAGTCTGTAATAACAAGTTTTGGCTTTTTGCTGCAAGATTCAATTGCTTTTTTTAGTTCTGTTTCTTGAACTACAACAGATATTGCTCCTGCTTCAAGTAAGTCTCGTATTACTTGTTGTTGTGGAAGAATTAGTCTTCCTTTTGGTGCTGCACTATCTATTGGAGTTACAAGTATAACAATATCAGATGGTTCTATTAAGTCTTTAACCAAATATGTTTTATTGGGGTCTTCTTCATAGATTGTTGCTATTAAGTCTTTTAATTCTTTTATATTTGTTTTGTTCTTTGCACTTACATAAATTTCATTTTCTGATAATTGTTTTTTTTCTTCTATAATATCTGATTTATTGTATGCAATAATATACTTTATATTTTTTTCTTTGAAAGTATTTATAAGGTCTTTATCAAATGATGAAATTTCATATTGAGCATCAATAACCAAAATCGCAATATCTACTTTATTTAGTACTTGTTTTGTTTTTTCTATTCTTAAACAGCCTAAAGTTCCTTCATCATCAATACCAGGAGTATCAATAATTGATACAGGTCCTAATGGCAGTAATTCCATCGCTTTATATACAGGGTCAGTTGTTGTTCCTTTTATTTCTGAAACAATTGAAAGTTCTTGATTTGTTATTGCATTTATTAAGCTTGATTTGCCACTATTTCTTTTCCCGAAAAATCCTATTTGTATTCTCTCTGCTGAGGGTGTTGAATTTAAACTCATAGTTTATCCTTTTTTTTGATTATATATCATTTAATAAAAGTTTCAATTACAAATCAATAAAGAGTTACCTTTATTTGCTCTTTCTACTATAATAATTTTTATAAGGAAGATACATGTTTAATAAACAGATTGCAATAATAATTTCAGTTTTTATACTTTGTTTTCAGAGTGCATATGCAACTGATAATTATATACCTGTGCGTGTAGGTATTAGTGATACTTTATTTAAAACTTATCTGTTTGATAATGTTGAATTTAATGATGCTTCTAATTTAAGAGTTATGGATTCTTCTTCCGGTTATGTAATTCCTTTAAATGAAAATTCTAAGACGGTTAAGGTTACATCTGAAAATAATTTATTCAGAGTTTATGTTGATAATCAGTTATTAGCAAAAAATTTGACCGGACCTGTTTTGATTTCATCTGAAAATGAATCGTTAATTTCAATAAAAGGTCTAAAAAGAAAAGGTAAGCAAGCTCTTTATAGAGGGTATATTGAACTTGTAAGAAGCAGTAAAGATATAAGCAAGTTCTCTATTGTAAATGTATTAAGCTTAAAAAATTATTTAAGAGGTGTTGTACCAAATGAAATGCCTGTGAGATTTGGATTGGAACCATTGAAAGCACAGACTGTAGCTGCAAGAAATTATGCTGTTACACCGCGAATAAAAGCATATAATGAATTTGATTTGTGCGATTCAGTTGCTTGTCAGGTATATTTTGGTGCCAATACTGAAGATAAACTTTCCGATACCGCAATCGAACAAACAAATGGGGTTATAGCTTTAGATAAAGATAATTTACCTATTCTTGCTTTGTATAGTTCTACAGCAGGCGGTTATACCGAAAGTTATGAATATGCATTTTCTGATCCTTCTACAAGAGAATTTCCTTCAAAAGCAATACATTATTTATCTGCTGTTCCAGACTCTAAAGAATTTGAAACTCTTGATACAGAAGAAAAAGCAGTAGAATTTTATACTTCAAAACCTGAAGCTTTCGACGACTTATCGCCATATTACAGATGGTCAAAAGAGTGGACAGTTGATGAGTTACAAAATGTTTTAAAAAAGACATTGCCTGCCCAATCAAAAACAGGTTTTATTACTCCGCAAATAAATCCAGGTGATAATATTGGAAATATTATTTCTATAAGCGCATTGCAAAGAGGAGAATCCGGTAAAATCATTAAACTGGAAATCCAAACTGATAAAAATACTTATATTGTTCAAAAAGAACTGGTTATAAGAAGATGTTTTCAAAAAGACGGAATATCTCTTCCAAGTGCAAATTTTGTAATTACATATATAGATTCGGAAACTCCTGTATATAAATTTAATGGTGGAGGTTTTGGTCATGGTGTAGGGATGAGTCAATGGGGTGCCGGAAAAATGGGCAGCTTGGGCTTTACCTTCGATCAAATATTGCAACATTATTATAAAGGTATAAAGCTAGCTACTATTCCTATTGAAGTTCATAGTAACAATAAGGTATTAGAACGATTATTTTATACGGAAAAAGATGAGGCTAAAGTTTATATAGAAAATCCTGATAAAATACAAAAATTAAGGATTACCGTAAACGGAAAAGAAATTGATGTCAAACTAAAAGATGATATAACAAAGGTAGAAATATCTAAATATCTTGTTTGTGGTGAAAATAAAATATCATATGTGATTTTAGATGAAGATATTGATTATTCTAAAAAAGTGAAAGTATTTACAGAAGTAAAGGAGGCTGAATGTGAGTAAAGATTCTTCTTTATTAAAAGCTGCCTGGTTGATTGCTTTTGTTACAATAATTTCAAAATTTGTAGGTTTTCTTAGAGATGTATGTATAGCAAATTATTATGGTGCCGGATTGGTTTCTGATGCTTATTTTTATGCTTATCAAATTCCTTCATTAGCTATTATTTTGATGGGCGGTGTCGGAGGACCTTTCCATAGTGCTACAGTAAGTGTTTTTGCTAAACTTGTAAATCCTGATGATAAAATGCCGTCTGAAAAGGTAAATAAGCTTTTTAATACATTTCTAACGGCTACTTTTATTGTATTTGCTTTATTCTCTATTGTTATATTTATATATTCTGATGAAATACTTAATTTTATAATTCATTCTGACAATAAAGAACTTGTTTCTCTTGCAAGTTCTCATTTGAGAATAATGACACCTGTTATACTAATTGGCGGTATTATCGGTATATATTATGGGCTGTTAATTACTTATAGGTGTTTCTTATTACCTAATCTTTCACCTGTTTTAATGAGTCTTAGTATAATATTTATTATTGCTTTTTCAAAAGGTGATAAATATGGAACATGTTTAGCTATAGCAACTTCAATAGGTGCTTTATTACAATTCTTGGCTCAGTTCCCTGCTGTTAAAAAACTCGGATTTAAAATAAAACCGAATTTGGCAATTAAAAATAATCTTGAATTTAAAAATTTAGTAGAACTTGTTTTCCCTGCAGCTTTAAGCTCAACAATAGGTCAAATATATGTATATGTAGATATGTTTTTTGCTTCGCAGTTAAGAGAAGGTGCTTGGACAGCTGTCGGCTATGCAAATAGAGTTTTTCAGTTCCCTGTTGGTATATTGGTAACTGCCTTTTTAGTTCCTTTATTTCCTATTTTCTCAAAATTAGTTGGGGAAAAGAAATATGACGACATTAAATATTATTTTCATAAAGGTGTTGGACTTTTGAATTTTGTTGCTATTCCTATTATGTTTGGAATTATCTTATTGGCTTCTGATATGGTGCAATTAGTTTTCCAAAGAGGTGAATTTGATTCTCATGCTACATATATGGTTTCACAGGCTTTAATCTTCCTATCATTTGCTATAATTCCTTATGTGTTTAGAGATTCTATTACCAGAATCTTTTATTCTTTTAACGATTCAAAAACACCGTTTTTGGTTGCTTTTTCATCTATTGTCTTAAAATATATATTAAATGCTTTGTTTATAGAAAAATTAGGAATTGCTGCAATCACACTTTCTACATCGTTAGTTACATTGTTTAATGCGACATTACTTGGATGTATTTTATTAAAGAGAATAAATTTGGATTATAAAATATATTTTGTAAATTTAGCTAAAATGGTATCAGCGGCTTTTCTCTCTTTTTCAATAAATTTTGTAATATATAGAAATTGGGTTATAGCTCCTGATAATTGGTTTTTGTTATTTATAAAAACAATTGTAATATTTGCTCTTTGTATGATTGTTTATACTGTTTTTGCAGTTTTGTTTAAGATTGAATATGTAGGTGAATTAATTGAAAGAATTAGAAACTATATTAGACAAAAGTTCATTCATTGATGAACTTAATATTTTATTAAAAGAAGGCGGTGTAATCGCTTTTGTTACCGATACTGTATGGGGATTGGGTTGTTTGCCTGATTCAAAAAAAGGTGTGGATAAAATATATGAAATAAAAGGAAGGGATAGATCTAAACCATTAATTTTAATGTCAAATAATAAAGAAAATCTTTTTCCTTATGTGGAATCTATATCAAAAACGGCGAAAAATTTAATGAAAGAATATTTCCCCGGTGCACTTACAATTGTTATGGAAAAATCTGAAAATACACCGGATTATATTACTTCCGGTAAAAATACTGTTGGCATTAGAGTTCCGAATAATGAGTTTTTCAAAAAGCTTTGTTCTGTTGTTGATGGTCATGTTTTGGCAACTACAAGTGCAAATTTATCTAATCATCCTTCTTCAAAAACATATGAAATGGCAAAAGAATCTATCGGTGATTTAGTTGATATTGTTTTTGAAGATTATGGGTATGGTTGTGCAGGTAAAGAGTCTACCGTTATTCTTGTTGAAAATGAAAATGTAAAAGTATTGCGACAAGGCAGCATTAATCTTCCAAATAATTTGAAAGATTAATATCTTTTGTTTGTATTGCAGAAACAGGAACTTTTATTATGTCTCCATTATGGAACCAGTTGTATGTATAATCTTTATAACTTCCTTCACCATTTTCATAAGATTCCCATCTTACTTCAAGTGCATTATTTTCTCTAATTGCGCCATCTTTAATATCAAAGAGTTTTTTGAGAGTTTCTACATTGATTCCATATTTGTATTTTTCATTTTCATCATTTTCTTCTATATTGATTGATAAATAAACAAATTCTCCGTCTGTGTATACTTGAGCAACATTATCTTGTTCGTTTTTCTTAGATTGTATAGCAGAAAGTGTAGCTTCCAATTCTTCTCTTTTTGCTTCTTTTAATTTTTCATCTTTTAGTAATTCTTCTATTCTTTCAATCTCAGTTTGCAAATAATCAAAAGAAGAAGGTACTAATACTTCAGAAATAGAACTTAAGTCTGTATTTGGACCTATATTGTTATAATCAAGTAGAAAATCAAGATCACAGTTATTTTCTTCTGCAATTTCTGTTATGTTTGTTTCATTTGGGTTGAATTGTATGTTTTTAGGTGGTTCTGCCGGTGATGGATTTGAAAAAGTTAACATCAAAGCTACTGTTGTACCTAAAGTTGCAGTCGCAAAAGGTATTGCTAATAATTTTTTACCGCTTTTATTTTTTGTATTTGGGTATCTTGGACTTATTATATTTGAGTGCTGAAATTCATCTCTGTATCTTGTGTCATTATTTCTTCTTGATGTATTTCTGTAAGTTTTATTATCAGTATTTCTATAATTTCCTTTGAAAGATATTGAGTTTATATTCATAATATTCCCTTTCGCTGTTTTGCATAAGTTTGCTGAAAACCAGTAATTGATAAAAAATCTAACTATTGATTAATATTTCTTAATAAATAAACAAAAAATTAAAGTTTTGAAAAAATTTGCCGAGATTTAGATTAGTGTAGTAAATTATAGGAGTGTTGTAAATGGACTTTAATGTAGATAAGATAGCTGAATTCTTCAAAAATAAGGATTTAGGGGATTTTAAAAAAGCAAATGGTGATTCTGCGAACATAGAAGATACAATAGTCTTTGAAATGCATGATGGAGAATACAAAATAGATGATGAACTATTGACTAGAGATGGTTTCATTAAAGCTTTAAAAGCTCAAGGTACAAAAGAAAAAGCTTTAACCGAAGAACAGCTTGGACTTATCTATGATGCTGTCAGCACTTTAGATGATGAAGACGGCATGTCTGAAAAAGAATTGACATACTTAGCAAGCTTAGGCAATGAAAAAGATAAATTTGACTCCGAAGGCAATACAATAAATGAATTTGATATTAAAGAATTCTTAGAAAATGTAGAAGATGCTTTAAATGATGATGCATTATGTTGTGATGACGACTGTTGTCCTACAGATTGTTCTTGCCAAGATATACCAAGAGAAACAATCACCTCCGTATTAAAAGATGATGATAGAATACAAACTGATAAAGATGGAAATAAATATGTAACCGTTGAACCTTGGAGTAATGATAATGATGATAACAATTGTCTTTCAAGGATTATTCAAAACAGTTATGACTTAGAAGCAATGGGAATTGAAATGTATAGTGAAGAATACTATGCATTAGAAGAAGCTGTTATGAATGCAAATGAAAGTATCTATGGTACAGAAGATGGCGGATGGCGTCAAGAAGTTGGCGGTACCGGAAGACATAATGCTGTACTTTATACAGGTGACAAAATCGTACTTCCTGATTTTGAGTATGAAAAACCATGTCCTTGTACAGAAGAACCGGAACCTACTCAACCTACAACTCCGCCAAAGACAACAACTACAACTCCGCCAAAGACAACAACTACAACTCCGCCACAGACAACAACCACAACTACTCCACCGCCAACTGTAACAAATACAGAGACAGTAACGAATACAGATACAGTTACAAATACTGAAACTGTAACTAATACAGAAACTGTAACAAATACAGATACGGTAACAAATACAGATACGGTAACAAATACAGATACGGTGACAAATACTGATACTGTAACCAATACTGAAACAGTAACTAATACAGATACAGTAACGAATACTGAAACTGTGACAAATACAGATACTGTAACTAACACAGAAACTGTAACGAATACAGATACAGTTACAAATACAGAAACTGTAACTAATACTGAAACGGTAACAAATACAGATACTGTAACTAACACAGAAACTGTAACCAATACAGAAACCGTAACAAATACAGAAACCGTAACTAATACAGCAACTGTTCCGGATGTAGATGTTGATCCCGGAGAAGAAATTGATCCTGTTAGACCCGGAGATGATTCTGATAAACCACCTGTTGATACTCAACCGGAAACACCACCTGCAGAAACTCAGCCAGATACACCGCCGGCTGAAACAAAACCGGAAACACCACCTGCAGAAACTCAGCCAGAGACACCACCGGCTGAAACAAAACCGGAGACACCTCCTGCTGAAACTCAACCGGATACAAGTTGTGATGATACACCGCCGGAAGAAGAATATGTTCCTGAAGAAGAACCAGAATTATAAAATTAAAAGAAGACCCATTTGGGTCTTCTTTTTTTAGCAAAAAAAATTTTTATGTGATTTAAAACAAATAAAGGAGAAAAAATGAAAATAGCTTTTAATACATATATGTCTTCACCTGTTTCTATGAAAGCAGAGAAAAAAAATAACAGATATAGACAACCTATAAGTGCTTTGTTAAAACCATTTGAAACCAGTAAAGAAGCATTGGTTCCACCATTAAAACTTATGAAGGGTATTAATCCGAATTCATCTGATGTATTTGATAGTTTTAGTAAAATAGATGATGTAACTCGAAAAATTAATTTTACAAAAGATCAAGATGCTTGGATTACCTGTTTATCAGAAGAACTTGAAGAGTTTGTTATAGCAAGAGATGAATATAACCAAGATAAAACTCAAGCAAATAAAGAGCACATGGAAGAGGAAATGGGTGATATTTTCTATACAGCAGCAAGTATAGCCAAAGATAGTGGAATTGACCCTCAAGAAGCATTTAAAGCTACTAACAGAAAATTCTTTAATAGAATTAATTTAATGGAAAGATTTTGTTTAACAAGTAAATCTCAACCTGATAATTTGGCTGATTGTACAGATGAAGAAAGAAGAGCACTTTGGAATGCAGCTAAATATAAATTATATGGAGTCCAAGCAAAAAGATTTGCTTTAGATGCTTAATTTAATTAGTTCAATAGCTTCCTGAATTGAAATATCCCAATTGTTATATTCATTATTTACTATTGGAATTACAGATTTGTACCATCCGCAGTCTTTACCTGTCAAATCATACCATCTGAATTCGTAATGGTAGTTAAAGATTCCTATTGTTTTTTTGCCTATTGCACCTGCTAAATTCAGGATACAATTATCGCTGCTGATTATAATATCTGCATTTTGAATTGCAGCTGCAGTATCTGCAAAATTGTTGAAATCTTTTGCTATATTAATTACTTTATTATGCTTAAAACATTTTAGTTTCTTGTCTTCGATGTCTTTTGTAAAACAATATATTTCTACGTTTTCTAATTTGTCTAACGGAAGTAATTTCTTTAGCGGAATGTCTCTTTTACTGTTACTTGAAATACCTTCAAAAGCAATTCCTATTTTAAATTTATTATTGTTAAAGTATTTATCTTGAAATTTTCTGACTAAATATTTGTTTGGTTTAATATATCCGCCTTCAACTGAAAGATTTTCTTTTGTTAGATGTAAGGCTATCGGAATTGACATACAAGGAATATGATAATCATATTGAAGTTTGTTTATATCAGTTGTTTTTTGACAGTGAACTTCTACTCCAAATTGATTATCTTTGACTAAATCATATGCATTATTTTGTATATAATATATTACTTTTTTTGCAAGTTTTACCAATCTTGGCATATAGCCAAACATTAAAAAGTTATCGCCATAACCTTGTTCGTAGTGGACAAGAAGAGTTGAGTTTGATAAATCTTCATTGCCGGTCCATATTGGTTTGTTTAGTTTAGGATATATAGTAGGTTCATTTTTCTCAAATCTTGAACCATAATATTTTGCCCATTCTTCTATATCACCATTTCGCATACAAGATGCACAATATGTGAATTCATCATCTTTATCTGCATAACCATTTTTTATATAAATATCCCAACATTCTTTTTCTGTTTTGTAGTCTTTTGCTTTCATTGCGGCTACAATTGTATTTTTTAAGTATGATTTATTGTTTGGTACTTTTTCAATTGTTTTCTTAAAATATTCAAGTGCATTTTTGGCATCATTTGGATTTTGTGTCTTTTTAATATATGAATTGAAATAATGGCAGCCTATTATATTGTAATCTTGAGCTTCAAGTTCAGTTCTTTTTATTTGATTAAGATATTTATTATAATATTCTATTGCTTTTTTATATTCTTGATTTTTCTCATAAGCATTACTTAAAATTTTATAATTTTCAGCTTCTTTTTTTAACTTAATTAGTCTTTTTGCTAATATTAGTTGTAAATCATATTGTTCAAGTTTTTCCAGACAATTTATATGATTCTTTATATTGGTTGTATTTTTGGAATCTAATTGATAAATATAGTTATAACAAATTAAAGCATTTGAATAATTCTTTTCTTGATAGTATTTATCTGATAATTTTTTGAGCTTTTCAACTAATATATTTTCTGAATGTTTTATTTCTTGAACTTCTGATTCTTTTTCTATTTTATTAATATAATTTTCATAACAATTTATAGCTTCAGCAAGTTTACCTTGTTCAAGCATTGCAATCCAAGTTGCTCTGTTAATTTTAAAATCTGATGATTTTTTACTCATAGATTAATAATAATTCAGATTTATATATTTTGTTTCATACAAATAACTGAATATTATTCTTTTGGAATATATTTAATAAAATATGAAAAAGCAAAAGGTACAAAAGTCATAATTAACAAAATATTCATAAATCCGAATTTTTCAGCAAGTAAGCTTATCAAAGGTAGTAAGATTCCAATAACGCCCCAGCTGAAACCACCTATGAACCCGGAAATCATACTCTTAAATTCCGGCATTAATTTTTGTGCTAATGCCATATTTACAGGAGATGCCAGTAAACTAAAATATGCAATCAAAATAAAGGATAATAATCCTATTATTCCCATTCCGTTATTTAAGTAGAAAATAATACCGAGAGGTGCTACTGTAATTAATGAAATATAAAATACATTTTTTATACCTACTCTTTTTTCAAGTAATGGACTTGTTACAACCCCAAGTGCACCAGACAACATAAATAATAAAAGAATTATGCCTATTTTTGAAACATTATACCCCATTGATTTCCAATAAAAAGGTAAAATAATAGGAAAAGAAGAAACAACAAAAGCCTTTACTATTGATGCTCCGACTAAAATGGAAACTGGTTTATTTTTAAATATTTCTTTTATAGCCGTAATAATTGAAACTTTGGGCTTCTCTATATGTAAGGTGTTTAATCTTGGTACTGTTTTTAATGTTATATATGCCATTATGATACCTACAAAACAAGCAAAAGGTAGTTTTTCCAGACCCCATATTTCTGTAATACCTGAAGATATTGCAGGTCCTAGTGAAAAACCAAAAGTCCCCATTGCGATAAATATACTCATATCCTTACTGTTTTCAGATTGTTTTGAATAGTTAAAAACAATGCTTGTTGCTTGAGGGTGAAAGAATGCAACACCCATATGTCCTAACAAAAGACATATAACAAGTGCATAAATATTATTTGCCAATCCTAAAAAAGACAAAAAGATTGAAGCCATAAGCATTCCCCAAAAAATGAAGAAGCGTCTTTGCCATTTATCTGCTATATAACCAAAAAATGGCTGAGATAATGATGATGTTAAATTAGATATAGATATAAGTACAGTAGCAACAGCCATTGTTATACCTATTTTCGCAGCAATAAACGGCATTATCGGATTTAAAAATCCTGAGTATGTATCTGTTATAAAATGTCCTAAAGATAGTGTATTTATTACTTTTTTGTCTTTATTGTCTTCCATATTAGTGTTTAAAATGCCTTATTCCTGTAGTTATCATAGCAATATTATATT
Organism: Candidatus Gastranaerophilales bacterium; assembly: GCA_944322615.1. GTDB lineage: Bacteria > Cyanobacteriota > Vampirovibrionia > Gastranaerophilales > Gastranaerophilaceae > Avigastranaerophilus. The sequence continues at coordinate 48,928 of CALUPH010000002.1, read as the reverse complement.
TATCAGCTGTTTTTATTACATCTTCATCTTTTATACTTCCACCGGGTTGAATAATTGCTGCAATTCTGCCTTGTGCTGCTACATGTATATTATCTATAGCAGGGAAGAAACCATCAGAAGCGGCAACTGCATCTTTTGAACCGTCACAAGCTTTATTTAATGCTATTTCAAATGCATCTACTCTGCTTGTTTGTCCTTGACCGATTCCGATTGCTTTAAAATCTTTTGCTATTACAATTGCATTTGATTTTGCGTGTTTAACTATTTTCCACGCAAAAATCATATCTTCTACCATTTCTGCTGTTGGTTTTGCTTTTGTTACAACTTTGAAATTGTCTTTATCCAGTTCTCCTTTATCTGAATCTTGAATTAAAGTTCCGAATGGAGTTACTCTTATTTCCTGATTTAAATGATTTTTATATTCTATTAAAGATGTATTTAATTTTATTACTCTCAAGTTTTTCTTTGTTTTAAGAAGCTCTAACGCTTTTAATGTGAAATCAGGCGCAATAACAACTTCTAAAAACATAGCTGTAAGTTGTTTAGCAAGATCTTCATTTACTACTTGTGTGAATCCTACAATACCTCCAAAAGCGCTCAAAGGATCACAATCTAATGCTTTTGCCCAAGCTTCAGATATGTCTTTACCTAAGGCTGCTCCGCAAGGTGTATTGTGTTTGATTATTACACAAGCACATACATCATAAAATTCACTTAGTATGTTTGTACAAGCACTTACATCTAGTATATTATTGTATGAAAGTTCTTTACCGTTAAGAACTTCATAATCCACGGTATTATTAGTATAATATATGCTTGCATTTTGATGAGGATTTTCACCGTATCTTAAATCTTTTGCTTTTTTTATATTTAATGAAAAATAATTGTTTGTATCTTCTTCAAATCTGTTTGAAAGTTCATGTAATATTTTTGTGTCGAAATCTAATGTTTTTTCAAAAACTTTTAGTGCAAATTCTCTTCTTAGTTTTAATGAACTTTCGCCTTTGTGTTCTTCTAAATCTGATAAAACATCTTTATATTGTTCAGGTGATGAAACAGCAAGAACTCTTTTGTTATTTTTTGCAGCAGCTCTTAACATAGATGGACCACCAATATCAATAGTGTTTGTTAGTTCAGTTTCTTCAACTTGTTTTGTAACAGCTTCTTCAAAGGGATAAAAATTAACTACTACCATATCAAAAAGTTTTATATTTTTTTCTTCAATATCAGCTTTTTCTGTAGGATTGTTTAAATCTGCAAGTATTCCTGCAAAAATGTCAGGATATAATGTTTTTACTTTTCCGTTAATAAGTTGTCTTGTCCCTGTTATTTCTGTTATCTCTTTTGCATTTATATGATTCTCTTTTAATAAATCATATGTTGAACCTGTTGCTATTATTTCATAGTTATATTTGTTTGTTAGTTCTTCTGCAAATTCAACAAGTTTATCTTTGTTATATACACTTATTAATGCTCTTTTTGTCATGATTAATTTTTCCCCAATTCAAATGCTTTTTTTGCTGTTTTTTCTATAGTATCAAAAAGAATTTCAGAAATCTTATTTTCTTTTAATATATCATTTCCGACTGCAGTACAACCACCCGGTGTTGTTACATTTACTATTAGTTGTTCAGGAGTTATATCTGTTTCCATTATCATTTTTGCAGATCCATATGCTGTTTGCGCTGATAATTTTAAACAAGTTTTATAATCTAAACCAAGCTTTTCTCCTGCTTTTGCTATCTCATTTATTATGTAATAGTAGAATGCCGGTCCGCTTCCTGATATTGCAGTTATTATATCTATATATTTTTCTTCAGCTTTTACTACTTTACCTACGCTTTTAAATATTTCTATTGCAAGTTCACTCTGCTCGTCAGTTGCGTAATTGCCCTTGCAAATTGCACTCATACCTTCATTTACTAATGCAGGAGTATTTGGCATTATCCTTATTACAGGAATATTACCGACAATTTCCTCGATTGTATTTATTGATATACCTGCCGCAATTGATAAGATAATATGTTCTTTTGTTATATATGGTTTTATTTCGTTTAATACATCTTTTAAGACAAATGGTTTTACTGCAAATAATATAATATTGGCATTTTTAATTACATCAATATTACTTAATGTTGTATTAATTTTGTAAGTTTCACTTAATAAATTAAGAGCATCTTCATTCTTGTCCGATACAATAATATTCTGAGCGTCACACCAATTGGAATTTATAATTCCTTTCATAATTGCAGTTGCCATCTTGCCGCCGCCGATAAAACCGATTCTGTTCATATTATTTAACCTTTTTCTTTTTCGTGATTGACTTTAAGTTATGTCTTATTTATTATGATATAGCGAAAAAAAACACATTCAAGGAGAAATAAAATGAGACGTACGCTGGAAGGAACTAAAAGAAAAAGACAAAATGTTAGCGGTTTCAGAGCACGTATGGCTACAGCAGGCGGAAGAGAAGTTTTAAACAGAAGAAGAGCTAAAGGCCGTCATAAATTAGCTATTACTGCAAAAGAAAGAGCTTAGTATTTTTGTTCTTAAATTAAATTTTAGGTTTAATTATTTATATAAAAGGACTGTTTATTCGGTCCTTTTTTAATGTAAAATAAAATTATGCTTCAAAAGAAATATAGATTAAAAAAATATTCTGCTTTTATTGCAACTTATAAATTGAACCATATAGTTGCCGATAATAATATGTGTATATATTTTGGTAAGGAAAAAACAAATCCTGATTTACAAACAAAAATAGCGTTTGTTGTTAGTAAAAAAATTCATAAACGTGCTGTCGTTCGTAACAGAATAAAACGTTTGATGAGAGAAAGTTTTAGATTAATTATTAAAAATTCAGAGTTTGAAAATATATATAAATATTTATCTGTTATATGTGTAGCAAAGTCTGACTCTGTAAATGCTGATTTTCATTCAATTGATACTTCTATAAGAAATCTATTGGCAAAAAACCAATAATCATAATGGTTTTATAAACAAATATTTTTATATTGAATAAAAATCTTATATATTGTATGACAACGATATATACTAATGTTATACAAAATGTAACAAAATCTTAATAAAATTCTCTTGAAAAGTCATGAAATTAAAACAAAAAGTTTTCATGTAAGTAAGAGGAAAATAATCGAGGGAAAAGAGATGGGCTACGCATTATTTGCACAAAGAAAATTGGTTCTGGATGGACAATTAAATAGCGCTCAGTTGCAGCAAACACAAAGGTCAAATGAGCAATATGCGCTGGCAACTCAAACCTTAAGTCTAAACCAACAACTAACAAGTATGAGTGCATCACAATCCGGTGAACTGGCAAAATTATATGAACAATTGGCAGAAGCAGGAGATACAACTCAAAGAGACAGAATAAATGCACAAATACAACAAAAACAACAAGAATATGAACAAGAAACAGATAGTATAAACAGAGAAATATACCAAGTATCAGTAAAAGAAAACGCTATAGAAATGGAAGTAAAAAGACTAGATACAATGGTAACAACTCTTCAAAAACAATTAGAAGCTGTAGAAGAAGCAGAAGGCAGCGCAATCGACAGAGCAACTCCGAAATTCAACGGTGTAGGTTAATACAATTAATCATATATAAAAAAGAGGAAACATATTGTTTCCTCTTTTTACTTTTTCTATTAATGACTATTGCGCCATTGCTTTTCTTACTTCTTTTTTATAAATTTCTACGTTTGGTTGAAGTACTTCCGGCAGAGCCACATTCATTTCTGTTATATCACCATCTATTTGTCTTAGAATATTACCTGTGTATAATGTTTCAAAGTGTTTAAATTCAATAAATTTAGCTAAAGTAGTAAGTGATAAATCTTTAAGTTCAACAACAGAAACAGGGTGCATGTTAGAATATGCTGCAATTACACCTGTTAGAACTGCTTTTGTTACTTTTTCTTGCGGAGTTACATAAACAAAAGTAAAGAAAGAATCTTTATTCGCACTATCTAAATCAGCCTCTGCATTATAGTGTAAATATCCTGGTCCAACATTTGTATCTGTTGAAATTCTTGCTTTTAAAGATTCATTTTTTAATTGTTTTTCCCATAAAGTTGTACCTTGGAATGCATCACCGAAGTATTCAATGAAGTGTTTTTGTTTTCCGTCAAGTCTTGATTGAACATTGAATGCAGCTTGTTGAAGAGCCATGTTTTTATTTATATCAGGATTTAAAAACTCTTCTTGTGCTTTCAATGAAGCTTGAAGCATTGCAATAACGTCTTCTTTTGCTACACCAACATATGCTAAAGTAAATATAGTAGCATCATCAAAGATAGAAAATCTTCCGCCTACATCATCATGAACAAAACCAGAAAGTTTAATATCGCCTGCGTTTACCATTTTTCTGAGATTGCTTTTTTCTGCTGAAACATCAGTCATTGCAATAAATCTGTCAGAAACATCTTCTCTTTCTAAATATTCTTGCATAACTTTTTTTGCATTTTCATAAGCAACAGTAGTTTCTATAGTGCCACCTGATTTTGATACTACTAAGAATTGTGTTTTTGCTAAGTCTAGAGTATTAATAAATCTTCTGAAACTTTCTGAATCTACAGAAGAGAAGAAATGTACATTTGCTTCTTTGCCGATCATTCTGATTAATGATTCTGTAGTATGTCTTGAACCGCCTATCCCAAGAATAGCAAGATCTGTATATTTATTGTCTTTTGCTTTTTCAGCCATGTCATATAAATTATCAATTGTTTTTAATTGATTTTCAGGCAATACACCAATCCAGTTTAGAAATTGCCCAGGTTTGCCTGCTCTTTCTTTGATTGTTTCTACAGCTTGTTCTGCATTCTTGCTGTATTTTGAAAGATTTGACATATCAAGTTTTAACGTAACATCTGATACCATTGTTTCTGTCATCTTAATATCCTTTTTATTATTAATACAAAGTTATTATCTAATGAAGTAAAAATAATTTCAAATAATTTTATTAACAAAAAAGACTCAATTTTATTTGAGTCTTTTTGATTTTGAATATTTAATTATTCTATTCTTCAACTTTTTTTTGTTTATTAATTACATCTTGAAGCTTAGCAATTAATTCATCACCTTTGGCTTGCATTTCACTTACAATGCCGTCAGCTTTTGTTTGAATTTCAGAAACTGCAGTATGAGCTTTATCACAAATATCTTTTGATTTATCAGCTAATTGTTCGCGAGTTTCTTCACCTGATTGAGGTGCCAAAAGAACACCAATTAATCCGCCTACTATGCTGCCGATTGCAAAACCGGCTATAAATCTACCTATTGACATTTTTGTCTCCTTTTTTTCTAAATAAATTAAAACCACTTTTTAATCCGCTAAAAAATCCGCAGTTTTTTGCATTTCCAAATGCTACGCAAGATGCACCTAATAATGTTGTTAATATCTTTTTTATCAATTCAAATTGCTTATTGGTAGCATTAGAAACATTATTTACTGTTGATAGAATATTATTTACCGATTTTAACGCGGGTTCAAGTTCTTTATTGGTCATATCTGTAAGATTCTTAAGGCTTGTAAGTGTATGAGTTGCCTCTTTTATAAATTTTACAAGGAATACAGTTAATATGACTGAAACTATAATTAATACAACTATAAAAATAGCTAAAACACATTCTAGTACCGGGGTCATTATTATCTCCTAGTTGACTTCATAATCAACGGATTCTTTTTCTTTTGCTTTTGCAATTTGTTTTGCCTTAATAGTTTCGTTGATTTTGTTATATTGCTGCTCTAAACGATATCTCATTACATCAATAGAAGTTAGTGCTTGCTTTTTTGCTTCTTTGATTTCGGGAGTGTATTTTTGTGCAATGTCTGTAATAACATTTTCAACATCTTTGCGTGTTTCTTCGCCTGATTTTGGCGCATATAATACAGCAGCAATTACACCACCTACAACACCAAGAAGTAATCCGACTCCAAAACTGATTGAGCTGTCTTCTTTTGACATTTTGTCCTCCATTCACTTTTATGTTTCCGATTGTAACATTTTTTTTTCGAACTTTCAATTGTACATATTTAATAGAATGCCCGATATTCAAAAAATAGAAACTCTATAATTTTAAAGATTCTTTTTTTTATTTAATTCTTTTTTGCTTATAAAATGCAAATTCATTTTGCTTGTAAACATTTTTTGTTTGAGTTAGATTATAATCGTTATGTAAACAAGAGGAGGCTAGTAATGGCAGAAAGAAAATTAGTTGGAACAAATGAAATGTTCAAAAAAGCATTGGCCGGCGGATATGCTATTGGTGCTTACAACGTAAATAACATGGAAATTTTACAAGGTATTGCGGAAGCTGCTGAAGAAACTCAATCTCCTATTATTCTTCAAGTTTCTGCTGGTGCAAGAAAATATGCTAATCAAACATATTTAATTAAGTTGGTTGAAGCTGCTTTAGCTACAACTACAGTACCTATTGCTCTTCACTTAGACCACGGTGCTGATTTCGAAATTTGTAAAGCTTGTATCGATGGCGGTTTCTCTTCAGTTATGATTGACGGTTCAAGATTCCCATTCGAAGAAAACGTTGCTTTAACTAAAAAAGTTGTTGAATATGCTCATGAAAGAGGAGTTTCAGTTGAAGCTGAACTTGGTAAATTAGCTGGTGTTGAAGACGATGTTAATGTTGATGCTAAAGATGCTAAATATACTAATGTAAAAGAAGCTGTTGAGTTCGTAAAACAAACAGGTTGTGACTCTTTAGCTATTGCTATTGGTACTTCTCACGGCGCATACAAATTCAAAGGTGAAGCAAAATTAGACTTTGACAGACTAAAAGAAATTAAAGATGCATTAAAAGAAGCCGGATTTGGTGATTATCCAATCGTTCTTCACGGTTCTTCTTCTGTACCAAAAGAATTTGTTGCTAAATGTAATAAATTTGGCGGTAACTTACCTGATGCACAAGGTGTTCCTGAAGAAATGTTAAATTATGCTTCTAAACACGGTGTTGCTAAAATTAATATTGATACTGACTTAAGATTAGCAATGACTTCTACAATCAGAGAATTCTTTGTAGAACATCCTGAAAAATTCGATCCTCGTGAATATATGGGTCCTGGTAGAACTGCTGTAAAAGAAATGGTTAAACACAAAATGATTAACGTTCTTGGTACTGCAGGTCACGCTAAAGACTAGTTATTTATTAATAAATGATAACTGTAAAAAATGAAGAGAGGTATTTTACCTCTCTTTTGTTTATTTAGATTAAACTAATTGTATTTTTTTGTATTAAAGCAATAATTGAAACAAATATAAAAAAGATAAAATAAAACAGTAAATTAGAATAAAAAGAAATATTATTTATAATTTTATCGTTCTTCTTTATCAGACTTAATAATGAAAAAACGAAATTTACAGTTACCCAATATCTTAAAATAATATCAAATATATTAATTTTATACGCAATACTAGGAACCACAAACATTATTGAAAGTATCATTAAATTTAATAAAATGATAAACAATTTGAAAGAAATGGATAATTTCATATGTATATTCTAACAAAAATAAAATAAAAAGATGACTTTTTTAATCTATGTTTCTTATATAATTTTCGTAGTAGATAGAGGTAAATTATGCTAAATTATTTTAAAGGTTCTTTAATAGTAACTATAGTTGGTATTATATTAGCCTACTTATGGGGAGAACATTCTCATCCGGGAAGCGGTTTTTTATGTTTGTTTATAGTAGCTTTTCTTTCCATATTGGAAGTCACATTATCCTTTGATAATGCGGTTATCAATGCGATAAAATTAGAAAAAATGAATGATACTTGGCGTCATAGATTTTTGACTTGGGGTATTGCAATTGCTGTGTTTGGAATGAGATTTTTATTCCCAATTATTGTAGTTGCTGCATTCTCAGGTTTAACATTAATTGATGTAACAAAGTTAGCTTTTTATGATGTTGATAAATACGCTCATTATCTTCATCTTGTACATGCTCCTTTAGTTACTTTCGGCGGTGCTTTTCTTCTAATGATTTTTCTTGCATATTTCTTCCATGAAGAAAAAGAAGTTCACTGGATTGCCTTTTTAGAAAAGAGATTGATTAAATTAAATTGTGTGAAATATATTGATGTGGTTTTTGCATTATTAGCTTTATTAATTTTGCAAAATTTTATACCTGAAGAACAAAAAAATGCTGTTTTAATGGCTGGTTTTATAGGTATTATTCTATATTTAGTTGTAGATAGTATAAGTAATTTGTTAGAACAAATTGCTGAAAGAAAAGCTGCAATTATGGGCGAGACTGCTAAACTTGGTTTTATCGGGTTCCTTTATTTGGAATTAATAGATGCATCTTTTTCTTTAGATGGGGTTTTAGGTGCATTTGCCATAAGTAAGGATATTATAATCATCTCAATTGGTTTGGCAATCGGTGCTATGTTTGTTCGTTCATTAACAATTTTTATGGTTGATATGAAAACATTAAAGCAATATTTATATTTAGAACATGGTGCTCATTGGGCTATCGGATTCTTAGCTATAATTATGTTTATAAGTACTCGAATTGAAATTCCTGAAGTCGTTACAGGAAGTGTAGGGCTTGTAATTGTCGGTGCTGCGTTTATTTCTTCAATAATACATAATAAAAAGCAGCTTAAGGAAAAAGTTAAGGAAATTTGTGAAAAATAGCAAAAAGGCTTTCTTAACAAGAAAGCCTTTTTGTTGATAAAAGAATATTTTAATAGTAGAATTAAGTAAAGTTAACAGGTTTAGAAGGGGTATAATATGAAACTAATGGAAGGTAAAAGAGGCGTTATATTTGGCGTTTCTAACACACATGGTATTGCATACGGTATTGCAAAACAATTGTTTGAAGCAGGGGCAGAAATAGCATTCACATATGCAGGTGAAGTTATGGAAAAAAGAGTACGTCCTATTGCTGAAGGAATGAATGCAAAAGTTATAATGTCTTGTGATGTTACAAAAGAAGATGAAGTAAAAGCAGTTTTTGCAGAACTTGAAAAAACATACGGAAAGATTGACTTTGTTGTTCATGCTGTTGCTTTTGCTAACAGAGAAGATTTAACAGGTGAATTTATTAACACATCAAAAGCCGGTTGGGATTTAGCTATGGGTGTTAGTGCATATTCTCTTGTTTCTTTAGCTAGAAATGCAAAACCAATTATGAATGAAGGCGGTTCTATTTTAGCTTTGACATATTTAGGCGGTGAAAAGGTTGTTGCAAACTATAATATTATGGGTGTTGCAAAGGCTGCATTAGAATCATCTGCAAGATATTTAGCAGAAAATCTTGGAAAACATGGTGTAAGAGTTAACTGTATTTCTGCAGGTGCTGTTAAGACATTAGCAGCTTCTGGAATTGATGGTTTTGGTAAAATGCTAAAAGCAGCTGTACTTAAAGCTCCTTTAAAAAGAAATGTTACTCTTGAAGATGTTGGTAAAACAGGTTTATATTTGTTATCTGATTTATCTTCTGGTGTTACTGGTGAAGTTATCCATGTTGACTGTGGATGTCATTGTGTATATGCTTCTCAGGATGAAATGGAGCTTGTTACAAAATAGATTGTTTTATAATTAATAATAGAGGCTTATTCAAAAATAAGCCTCTATTAATTTGATTTTTTCTTTATTAATTAGGTTTAAATAATATTTATATGTTCATTATAGAACTCTTCAAATCTATCTTCTAATATACTATTTCTCATATCATGTATAAACTTGATTAGAAATCTTGTATTGTGGATAGACAATAGAATTTGTGCATTAGCTTCGCCCATTCTGTAAAGATGTCTTATATATGCTTTTGAATGATTTTGACAAGCATAACAATCACATTTTTCATCAAGTGGAAGAGGATCTTTTTCAAATTGTTTATTCTTTATATTTTTCTTTCCTTCATAAGTAAAGAAAGAACCATGACGGGCATTTCTGGTCGGAAGAACACAATCAAACATGTCAACGCCTCTTTTAACTCCTTCAAGTAAATCAATAGGAGTTCCGACACCCATCAGATATCTTGGTTTATTTCTTGGTAATAAAGGTGCTGTATATTCAACTAAATGATTTTTTAATTCTGTAGGTTCGCCTACACTTACACCGCCAATTGCATATCCTACAGCATCATAAGAAGAAATTACACTAGCACTTTCTTTTCTTAAATCATCAAAGAAAGCTCCTTGTACTATAGGAAATAGTGCTTGATCTTCTCTTGAATGAGCCTTAAAGCATCTTTCAAGCCATCTATGGGTTCTTTCCATTGCTTTTACTGCATCTTTATAATCGCAAGGATATGGTGCACATTGGTCAAATGCCATTGCTATGTCAGGTCCTAAATCTTGCTGAATTTCCATAGAAATTTCAGGATTTATATAATATTCATCCCCTGTTTTAGGTTCTTTGAATTTAACACCGTCTTCTGAAATATTATTCAAATGGGCTAAACTGAATACTTGAAATCCGCCGGAATCAGTTAATATTGGCTTGTCCCAATTCATCCATTTATGAAGCCCGCCAAATTCTTTTATAAGCTTATTCCCAGGTCTTAAAAATAAATGGAATGAATTAGATAAAATTATTTGAGCTTTTGTTTCTTCTAAATGGTGTTTCGTTAGCATTTTTACGTTTGAGTGAGTTCCAACAGGCATGAAAATAGGTGTTTCTATATCACCATGAGGTGTATGAAAGATACCTGCTCTCGCACCTGTTTTTTTATCTTCTTTTAAAAGTTCAAACGAAAAATACTTATTTGCCATTGTTCATTATCATTTCTAACATAGTAGTCCAGTTTGGGCAAAGTTCTTCTTCTTTGAAATAAATAGCAATTTCTCTTTCAGCACTTTCCACGCAGTCTGAACCATGGATTATATTATATTCTTTATTAATTGCATATTCAAAACGAATAGTACCTGCTTCAGCTTCTTCAGGTTTTGTTGAACCCATCATTCTTCTTGATTCTGCAATTACATTATCGCCTTCAATAACCATTGCAACAATTGGACCTGATGTAATATATTCTATTAAACGAGGATAGAATGGCTTTCCTTTATGTTCTGCATAATGTTTTTCTGCCAGTTCCAAAGTAGGCAAAAGGAGTTTTAATCCTATAATTTTATAGCCTTTTTCTTCGAATTTTGTAATAATTCTGCCAATAAGATTTCTTTTTACTCCATCCGGCTTGATTGCTATAAATGTTCTTTCTGTCATTATATGTCTCCCCTTTAACCTAATCTAACCAATTAGAACACAAAAATGCTTTTTTTTCAATTATTACAGTTTATTGTGATTTGTTTTTAATTTGATATAATTGTACGAAAGGTGGTTATAAAACTATGGATAAACAGAATATACTTCGTTTGGTAGAAGAAAAAGAATACGAAAAAGCAAAAGAACTTATTATAGAAGCATTAAATAATAATGAAAAAGATATTGAATTGGTTAAGCTTTTAGGACTTTGTAATATAAATCTTAATTATTTAGATGAAGCATTGAAAAACTTTGAGGACTTCTTGAATCAAAATCCTGATGATGCACTTTCTTTATATTATATGGCGACAATATATCTTGGAAAAGATAAGTCTGATGAAGCAGAATTGTTATTAAAGAAAGTTATTGAATTAAGGAAAGATTATCTTGATGCATATAAAACATTGGCAGTAGCTTTGATGAAACAGAAGAAAAGTCAGGAAGTATTCGAGTATGAAACAAAAATGCTTGAAATTGGTAGTGAAGACGTTCAAGTATATGAAATATTATCCTCTGTTGCTTTGGAAAATACTAAATTTTCTTCGGCTATTGAATACTTAGAAAAAGCAATTGCATTAGAACCTGATAATTCAAGATTATATAATAAATTAGGTCTGACTTATTTTTCCTCCGGTAATGTTCAAAAATCAATTGAACTATATACTAAAGCTTTGGAATTAACACCTGATGATTCGTCAGTTTTATATAATATAGGTTTGGCTTATTTTTCTGTTGAATCATTTCAAGAAGCATACTCTTATTTAAAAAAAGCCAGTGAAATTATTGTTAAAGAACAATACTTAAATGCTTATGCTATGTCTGCATTAAAATCTATGCATTACCAAGATGCAATTTTGTTATATGAAGATTTAGTTAAGAACAATCCTGATAAAGAAAATCTGCAATATAATTTAGCTTGTGCGTATGAAGGGAATAATGAAATAGAAAAAGCAACTAAAATAATAGAGAAGTTGTTAACATTTAATTTGAGTTCTGTTCAATTGAAACTTCATTTGGCTTCTTTATATTCAAAAAGTAAGAAAAATGAGGCTGCCAAAATATTATATTCAGACTTGATAGCTTCAGGTGTCGGGCATGTCAACGTTTTATATGAATATGCTGTTTTATGTGCAAAAACAAATGAAACAGATAAAGCAGAAGAAGTGTTCAAGAAAATTATAAAAATGAATCCATCTTATGTATTGGCTTATAAAGATTTGGCAATTATTTATTTATCAAGAAAATTCTTTGATAAAGCATCTGAATATTTTAAACAGGCATATAAACTTGCTCCTGATAATATATATGTTGTTTTTGAATATGCAAATTATTTTCATTTGATGGCTGATTTTGAACAGGCAAAAAAATTATATTTGAAACTGTTAAAAAATGAAAATTTGCCTATATTTATGATGATTAGTATTGCTGTTAACTATATATCAATGAATATGATTAAACGAGCTAAAGATGTATTGCTTCAAGCTATTGAGAAAGAACCGCAGAACATAGAGGTATTATTCCATTTAGCGCAAGTTTATTTTAGTGAAAAAAATTATCAAAATGCTAAGCAGTTATTGGAAGATGCATACACTATTTCTCCAAATACTGAAATTGCAAACCTTCTTGCAAAGGTATGTTTTGAAATAGGTGAATATAACCAAGCATATGCATTATTTAATTTGATAAATTTAGCAATTCCAAACAATTTATCTGTATTATATGGTATGGCAGAATGTAAATATATGCAGAAAGAATATGATTTAGCAAAAGAACATCTTGATAAGATATTAAAAATTTTACCAGAGCATGAACAAGCAAATGCTCTTATAGAAAAAATAAGTGCAGAGGAGAAGAAATGAAAAGAAAAAATTTTCTAGTGGAATTGTTTAGGTTTTTATGGAGTAAAAAAGCTTATTGGATAGTTCCTATTATCTTATTTTTAATACTTTTAATATTTTTGATAGCAGTCGGGACATCTCCTGTGTCTCCGTTTATATATACAATAATATAGGTTGATATATGAAGATAGATGAGTATAAAAAACTGGCAATAACTCTTTCTTTATTGCCTTTAATCCCAACAATAATACTTTATAGACATTCGCACGTAAATCAAGCAGTAATAGTTCTAACAATATTTTGGATTTTGGCAATATTGTGTTTCGTGTCAAAGAATTTTTCAGTAAGATTTAAAAAACTATTAGATAAAATTGGCAGTTTCTTAGGAAAATATATTGCAATAGTTGTTCTTGCGATAGGTTATATTGTTGCAGTACTTCCTACAGGATTATTAATGAAAATAGTCAAAAGAGACAGATTAAGACTAAAAAAGCCAAATGTTGAAACATATTGGCTGGATAATGAAAATAAAAATACAGATTACGAATATCAATTTTAGAGGTGTAATGACATACTTATTAGGAATTAGCGCATATTACCATGATAGTGCGGCAGCACTTATAAAAAATGGTGAAATTATAGCAGCAGCTCAGGAAGAGCGTTTTACAAGAATAAAACAAGACAGTAATTTCCCTATAAATGCAGTTAATTATTGTTTGGAAGAAGCAGGGATAACTCCTGACATGCTTGATGGTGTTATTTATTATGAAAAACCTTTTGTTAAATTTGAAAGAATTTTAGAAACAGCAATGGCATATGTTCCAAATAGTATGAAAAGTTTTATAAATGCTATGCCTGTTTGGTTGAATACAAAATTATTTATTCCGTCTCAAATTGATAAATATTTTGAAAAGAGATTAAAGTGCCCGATATATTTTACAACTCACCATGAATCTCATTGTGCAAGTGCGTTTTTTCCTTCTCCATATGAAGAAGCTGCTATTTTGTGCTTGGATGGAGTTGGTGAGTGGGATACTACAACCTGGGGCATTGGTAAAGGTAATAAAATAGAAATAAAGCAAAAAATAGAATTTCCTCATTCGTTAGGACTTTTATATAGTGCTTTTACGGGTTTTCTTGGATTTAAAGTAAATTCCGGTGAATATAAAGTTATGGGACTTGCACCATACGGAGAACCTATATATAAAGATTTAATATATGAAAATCTTGTTGATGTAAAAGAAGATGGGTCTTTTTGGCTTAATCAGGATTATTTTGGATATTGTACAACAGATTATATGTTTAATAAAAAATTTGAAAAATTGTTTAACCGTCCGCCAAGAAAGCCTGAAACCGCATTAACGCAGAATGATATGGATATTGCTGCAAGTTTACAAGCGGTAACGGAAGAAATTATATTAAAACTGGCGAATTATGTATATAAACAAACAGGATTAAAAAATCTTTGTCTTGCTGGTGGTTGTGCTTTAAATTGTGTTTCTAACGGAAATATATTAAAAAACGGACCCTTCGAAAACATATGGGTTCAACCGGCAGCCGGTGATGCAGGTGGTGCATTGGGGGCAGCTTTAGCTGTTTATTATATGGCTCTTAAAAATGATAGAATTGTAAATTCAAATGATTCTCAAGAAGGAAGTCTTTTAGGACCTAAATATTCTGATGAACAAATATTAGAGACATTAAATAAATTTAAAGCAAAATATACAAAATACGAATCAGAGGAAGAATTAACAAAGATAATTGCAAAATATATCTCTGAAGGAAAAAGTATAGGACATTTTGCTGGCAGAATGGAATATGGTCCAAGAGCATTAGGAAATAGAAGTATTCTTGCTGATCCGAGAAACAGAGAAATGCAAAAAAAATTAAACCTTGCTATCAAAAAACGTGAATCATTCAGACCTTTTGCACCGAGCTGTTTGGAAGAAGATGTAGAAAAGTTCTTTGATATAAAAGCAGGAAAAAAATCACCTTATATGCTTTTAACTCAGCCAATTTCAGATAGTATTAAAACTGAATTGAGCGAAGAAGAAAAAAATTATAAAGGTATTGATAAATTAAAAGCATACCGTTCTATACTTCCAGCTATAACTCATGTGAATTATTCAGCAAGAATTCAAACGGTTTCAAAAAAGATTAATCCCAGATATTGGAATATAATTAATGAATTTAAAAAACTTACAGATTGTTCAGTTATAGTAAATACATCCTTTAACATAAGAGGAGAACCAATCGTCAATACGCCGGAAAATGCATATAAATGCTTTATGTATACGGACTTAGATGTATTAGTTTTGGAAAACTTTGTACTGTTAAAAGCCGAACAAAGTAATATTGAAGGAAAAGAAGATTATCAAAAACAGTTTAAATTGGATTAATTTCTTTTGATAAATTTTAAATCATAACCTAAGATATCACCAATAATCATTGCATCGTCGTATCTTAAGGTGCCTTTTCTTAACTTTTGAGAAATATTGTCAGCAGTAATTTTTTTGCCAATCTTTTCACTCATTTCAACTGCCAAATCTTTTAATTTTACATTGCTTTCAGCTAATAAAACTTTTATATCTTTTCTTACTGTCATATTAATATTATATCTTTAATCGTTTTATTGACATATTAATCGTATTTTGATATATTCAACGTGTTATAATACGTATTCTCGTTCTTATAGTCGTTTTGATTGTAACAAAAATTAAAGGAGTTAAATATGAACAAATCAGAATTAGAAAAAAATTTTAATGAAATTATAGAAAAACATACTGATTTCATTGTTAAAAACTTTTCAGAAGGAAAAAGTTTAATGAAAATAATAGAAAAAACACTAAAAAAGTCATGGACACAGGCGATTTTTATTTCAATAAGAGCAAATATTTTATTAATAAGTTTTGAAAGGTTAAAAGAAAATCCTAAATTTTTTAAACGATTAAAAGATGAATTTATAGATATAGAAAAGGTATATAAATGTATGCAAAAGTGTGAGTTATGTTTTTTTCATCTATTTAATGAAATTGAAAAATTAAATAGACTTATAATAAAAGAAGACAAATAATTTTTATATTGTACTTTTCTCATTGCAGAAAAGTACCAAAAGGCTAGCAACTTAATATTCCGTTTCTATTTTGTTAATTTCAACCAAAAGCTTTGTAACTCGGACTTCGTCCTCAAACAGACAAAGCTTTGACGTTATTTCTATAAACAAAATTACGAAACTTCATATAGAGTTGCATTTTTCAAAACCATCATAAGATGTTTTTGAAAAGATATTATAATCAAAACTAAAACTAAAATATTAAACTTTTAGGTAGAATTGAAAAAACATAAATTTATAAATTCTAAATATGTTAATATATAATCAAAATATTTATAAAAAGGATGAAATATGTCAATTATAGAAGAAATTGATGAGTTTGTTAAATCAATGCCAATGAATTATGAATTTTCAACAAGATGGTTTAAAACGAAATTAAGTCAAGAACATAATCGATCTATGGATAGTTATATTCCATCTGATTATTGTTATAATCGAAAAAATAACGGTATAGATTATAAAAAACAAACACATTATTTCTTATATATAGCAAGAGGAGTATATAAATATGTAGGTGAGAATTATTTATATGATGGAATGATTGAGCATAATCCAAGGAAGAAAAAGTAATAAGTTTTTAAATATTATTTTATGCCAATTCACTTTCATCTATTTTAACAGGAAGATATACTGTAAATATAGAACCTTCATTTTCTTTACTTGTTACTGTTATTTTTCCATGATGGTGTTTCTCTACAGTCATTTTTACAAGGTGCAAACCAAGTCCTGTACCTTTTATTGTGTGAGTGGCATTTTCTACTCTGTAAAATCGGTCAAATATCTTTTCTAAATGTTCTTTTGCTATTCCTATTCCGTTATCTTTTACAGAAAACTCAACAAAATTTTTATCATCAGATTGTTTTATTTTTACTAAAATATCTTTGCCGTTTAATGAATATTTAATAGCATTAGATAATAGGTTTCTTATAACTCTATCCATACTTTCAACATTTATTGGTATAGTTGGTATATTATTTTCTTGTTCGAAATTTATTTTTATATCTTTTTCATCTGCCAAAATTTTTATAGAGTTTATATTTTGTTGTATTAATTCAACAAGATTTGAGTATTCTTTTTTCAGAATTACATTGCCTGATTCTAACCTTGAAAAGTCCAAAATTTCATTTACCATAGAATGGAGTCTTTTAGCCTCTGTATCAATAGTTTGCATAAATTCTTTTTTTGTTTCTTCATCAAAATCATCAGCATTGTTGCACAATGTATCAATGTATGTTCTTAATACAGTTACGGGTGTTCTTAATTCGTGAGAAACATTTGAAATGAATGTATTTTTTAATTTATTAACTTCAGTCTCTCTTGTTATATCGATAAGTACAATAATATAGCCTACATAATCCTGCTGTTTTGAGAACATAGGAGAAATCATTGATTTTATGGTTAATTTACCGGCTTCAATATTAAATTCAATTGGTTTTTGTTCAATTATATTTAATGGAGTATCTTTAAATTCTTCAATTTTTTCAGCAAAACATTTTTGACCGTGAGAATCAATGAAATCTTGTATTTTTGTTCCTATAAATTTATTTTCGTCGATGTCTAACATTTTTAATGCCGTAGAGTTTGCAAGTACAACATTATCAAAATTGTCGCATACAATTACACCGTTAATAATGCTCATTAATACAGCTTCTAATTTGTTTCTTTCAAGTGTAAGCTGTTCAATATTTTGTTCTTCGTATTTTGATAATACGCTAGACATATCATTAAAAGCTTCTGTTAATTCTGCCATATTTTCGGATTCTAATTTGTATCCGAATTTACCTATTGCAATTTGCCTTACTCCGTCATAAATTTTTCTGAGTTCTTTTGATACTAGAAAAATATTTAAGAGCAAAATTATTGCAAACGTAAGCCAAGTTAATATGAAAATTCCAAATAAAGATTTTTTAGTAGTTAAAGATATAGTTCTTATGCCGTTACCTGTCATTCCGACATTAACATAACCTGTAAGTTCACCTTGGTATATAATAGGTGAGCTTACATTTAATGCTGTGTTTTTATCATCTATAGGAAAATCTTTTTTAGAAGAATATATAATAATATTATCTTTATTTTTATATTCTATAAATGAAATATCATTACTTCTTTCCAGAATTGGTTTATATTCATTAGCAAGGAGTTTTGCTCTTTCTTTCAACGGGAATTTTTCAAAACCGGATGTTTGGATAGCCAAAGTTTTTGTCATAAGTTGTGCAAAACCAGAATAGGTTCTATCCATTTTGTTTTGAATATGATTCACTGCAAAAACAGCAATTGTGGCAATGATTAACGACCCCAATAATAGTTCAATTAAAATGTATTTAGTTTGTTTATTTAAATGAAAAGATTTTATATCCATAACTCAAAAAAATTATATCATTTAATTAAGTTTTTTGCTAATTTTGAGTGTTATAAATAATAGAGAACGAAGAATAATTTTATGCAAAAGATGTAAGAAATGATAATTTTTAAGATAAATTTTAGAATTTGGTAAAAGATCCCAAAAATAGTGAGATAGAAGCTGATTATAAAATTAAAATTGAAATACGGATTAAAGTAGTTTTTCTTATCCTGGGACTTGACAGGCTAAGCCAATGTTTTTGGGAATTTTGACCAATACGAAAAAAAGAAAAAGTTATATTGTTAACAATTGTTTAAAAAAATCTTTTAAAACGTCTTATTTTTCTTGACTGGCATGTTTTAGCAAGTATCATTTTATAATGGCTATGAGTAGCCTTGTCCGAAAAATTGGTAATTAAACAGTTAAATTTTATATAGTTGTAGTACACCACATAATGAGAGGTGAATGAATGTCAAAGAAACAATATTCTGAGAGAGTAACTCCGATGGGCATGCCCAAAACAAGGTTGGATGATCTGCCGGACTTAATCGAAATTCAGAAAAAATCATTTGAGTGGTTTTTAAAAGAAGGTTTGAAAGAAGAATTTCTTTCATATTCTCCTATTAAAGACTATACCGGTAGATTAGAATTACATTTTCTACCAAATTATACTTTCGATAATCCGAAGTATTCATTGGAAGAAGCAAGAATCCACGATGCTACTTACGCAAAACAATTAAGAGTAATGGCACGTTTGGTAAACCGTGATACAGGGGAAATAAAAGAACAGGAAGTTTATATAGGTGATATTCCTACAATGACAAATAAAGGTACATTTATCGTAAATGGTGCCGAACGTGTTATTGTATCGCAAATTGTAAGATCACCCGGTATATACTTTAAGAGAGAAATCTCTCCGACAGGTAAACGTTTATTCAATGCAACTTTGATTCCAAACAGAGGTGCTTGGTTAAAAATAGAAACTGATGCTAATGATATAATCTATGTAAAAATTGATAAAAACAGAAAAATATTAGCAACAACTTTGTTAAAAGCTTTAGGAATTACAGTTTCTGAAATGGAAACATTATTCACTCACTTTGAATTCTTAAAGAAAACATTAGAAAAAGATACAACAGAAACAACAGATGATGCATTAATTGAAGTTTATAAAAAATTAAGACCTGGTGATCCTGCTTCAGCTGCAGGCGGTCGTTCAATTATTGAATCAAGATTCTTTGATGATAAGAAATATGATATCGGAAGAGTTGGTCGTTATAAGTTAAATAAGAAATTAAACTTAAACATAGCTGAAACACAAAGAACTTTGACAATTCAAGACTTAGTTGCAGCTGTAGAATATTTAATTAATTTAACATATGACGAAGGAAGCTGTGATGATATCGACCATTTAGGAAACAGAAGAATCCGCAGTGTAGGTGAATTGTTACAAAACCAATTCAGAGTAGGTTTATCAAGAATAGAAAGAATCGTTAAAGAAAGAATGACTCTTCAAAATTCAGAAACACTTACTCCTTTGAATTTGTTGAATACAAAACCATTAATCGCATCATTAAAAGAATTCTTTGGTTCATCACAGTTGTCACAATTCATGGACCAAACAAATCCACTTGCTGAATTAACACATAAAAGACGTATTTCAGCATTAGGACCAGGTGGTTTGGTTAGAGAAAGAGCCGGATTCGCAGTTCGTGATATTCACCCTTCTCACTACGGTAGAATATGTCCTATCGAAACACCTGAAGGTCCAAACGCAGGTTTGATAGGTTCATTGGCAACTCACGCAAGAGTTAATGATTATGGTTTCATTGAAACTCCATACTTTGCAGTTAAAGATGGTGTTGTTACAAATGAAGTACGTTATATGAGTGCAGATGAAGAAGAAAACTTCCGTGTAGCACCTTCTGATTTGACATTAAATGAAGACAGAAGCATAAAAGCTCAATACGTACCTATCCGTTATAAATCTGAATTTACAATGGGTGAATCAAAACGTGTTGACTATATGGGAGTTTCCCCAATTCAGGTAATCTCAGTTGCTACATCAGTAATTCCTTTCATTGAGCACGATGACGCAAACCGTGCATTGATGGGATCTAACATGCAACGTCAAGCAGTTCCATTATTAATTACAGATAGACCTGTAGTTGCAACAGGTTTGGAAAAGAGAGCAGCAAAAGACTCTTGTATGGTAGTTGTATCAGATGTAGACGGTACAGTTGTAAAAGTAGTCGGTGAAGAAATCTGGATTAAAGATAAAGCCGGCAAATTACATAAATATCAATTAATGAAATATGTAAGAAGTAACCAAGATACATGTATCAACCAAAAACCGATTGTATCTGAAGGAATGGAAGTAAAAGCAGGTGATGTAATCGCCGATGGTGCTTCAACTCACTTTGGTGAACTTTCTTTAGGTAAAAACGTTTTAGTTGCTTATATGCCTTGGGAAGGATATAACTTCGAAGATGCTATCTTACTTTCAGAAAGATGCGTACACGATGATATCTTTACTTCATTACACATAGAAAAATTAGAAATTGAAGCACGTCAAACAAAACTTGGACCTGAAGAAATAACAAGAGAAGTTCCGAATGTTTCTGAAGAGTCTTTAAGACATTTGGATGAACGTGGTATTGTTCGTATTGGTGCAAGAGTATATGCAGATGATATTCTTGTTGGTAAAGTAACACCAAAAGGTGAATCAGAACATCCGCCGGAAGAAAAACTTTTAAGAGCTATCTTTGCTGAAAAAGCCAGAGATGTTAAAGATAATTCATTAAGAGTTCCTCACGGTGAAGGTGGTCGTGTAGTCGATGTAAAAGTATTCGACAGAGAAAAAGGTGATGAACTTTTACCTGGTGCTAATACATTAATTAAAGTTTATATCGCTCAAAAACGTAAGGTATCAGTAGGTGATAAACTTGCAGGACGTCACGGTAACAAAGGTATCGTATCAAGAATACTTCCAAAAGAAGATATGCCGTTCTTGCCTGACGGAACTCCTGTAGATATCGTATTAAATCCACTTGGTGTACCTTCTCGTATGAACGTTGGACAAACATATGAATGTTTACTTGGTTTGGCTTCATATTTAACAGGTGATTATTATGAAGCTCCATCATTCGACGAAATGTATGGTGAAAACAAATCAGAAATTTCAACAAAATATGAATTGTTGAGAGGTATAAAAGAATCCGGCTGTGATTGGGTAGGTGAAGACGGTAAAGTTACATTATATGACGGAAGAACCGGTGAACCATTCGATAGACCAGTTTCAGTTGGTATAACATACTTCTTGAAGTTAGTTCACTTAGTAGATGATAAGATACACGCAAGAAGTACAGGACCATACTCACTAGTAACACAACAACCTTTAGGTGGTAAAGCTCAATTCGGCGGACAAAGATTCGGTGAAATGGAAGTTTGGGCTTTAGAAGCATACGGTGCGGCTTATACATTACAAGAAATGTTAACAATCAAATCAGATGATGTTAACGGTCGTTCAAGAGCTTACGAAGCAATCGTTAAAGGTGATAATATTCCTAGACCTGGTATTCCGGAATCATTCAAAGTACTTGTAAGAGAATTACAAAGTATCGGTTTGGATATATCAGTAGCTAAGAAGAGCGGTGAAGAAGTTGATTTAATGTCAGATACAGATGATTTAAGAAAGGCAGCTCCAAAGAGAATACTTTCTGATATCGATTCTGAATTGTTAAATATTAACTTTTTAGAAACACCAAGCTCATTCAAAGAATAAAGTGTAAAACTTCCCGTAAATTATACGGGAAGTTAGAACACAAACATTAAAGTTAAAGGAGATAAAAAATTGTCTACAAGCATAGATTATTTTGATTATATACGAATCAGTATTGCGTCACCTGAACGCGTATTGAAATGGTCGTATGGTGAAGTAACAAAACCTGAAACGATTAACTATCGTACGTTAAAACCTGAAAGAGACGGTTTATTCTGTGAAAGAATCTTTGGACCTACGAAGGATTGGGAATGTTACTGCGGTAAATATAAAAGAGTCAGACACAAAGGTATCATCTGTGAAAGATGCGGTGTTGAAGTTACAGACTCAAAAGTAAGACGTCACAGAATGGGACACATAAAACTTGCTGCTCCTGTAAGCCATATTTGGTTCTTAAAAGGAATTCCAAGTTATTTGGGTCTTCTTCTTGATATGACATTAAAAGACTTAGAACAAGTTATTTATTTTAATAATTATGTTGTAATTGATCCGGCTGATAGTGAATTCAAAAAATATCAATTATTAAGTGAAGAAGAATATGAAGATTTCATGTTAGAACATGAAGATTCTGAATTAAAAGTTGGTATTGGTGCTGAAGCTATTAAAGAATTATTGGGAGAAATCTCATTAACAGAAATGGCTGAATCAATCAGAGCTGAATTGTCAGGTCTATCAGGCAGTGTACAAAGAAAAGCTAAGTTGATAAAAAGATTAAGATTAGTAGAATCATTAATCGAAAGCAACACAGAACCAACTTGGATGATAATGGATGTATTGCCTGTAACTCCACCTGATTTGAGACCAATGGTTCAATTAGACGGTGGCAGATTTGCGACATCAGACTTAAACGATTTATACAGACGTGTTATAAACAGAAATAACCGTTTATTAAGATTATTAGAAATGGGAGCTCCTGAAATTATCGTTAGAAACGAAAAGAGAATGCTTCAAGAAGCAGTTGACTCATTGATTGATAACGGTAGAAGAGGAAGAACTGTAGTAGGACCAAGCAACAGACCTTTAAAATCATTAAGTAATATTATTGAAGGTAAGCAAGGTCGTTTCCGTCAAAACTTATTAGGTAAACGTGTTGACTATTCAGGTCGTTCCGTAATCGTAGTTGGTCCTAAATTAAAATTAAACCAATGCGGTCTGCCAAAAGAAATGGCTATTGAATTGTTTAAACCGTTTGTTGTTAATAAACTGATTGAGAGAGGATATGTACAAAATATCAAATCAGCTAAGAAGAAAATTGAAAGATCAGAAGCTGTAGTTTGGGATATTTTGGAAGAAGTAATTGACGGACATCCGGTATTATTGAACCGTGCTCCTACACTTCACAGACTAGGTATTCAAGCATTTGAGCCGGTATTAGTTGAAGGTCGTGCTATTCAGTTACACCCGTTGGTATGTACAGCATTCAATGCTGACTTCGACGGTGACCAAATGGCTGTTCACGTTCCTTTATCAATAGAAGCGCAAACAGAAGCCAGAATGTTAATGTTAGCTACAAATAACATATTGGCACCTGCTACAGGTAAACCTATTATTGCCGCTTCTCAAGATATGGTTTTAGGTATGTATTACTTGACGCTAATGGATGATGAAGATGATAGTAAGCCAATGAAATATTTCTATAGTTTTGAAGATGCGATTGCCGCTCACGAAACAGGTGTAATAAAATTGCACGATAGAATTGTTGTTCGTGATGAACACGGAGACAGACTCGAAACAACAGTTGGAAGAATTATCTTCAACGAAACAGTAAGAAATGCAATCTTTGCATAGTAACTTAAGTAAAGGTGAAAAAACATGGATACAATCGTACGTAAGAATACAAAAAAATCGTTTGATTTCATCAATGAGCAGGTGAATAAAAAATCGATTAATAAATTATTAGCTCAAATATACCTTGAATTTGGCGGTGCTAAGACAGCTACTTTAGCTGATAACCTTAAAAACTTAGGTTATAAATATGCAACAAAATCAGGTACTACAATTTCAATTGCAGACCTTTCTGTTCCAGCTGATAAGAAAGAACTTTTAAATGAAGCAGAAAGAGAAATTGAAAAATCTACTCACAGATATTTAAAAGGTGATATTACAGAAGTAGAAAGATATACAAAAGTTATTGACACTTGGTCTGAGACAACATCAAAATTAACTGCGAAAGTTGTTGAAAATTTTGACAGATTAAATCCGGTATATATGATGGCGTTCTCAGGAGCTAGAGGTAACTTATCTCAAGTATCGCAGTTAGTTGGTATGAGAGGTTTGATGGCAGATGCTCAAGGTCAAATTATTGACTTGCCTATTAAATCTAACTTTAAAGAAGGTTTATCAGTAACTGAATATATTATTTCATCATACGGTGCAAGAAAAGGTCTTGTAGATACTGCGTTAAAAACAGCTGACTCTGGTTATTTGACAAGACGTTTAGTTGACGTAGCACAGGATGTAATTATTCGTGATCATGACTGTGGTACAACTCGCGGTATTATGATGAGTGATATTTCTGACGGAGAAAAAGTTGTTGCTCCATTAACAGAAAGATTATTGGGAAGAACAATTGCTGAAGATATCAAAGATAAAGAAGGAAATGTTGTAATACCAGCCGGTACAACAATTGATAGAAATGATATCAGAAAAATTAAACCTCTTGATTTACACCAATTATTAGTTCGTTCACCATTAACTTGTGAACTTGAATATGGTATTTGCCAAAAATGTTATGGTTGGGCGATGACAACTCAGAAATTAGTTGATATTGGTGAAGCAATTGGTATTATCGCCGCTCAATCAATTGGTGAACCCGGAACACAGTTGACAATGAGAACATTCCACACCGGTGGTGTATTCAAAGGTGCCGGTGCAATGAAAGAAATCATTGCTGATGTTGATGGTGTAGTTGCAACAAAAATCTTTACAAGAGATTTAAGAACAAGACATGGTGATAATGTTGCTATTACAGTTCAAGAATCTGATATGGAAGTTAAAACAGGTTCAAAAGTTAAGAAATATCATATTCCTTCAGGTGCTATTCTTTATGTTCATGAAGGTCAGGAAATTAAGAAAGGCGATAAAATCGCTATTTATGAACCTGCTTCAGGCGGAGACGGCAGCCGTTTAACAGAAAAGGCTACAAAAGATATTACATCTGATTTATCAGGTGAAATCGTATTTGAAGATTTCGTAGCAGATGAAAAGAAAGACAGACAAGGTAATATTTCAAGAACAGCAAGTAAAAATGGCATTGTTTGGGTTTTAGGCGGCGATGTTTACAATTTACCCGGCGGTTCAACTATTCTTGTTGAAGATGGTAAAGCTGTAAAAGAAGGCGAAAAATTAGCTGAAATCCATGTTATTTCTGAACACGGCGGTGAAGTTAGACTTGGAGATAACCTTGTTGTAGAAGATGTTAAATTTGACGGAAAGAAGATTAAGAAAATTGTTAAAGGTAAAGAATTGACAATTGTAATTGCATCTATTTCTGCTTCAAATGCAACATTTGAACAAACTAAAAAAGAACAAATTTGGACAGTTGATAAAACAGGTGAAAAATATATCGTTAAAGCTCCGATTGATACAGTCGTTGAAAGCGGTATGATAATTGCCGAGTTAATTGATGAAGAATATACAGTTCCTTCAAGCGGTGAAATCAGATATAACGGTATAGAAGTTGATGAAAATCAAATTATTACAAAACCTGGTGAATTGATATTTATTCCTGATGAAATTCATCAAGTAAATAAAGATTCAGCATTAAAAATGGTAGAGTCAGGTACATTTGTTACAGCTGGTACAGAAGTTGTAAAAGACTTATATGCCCACATAGATGGTATTGTTGAAATAAAAGAATTCAATGATATGATTCACGAAGTTGTAATAAGACCTGGTGAAATATATAACTTAGGCGGAATCGGCGAATTAAAAGTTGATGAAGGCGAAGTTGTAAAAGCCGGTACTGAAATCGCTCCAAAAATTAAAGTTAAAGAAGATTCAATTGTTACAATTTTAGACAATGAAAAAGATAATATTGAAATTGATGACTTAGAAGAAGATTTAGGTGTTGTTGCTTTAGATGAAAAATCTATTTCTAACCAACCTATTCAAATCTTAGTAAGACCTGTTCAAAGATTTAATATTGATACAAAAGATGTATCTATTAAATTTGAATCAACAGATGAAGCTATTGATTTGGTTCCTGTTACTCAATTACAATATAAAGATGGTGCAAGAGTAAGAAATCTTGATGGTGGTGTATTAACAAGAACGAGTTTAGTTCTTCAAATGGATGGATATTTAAGCCACTTGAAAGGTCAAGTTGAATTAGATGCTAACAATAATTTAAAGATTGTTGTACTTGAAAACTTAATTGTAAGAAGAGAAGTTGAAGGTGCATCTAAGACAGCTGCTTCAATGCAAACAGAATTGCTTGTTAAAGATGGACAAACAATTGAGCCTAGAACACCTGTTGCAAAAACACAAGTTTTAGCTATAAGTGATGCAGTTGCTAGTATTAAGGATAACAATCAAGATGTAAGAAGATTATTATTAGTTTCTTCAAGCTCTGAAACAAAAATTGATTTGAAATCTAAACCAACAGTTAAAAAAGGTGATTTGGTTAAGATGGATAATGTAATTTCTGCTGGTGGAGAAATTTCAACTGTATCAGGTTTAGTAGTTGATACAGATAAGAATTCAATTACATTAAGAATTGGTCGTCCATATTTAATCAGCCCGGGTACAATGTTACAGGTTGCTAACGGTTCACTTGTTAACCGTGGTGATATGATTGCTACATTGGTATTCGAAAGACAAAAAACAGGTGATATCGTTCAAGGTTTACCTCGTGTTGAAGAATTACTTGAAGCAAGAAAACCAAAAGATTCTGCTGTAGTTGCTGAGTATGCAGGTAAAGCTGAAATTGAAATAGAAGATGATGTTCCTCGTTTATTCTTAAATGGTGATTTAGGAAGACAAGAAGTTAAATATGCTATTGACTCTAATATCATTGTTGCAAACGGACAAGATATTAAAGTTGGTCAACCTTTAACCGGTGGTCCATTAAATCCTCATGACGTAATAAGATTAAATGGTGTAGAAGCAGCTCAACAATATCTTGTAGATGAAGTTCAAAGAGTATATCGTTCACAAGGTGTTGAAATTGCTGATAAACACGTTGAAGTTATTGTTCGTCAAATGACAAAGAAAGTAAAAATTCTTGAATCAGGAGATACAAAACTTCTTCCGGGTGAATTCTTAGAATTTAAAGTTGTAGAACAAGAAAATGAAGCAGTAAGAGCTGCAGGTGGTCAAGAAGCAACATACGAAGCTGTTCTTCTTGGTATTACAAAGGCAAGTTTGAATACTGAAAGCTTTATTTCAGCAGCTTCATTCCAAGAAACAACTAGAATTCTTACAGAAGCAGCAGTTGAAGGAAAACGTGATTTGTTGAGAGGCTTAAAAGAAAACGTTATCATTGGTAGATTAATTCCTGCAGGTACAGGTTTCTATCACTTAACAAATGCTTCAGAAGAAAAAGACAGAGAAGCTCAAAAACGTGCAGCTGAGAAGAACAATGCCAGAAAACCTTCTGCTATTTTAGAAGAAATTGAAGGTATGTTTGGTGCTCCTGAATTAACCGACTATACTATTGAATAGTTTCATAGTTAGATAAAAAATAGTAGTAACCTCAAATATTGTGGTTACTACTATTTTTTTGTGGAGTAATTATGAAAAAACTTTTGTGTGTATTGTTTTTGTTTTTAACTTCTTTCTGTAATGCAAATGCTGATGAAGTTCAAGATGTTCAGTCTTTTTTTAATAGATATGTTGAAGCTGCAAATAGTTATAGTTGTGATTATTTTGACTATTATAGTAATGATGCCAAAATTTTTCGTGTTGTTGAAAAGCCTGACGGCAGTGAACAATCTGTAAATATTCCTTTGGAAAGATATAAAAGTGAGGCAAAAAAATCCAGTAAGCTTGCTCGATTAAGACAATATAAAAATAAATACTTTAATGTTAAGATACTTCCGCATGGGAAAGACTATAAAATTGTAGCAATGAGAATGCCATCTACAAGTGACTATAAAATCCCTGCCTATTTTATAGTTGGCAAAGACTACAATGGTGATTGGAAAATAAAAGAAGAATCAATGAATACTCGTGTACAGAGATTCTTAAAAGAAAGTTAAACTGCTTCATTATTGTCATTAATTTGGACAATTGTAGGTTTAAAAGTTTTAGCTTCTTCTTTTGTCATCATTGCGTATGCACAAATAATTATTTTGTCGCCAATTTGTGCTTTTCTTGCTGCAGCACCATTTAGACAAAAGTCTTTGTTTCCTCTTTTTCCTGCAATAATATATGTTTGAAATCTCTCGCCATTATTAATATTAAGGATGTCTACTTTTTGTCCTTCCGAAAGATTTGCTTTATCTAAAATATTTTCGTCTATAGTAATTGAACCTACATAATTTAAGTTCGCATCTGTTACAGTTGCTCTATGTATTTTTGCGTATAAAAACTCTAATAACATAATCTAAATTCCTATGTCTTAATTTTACCAAAAACAAATAAAAAGGATAACATTAATTATTTTTTATTATCTTTTGAAAGTTTTTTCAGATAATTTTTTACTTGTTGAATTTGTTTTGGTTTAAGGTATTTGAATTGTCCTTTTTTTAGTCCTTGTAAATCAATTGGACCCATACTTAGTCTTTTAAGTGAGATGACAGGGTGTCCAATATAATCCAGCATTTTTCTAATTTGTCTGTTTAAGCCTTGGTATAGTACAATTTCTAAAACTGTATTTTTACCTTCAAAGTCTATAATTCTGGAGTCAGCATATGCAATTTTGTCTTTTTCTATTTCTATACCTTTTGCCATTATTTCTAAATCATTAAGATTCAACTTTCCTTGAGCTGTAACTCTATATACTTTTGGTACTTTTATGGATGGATGGGCTAAATCATTTATAAAATCCCCGTCATTTGTTAAAATTAATAATCCTGTAGAATCTTTATCTAATCTGCCTACCGGTTTTAAGTTTTGAACTTCTTCAGGAAGAATATCATAAATTGTTTTTCTTCCTTTTTCGTCGTCCATTGTAGTGATATATCCTGCAGGTTTATAGTAACGAATATATGTTAAAGTTTCAGGTTTTATAATTTTATTTTCTATAGTAATTTTATCTTTTGTGCTGACCATAAAACCAAGTTCTGAAACGATTTCTCCATTTACACGAACTTTTCCTGCTTCAATATATTCATCAGCTTTTCTTCTTGAACAATATCCGCAGGCGGCTATATATTTATTTAATCTTACTTTTGAATTTTTCATATTAATATGATACTAAAATAGCAATTAAAATAAAACAAATTGTAATTTTTTTATTAATAATTTGAAAGTAGTATTTAAAAAATATAAAATTATCTATGTTTAGAGGATATTTGTTTTATGAAAAATAAGAAATTATATATTGTATTTTTAGTTAGTTTAAGTATATTTTTATTTTTGGCTTTTATAGTATATAAACATAATTATATTTCAAACTATGAGTTAAAAATAATTAATTTTATTCAGAAAAATTTAGCTGCAATTCCATTAAAAGTTCCTGTTTTTATTACTGATTTAGCATATGGAATTATAAGAAATTATATAGTATGGATAGTTGCTTTGATATTTTTAATATGTAAAAAGTATAAGAATTTTATTATTTTTCTTTTAGCTCTTCCTATCACTCAATATTTATATTCTTATATAAAAATAATAATAGCAAGACCGAGACCGCCTATAGAAATGCGTTTGATTGAAGTTAAACATTATAGTTTCCCCTCAGGGCACAGTATAATGAGTATGGTTTTATATGGTTTGTTAATTTATTTCGTTTATAAATATGTTAAAAATCGAATTTTGAAAATTGCATTAATCTCCATTCTGTCTATATTGATTATTGCTATAGGATTTTCAAGAGTTTGGCTTGGAGTTCATTTCCCTACAGATGTAATAGGCGGATTTACTCTGGGTATTTGTTGTTTGTGCTTGTTTATATATATAGATAATTTTAAATTTAAATAATTTTTACTGTAATTTATATAGTATGTAGGTTGTGGTTTGACTGCTTTTTCCAAAATCTTTGACTTTGTGAAAAATGTCTGGTTTCACATAACCCAACAGAAAAATATGATAATAATGAAAAATGTTTCAACAAGCTAAAAAAGTGGAATATAAACTAAATATTACTTTGTTAAAATAAATAGGAAATTTAATGACTGACGAGAATAAGAATATAGAAAATAATCAAGAAGAAAATCAAAATAAACCGGAAGGCAATAAAAGCTGGTGGAAAAATGTTGGGTTAAAACCAGCCTATAGCCTTATAGTTTTTTTTGTATTAGTGTTTTTAGTTATATATTATATTTATGAAAATAATATATTTAAATTTAGGCATAACGTCTTTATTAAAGGTCCTAAAATGAATTTTTATCATAATGGACCTGCTGTACTAATGAATGATGGAAACGTATTAGTTATTGGTGGAGATACTAAGCAAGCAGAAATATACGATTATAAGAAAAATAAATTTGTCCTTACTAAAGGAAAAATGAATTATGTAAGAAAGTATGGCGCCACTACTACCAAATTAGATGATGGACGTATTTTAATTATTGGAGGTGTAACGAAAAAGAATCGATTTGATTCACCTTTTCTATATGAAATGCCAAAATATTCTGAAATATATAATCCTAGTATCGGTTTATTTACAATTAATAAGAATACACATATTCAAAGAGCTTGTCATACAGCTATAAAAATGAGTAATGGCAACATTCTAATTCTTGGTGGAATAACGAACAAGAATGATCCCAATCGAAAAACTATAGGTGAGATTGAAGAATTTAATTTTAAGACAAATAAATTTAATGTAATAAATAAATTTGATTGTGATAAATTTTTTAGTTGTGAATTTATAAAAATCCCAAATGATAAAATAGCAATTATTGGAATATGGAAAGAAAATAATACTAATAAATTTAAATATAAGATTTTTATTTATGATTATTTGAAAAATATTATAGAAGAATTTTATACAAAGTCACTCAATAACATTAATTATCAAAATATAAAAACAGATTTATATGTAAGCGATATTCAATTAGATGAACATAGCCAAAATACAGTACAAAAAAACTTTGTTCTTCTTGTAAAGAAATATAGAGATGATATTGTTAATATCCAAGTTAAACAAAAAGACTCTTACAAATACGACTATACATTATCCGTATTAAATAATGATAATATTTTATTAACTGGTGGAAATATCTACAATGGTTGGGGTGGGAAAATAATAAAAGATACAGAAATGTTTAAATTAAAATCTGAATCGTTTTCACCAAATACTGCGAAGTTAACCACAAAAAGGAAATTACATAAAGCTATAACCTTATCTGACGGTAATATTTTAATATATGGAGGTAAGAGCAAAATCTCAACAGATTCAAAATTATTATTTACAGAAATATATTTTAAATAAAAGGAGTATGTAGGTTGGGTTTGACTGCTTTTTCCAAAATCTTTGATTTTGTGAAAAATGTCTGGTTTCCCATAACCCAATAGAAACAATATGATAATAATGAGAAATGTTTCAACAAGCTAAAAAAGTGGAATATAAACTAAATATTACTTTTATAAAAAATAGGAAATTTTAATGACAGGCGATAATAAAAATATAGAAAATAAACAAGAGGAAAATCAAAATAAACCAGAAGGCAATAAAAGTTGGTGGACAAGTTCTTTGGTTAAAAACAAACATATTGTTTATTTGTTTTCAATTATTTTTTTTATAATTCTCCTTTTGTTAATTTATTTCTTATACATAATTAACTTAAAACAAATGAAACATGAGAGACCTGCAGAACTCGAAAAAACAGGACTTCACTATATTGGTACATTAAATCATAGAGGAAGTGAAATTTATCCATTGCAATATGGTTACAATATATTATTTCTTATTAGTAAATATAAAGGTTATGCATATATTCTGGATCTTGAAAAAAATAATTTAAATCGGGTTAAGATCGCAGATGAATTTGAGCTTACTAATGCAAAGATTTTTGATGATGAAATTATCTTTTGTACAAAAAAAGAGCTAAAAAGATATAAGATAAATTCTAATAAACTTGGGAAATTAACAACTTTTAATCTTGATGGTATTCAAAAAGATTCTAATACTTTAGAAAAAGAAAAAAACTTTAGTTTTAGGGTAAATATGATGGATTCTATATCAACTCATACCACTAATGATTTAGGTTTAATTATTGAGCATTTAAAGGATGATAATTTTCTATTATGTACCGGAGTCGTTTTGAGAGAAAGTCCTTTAGAGTGTTGGAATATCAATTTTTCAAATAAAAAATACAAGAAGAACATGTCCGTAATAAATTTAAACGAAATAGAAGAATTTATTAACAAAGTAAGGATATCACAATTTTTGCGAATTAATGATAATAAAATATTATATTTTACAAATTCAGATGACTTGCGTGGTTTTCAGATAAATAAAATTCTAATTCAGGAATTTAATATAAAACAAAATAAATTTGAGAATTACGTTAGTTTTAATAAAAAGAATAATTATTTTGATAATTCTATAAATGCTAATAATGATGTCATTTTAATACCAAGCTATTCAAGACATTTTTTAGGACCAAAAAGTTTCAGTTATGATAAATTTCGTCGAGTTAATACTTTTACAGGAAGAAGAAGCATAGAAAACGAAGGTGGTTATAATTTAGATATATATTCATATAAACAGAATAAAATTATAGAAACACATTCATTTGACCATTATGTATACTTCAAACCACTAAATAAAGACATCTTAATTTCAAATGATTTAGAATATGAATTTAAAATCAACGAGAAAAAACTTGCAAAAGTAAACTATAACATAAATATACCAAACTCAAAAGATGATTATTTTATATTTCCTGTCTATCCTAACAGATTATTTTTTATAGAAAAAAAATCGAAAAATAATAAATACAAAATGTTTCTTTATAAGTTTTAACACAAATTTGTAGCAAGGAATCTGTAGGTTGGGTTTGACTGCTTTTTCCAAAATCTTTGACTTTGTGAAAAATGTCTGGTTTCCATAACCCAACAAAAATGTATAATTTCACCTATTTGCTTTTGGGTATGATATTGAATAAAAATAAATTTAAATAAACATAAATTTAAATATGATTGTTAAACAGCCCTAATTTTATTAAAATAGAATAATAGATTTGGGGAATTTAAATGTCTGATAAAAGTTTTATATTAATTGATGGTCACGCACTGGCATACAGATACTTCTTTGCACTTGAAAGAACAGGAATGAAAACATCAGATAACCAGCCGACCTGGGCTGTTTTTGGTTTTTTCAAAGCATTATTTGATTTATTACAAAATGATTCAATTAAACCTGATGCAATTGCTGTTACTTTTGATGTTTCAAGGCATACATACAGAACAGAAATGTTTGCTGATTATAAAGCAAACAGAGAAAGTATGCCTGATACTTTAAGAAGTCAAATAGCTTTAATTGTTGAAGGGCTTAATGCCTTAAATATACCAATTTATACAAAAGAAGGTTACGAAGCTGATGATGTAATTGGTACTATTTCTACTAAAGCGAAACAAAAACATCATAAGACTTATATTTTGACAGGTGATAGAGATTCTTTTCAACTTGTAGACAGAGATGGCTACATAAAAGTTATAATGCCGTCTAAAGGTGAATTAATAGAATATGATTGGTATAAAGTATATGAAAAAATGGGAGTATACCCTTATCAAATAACCGACTATAAAGGTTTAAGCGGAGATACTTCAGATAATATCCCCGGTATTAAAGGTATTGGCGAAAAAACTGCCTGTAAATTATTAAATAGGTTTGATAAACTTGAACAAATCTACGAAAATATCGATAATATAACGGAAAAAGCATTAAATAAGAAATTGGTTGAAGGTAAAGATGTTGCTGTTTTAAGCAAAGAACTTGCTACAATTCAAAAAGATTTGGATATTAACTTTGATTTTGATTGTGCTAAATTGGAAATGCCTGATTATGATGCAGTAATTGAATTTTTCAAAAAAAATCAATTTTATAGCTTTTTAAAAAATTCTGATAATTTGTTAAAACCTTTTAAAATAGCTTCTCTTTCGTCAGTTGTTGCGCCTGATTGTAAAGAAACAGTTCAAGTAAACCAGCAAGGACAAATGCAGCTTGGTTTGGGAATTGGTAATCTTTTGGTAAATCAATCTCATAAGGTATATAACCATGAGAAAAACATTGTTGATACTGAAGATAAGCTTGTTACTCTTGTTGAAAAATTAAAAGAACAAACAATTTTTTCTATTGATGTTGAAACTACAGGTATTAATCCATTAGAGTGTGACTTGGTTGGAATTTCAATTGCGTTTTCTGATCAAATACAAGTAAAAAATAATAGAGTAAAGATAGATTCAAATAAAAGTGATTTGGTTCAGTCTTATTATATTCCAGTTTTTCATCTGGTAGGTCAACAGCTTGATTTGGAAGTTATTATAAATTATTTAGCTCCAATATTATCTGATAAAAATATTGCAAAAACATTGCAAAATGCAAAATTTGATTGGCACGTTTTAAAACATCACAATATGCCTTTAAATAATGTTATTTTTGACACAATGCTTGCAAGCTATATCAAAGACTCATCAAGAAAACACGGATTAAAACAACAAGCCAGCGATTATCTTGATTATATTATGGTTGAGTATGATGAATTATTGAAAAACAGTTCGTCCTCTTTAACAATTGAAACTGTTCCTATTGAAGATGCCGCTTCTTATGCTTGTGATGATGCTTTTGCTACTTTACTCTTAACAAAGTATTGGCAAGAAAACTTAGATGAAAAAGAACTTGATTTGCTTTATGACATTGAAGTTCCTCTGACAATTGTACTTGCTGTTATGGAGGAAAACGGTGCAAGTATAGATGTAGAATATTTAAGTGTTATTGATAAAGAAATTAATGAAAAGTTATCTGTTATTGAAGAAAAAATTTATAACGAAGTTGGTGAAAAATTTAATATAAATTCGCCAAAACAAGTTGGGGATATGCTTTTTGGAAAAATGAACCTTAAAGCAAAGGGAATGAAATCAAAAACAGGATTTTCAACAAGTGCGAAAGTATTGGAAACATTAGCGGAAGAATATCAAGTAGCAAGAGATATTTTGGAACAAAGACATCTTGCAAAATTAAAAAGCACTTATGTTGATACTCTTCCCGAACTAAGAAGTGTTAAAGACGGCAGAATTCATACAAGTTTTAACCAAACAATCACGACAACAGGAAGATTATCTTCATCTAATCCTAATTTGCAAAATATTCCGATTAGAACTGAATTGGGAAATCGAATAAGAGGTGCATTTGTTGCTGAAAATAAAGAAAACCTGATAATTTCTGCGGATTATTCTCAAATTGAACTTAGACTGCTTGCACATATTTCTCGTGATGATAATTTAATAGAAGCTTTTTGTGATGATGAAGATGTTCATAGCGCCACAGCCAGTAAGGTTTTTGAAGTACCAATAGAACAAGTTACAAAAGAAATGCGTTCAAAAGCAAAGGCTGTTAATTTTGGTATAGTATACGGTCAATCAAGATATGGCTTGGCTTCAAGTCTTGGAATTACTCCTTATGAAGCACAAGACTTTATAGACAGGTACTTTGCTACATATCCTGATGTAAAAAAATATATGGATGATACTATAAAGTTTGCTTATGCTCATGGGTATGTTGAAACTTTATACGGAAGAAAAAGATATTTGAGTTCAGGTCTGTTAAGTACAAACGGCAAAATACAAGAAGCTGCTCAAAGAGCTGCCATTAATGCTCCAATACAAGGAACTGCAGCTGATGTTATGAAACTTGCTATGGTTCGTTTACAAAATGACTTTGAAAAAAATAACATTAAGTCTAAAATAATCATACAAGTGCATGATGAACTCGTTATAGAAACAGTTAATACTGAAATAGAAGAGGTTAAATCTTTGGTAAAAAATGCTATGG
The DNA here is from genome assembly GCA_944322615.1 of Candidatus Gastranaerophilales bacterium. GTDB lineage: Bacteria > Cyanobacteriota > Vampirovibrionia > Gastranaerophilales > Gastranaerophilaceae > Avigastranaerophilus. Next base: position 12,499 of record CALUPH010000002.1, on the reverse strand, counting down.
AACTTAATCAGCCGTTTTTGGTTCCTTTAAAAGTAGATATTTATGCCGGTAAGTCTTGGATGGAGATTTAATGAGGAAAATAATTTATATTTTATTTTGTTTAAGTATATTTTGTTCTCAACAAGTTTTAGCAGAGGACGTTGTCCCTTCTGCAACTGCAATAAGAACTATTCCTACAAGTTTGGATTTTGCTAAAACATACAGAACTTCTTCTGAAAATTTATTATATTTGTTATTATCTGCAATAAATGCACATAATTATTCTATTGAAGAAATTCAATTTAAAACAGGAAGTGTATTGTTTAAAGCATATACAAAAGAGTTTATAGCTTCAGTTTCTGCGCAGGATGGTTATAATTCTTTTATAAAAATAATTCCAGCAGATAATGATTATAATTTTTCTCCGTCTTTAATACAGAAACTCCATGCTTATATTGAGAATAATGACTCGATTTCATTCCAAAAGATTTTATAAGTTATAAAAATATATTCAATAAAAAAGAGCCAAATTTGGCTCTTTTTATTTATTTTTATTGTGTCTCTCCTATTTTATGAACTCTAATTGTATTGATTTTTCCTGTCATTAATTTTGGAACAGAATTTACAATTACAATATCATCTCCTTTTCTAAAACCAACCCTCTCGGTTAAAAGATCATCAATTTTATTAAAAAGAGCTTCATCCAGTACACTGTTACAGTTCTTGTCTACATATGTATATATACCCCAATATAAACTTAATTTTCTCGCTGTTACTTCTGAATTTGTGAATACAATTATGGGTACTGAAGGTTTTAGCTTTGATATAATAGGTGGTGTATAGCCTGTTTCAGTGAAGATTAATATTGCGCTTGCACCTAATTTTTTTGCTATATTAACCGCACTACTTGATATTGCTTGTGAAATTGGATTCAATTCTGCAATTAAGTCTATATCGTAGTCTGTTTTAATAAATTGGCTTTTTTCAACTTTATTTGATATACAAGCCATCATCTCAACTGCTTCAACAGGATATTTACCTGCAGCAGTTTCACCTGAAAGCATAATAGCATCAGTACCGTCATATATTGCATTTGCTACATCGTTTGCTTCTGCTCTTGTTGGAATTGGTTCTTCCATCATAGATTCAAGCATTTGTGTTGCTACAATGCAAGGCTTCTTTTGAATATTTGTTAGTCTTATAATCTCTTTTTGCGCAATTGGAACTTCCTGGGGTGACATCTCTATTCCTAAATCACCTCTTGCAACCATAATTCCATCTGCTTCTTTTACAATTTCTTTAAGATTTTCAACAGCTTGAGGTTTTTCTATTTTTGCAATTATAGGAATTTCTTTATCTCCATAAGCTTTAGTATAATATCTTGCACATTTAATATCTTCTGCTTTCCTTACAAAAGAAAGTGCTATGTAATCTGCATTCTGTTCCAGGGCAAATTTTATATATTGTTTATCCTTTATTGTTACTGCTTCTAAACTTGCTTGTACCCCGGGAATATTTATACCTTTTCTTGGTTTTATTAAAGTACCATGCTCAACTTTGGTATAAACTTTTGTATCTATTACTTTTTCTACTCTCAGACCTACTCGGCCATCATCTAATAAGATTTTTTCACCGACAGTTACATCATTAGCTATTCCTTTATAATCAACAGGAATTATTCCGTCCTTTATTTCATCGGTATGTTCAAGTATTATTTCTTGACCTTTTTTTATTTCTATTGGTTCCGGAATTTGTCCTACACGAATCTTTGGACCTTGTAAATCTATCAATATTGGTATGTTTTGGTTTAGTTCTTCACTTACTTGTCTTATTATTTTTATTTTTTCAGCGTGTTCTTCTTTTTCCCCATGCGAGGTGTTAATTCTGAACATTGAAACTCCAGCGAGTACAAGCTTTTTTATTGTTTCATAATCATTACTTGATGGTCCAAGGGTTGCTACTATTTTTGTTTTGTTTCTTATTTGATTCATATTTTAATCTTTCTTTATTGTCTCGGAATATGTATAGCTATATTATCAAGTCCTAAAATACTTTCAAATATACCTTCAGAATATGTTGGATGTGCAAAAATTACATCTTGCAATTTAGATGGTGATATATTATTTGTCATCGCTATTGCGATTTGCTCTATCATAGCACTTGCTTCTTCTGAAATAATATGAGCACCTAGTATTTCATTATCATTTGCTAAAATTTTTACAAATCCTTCTATTTTATCATCAGCATAGGCTTTCCCTAATGCAGAAATCGGGAAAAATGATTTCTTATATTCTATATTATTTTTTTGTAATTCTTGTTCTGTTTTTCCGATAGAAGCAATTTCCGGTGTGCCATATATTACTGAGGGTACAAGGTTTTTATTAAATTTGGGGCATTCTCCTTTTATAATATATTCTATTACTTCTTCAGCCTGTTTCATTGCGCTGTGTGCAAGCATTGATAGACCGTTTACATCACCTATTGCAAAGATATTCTCAATGTTTGTTTTGAAATTACAGTCTGTATCTATATATTTATTTATTTTTATGTATGAAGGCACTTTTGTACAGTTTGTTTCAGGCTGCCTTCCTGCACCTAAAAGTATTTTATCTGCTTTAATAACTTTATCGTTTGATAAGGTTATTTCATTATTATTTATATTTTTTATTGTTGTAGATGTGTAGAAATCTATTCTGCTTTTTTTTAGTAACCTAATAACACGTTCTGACACTTCATAATCTGCTGTTGGAATAATATGTTCCATCATTTCGACCAAAGTGACTTTTACTCCAAGGCAGGAAAATATTCTTGCCCATTCTATACCAATTGCACCTGTTCCAACAATTAATATACTTTGCGGAAGTTTTGTCATATTGAGAACATCATCTGATGTTAAAATAAAATCTTTTGCATATTCCCCTGGGAAATTTAATATATTAGGTTTTGAACCTGTTGCAATAATGATATTTTTAACTTCATAACTGCTTGTCTGTGTTTTGATTATGTTTTTTGATTCAATAAATGCTTCTTCTTCTACAATTGTTATTCCATATCCTTTTATTAACATTGTTAGAGATTTTCTTATTTTTTCAGAAACGTTTTTTTGTCTTTCTTGGATTTTCTCAAAATCAAAAGATATATTTTCTGCTGCTATTCCGCATTTTTGTGCGTTCTTTATTTCTGAAAATAATTTACAAGAATGAAGAATTGTTTTTGTTGGAATGCATCCTCTATTTAAACATGTGCCTCCAATATGTTCCTTTTCAAATAAAACTACGCTTAAACCTCTTTGACTTGCTCTTATTGCGGCTGCATATCCTGCCGGTCCTGAACCTATTATTCCTATATCAAACATAAAAAACCCTTTTTATTTGATTATACAATAAACATTTTCTTATTATATAGAGATTTATCTAAAAATAAAAATCCTTGTTGTTATTGGATTTGAGCGATTTTGAAAATCCTGATTTTAAGAAATGTTACAAAAAAGTAAAAAAACTAATTTAAAAACTAAAGTATTTTTTTCAAACTCCGATAACTCAAAATGTAAGGATAAAACAAAATTCTTAATAAGTGTAAAAGATTATTAGTTCTCAAAGGATTCCCTGTTATGAAATTTATGAGTAAGATAGTTGTGCTTTTTAGCGCATTAATTTTGATGAGTGTTTCAAATGTTGCTTTAGCTGCAGATTTCTCTGCTAATACTAAACAACCGGTATTAACAGCTGCATTGAACAAATTAGAAGCAATGAATAATAGAAAAGTTTTAGATGTAATTCAAGGTCAAAATTCTACTAATAGACCTATCAGAATAATGTTTAGAAACTTAGCTGCTTTAGGTTATGGTACTTGTGAAGCAGTTACAGCAAAAACAGCTGATGGTGGTTTGGTTATATTAATCAGCTCTAATTATAAAACAGCTCCTGTTGAAGCAGTTGCTTGTTTAATTGCTCACGAAAGTGTTCACCACGAAAATACAAAAACTTACGAAGAAGAAGTTAGAGCTTGGACAATGGAAGTTCAAACTTGGATGTCATTCACTCAATATAATCCTTCTTTAAAAACAGCTGATTCTAAATTAGTTAAAAGATTAAATTACTTATCTAAATTATATACAAAAGATGGTAATCAAATGACTTCAATCGCTAACTTAATCGCTACAAATCCTGCATATTCTTCATTAAAAAGATCTTAATTCTTAGTCCTTATTTTCATAACACAATCCTTACAATTGAATTCAACAAGGTACTCCTTGTTGAATTCGTCTATTAAGGTGTATGGTTCGACGAATTTCTTTACTGCTGTGTGTTTAGGGCAAAGTCCTAATTGATTTTTTATGCAGTATTTTGAAATCATTACTTCTTTTTCAGTTGTATTTTTTTGACTTTCAAGCGCCATTTCTTCTATAAAGCAACCTCTCTTTTTATAGAATAATGCTGCTTTATCATTTAGAATATTTGCTTTATAGTTTAGTTTTGAAATCGGATATTCAACTATTTTAATTGGTGTTTTTCTATATTTATATTTGTAGTTTTTCTTTCTTATTTTTCTTAGTTGATTTGTTAAGTTTCTTCTTATTTCATTTATTTTTGAAACTTTGAGATGCGGAATGTTTTTTAGCTTTATATCTGTTTCTTTAATTCTAAATTCTGTATTACCTGATTTTGACAACTGTACAATTATTGTATTTAGCGCTTTCTCTTTGTTTTCAGCAAGTTCTACTTTGTTTGAAATCATTTGTTGTGCGCAATTACCATCTTCATCTTCTAAGAAAAAAATATATCCTGTTGGAATTTCTCTTCCTCTTAGTTTTGTTGATAGTTTTCTTGTTATATTGGCATTATTTATTTTTGTATCAAAAACTCTATTGTAATTTCTGTATATTTTTATGCCCGGTTTTATTCCTTTTATTTCTGCCGGAAATATTAAATTACCTTCAATTTTATTTATTTTTGTACCTATTAATTCTCTTTCTTCATTGAAAAAGCATATACCATCGCCATTATTTAAAATGTTTGTTTTCATTGAAAAATAATTTTTCTTGACATATTGTACAACACCAAGATATTCACCCAACGATGATGTATATGTATATGTACTTAGATCTTTTTTATTATTGTCTATATTAAAGGTTGTATAACCTCTGTTAAATGTTTTATAGATATCAGGTTCAAAATCATAGTTTGATATGCCTTTGGAGGCTCTTTTTAGTTTTAAATTATCTGTTATTTTGTCTAATAATTGTCTATAATATGCTGTTGTATTTACTACATAGGCTTCATTTTTTAATCTTCCTTCAATTTTGAATGAAGTTATTCCTGCTAATATAAGCTCTTCAAGTCTTTCTGAAAGGTTTAAATCTTTTAAACTTAGAATGTTTTTGTTTCTTACTATATATTTCCCTTCTGCATCTTTTAACGAATATTTTTTTCTGCAAGGTTGAGCACATTCTCCTCTGTTTGCACTTCTTCCTCCTATTGCATAGCTTAAATAACATTGTCCGCTATATGACATACATAATGCGCCATGAACAAAACATTCCAGTTCGATATTTGTGTTTTTATGTATTTCCTTTATTTCGTCAAGAGTTATTTCTCGTGGTAATATTACTCTTTTAAATCCTGTTTTTTCTAAAAAATTAATTTTTTCAATAGTATTATTATGGCATTGAGTACTTGCTATTATCGGAATAGGTGGCAGATTGCATTCCAAAATTCCCATATCTTGGATTATTATTCCGTCTGCTTTTATTGCGTATAGATGCCAAATTAGCTTTTCTACTTTTGGAATTTCTTCATTTTTTAAAATAGTGTTTATTGTAATATACACTTTTACTCTGTAGATATGTGCAAATTCAATTAGCTCAATTAAATCTTGCATTGAATTACCGGCCTGAATTCGTTCGCTATATTTCTCGTAACCTATATAAACCGCATCTGATCCGGCTTTTGTTGCTTTTATTGCTATATCTTTATTATTTGCAGGGACGAGTAATTCAAATTCTGCTGTTTGTAATTCTGTTCTTAATTCCTTGTCTGATTTCAAGTGCATCTACCCCTAATCTACTTAATGCCTTCATAGCAACGGAATCAGGTTGATTGCATATTGCAACCAATAAATCATCAGCGGTTGTTCTTGTTTTATTTTGAGATTTCGCTATATTCCAAGCATCCTCTAAAATTAATTTTGCTCTCTGGCTGAAGGTTATTTCCGATGTATTATATTCGTCTGAAACGCCTATTAATTCTTCGATTACTTCTCTTGCATCTTTTACTATAACACCAAGATCTCTTAAGACCTCTGCTGCTATAGAATTTGCTTCAAGAACAATACCTAATAAAATTAATTCGCTTCCTACGACATTATTTCCTATTCTTCTTGCTTCTTGTTTCGCCAGTCTCATAATATATAATGTTTCGTTTACTTGCTTTTCTATTGGTTGTAAAATCTTATCTTCTAAAAGATATTCATTTACATTGAGTTCTTTTAATATATTATATGCAATACCTTTTTTTGATTTTAGTAAGCCTAATATAATGTGTTCAGGCAATATTGATGCTGTGCCTTCTTCTCTTACTATATCTATTGCATTAGCAAGTGTTTTTAGTGCATTAGGTGTAAATATAATCTGTTTATCTTCATATTCAGCTTGTCTTGATGATATTTCATTTAGTTTTTTTGAGAAAGTCTCAGCAGTTACTCCAAAATCTGCCAAAATATGGGCTATATTTGATTCATTATCTTCTAAAATAGATTGCATTATCTGTTCTGTGCCTAATATTTCATATTTTGATGTAGATAATTTTGCTATTGCTCTATCAAATATTTTTTTACTGTCAGAACTTTCAATTAATGAAATAATATTATCGTTTTTATCTATTCTTCTTCTTTTTTCAATACTTTCAGGGTGTCTTACCTTTTTGGGCTTATTTGCTGATAGCACATTGTAGAACATAGTTTTCATTTTTTCTACGTCTATGCCTTTTTCTTTTAACACATTCGTCAATTCTAATTTTGGATAGTCCCAAATTGCAAGAAAAAGATGCTCGGGTTTTACATATGAATTTCCAAGTATTCTTGCAATATCTAATGTTCTTGTAAATATATCTTTTGAGGAATCACTGAAAACAACAAATTCAGCAGGTCTAATTACTGCTCTTTTTTCTAACAATTTTTCTATTTCTTTTTTTAATTCGTTAATTTCTATTTTGTATATTGAAAATGTTTTTACTATTAAACTGTTTGTATCATTTAATAGCGCAAGTAAAAGATGTTCCGGGTATATTTTTTCGTGATTGTGTTCAATAGCACATATTTGTGCTGATTTTACAATATTAACTGCTTTTTCAGTAAATTTCTCAAACAAAATATATATCCTTAAAATGTAATATAAATTAATTTTACCACATAAGCTTTTATTTGTAATCAGATATTAATAATATTTTCGCTTACAGCTTTTACTGCTGCTTGTATACGGTATTTTACATCCATTTTTATTAAAATATTTGTGATATGTGCTTTTACCGTATGAATGCTTATATTCATATTTTTTGCTATTTCGAAATTTGTTTTACCTTCGGTTATTTGTTTTAAAATTTCAATTTCTCTTTCTGTCAGACAAAATTGAGTTTTATTTATAATATTTGTTTTAAGTTTCTTTTCTATCATCAACGTCTCTCTTATAACCTAGTTATAAGAATATGTTGACAGAATAATATAAAAAAATCCTAACATATTTTCTTTTTATACTTCAAGTGATTTTTCATTTAGCGGTTGAGTAATCATAATGCCCTCACCACCAATAAAATTAACTTGTTTGCCATCTAAATATAAGTATATATTTTTATTTTCTGTATTCGCCAGAGCAGTTTTTATTAATTGCATCATCCTTGAATATATACTATCTGTTCCGCCGCCATATTGAAAATCAGAACTAAAATCTATTATTATTTTATTTCCGTTTTGTTTAATTTTTAATAATTTCGTTGTTTTTGGTATTTCGCTATATGCGCCGGTTGATTTTTCAACTATATTTGGGCCTTTTAGTAATTCGTTTATTGCATATTCAAGCCTATTTTGACCAATTGGAATTTCTCTTTGTACTTTCTTGTATATTCCATTATCATTTGAATCAAGTGCTAAGAAATATATTGAAACAGTTTCTTTATCGTTTGTTACTTCTTTTTTTGTTGGAACTTCCGTTGGTTTTTTTACTATTTCTTCTTTCTTCTTATCTTCTTTTTGGATTGATGGGAGTTCTATTTTGGGTATTCCATTAATTGAGGATAATAAATTAGTGATATTATTCCCCCATTTTTCTTTTATAAAGAAGAAGGAAAGCGTTAATAAAAGTATTATAACTATTTTAGAAAAATTACTCATTTTACCTTTCGTAGTTTTTATTTATTATAAATATACCTTCTGTTTTTATAATATTTCCTTGGATTTTTGCACTTGTAATGTATATTTTGCAATATCTGCTATCTATACTGTTTATTTGGAATGCAACAGGATTTACTTGATTTATAATACCACCCAAAATATCTATGTTAATTATATTACTATTTGTTGAAAAAGTGGTATCTTTTAACATAATTTTATTGTTTGCTACTTCGATATTTGATTTTAGATTCATTATAAACGGTTCATTAGATAAAAAAGTTCTTATCGGTATTGAAAATTCTAATTGACCATTATTAATAGTTACAATTGGTTCTTGTACTTCCAAAGTTGTGAATCCGTTAATTTTAACGGCACTTCTTTGTATTTGCTTTTGAAATTCTTTTGATTTTATTATATTTTTTATATCATTATTTGTTATATTGGCATTGAATTTAAACGGTAAATCATTTGGATAATATACTTTTTTATTTTTATAGATTATTTGGTTATAAGGACAAATTGTTTCTGCTTTAAAATCAGAAATACTCATTGCCTTGTATCTGAAATTATCACTTGCTAACAGTAAGTTTTTAAATTCTCCGTTTTTAAGTCTTTTTAATGTAAAAATATCTAAGTCGGCATTGAATTTTGAATTTAATTCATCTTTTAATTCTTTTTCAATTGCTGTTTCTACAATCTTTTTCGTCAAGAAATTTATTCCTGTTACTTTAAGAAAAACGTTTTCATCTTCTATAACTTTCATTGTTTCAGATGGACAAGTCACATTACAGCTATTTCCATATGCCGTTAAAGAAATTAGTATACAAATTAAAGTGCAAATTATTTTTTTCATAACAAAACTTTCCTTGGTTGAATTATTTTATCGTTTCCTGTTGCTATTGCCACAACTTTATTGTCTTTTGTTAAAAGGATTGTATCCTTTAAATTTCTTCTATTCTTAAATTGATTTCCGTTTAGTAGTTTATTATATTCATATTCATTAATTTCATAAGTGTTAATTTTAAGCACACTGAGAGGCTCTATAAGATGACTTTCTATATCTTCAGTTGTTGTTTTGTCTGTTAATGTGTAACTGCCGTCTAAATCCATTCCTGCTGATTTCGTTCTTATTAGTTTAAACATTACTGCTCCACAATTGAGCTCTTGTCCTATATCATTTACAATTGTTCTGATATATGTTCCCTTTGAACATTCTATATTTAGTTCTAATATTTGATTATCATAGTCAAAAGAAATTAGTTCATTTTGGTATATATTTATTTCTCTTGATGGAATATCTTCAGGAATTTTCCCAATTCTTGCTAATTCATATAGTCTTTTCCCATTGTAATGGACAGCAGAATATGCAGGTGGAATTTGTTTTATTGTTCCTCTTAATTTATTTAGAACAGATTGGATTTCTTCTAACTCTATTTTCCTGTAATTTGTATTTGTTACAGTTCCTTCTGTATCATATGTGTCAGAGATTTTTCCTAAATACATTCCGACTTGATATGCTTTATCTTCTTCTAAATAATCGATTAACTTTGAAGCCTTTCCTATTGCTACAGGTAAAACTCCTGAAGCTAAAGGATCCAGTGTGCCGGCATGTCCTATTTGTTTTATTCCTGTAATTTTACGTAAGATAGAAATAACTTTATGGGAACTTATTCCTGATTGTTTGTTAATATTTATAAATCCAAACATCCAAACTAAATTTCGCCTCTTGAAATTTTATTGATAAGTTCAGTTACATGAGCACCTCGTTCTAAAGAATCATCAGGTATAAATCTCAATTCAGGTGTTAGTCTCAAACGAATTCTTTTTCCAACTTCATATCTTATTTTTGCAGTATTATCAGTAATAGCTTTTATAGTATTTACTTTTTCTTCTTCTGAAGCCATTACAGAGTAGTATACTTTTGCAAATGAATTATCATGCGCAATTTCAATATCTGTTATTGAAACAACACCATGTATTCTTGAATCTTTAAGCTCTCTTTGAATAATATCAGCTATTTCTTTCATTAAGGTTTTTCTTACACGTTCATTTCTTAAAGACATAATACCCTTACCTATACTAAAACTTGTCTTTCTATTTCTTCAGTTGTAGATACTTTAATAATATCTCCTTCTTTGATATCGTTGAATTTATCGAAAGAAATACCGCATTCAAATCCTTGAGCAACTTCTTTAACATCATCTTTAAATCTTTTTAATTGATCGATTTGCCCTTTGAATACTTCAACTCCGTTTCTTACAACAGTTGCTGTTTTATTTCTTACAATTTTACCTTCAAGTACATAACAACCTGCTATCTTTGTTGTTTTACCAACTGTAAACACTTGTCTTACTTCTGCTTGACCAAGAGCTACCTCTTTTATTTCAGGTTGTAATAAATTTAACATTGTTTGTTCAAGGTCTTCAAGAACTTGGTATATAATATTGTACTTTTTGATTGTAACATTTTCCTTCTCAGCAGCTATTTGAGCATTTGTATCTTCTTTTACAGTGAACCCAAGTATTATTGCATTACTGGCACTTGCTAGCATAACATCTGCTTCTGAAATATCTCCGACACCAACGTGTACAATTTTTGTAATAATTTCCTTTGACTCTAATTGAGATACTGCTTGAGATACAGCCTCTGCTGCACCATGTGTATTTGCTTTTATTATCAGATTTAATCTCTTTATATTGTCATCGGAATTACCAACGTGTTCATTTCTTATATGAGCAGGTTTCATGCTATCCAGTTTGGAAATTCTTTCTTTTTCTTTTCTTTCTTCCCAAATGGTTCTCATTACTTTTTCATTTTCAACAGCTTCAAATGTATCACCTGCTTGAGGAACTTCTGTTAAGCCTAAAATTTCAACAGGAGTTGATGGTCCTGCTTCTTTTATTCTTTCTCCTGAATCTGACAATAATGCTCTTACTTTACCGCAGACGTTACCTACTACAAAGCAGTCACCTGTGTGCAGTGTTCCATTTTGAACCAACAATGTTGCCACAGGTCCTTTCCCTTTATCAAGTTTTGCTTCTATTACTACTCCTGAAGCTAATGCGTGTTTGTTTGCACGTAAATTTTGAACTTCTGCAAGTAAAAGGATATATTCTAATAATTCATCAATACCTTTTCCTTGTAATGCACTAACTTTTACGCAGATTGTATCTCCGCCCCATTCTTCAGGTACTAAACCATATTCTGTAAGTTGTTGAAGAATTTTATCAGGATCAGCGCTAGGCTTATCTATTTTATTAACAGCTACAATAATTGGTACTTCTGCTGCTTTTGCGTGGTTTATAGCTTCTATTGTTTGAGGCATAATTCCGTCATCTGCTGCAACTACCAATATTGCTATATCTGTTGCTTTTGCGCCTCTTGCTCTCATTTCTGTAAAAGCTTCGTGACCGGGTGTATCAACAAATACTATCTTTTTATTTTTGTCGTTATCCAAGTATACAGAATATGCACCGATAGATTGTGTTATACCGCCAACTTCTGTTGATACTATTTTATGTTTTGATGCTCTTATTGAATCCAACAAGGTTGTTTTACCGTGGTCTACATGCCCCATGATACTTATTACAGGAGCTCTTGTTTCAAGTAAAGATTCATCAACTTCTTGAATCGCTTTTGCTTTTTCTTCTTTTTCAAGTTCTTGTTGCATGTATTCTTCTAAATCTTCTTCAAGAACTTCAAGTTCAAAATTTTCACAAATTTTCTTTTGTGTATCAACGGATATTACTTCATTTACAGTTGTTAATATTCCTTGCATCATTAAAAATTTAACTATATCAGCAGGTGTTTTCTTTATTTTTTCAGCTAATTCACCTACTGTTATTGGTTTGTTAATTACAACTTGTGTTACAGTTTCCGCAGAATTATCATCTTTTGCTTTTTTCTTATGTTTTTGTGTAATAGTTTTTTCTAAACTGATTAATTCTTGTTCTTCTTCTTTATTTTTATATTGTTTTTTCTTTTCTTTTTGACCTTTTTTCTTGAATGCAGAATTTGGTGCAGATTTTACATCATATATTTCTTGCGAAATAATATGGTGCTGTAATGGTTTTTTTGGTTGCTGCTCTTTATTTCCTTCTGATTTTCTTTCATCTGTTCTGTTTTTGTCAAACGGTTT
>CALUPH010000001.1 GCA_944322615.1 Candidatus Gastranaerophilales bacterium | reverse complement strand
CTTTCACTCATCGCCTCTCAGCGACATCTTCCATCCTATCACCTCAATCTACTTTGTCAACTTATTTTTTATTTTTTTTATTTGAGGGTTAGTTTGTCAGTTTTAAAACACCCGATTGGTGTTCTACAAGTCAATTCTAAATCAAAAAGAAAATTTCATTCCATCTCAGTCTTGACTTCGTGGTTATTAGCCACTTAGACAATATAAAACAAAAAAAAAATAATTTCAATACTTATTTTTAATTTTTTTTGACTTTTTTGTTTATATTATTCTCAACCCTTATAATTACTGCTTTTTAACCTATCTTATTCTTTATAAAAATTAATGATTTGCTATTATCAGAAAAATATAATACTATATTTTAAAGTCATTTTTTAGAGGAATATATCATGGCAAGAATTGTTAGACCAACTTGGGCAATAAGATGTGTTCAATCAGGATGTAAATGCCTTTTTGAAGTTGCTGTTTTGGAAAATGGTAAACAACAAGAAGTTGTTTGTCCTAATTGTGGTGAACATTATGTTTACCCTGCTATTGATGATAAACAAGAATAATGTTTTTGTATAATACTAATATTAGATATAATCGCTTTAGCGATCATCTTAGAAACCTTTACGGAGTTAAAGTATATAAGGTTACATTAGATGCCGGTTTTACATGCCCCAATAGAGATGGTACCATCTCAAATGAGGGTTGTATTTTCTGCGATAACGGCGGGAGTTTTTCTCAGCTCTATCCTAACAATATTTCTATCAAAGAACAATTAGACTTAGGTATTGCATTATCTATAGAGAAATATAAAGCTAAAAAGTTTCTGGCTTACTTTCAGGCATACTCAAATACTTATAAACCGGTTAAAGAACTTGAAAAAATCTATAATTCAGCACTGTCTCATGAAGATGTTATAGGTATGTCTATCGGTACTAGACCTGATTGTGTTGATGATGAAAAGCTTGATTTAATTGCAGGTTACACTAAAAATCACTATATTTGGCTTGAGTATGGTCTACAAAGTATTCATGAACGCTCACTTAAATTCATTAACAGAGGACATTCGTTTGAAACTTTTTGTCATGCTCTAAAAGAAACTCAAAAAAGAAATATTAACGTCTGTGCCCATGTAATTTTGGGATTACCAACAGAAACAAAAAAAGATATGTTGCAAACTGCAAAAGTTTTAGGCGATTTAGGTATTAACGGAGTTAAAATTCATCTGCTTTGCGTTTTAAATAACACAAGACTCACTAAATTATATTACCAAGGCAAAATCCCAATGATGGAAGAGGATGAATATGTTGAAACCGTTTGTGATTTTTTGGAATTATTGCCGCCTGAAGTTACTATACACAGGCTTGCCGGAAACGGTTTAAAACCTAATATGTTAGCACCTGCGTGGTTGAGCAAAAAATTCGTTGTATTAAATAAAATTGATAAACTTCTCGAAGAACGTAATTCATATCAAGGATCAGCTTTAAAAAAATAATATCCAAAGACTATCTTCTTGAATGTTTTAATTTTAATAAATCACTTATATCTTCATCGCTTAAATATTTAGGCTTACCTATTATATGAGTATTCAATGTAACTTGTGCATAATATTCAGCAGTTTCTATTTTAGCAAAAGCATCTTCTAAGCTCGATGCAATTGCGATTGCTCCATGGTTTGCCATCATAACAACATCTCTTTTCTTTAAATGTTTTATAGTGTTCTTTACAAGTTCATCTGAGGATGGCATTGCATATTTAGCAACGGGAATATCTTCGAAATATAATATATTTTCAGACATTATAGGTTCTTTTAATGATTTATGACATGCCGCAAAAGAGGTTAAATATACCGGATGAGTATGGATTATTGCATTTATTTCAGGTCGCAATTTATAAATTGCAACATGCAATTTTTTCTCTGATGAGGCTTTCCCTTGGGATATCTCATTACCTTCTAAATCAGTCAATACAATATCTTCTTTTTTCAGAGAGCCTAAAGAACTCCCTGAAGCTGTAATATATATACCTTTATCTGTTTTGATACTTATATTTCCTGATGTTGCAACTGTCAGATTTTTTAAATATAATCTTTTACCAATTTCAATGATTTCTTCTTTGCGCATTTCCATTTTATTGCTGCTACCTTATGATTAATTCCTAAATTTTTAATTTATGATATCTTTGTTTATGATCAATTCCAAAATCCGTACCATAAACATATATAAATTCGTTATTATTTAGTGTATAGATATAAGGACTAAGAGTATCATCAAATTTCATACCATATGATTTCTGTAGTTTATTTGTTTTTACATTGTAAAAATTTATTTTATCATCATATCCTGAAAGTTTTATACGCTTTTTACTAATTAATGAGCCTCCAGCTATAATTATTTTACCATCAGCAGTTGAAGCTATTGAAACTTTATTATCATGCCTATATTTACTATTTTTATTTATATCTATTTCTTTAAATGAATTATCATTTGGATTATACAAAACTACACAAGGAACAGGATAACCAGTACCACTATATATACTGCTTGAATATTCTCCAACCCCATTTTCTTTTTTATCTTCCATCTTTGTTGTTTTTATAACAACTCTACCATCTTCTAACAAGTATAATTTATCATTTCCATAAACAAATTTTTGTTTAAATCCAAGTGGAATCTTTTCAAATACATCTTTATTTATATCATATAATTCAATACTATCATTGCTGGAATAACCTCCCCAAATAAGAAGTTTTCCATTCTTTAATTTTATAATTTCACAGCCTCTTCTTTCCTCTATGGTTTCAGATTTTTGTTCTATACTTTTATCTTTTATATTGTATATATAGGTCTTTTTATCAGAATCAGCACCAACTACAAATATTCTTTCTGCATCAATATCAATAATTGCAGCTTGATAAAAGCTTATTTCTTTCGGAAGTTCAGCTTGCCATACAATCGCATTCTTTTTCGGAGAATATATATATGCATATGTTTTTAAAGACATATTTTCTCTGCTTTTAGTTTGCATACAATTTCTTATAAATACGTCTCCGTTCTTTAATTTATCAAACAATGTATATTCATGATCTTTGACATATCCATCCGGAATAGGCTTTAATTCAGGACAATCTTTTATTAAAAAATCTTTTTCTATATCATATAATGCAAGTTTGTTTTCTTTAGCAGAATATAACAAGATTCTTTTTTCGTTCAAAACCTCTTCTATTTTTAACTTCGACTTTTCTAATTCAGGTAAAAAATCTACTTTTATATGCACAGAAGTAGAATATAAAAATAAATTAATAACAAATCCAATTAGTAAAGAAGTAAATATCATTTTTAAAGGATTTGATAATAATTTTGTAAAAGGCTTAAATATTAGCTCTATTTTTTCCCATCTCATTAAAACAGTTAAAACCAAATTAAACAAGTAAAATATAAATCCGCCTGCAATTAACCATATTAAAAATTTTATTGCAAGAGCTATAAGCATACTTGCCCCATAATATATAAGAGTCACCATCCCAAATGGAGAAGTAACTAACCCTTTTACTACATATCCTATTTCTAAACATAAAAATAGAAAACTATATAAAAGTGCAAACAATATACTTTCTTTCTTGCTAAATTTCTTTGATGTAGCTATTGTAGCAATTGTAACTACTAACATTAACACACATAATTCAGATAAAAGCATTTTTTTCATAAAAAAGAATGGTATTATACTTAATAATGTAATTCCTAATTTACTTTTTAAAATACACATATATATATTATTAAACTTATCCATAACAACCTCTTAACATACCAATATGAGTAAATTATAAAAGTTTTTCAAGACTTAGACAAGATTGTTTATTCAATTTTTGATATAATACAGCTATGTTTATTAAAAATCTAAAACTTAAAAATTACAGAAATTATGATGATATTGAGATTTCTTTTAACTCTAACAAAATTCTTTTCATAGGAAAAAACGCTCAGGGGAAAACAAATCTTTTAGAGTCCATCTATTATTTATCTACTCTTGATGCATTAAGAACAAAATCTGATAGTGAATTAATCACTTGGGGAAAAGATTTTTGCAATATTAAAGCCGAAATCAAAAAATTTGATATTGATGTAGATTTAGAGATATATATAAATCCGCCTAACAGAAAAAAACTGAAAGTTAACGGTATTAATAAAAATAAATCATCTGATTTCATTAGTAATATTTCAACAGTTTGTTTTACAACTAATGATTTATTATTACTTAGAGGTACACCTGAAGACAGAAGAAAATGGCTTGATTTAGCTATTAGCCAAATTTTTCCTGCATATTCCGAAAGGATTTCAAAATACAATAAAATAAAAACTCAAAAAAATAATTACCTAAAAAATTTAAAAGGGAATATTAATTCTGATACTTCTTTGTTAGATGTTTGGAATGAGCAACTTGCAATTACAGGAAGCAATATAACATATATAAGAATAAATTTTTTACATGAACTTCTTAAAACCGCAAAGATAAAGCATTCTCAAATTTCAGAAAAAGAAGATTTATCTATATTCTATAATTCTTGTATTATTGGTGATATTTCATCTGCTGAAAAATTTGATTTTAACAATGAATTTATATTAGAAAATTTTAAGAAGAAACTTGAAGAAAAGAAACTTGAAGAAATTATTAGAGGACAATCTGTTCTGGGACCGCATAGAGATGATGTTTCTTTTTATATAAATAATAATGATTCAAAAAAATATGCCTCTCAAGGACAACAAAGAACTATCGTTCTCGCTCTTAAACTGGCAGAACTCCAACTTATAAAAGATAAAATTAATACAAATGCAGTTCTTTTATTGGATGATGTATTGGCAGAACTTGATGATTTAAGACAAAACTTTCTTCTTAATGCTATCGGCAATGATACTCAGACTATTATTACATCTGTTGATACTCTTCACTTTAAAGAAGAATATTTAAAAAATGTAGAAATTTTTGAAATAAAAAATAATTCAATTACTCAAATATAAAAAAGACCCCTTTTTAAAGGAGTCTTTTATTACTATTATAAATTTCAATTAGAAGTTTAATCCAGCTTCTCTAGCTGCGTCAGCTAAAGCTGCAACTCTTCCGTGATATAAGAATCCGCCACGGTCGAATACTACATCTTTAACACCTGCTTTTAAAGCTTTCTTTGCAATTGCTTCACCAACTGCTTTTGCAGATTCGATATTTCCGCCGTGTGCTAAATCTTTCTTCATATCTTTATCTATTGAAGAAGCAGAAACTATTGTTACTCCTTTTACATCATCAATGATTTGAGCATATATATGCTTTGTACTTCTGTATACAGCTAAACGTGGAGCTTCTGTTGTACCAGATAATTTTGCTCTTAATCTTTTATGACGTTTTTGTGTTGCTTCTTTTTTGTTTGCTTGTTTAATCATTTTTCTTTCCTTTCACCCAAACCTTCTTGCTTCTACAAGGGTTTATATTGGCAATTTTTACTACATTAATTTCTATTTTTTACCTGTTTTACCAGCTTTACGTCTGATATATTCACCTTCGTATTTAATACCTTTTCCTTTATATACTTCAGGTGGTCTCTTGCTTCTGATTAAAGCGGCTACATCACCTACAGCCTGCTTATTTGCACCTGTAACAGTAATTTTTGTATTTGCTTCAACAGAAATTTTTATTCCTTCCGGTGCATCTATATTTACAGGATGTGAATAGCCTAAAGCTAAGTTTAATGTATTACCTTGCATTGCTGCACGATAACCAACACCAACTATTTCCAATTTCTTTGTAAATCCGTTTTTAACACCGTTAATAGTATTTGCTACTAATGTTCTTGATAAACCATGTAATGAACGTGATTTTCTATCATCGTTTATTCTTGTTACTACTACTGTATTATCAACTTTTTCAAGTTTTATTTCTGGACGAACTTCAACTGTTTCTGTACCTAAAGGTCCTTTCGCAGTTACTACTTGTCCATTTATTGTTACCTCTACACCATCCGGTATGATGATTGGTAATTTTCCTATACGTGACATTTTTTTATCTCCAATTTTTATTATTTACTTACTCGATTACCATACATAGCAAAGAATTTCGCCGCCGACATTTTCTTTTCTTGCTTTTCTGTCTGTCAATAAACCTTTGCTTGTTGATATTATAGCTATGCCCATACCACCTAATACTTGTGGAAGATTTTTTGCTTTGCAATAATTTCTCAAACCTGGTCTTGAAACTCTCTTCAAATTTGATATTACAGGTTTTGATTTTTCATCATATTTTAATGTGATTTTTAATGTTTTGAATGCACTGCCTTCTTTTTCAACAACTGCATAATCTTCAACATATCCTTCTGACTTTAATAATTTTGCTAGTTCTACTTTCAATTTTGAACTTGGCATATCTACTTCAGTTAAAGATACCATGTTGGCATTTCTTATTCTTGTTAGCATATCTGCTATTGGATCTGTATTCATTTCTTATTCCTTTACCTTTTAAGACGGAATACCGTCAACTACTTACTAAAATTTATCTAGCAGTATAGAAAAGTTATTGAAAAATTAAGTTTTGTATAATAGTTTTTACTCTACTATACAAACCTTAACTACCAACTAGCTTTAACTACACCGGGTAATAAACCTTGATGAGCCATCTTTCTTAGACAAACTCTGCATATGCCAAAGTCTCTGTGAAATCCATGAGGACGTCCGCAGATTGAACATCTGTTATGTAGTCTTACTCTTGGATATTTTCCTTTAGCTGCTAAAGCTTCTCTTTTTAGCTCTTTATCTATCATTGCTTTCTTAGCCACGTTTTATACTCCTTTTGTTATTTTTTAAATGGCATTCCAAGCGCTCTTAATAAAGCTCTTGCTTCTTCATCTGTCTTCGCTGTTGTTATTATTGAAATATTCATTCCGTGAACTGCATCCAATTCATCATATGAAATTTCAGGGAATAATGACTGTTCTTTTAAACCTAATGTATAGTTTCCTCTTCCGTCGAAACTCTTTGCACTTATACCTCTAAAGTCACGAATTCTTGGAAGTACTACACAAATTAATTTTTGTAAGAAGTCATACATTCTTTCGCCTCTTAGTGTTACCATTGCACCTACAGGCATTCCTTCTCTTAACTTGAAAGCAGCAATTGATTTTTTTGCTTTTGTTGACAATGCTTTTTGTCCGGCTATTTTTGTCAACTGATTTACAATTGCTTCTGCTAATTTTGAGTTATGACAAGCTTCACCAACTCCCATATTTAAAACAATTTTGCTTAATTTTGGAATTTGATGTACATTTTCATACTTAAACTCTTCTTGAAGAACTTTTTTTACTTCTTCTTCATATTTTGTTTTTAGATTTTTTGTTACTACTGTCATTTTTCTTTCCTTCTCGTAGAATGTATCCCCTTGCGGGATACCCATACTTACACTATTTTATCTTTAATTATATCTTAAAAATAAATTTTAGAAACAACTTAGGGGCGTGCATTAAATGAACTACCCCGTTGAATTCTTAGTCTAACTTTTCTCCGCATTTTTTACAAACACGTACTTTTTTGTTGTCTACTACTTCATATTTGATTCTGGTTGCTTTTTCACAAGCCGGACAATATAGCATTACTTTTGATGAATCCATCGCTGCTTCTACTTTTATTAATCCGCCTTGGTTTCCGCCTTGAGCTTTTTGAGCTTTTGTTACTATGTTAGCTCCTTCTACAACAACTTTATTTTCAGCTGTTATAACTTTCTTTATTGAACTAACTTTTCCTTTATCTTTTCCTGAAGTAACAACAACTTTGTCACCACTTTTTACATGTATTGGATGTTTTTCAACTGTCTTTTTGTTTCTCATCGTTCGTCTCCTAAATTACTTCCGGAGCTAGAGATATTATCTTCATGAAGTTTTTATCTCTTAACTCTCTGGCAACCGGTCCGAATACACGAGTACCTCTTGGGTTACCGTCTTTATTTATTATTACTGCTGCATTTTCGTCAAATCTGATTACACTGCCGTCTGCTCTTTTGATATCAGCTTTTGTTCTTACAACAACTGCTTTTACTACTTCAGATTTCTTTACAGCCATATTTGGTGTAGCATCTTTTACTGCTGCTACTATAACATCACCTACGTGTGCATATTTCTTGTTTGAACTACCCATTACTCGGATACATAACAATTCTTTAGCACCTGTATTGTCTGCTACTTGTAATCTTGTCTCTTGCTGTATCATCTTATTTCATCCTTTGAAATTACTTAATTACTTCATCTAGTGAATTATCACTATTTTACTTTTTCTACAATTTCAGATACTACCCAACGTTTTCCACCTGAAATCGGTTTTGATTCAACAATTCTTACAATGTCACCTTCACTACATTGATTTAGCTCATCATGTGCCTTGTAATTTTTTGTTGTTTCTATAATTTTCTTATATTTAGGATGTTGGTTGTAAGAAGCCACTTTTACTACGGCTGTCTTTTCCATTTTGTTACTTACTACAACACCTTGCTTTTCCTTCTTAGGCATTTTAATTTAACCTCATTTTGTTATACTGATTCTTTTTGCTTAATTACAGTTTTTACTCTTGCTATTGTTCTTCTGATTTCTTTTATTTGTGAATTTGCTTTTCCTAAATCAGTAGCATTTTCAAACTTATTTGTAAATTTCTTGAATCTTAAATCAAATAATTGTTTTTTATAATCTACAACTAATTCATTAAGTTCATTTACAGATTTTTCACGTATTTCTTCTAGCTTCATAGTTATTCACCTGTTTTCTCAACAATTTTTACTTTAATTGGAAGTTTTTGAGCAGCCAATTCAAGTGCGCGAATAGCTACTTCTCTTTGAGGGTAATCTAATTCAAAAAGAATTCTGCCCGGTTTTACTACAGCTACCCAATATTCTGGGTTTCCTTTTCCCTTACCCATACGAGTTTCAGCAGGTTTCGCTGTGATTGGTTTATCCGGAAATATCTTTATCCATACATTACCGCCTCTTTTGATTTCACGAGTCATTGCTCTTCTTGCAGCTTCTATTTGTCTACTCGTAATCCAAGCAGGATCTTGGGCTTGTAAACCGTATGAACCTAATTCTAATTGTGTTCCACGTGTTTCATGTCCTTTCATTCTGCCTTTCATCATTTTACGATATTTAGTTTTCTTGGGCATTAACATGATTGTTTTTCGCTCCTAATTATTCTTACTTAGTTATTCTCTTCTTCAACAGCTGCAGTTTGAGCCTGAGTTGCTGCTGATTTCTTTTTTCTTCTTCCGCCAACTGGTTTTTCTTCGAAATTGTTAGCGCCTACTTTTTTTGCTTTGATGTTTTGATCTGCCATTTCACCAGGCATTAAGTTGCCTTTGAAAATCCAAACCTTTACACCAATTTTACCCATTATAGTATCTGCTTCTGCAAAGCCATAGTCTACGTTTGCTCTTAGTGTTTGAAGAGGAATTCTTCCTTCTTTTGCCCACTCGCTACGTGCTATTTCAGCTCCGCCTAAACGACCTGATACCATAACTTTTATACCTTGAGCTCCACCACGCATTGCTCTTTGCATTGCTTGCTTCATTGCTCTTCTGAACGCTACACGTTTTTCTAATTGCAATGCTATTGATTCTGCTACTAATTGAGAATCTATATCTACTCTTGCAACTTCTACTACGTCTATCGTTACTGTCTTATTTATTAATTTTGCAACCGCTTGTCTTAATTCATCTATACCTTGACCACCACGGCCTACTACTATACCCGGTTTCGCTGTTACAACTGTTACTGTAACATTTTGCGCTTTTCTTGCAATTAATATTCTTGAAATGCCAGCTGCATAAAGTCTCTTCTTTACAAACTTTCTGATCTTAGCATCTTCTGCAACAAACTCAGGATAATCTTTCTTTGAAAACCATGTGCTGAACCAAGGTTGAATTATTCCTACTCTAAATCCGGTTGGATGTGTCTTTTGTCCCATGTCTATTACCTTCTACTTCGATTCTTTTGTTACTTTAACAGTTAAATGAGATGTACGTTTTACTCTTGAATATATTCTACCTTGAGCTCTCGGTTTACCTCTTTTAAGTGTTCTTGATTCATCTGCGTATATTTCAGAAACTTTTAATGCTTCTGCTGTAGCACCAAACTTCTCTGTCGCATTTGCCACTGCTGCTGTGATGTTCTTTTCTACTACACGAGCGGCAAAATATGGCATAAACTTCAACATACTTAAAGCGTCTGCTGCTGATTTGCCTCTTACAAGATTGATTACTCTGCGTAATTTTCTTGCCGGCATTGTTATATCTGTTTGTCTTGCCTTAGCTTCCATAATCTATTTCCTTTTCGCTGTTTTATCTTGCCCTGCGTGGCCTCTGAACATTCTTGTAGGTGCAAATTCACCTAATCTATGTCCTACCATTGGTTCTGATATATATACCGGTACGTGAGTTTTACCGTTATATACTGCTATCGTGTGGCCAACCATATCTGGATTTTCAGGAGTAATCATAGACGCTCTTGACCAAGTCTTAATTACTCTCTTTTCTTTATTAGCATTTAATTTATCTATTTTTGCTTTTAAAGAGTCGTGTACATATACACCCTTTTTTAGTGAACGTGTCATTAATTATCTCCTTTATTAGCGTTTTCTTCCTCTAACAATTAACTTGCCAGATGCTTTTTTTACTTTTCTTGTCTTACGACCTAATGCAGGTTTACCCCAAGGTGTTTTTGGATTTCCTCCTGGTCCGGTTTTACCTTCACCACCACCGTGTGGGTGATCACAAGGGTTCATTGTTACACCACGTACTGTTGGTCTGATGCCTAAGTGACGTGTACGTCCTGCTTTACCTATCTTTAGGTTCTTGAACTCTGCATTACCTAAAACGCCGATTGTTGCTAAACATTCTTTTCTTACCATTCTCATTTCTGAACTTGGCATTTTTATTGTTACGTAGTTGCCGTCTTTTGCCATTAATTGTGCGCCGGCTCCTGCTGTTCTTACCATTTTTGCTCCACGTCCAGGTATTAATTCTACGTTGTGAATTATTGTACCTAATGGGATTAATTCTAATGGAAGTGCATTACCTACTTGTATTTCTGCTTCCGGTCCTGATAATATTGTGTCTCCTACTTTTAAATCGTGTGGAGTTAATATATATCTCTTTTCACCATCTGCATATACTACTAATGAAATTCTTACATTTCTGTTTGGATCATATTCTACAGTTTTTACTGTTCCCGGTATACCGAATTTATCTCTTTTGAAATCGATTACTCTGTATGCCTGCTTATGTCCTCCGCCTTTGTGACGGCATGTAATTCTTCCTGTATTGTTTCTTCCGGCTTTCTTTCTCATAGGCTTTAATAATGACTTTTCAGGAGTTGATGTTGTTACTTCCGCAAAATCACTTTTTGTCATTCCTCTTTGTCCCGGAGATGTCGGATTAATTTTTCTGATACCCATTTGCTTACACTCCTGCTAATTCTTCAATTGGATCGCCTTCGATTGTTACTATCGCTTTTTTGCTTGATTGAGTTCTTCCAACTGAATATCCTACTCTTTTTGCGTGTGACGGCATATATACCGTTCTTACTTTTGTTACTTTTCTGTTAGGAAATGCCAACTCTATAGCTTGTGCAATCTCTACTTTTGTTGCATCTTTTGCTACTTCAAATGTATATTGAGATAATGCTGCTACAGTCATTGATTTTTCTGTGATTATAGGTCTCTTAATGATATCGTATAATCTTTCTTTGTTTTGCTTCATTGTACTCATTATTTTGATAACCTCTCAGTTATTTCTAATATTGCTGCTTCTGTCATTACTAAGCTGTCTGCTTCTAGTAAATCTTTTACATTCAAGTTTGAAGGTAATATGATTTTTACGTTTGGAAGATTTCTTGCTGCTAATTCTAATTGACCGTTTTCTGCTGCCTTTGTATTAGCTATTATTAAAATCTTTCCTTCTACTTTTAATGCCTTTAATGACTCTGCTACCATTTTTGTTTTAGCTTCTGTAATTTCTGAAAAATCTTTTACTAAAACAGTATTATCTAATCTTGCTGATAATGCGGATCTTAATGCTAGTCTTCTTGCTTTTTGTGGCATTGAAAATTCGTAGTCTCTTGGTTTTGGTCCGAATACTACACCACCACCTGCAAACAATGGAGATCTTAATGAACCTGCTCTGGCTCTACCTGTCCCTTTTTGTTTCCATGGTTTTCTTCCGCCGCCTGATACTTCTGCTCTTGTTTTTGCACAAGCATTTCCGCTTCTTGCGTTGCTTAGTTGTCTTCTTAATGCCATATGCATTACATGCAAATTCGGTTCTACTCCGAATACTTTTTCATCAAGAGCAATTTGTCCGACTTGCTTTCCGCTTGTACTTAATATTGAAACTTCTTTTGTCATAATTTCTTTTTCCTTTTAATTGAACTCCGAGTTAGTTCCATTTAACTCTTGATGGTACAACTGTTACTAATTTTCCTTCAGGACCAGGTACTGAACCTTTTACCAATAACAAATTGTTTTCGCTGTCTACTCTTACTACTGTAAGTTTTGTTATTGTTACTCTTTCGTTACCCATGTTTCCGGCCATTCTTTTGCCTTTTATTACACGTCCTGGTGTTGTACCAGCTCCGATTGAACCGGGTTCTCTATGGTTCTTTGAACCGTGTGCCATTGGTCCACGTCCAAAATTCCATCTCTTTACTGTACCTTGAAATCCTTTTCCGATTGATGTTCCTGTTACATCTACTTTTGTGCCTTCTGTTAATACAGATAAATCTATTTTTTGACCTACTGTATATGCTTCAGGATTATCTAATCTGAATTCTTGTAAATGTCTGAAATTTTCTAATCCGTTTTTCTTAAAATGTCCTATTTCAGCTTTTGTTAAATGTTTTTCCTTTGCAGGTACTACACCTACTTGAATCGCATTGTAACCGTCTGAATCAACAGTTTTTACTTGTGTTACTGTTAACGGATCAACTTTTATTACTGTTACGGGAATTGCAAGTCCTTGTTCGTCAAATACTTGTGTCATCCCAAGTTTTTCACCTATTACTCCCAGTGTCATATTTCACCTTTCTTTTGTGAGCGCTACGTTTTTCTACTTGCCTCGTAGATCACATTCAATTTATGGAGTCTCCCTCTATTAAATTGTATGTGCTGTTAAATCTTTCTACAGTTTAACCACGATATCTACTCCGGCAGGCAAATCAATTCTTGTAAGTTCTTCTGTTATTTGAGCAGTCGGATCATAGATATCTATGATTCTTTTGTGTATTCTCATCTCAAAATGTTCTCTTGACTTCTTGTCTACGTGAGGTGAGCGAAGTACACAATATAATCGACGTTTTGTTGGCAATGGAATCGGGCCAGCTACTCTAGCTTCGCTTCTCTTTACAACTTCTACAATTTTACTTGCAGATAAGTCGATTAACTTATGATCGTATGCTTTCAAACAAACTCTCATTCTTTGTTGCTTGCTTTCGTTCATTTCTACTTCCTTTTGTGTATTGACTTTCGCTTATGGTAATACATTTTACCACTTAGCATATTAACTCTATGTCAAACATATTCCATAGTCAACCAGTATTTTCTCTTTTTCTCCTTTTTTCTTAATATTTCTTTATTTTTTTGTAAATTTCTTGACAAACGTTAAAAACGTATACAGACTATGTGTTAACCATCTGTATACGTTTTATTACTCCCTCTTCTTTTTTGTTTTTACATTTTTACAGGCTCATTCATCAATAACATTCTTGCTTCTGTTGCTGTGTCTTTTAATGACGAATAATATTCCCTGTCTTCTTCACTTTTTGAATCTTTTACTCCAACTTCTGCTATTTCTCCAATCTGACTTAATAAGTCTGCTGTCTGCATTATATTTCTGTATATTGTTCCTTCATCTGCTTTTTCACCTACCGTTCTTATTAATTGAGACCAGTTTGACATACTGTCATATGGATTTGAATTATTTAAACTTGTCCACATATATGCCATTTGTGCTGCATCCTTATTATAACGGCTATATCCCGGATTTATTCCTTTATCTATTTCCTCATTATATATTTCAGCAGATTTCTTCAATAACTTCTTAAATACACTATTAACTTTTCTTGAGTCATAGCTTGTTATATCTGAATTACCTTCTTCGGTTTCACTTTCTTCTAATGCCTGCAATGCTTTTATTCTGCTTATTAACATATCCTTCATTGTTAACTTAAGGTATGCCATCTCGGCATCATTATAATCTTCTTTCACTTGGCTTGGAGGATTCTTTTTTATAAATTGATGGTTCGCTGCCAATGCATTTGGAATATTCTCTTCAAGATATTTCATATTTTCTGCGGTTTGGATAGATGCTTCAACTTCTTTACGTTTTCTTTCAATGCGGGCTTTCGCTTTATTACCTTTTGATGTTGTATCCATGCCTGCAAGTTCTGAATTTAACTTTTCAATATAATCATCGATTGTTCTTGTATTGATTCTTTTCTTATATGTTTGAACTGCTGATAAATTTGACTCTAACACCTTTGTAGGTACAACATCGCCTCTTTTTAAAGCTCCGACAATTTCATCTGTTGAATAATTGCCTGTTGTTTTCGTTATTTTATACATTTTTGCTCTTTTTAGCTCAAATTCATTCATTGCAGATTTTATCTCTTCTGCTGAAACATCAGGTTTTTCTATCCCCTCTACAAATTTCAACATATCTTCATAACTCGAAAAACTTTCCATTGTTTTTCCGAATTTTGCAAGCATTGATGCTACTGAATTTGATAACTTTTGCTGAATATTTCCTACACCTTCTGCAGTTTTTTCAAAAATATATGATAAGTCTGTATCGTATCCGATTGCGGTCTCATTTGACTTTGCAGGCAATGCCATACTTGATGCAATCATAGCTAAACCTTCCGGTGATACTCCTTCAAATGCCTTTGATGAAATTGCCTCAACGAGTGTTAATGTATCATATCCTTTAACTTTTGATGCCATTTTTGCTAATAATGTAGGCTCAATAATGCCGTCTTCTTCAATTAAGAAACCTCTTGAAAGCAATATATCTCTCTTTCTTGAGCTTATTTCCATTAATTCGTCTATTTTTGATTGTCTTTGATTTTTATCATCACTATATGCATAGAATGTTTTGCCAAATATATTCGGCAGCCCTTTATCATTTACATTGTGCTCATAATAACCTGATAAAAAAGCATAATCCGGATTATAATTACTTTCAATCGGATTACAATCCGTTGCTTCTAGATACAAGAAATCTTGTTCTGATGCTCTATCTGTCGGCATTGTATACACATAACCTATTGTATCTATACCTCTTCTTCCGGCTCTTCCTGACATTTGTTTAAATTCATTTGCAGAAAGCATTCTTACAGGAGTCTGCTCTCGTTCTTCTTTCTTTTCTGTTGCTTGTTCTCCTGTCTGTGCGGATATTTCTTCCGTTTCATCTCTTTCTTCTATTTTTACCTTATTTTCAGAAAGAAGTTTTCCAACATCCTCTCCCTCATCACAAGGTTTATATGGGCTTGATATTACAACTGTCTTTGCAGGCATATTTATACCTGCTGCTAATGTTTCTGTAGCTATTACTGCTTTTAATAATTTCTTTTGGAACAATTCTTCTATTAATTCTTTCTGCCCCGGGATTATTCCTGAGTTATGTATTGCATAACCTTTTTCCAATGCTTTAGTATCTAAATCTGCTCCTATATATTTCTCTGCAGAATATTTGTCTACTATTCTTTTTATTTCTTCTTTTTCAGCTTGAGTTGTTAAATCAGCACCTTCTTTTCCCATATATTCAAGCACTTCTCTTGAATATTTTTTACTGAATATAAAGAATATTGCAGGTAGCTTTTCTTCTTTTTGTAATTGTTCAACTGCTAATTTAAAATCACTTAGTTTTGGTTTCTTTACTTTTAGCGTATTTTCAAAATCAGGAGTTTCTCCTCTTCTGATAGCCTTTTCTATTCTTTTTTCGGCTTTTTCATATGCTTGTGTGGTAAGCATATCGAAAGATAACGGAACATGTCTTGCTTCTGAAGGAATAGATACTAATGCAACATTATCTGTTCCGTTTAAACTTCCTATCCAATTTTTTAAAGCTTTCGGATTTCCTATTGTAGCACTTAGTTCAAGTGTTTGAACATCTTTCGGAGTAAACATTAAAGACTCTTCCCATACAGGGCCTCTGTCTTTATCTCCTAAATAATGGAACTCGTCAAATATTACCGTTCCTAAGTTTCTCATTAAAGGATTATCTTCTCCATATAAATTTGATAACGCCATATTTCTGTATACTTCAGTTGTCATTATCAAAATCGGAGCTTCCACATTTTCTCTTCTGTCGCCTGTTAATATACCTATATTTTCTTCACCATATATATTCTTAAACTCATT
Organism: Candidatus Gastranaerophilales bacterium; assembly: GCA_944322615.1. Taxonomy (GTDB): domain Bacteria; phylum Cyanobacteriota; class Vampirovibrionia; order Gastranaerophilales; family Gastranaerophilaceae; genus Avigastranaerophilus. The sequence goes on along the minus strand of CALUPH010000001.1, from coordinate 221,930 downwards.
TAATTTCTGATTGCTCAATGCCTTTAATGGCGCTGTATAAAAAGTTTTCTTTCCATCTGCCATATTTCTTGTAGACGCATAATATGCAATTGCTGTTTTACCTGTTCCTGTTGGAGCTTCTACAAGAACCGTTTTGCCTTCATTTAATGCTTTTCCCGCATCTATTTGGAATGCATCAGGATAACATCCTGTTGGTAGTTGATAGTAATTATCTTTTAATGTTTCACTATATTTTCTTCCCCCAAAAGATACTATATCTCTGCCTATATAAGACTGAAATAAAAGAGAAGGGTTTGTTATATTTATTCTGTTTTTATTACTTTCTAAATTTACTTTCTTTTGATTTAAACCAATTCCTTTTTCAGACTTAAAGCTTGTTACTTTTGATATTTTCATAAGTTTTACCCTTTACATTCCCACTCGCTTTAAAACCTGAAAATATTTTTTTACTATTAATTTTCATACATGTTAAAATAATGTTACATCTTATGGTCGATAACTTACTTTATAAATTTATTTAAATCATCCCTGTCTAATACTTCTATTCTGTCTTGATTATGGACAAATATAATACAGGAAATTAAAGGTTTAAACATTTCAAAATCACTATATGACAGTTTCTTGTTCAAATCTGCCATATTATCTGCAAGAAATTCCGTAATTAAAACTTTATCTTTAAACACCAATGAACTAAAATAATCAAGCGCTGCTTTGCTTGTTATACCTTCAAAATAAATTAAATCCGGAGATTGGAACTCAATAAACCTCATTGCTTTATCAATATTAAATCCGATATTTTCGTTTAATTCACATTGGTTTATATTTTCCAAATTATACTTTGCTATAGATTCTATCGTCATAATGTTTTTATCAGAATGAGAATATTCCAACAAAACAGAATAAATTATATGTGTTTTACCTGCAAGTGAAGAACCGCATACAAGCACAATTCCCGGCGTTTCCATTATTCTTTTTACCGTATTTATCTGAATATCAGATAAACCAATCTCACATAGAGGTTTGGGCGGCTTATATATTTTTAATGATATTCTTTCTCCGTTTATTGTAGGAAAAGCTGAAATACTTGCCGTAAGAATAATATCTTCAACCTTAAAAATCAACTTGCCTAATTGTGGAAGTTCACAAACATTGGCATCTAAAGATGATAATGCTTTTAACTTTGATATAAAGGGAACAACCAGTACAGAAGGGATTTGCCCTGTTTCTACTATTTCAGAACCCTGCCTAAAATTAACGGTAAGACCATTTGGTATATGTTCAAAAAACATTTCATGAACATTATTCAATATTGCTTGCTTTAGTATTGCTCGTATTAATATTTGTATATGTTCATCAGAAAGAACGTCATTATGAAGTTCTTCTTGCCAGTCAAATTTGTTTTCGGAACTTTCTATATTAATCTGACCAACTGTACTATCAGTTTTATAATATTCTTCTATTTTTTTTAAAACCAATGTTTCTGCAGAGACAACAGGTTCTATATCACAACCTGTTTTTTCTACTATCTTATCTATTGCAAATAAATCCAAAGGATCTGCCATTGCTACAGTCAGAACATTCTCAATTTTGAATAAAGGTATAATCTTATATTTTTGGGCATCGTTAAAACTTACATAAGATAAACATCTCTTATCCAAACTATAATCTTTTAAGTCCACATAAGGAATATGAAGCTTACTTTCAAGAAATTTTAAAAGAGTATCTTCTGATATCAAATTCGATTTTATTAATATTTGACCTATATTTACATTTTGCGAAGCTGCTATTTCTTGGGCTTTTTCCAAATCTTCATAGTTAACAAGCCCATCTCGGACCAAATCATACTTCAATTTTTCAAGAGTTTTATTTGTAACTAATTCCATTTATTATTGCCCTAAATAACTTTTCACTTTCTCTACTACATAATCAACATTAAACGGTTTCGTTATATATTCATCAGCTCCGGTTTCTTCACCTATTATTTTATCTTCTTCTTGAGATCGTGCAGTTATCATTAAAATCGGTATATCCTTATACTTGTTATCGTACTTTAACAATCTGCTTATTTTATATCCGTTAATTTTGGGCATCATTACATCCAATATTATTAAATCAGGATGAATTTCTCTTGCAAGTTTTAATCCCTCTTCACCGTCAAATGCCGTATAACACTTATAGCCTTCTGACTCCAAGACAAATTGTAGAATTTCTATTATATCTGCTTCATCATCAACTATTAATATCTTCTTCATTTATATCCCCTTTTGAAAATGAATTAAGTTTTTTTATTATATCTGAAAGCAATTCCCCGTCTTGAGGGTATAATACAGATGAATATAATATATCACATTCCAAAAATTCATTTTGAATTGATTTTATATATGTCTGGAGTTTTCTGACCTCAAAATCATGAACGAATGAATCCATATCTACAGAATAAAAGTAATAATTTCGTCTGCCATTTTCAATAACCGAACATTCCTTGCAAACAGCTGTCTTTCTTATTACATCTTCTGCTAATATTTTATCTATTAAAGATTTCCCTTCAACTACTTTTTCAGATAAAGATATCATCGAAATATTAATGTGTTCCTGCTTAGCCCTTTGCATATCTTGTTCTAATGAGAGTTCAAATATCTCCATCTCTGACATTATTGGTATTGCAAGATAAAATGTTGAACCTTTATTTACTTCACTATCCAACCATATAAAACCCTTATGAACATCCATTAAACGCTTTGCTATAGGCAATCCCAAACCTGATCCGCCTACTTTTCGGCTTAATGAAGTTTCTATTTGTTTAAATTGCTCAAATACTTTTCCCCAATTTTCTTTCGCAATACCTATACCGTTATCTTTGACTGATATCTTTACGTATTCCTTACTTAAATGTTCAGGAATTGTATTAAAAAAGTTATTATTCCTTATTTCATCACCCGAAATTCTTGATGTTTCTACTTCAATAGTACCGTTTTCCTTGGTAAACTTTATTGCATTTGAAATCAAATTTGTAATAACCTGTTCCATTCTTTGTGTATCTATATAAACTACGGGTAAAGATGAGTCCAAGTTAAGATTTATAGTGATATTTTGCTCTTTAGCCCAGCTCTCAAGCGTATTTTTTACCAATTCTACAGGCAAATTTATGTTTGTTTTCTCAAAACGAAATTCCATCTTACCTGCTTCTATTTTTGATAAATCCAATAAATCATATATTATTGCAGAAAGTCTTGTAACATTTCGTTTTGCCAAATTTAAGAACTTCTCCATTGCATCATTTATTTCTCCGGTTGTACCTTTTAAAATGATATCTAAAGCACTGTTTATTGAAGTCAACGGCGTTCTTAATTCATGAGAAACTATAGAGATAAATTCCGATTTCAATCTCTCTAATTTCTCTAATTTTATATTGGTATCTTTAATTTCTTCGTATAAAATAGCACTTTCCAACGGTAGAGAAACCTGTTTTATTAATGTTGTAAAACATTTTGTATCATCTTGTGCAAAATCGTTTTCTCTGAATACCTCTATAATTCCGTAAAACTTATTCTTTATATTTATTGGTGCAAATAAATTATCATAACCGAATACATTTAAATCGTATTCTCCGAATTGATCTTTATTATATTTAATAACTTCAATATCATCTATTGAAGGATTAATAGAAAATAAATTCTTATAATTTAGCAAAGCCCTTAGTTTTATGGCATTCTCTAACCTTTGAGAAATAGGGAAAAGAGATTTTATGATTAATTTTATGTCGTTTACTTCATTTAAAATTAAAGCATAACATAAGGACAATGATAAACTCTGGTCCAATCCGTCTGTCATTATTTCGATTAATTTTGTCTTGTCTAAAGAACCTGCTAATTGTGTACTTGTGTTATAAAGAACATTTAATTGATACAGACTCTTTGCCAAGTCGTTATTGTTTTTGGACAGGACTCTGAATGTTTCTCTTAGCTGCATTGCGGAATCTAATGTAGCTAAGAATAAATTTTTATCAAATGGTCTTTTTATATATGAATTCACATATTTCAAAACATCATAATTAATATTGTTTTCCGGAAGCAGCATAACTGAACGAATATCCTTTGTTTGCAAAGAAATCTTCATTTTCCTTACTAATGAAACAATATCAATATTTATAGAAGCACAATCAAAAATGATAATATCTGCTTTATCATTTTTAATCATATCTTCAAATGTTTCTTCTTCTGAAATGAAATTTATAATATATGGAGTTTTAATTCCCAGCAATTCAATTTCTTTTTGTGTATCAGCATTATCAGAAACAACTATTATCTGAGCCATAATATACCTAACTAATCTATTTCTCTATATTTACATTGTATCAGCAAACAAGATTATAAATTTTTTGTAAAGATATATTAATTTTTAAATAAATAAGGCAATTTCAAAAATAAAAAATACTTTATATAAATACGAGGATTCAATTAAGTTTTAATTAAGATACCAATTTTAAATTTTATATTCATACTTACCTTACTTACTACCTTTACTAACACACGAGGAAATTGAAAAAGATTTCAGAGGAACCCTAAAAAGTTCCTTTTTTTTTGCTTATAACTTATAGATTGATAAACTCAATTAAAATATTTATTGCTGAGAATATATTTCAAATCCCGCAGGAATAACATCATTAGGACTTTCAATGGTATCTATATAATAATAATCGGCAGCTTCACGTAAGTATCTTTTTACTACCACTTCTTGTTCTTCTTGGTTACTATTTAAGTTTTTATCTGTGGTTTGTTCTTCAACATTTTCATCAGGAGTAAAATTATTAACAGGATAGTTCCATCTGGTACCAGCTAATTCAGAACGAATATTTTCACCTAATAGCTGTTTATATACCAATTCGTATTTTTCATTATTATTTACATTATTTTTTTCTACATATTCTTGTTGAGAATATTCATCATATGTATTTTCTGACATTTGTTGGTCATAATCTTCAACATATGTTTCATTAGGTCCACTACATCTTGATGGAACCTTTCTATCTGTACTCTCGTTTACAATAACTTTTAGAGCAAAAGACGGCATAACCGAAATAAAAGAAAATAAAATTAATAATATACAAAATTTCTTCATATTTCCTCACTTATATTTGCGTAAAAGATTAATATTCATAAGTTACCACGATATTAAATATCTTAAACGTATATAAACAAATTAACAATACTTTATACTAAGTATTTTTCATTTGGCAAACTCAAAGGTTCCAAACTTCTATAGTAATAATAAAGTCTTTCTTAACAAAATTTACATTTTTAGTTTATTTTGTAAATTTCCACACTAAAAAATACTTTATTAACATGTGTAGCAAAGGATTTAGGATTATTTATGGTAAGCGCAATAAGTTCAACAAATGTCATAAACCAACAACCGGTAAAAGAAGCTGATATAAATAAATTAGTTAAATATAGCGGAACTGAAACTCTGCAAGATGTACCTGATACCTTTTCAAGTACAACTAAGAGTGCGGCATCAAGCGCATTATTCTTTGAAGGTATACCTTTATTAAATTTTCTGTTTAGAAACAAAAAAGTAAATGGAACTTTTGGTAATGCAAACTTAAAAATATTAGGACAAGCCGATAAAGAAGCTTTAAATAATTTATTAAAAGGTGATGGGAAACTTTCAACAAGAATTGCTGATTATATTAAACATGCAAATCAAAGTAAATTTGTATATATGGATGAAAAAGCTGCTGTAAAATCAAAAGCAAAAGCAGCTAAACTTGCAGAAAAAGCTAAAAAATTAACTGATAAAGCTGCAAAAAAACCAAATAGTAAAATTGCAGAATACTTTGCAAATAAAGCAGAAACAAAATCTAAAAAAGCAATTTCTGACTGCATAAGCAAAACAGAAAAAGCTGTCGACTCAAGAATAGCAATTACAACTAAAACTGCAACCCCTGTTAAACTCGGTAAAATAGGTACTAAACTAAATAAACTGACAAAAGGTAAATTCGGAAATATTTCTAAATTTATGAAATCATCCGGTGCAGGCATAATGCTTGTATTCAGCGGTATAATAGAAGGTGTTACGGAAGTTGTACCAACTTTCAAAGAACTTGGAACAGAAAAAGGTCTAAAACAACTTGGTAAATCTACAATTAAAGTTTTAGGTGATACAGCCGGATTTATTGCAGGTGAACAAGCCGGTATGGCACTGGGTAGTGCAATAGGGACTGCAATATGCCCTGGTATTGGTACTGCTGTAGGTGCTATTTGCGGTTTTGTTGGGGGTCTATTAGGTTCTTTTGCCGCAGGTAAAATTACAAAAGCTATAACCGGTAAGTCTGAAAGAGAAATTGCTAATGAACAAAAGACCAACGAAAATGCAAAACAAGTTACAAATAATACCGAAACTTCAGACACTACTCAACCAATACAAAACACACAATTAGCAGAAAACGGATTAGATCAAGATAGCGAAAAAGCTCTTCAGGAAATTGAAAACCTTAATGCTACAAATCCTTTTAATGTAACTGTATAAAATATATAAGTTTATAAATTATTAATAAAAGCCATTCTATTAAAGGATGGTTTTTTATTTACAAAAAAATAAAATGCGACCTAAAGCCGCATAAGTCAAGAAAGGAATGGTTAGACTATTAATTTATTTGTATTATTACATATAATTGAATACTACGCAAATTTATGAATATTTGTTAACAATTTGTAACAATTTCGTTTATAATGGTAATCTGATATTGAGGACAATATGAAAATAGGAATAATAAGCTTAGGTTTAATTGGAGGCTCTTTACTAAAAGCATTATCAAAAACTGATAATACAATTTATACTGTAACCAGAAATAAAGACACTATTGAAAAAGTAAAAAAATACACACAATTTTCATCTGATAAAATAGAAACCCTGAAAGATTGTGAAATTATATTTGTAGCTTCTCCCATTAACAAAACACTTGATATACTTGATAAATTAGAGAATATAGTAAGCAAAAATTGTATTGTTCTTGATTGTGCCAGTGTTAAAGAATTCATTATGGAGAAAAAAAGACCATACAAATTTATTGGTTCACATCCAATGGCAGGAACAGAATTTAACGGGTTTGATGCTTCTTTTAAAGAACTCTTTTGTGGAGCAAAATGGGTCTTAACACCAAGTGAAAACATAAATGATTCTGACATCAAACTTGTTCAAAACATAATCTCTGAAACAGGTGCGGATATAATTATTACATCCGCAAAAGAACATGATGAAGCAGTTGCTTTAATAAGCCATATGCCTTTAATTGTTTCTCAGGCATTATTTTATAGTGCAAAGAATAATACTTTGGCTCTTAAGCTTGCATCAAGCGGTTTTAGAGATATGACAAGGCTTGCTATGTCTAATCTTGAAATGGCTCAAGATATGAAACTTTATAACTCTTCAAACATAAATACCGCAATCGAAAAACTTCTTTCTTCAATTAATTTATTAACAAAAACTAAAGACTTTGAAATTTTATCCGATATTAAAAATACACGTTCAAAAATGTATTCAAGTGAAGGGAAAAATATTCTTTAGTATCATCTTAATTATATGTTTCAAAAATTAAATCTTATTTATAAAATAAAAAAACCGATTGTCATCGGTTAAGTTCACTTTATATCAGAGAGAGGAATAAGAGAGAGAAAACACTTATTTATCACTATTTATCTTTTAATATCCTCTACTTGTATATCTTCCACATGTCTTTACTTTAATAACGTGTACATTTTACACTTTTAACATTTTGTTACATTTGTTTTACAAATATAAAAAAGAAAAAGAGACAAAACATACAAATATCAAACATTTTCAAGCGTTAACAAGTAAAATTTCTTTTAAAAAGAAATCGAAAATTTATGTTATCATCATAAAAAGAGAAAGAAGAAAAGTAATATTATGAAATACAAATCAAGACTCAATCAACCGCACAACCTTCCAGGAGTACTTGTTTGCGTAGAAGGAATAGATGGTTCAGGTAAATCTACACAACTTGCAATACTTCGCGACTGGTTAAAATCGAGAAAACAAGATGTTATTTTTACAGAATGGAACTCTTCTGATTTAATTTCTCAAACGACAAAAATAGCAAAGAAAAAAAACTTATTAAGTCCAAGAACATTTTCTCTGTTGCACGCAGTAGATTTTGCAGATAGGTTAGAACAGGTCATAATCCCAGCGCTAAAAGCAGGATTTATTGTTTTGGCTGACAGATATGTATATACAGCTTTTGCCCGTGATGTTGCAAGAGGTGTAGATAGAGACTGGGTCAGAAAAGTTTACGGTTTTGCTGTAAAACCTGACTTAACCTTATATTTTAGAGTATCAGAAGATGTATCTTTGGAAAGAATATGCTCAAATCGTTCTCCAAAATTCTATGAAGCAGGTATGGATTTAAAAATAAGCAATGATCCATACGAAAGCTATAAAATTTTCCAAAAGAGAGTTAATGATGAATACAAAAAAATGATAAATGAATATGGCTTAGTTGAAATTGATGCAAATGAAAGTATTCATAAAAAGCAGGTATTTTTCAGAGAAGAAGTTAAAAAAATATTGACTAAAAAAGGGATTATTTTATAAATGACACAATACAAATCAAAACATGGCTATGAAGGTTTATTAATCGTAATAGAAGGTACTGACGGTTCAGGTAAATCAACTCAAATTGAGCGTTTAAAACGCTGGATTGAAGATCAATCATATGGAGTTATGGTAAGTGAATGGAAGACTTCTAAATTTATTGCCGATGCCATAAATGATGCAAAAGACAGAAATCTTTTAAATGCAACTACATTTAGTCTTCTTTACGCTGCAGACTTTGCAGACAGACTTGAACAAGTAATAATTCCAGCACTAAAAGCCGGCTTTGTTGTTATTTTAGACAGATATATATATACTGCATATGCTCGTGATGTCGTAAGAGGTCATAATATCGAATGGCTAAAAAATCTTTATGACTATGCACCTGAACCTGATATGATATTTTATTTAGATGTTCCTGTTGAAATTTTATTAAAAAGAATTATTGGAACAACAGGTCTTGATTATTGGGAATCTGGTAGAGACATTGGTCTAAGCAGCGACTTTTATAAAAGCTTTCAAATTTATCAGGGCAAATGTCTTGATGAATATCAAAAAATGATAAAAGAATATGGATTTATATCTATAGATGGTACTTTAAGTGAAAAAGAAATTCATAAAAAAATAATATCCGAAGTAAAAAACATCTTGGAAGTTTAAAAACGTAAACTTTTTTGAAAGTTTGAGAAAAAATTATATAATTAAGTTTATGAAAAAGATAAATAATTCTAACTTTGAACTTTTAGAAGATATAATAAAAACAATTGATTTCAATTATCATCCTAATGAGTATCAAAGACTTGAAGAAATAAATAAATATTGGGAAGAAACAGTTGGCAGTAAAATTTCTAAATATTCTAAAGTTTACGGATTTTCTACCGATAATAATTTAACCATTGTCTGTGCAGATTCATTTATTGCAAACGAATTATTGTTCAATAAAGAAAAACTGATAGAAATAATGAATAAAAAAACAAAAAATATGGGAATTAAAATAAAAGATATAAAGTTTGATTATAAAAAATGGGAAGAAAAAAACAATGAATAAAAAGTTAAAAGGATTTTCTCTTGCTGAATTATTAATTTCTTTGCTAATTATCAGTATTGTATTATCAGCTGCAATACCGACAATAACAAGAAAAGCAGGAGCAGACAGAGAAACTATTTGGCGTTGGACAAATGAAGGTAATAACGCATATTTTGGTACAGGAAGCAACCAAAGTGCAATTTTGGGACTTTCCAGCACTCCAAAAGCAGAAGAAGGTATTGCTGATATAATGCAAGATGCTACAATTACTGATGATTCTGTCGACGACGTAACGGATCCGGGTAACTCAGGAACAAAAAGATCTGATATTGGTGTCATAAACACAGGTGATCTTAAATACAGCAATTTCGGTGATAAATTTATCATTTTAAAAAAGACAATACAAAATGATAATTCTAATTTTATGAATTCCCATATTTCATTTTTTACAATGAAAAATGATGATACCGCAACAACTGCAGATATAAAATACGGTGGTCGTCTAACTTTAGACTCCGGTAACTTAGCCCTTGGAATGGGAACACTTCAAAACTTAAATTCTGATAATGTTGGTGAAAATACAGCTGTAGGACATTTTGCTTTATTAAGAACCGATGAAGGGTTCAGAAATACTGCTTTGGGTAAAAAGACCCTATCTTATAACGAAAGCGGTTCATATAATACTGCTATTGGTTATGGCGCTTTATATGAAATCGGAAGACAAGATAGTGCTGATGTTGATGCATATTATGAAAATACAGCTATTGGTGCTTTATCTCAACAGAAAAGAGCTACAGGAAGATTTAACACTTCTCTTGGTTCACAATCATTAAAAAGAAGTGAAACAGGTGACAGTAATACTGCAATTGGACGTTTAGCATTAGGTAATCTTCTGTCAGGAAGCAACAATACAGTTATAGGTGATAAAGCCTGCAGATATGTTGAATCCGGAAACAACAATATTTGTATAGGGAACAACGTTAGAACTACAAACACTACTGTAGGTGCTTCAAGTGTAGATACAGAACAAAATTATGGTATATTTATAGGTACTGCAACAAACGATGATGAAACACCACTTATAAGCGGTCATAGTACTCTTGTGTTAGGTGATGGTGGCAATTATCAAAATCCAACTGCACACAAAGAATTTATCGCAAATGCAAGAAAAGTTGAATTCAGACCATTCAATGGTGCAAGACCAACATTTGAATTCCATTCTTATTATGGAGGAGATTCAGCATATAATGGTTATAGCCCAAGTAATGGTCAAGGTGTATTTGGCAGTGCTGCATTTAACTTAAGAGATTCAGGTGGCGGCAGCGATTATTCTTCTGTTTCATTAGTATTTGGTGCTATCGGTACAAATGCAAGAGATAAAGAAGCCAGAATCACTGCTTATGATAGATATCATGCAAATACTACCGATAAATGGGCTGATATTAGCTTCAATAATATGCTGAAATTCGATTTTCCACCTGCTGCAAGAGAAGACGGAACTATTGATTACAGTACAGTAAGAATTAATTCAACTACACCTTCTTCAACAAGCAATCCTGTTAATACAAAATATACAATGCTTTTAAATGATAGATTAGAAGTAGGTAACGGCGATGAAGTTCCTTATATGCAACTTAGTGCCAGTGAAGGAATAAAATTACACTTCGGTTCAAATACATATTCTTACATAAATTTAAGAAAAGAAAATTCATATATTAATCTGGTAGGTACTACTGCTGATGCCGGAAACTTCTGGTTTGATTTACAAGGTGGCTTACAAATCACAACTCCAGGAAAGATATCATTAAAAGCTTCAGGAAATGATAACGCAATTGAATTTGGTGCAGTTGCTATCAATGATTATGAAATTTCTATTGATGGCTTAAAAGTCAAAGATGAAATTGAACAACTAAAAGAACAAGTTGAACGTTTACAAGCAACAATGTCTGATGAACGTAAAAAGAACATCTTAGGTGATAGTACTGCAGGACTAAAAGAAATAAATGCTTTAGAAGTTAAAAACTATACATATAAAGATGATAAAAATAATACTCCGCATGTAGGTGTTATAGCTCAACAATTGCAAAAAGTATTCCCTAATTCTGTAATTGAAGGCAATGATGGTTTCTTAAGAATAAAAACAGAAGAAATTTTCTATGCTATGGTTAATTCTATCAAAGAACTTTGTTCTAAATTACAAGATTTAACAGCAAAAATATCAGGCTTAGATAAACGTATTTCAGAACTTGAGACCCAAAATAAAATGCTGCTTGAACAAAATAAAGCGTTCGAAAAACGACTTGAAAAACTTGAAAAAAGTAGCAAATAAATAATTCAAATAAAAACGCCTCTTATATAGAGGCGTTTTTATTATTTCTGTTATAATATCCATATGAGATTAGATAAATTTTTAAAAGTATCACGATTAATAAAAAGAAGAACTGTTGCAAATAAGGTTTCAGAACAAGGCCGTATATATGTTAACAGTATAATTGCGAAGCCGGCAAAACAACTTAAAGAAGGGGATATAATTACCATTGTACAAGCAGACACTGAAATTAAAGTACGAATAATTAAGATACCGATAAATAATGTCTCGGTACAAGAAGCTAATACTTTATATGAAGAAATAAAATAAAACCCCCATATTTTTTAGAGGGGGTTGTTTTATTCATTATCTTCTTCCAATTTTATTCTAGACAATCTAACAATCTCTTCAAAATCAGGATATTTAGATGAAAGTTTTTGGAATGTACCCACATCAACAATTGTACCATCTTTGATATAGGCTATTCTATCACAATTAACCAACGTACTTAACCTATGTGCAATTGCTATAATTGTTTTTTCACCTTTCAAATTAGCCAAAATATCAGTTAACTTATTTTCTATTTTTACATCAAGATTTGCAGTTGCCTCATCTAAAATTATAATTTCAGGATTTCTATATAATGCACGAGCTATACCTATTCTTTGCATTTGCCCGCCTGATAAACCTGTACCATCTTGTTTTAATTCAATTTCCAAACCATTTTCAGTTTGTTTTAATTGCTCATATAATTGAGCAGTTTTTAAAACTTCATCAACCTTTTCTTTATCAATATCTTTTCTCTCTATACCCCAAGCAACATTTGCATATATATCACCTTGAACCGTACAAGTTTTTTGCGGAACATAACCTATTATATTTCTAAACTTTTGTATATTATCGGCATTTAGGCGTTCATCATCAACATATATTGCACCTTTATAATCTAGTAATCCTAATAAACAATCGACAAATGTTGTCTTCCCTGCTCCAGACAAACCAACAATTCCTATAAACTCTCCTTTTTTGATATCCAAATTGATATCAAACAATACATTTTCCTTTTTATCATAAGAATAACTCATACCTTCTACCTTAATATTTTCGTTAAAAGGCATTTTTTCTTTTGTATCCTTATTTTCGGAATATTCAAATAATGAATATTGTTCATAAAGTTTAAATAAATCATCAACCTTCACTTTTGTAAGATTAATATAATTTAAGGAAACCTGATTTTTATAAACTTGAGGAACTACTCTATATATAGCAATCGCAACAACACCAAAAGTTACAAGTATGTTAGTAGGATTTTCACCATATTGAGCTAAAATTCCCAAACATAATATTGTCATTGTAAATATGAATATAATTTCTATAATATATTGAGGAAGAACAGGAATAAGATTTATTTTTTCATTGAATGGAATCATTTTTTCAGATATATCATCATACATATCATAAAAATATTTTTGACTGCCATTTATCTTAATATCTTTAATGCAGCTTAAACTGTTTATTACAGAGTTATATGGTCCATTTGTAAGATTCTGTTTTTTTATAGCAAGTCTAAAACCCCATTGTTTAAAAAATCCTGATTGTAATGAACCAGCAACAGCAAAGAAGAAAACAGCCAACAATGTATATAGTGGAAGCATAAACATCAAAACAATAAATACAAATAAAATTACAAAACTATTTGAAATAAAAGAAATCACTTTTGAAACAAAATATTGCATAACTTCATCAATATTTATTGTAATTTTATTCATTATATCATTATTACCAAGTTGCAAATCAGCTTCATAAGGAGCATACAAAAAATATTCAAGCATTTTTTCCTTAACTTCTAATCCCCACTGGCTAATCATTTTACTTTGCCAGTATTGAAGCAATATACTGTATAGGTTCTTTATTATAATTGCTCCTGCAATTAAAGAACCTATAAATATAATCATATTATTTACACCGTGCACATGAAAATGCTGTTCTATGAAAAATGCGATTGGGTTATTTACAACTCTTCCCGGATTAACCATTATCATTATAAACGGAAACACTAAAACTATACTCAGAAATTCCAAAAGGTTAATCATAAAAGATAAAAATAACATATATATTAGTTTAACTTGATAACCTTGCCCAAAATAATGTAAAAATTTTATAAATTGAGAAAAAAACATACACAAATCCTCATAAAATACAAAAAAATTATACCATAATATCATTATCTTCACACATATTTGAGCACATAGATATTATCATCATCTTTCAAAATATTTAATACTTTCATGAAAGCAATATTATTTTTTGATAATACATTTGCTGTTTTGGCTGTCTTTTCTCGAATTGTATAATCGTTAGATAATGCCGTTTGGGTAAGAATTTCTAATAATAAATTATCAGGTTTAAGTTTTGAAGATATACTAACTATTGCTTCAAGATTCCAATATAAATTAAAGTTTTTCTTATTTGTAACATATGAGCGTTCTTGTTTCATATCATCAAACTTAGAGAGCGTCATTTTAATCTCACTTAAAATTGAATTATATAAATATTCCCAATCATCAACACAAGTAATTATCTCAACAACATTACGAGATACAGATGGATTTATGTCTGTTATTCCTTTTACAAAAATATCTAAAATTTCTCGTTTTTGAAATAAATGCCTGTATTTTTCATCTTTAATAAATTCAAGGATTTTAAAAGAGGCAGTTTCTCTTATTGGTCCTGATTGGTTAATTAAATTTGAAACTAAAATATCTGCTTCCGCTTGAGAAATTAATATATTTAATTCAATAAGACATAGTTGTTTCTTTAAATCATTATCCCCTAGAAGTTCATTAATTATTTCTTCATGTTTAAGATTGACCTCACAATATGAAAAAGCCTGTAATAACATTATTAAGTTCTTATCATAATTAATTTCTAAATAATTCTCCATAAAAATAAATATAGCATAATTGGAGGTTAAAAATGAACTTTAATAATTGTAGAGTAGTTATATATAAATATAAACAGGTGAGAGGAAAAGGAATAATATGAACGAAATAGTAAATTTTGTAAAAGAAATTTTTATGCTTGATACTAACGAAAAGATGCTTGTAGGCTTATGCGGTTTTGAACATATGAAAGATAAATCCTCAACAACAAAAACAAAACCAAAAAGAAAAAGAGAAATGAGACTTTCTGAATTAATGGAATAATTACTTGCTAAGAACAAAAGCTTGTCTTATAATATTTGCACGGGATTATGTTATACGGAGTTTAAAATGATGAATTTAGCAAATATGATGAAACAAGCACAACAAGTGCAGAAAAGATTACAAGATGCTCAAAAAGATTTAGCAGAAACAGAAATCAAAGCAGAAGCTGCAAATGGTGCAGTTACTGTTATTTGTGATGGACATGGAAAATTCAAATCAATAAAATTGACAAAACAGGCAATAAATGCAGAAAATCCTGAATCTGTAGACGATGAATCTGTTGAAATGCTTGAAGACTTAATTACAACTGCAATGAAACAAGCTACTGCAGATGCTCAAAAGAAAATGCAAGATAAAATGAAAGGCATTGTTCCTGCAGGTATCAATATTCCCGGATTATTCTAAACATGGAATATACAAAACCATTAGCACAACTTATTGAATTTTTTCAAAAGTTTCCCGGTATCGGACCCAAATCCGCACAGAGAATGGCTTTTCATTTGTTAAAAATGCCTTTGTCTGAAGTGCAGAGGTTTTCACAGGTACTAGTTGAAGCAAAAGAGAATATTCATTATTGTAGTATTTGTTTTAATATGTCTGCATCAAACCCTTGTGAAATATGCAGTGATGACAGACGTGATAAATCAGTAATTTGTGTTGTGGCAGAGACAAAAGATTTAATTGCAATTGAAAAAACGAGAGAATATAAAGGCTTATATCATGTACTTCAAGGAACATTGTCTCCATTAGATGGGATAGGTGTTGAAGATATAAGAATAAAAGAACTCTTAACAAGAGTAACAGATACAAATGTTAATGAAGTAATATTAGCTTTAAGTCCTTCTGTTGAAGGTGAAGCTACAAGTATGTATATAACAAAATTACTGAAACCGTTTAATATAAAAATCTCAAGAATAGCTTTTGGTTTACCTATAGGTTCAGATTTGGAATATGCAGATGAAATCACTTTAGCAAAAGCTATTGAAGGAAGAAGAATTATCGATTAAGGAGAAAGACATGAGTCAAATCACTATCAGATCAGATAGACAAACAGATTATACTTTTACTTACAAAGGTGAAGATGTAGTATTGGAAGCAGGTAGTGTAATAAGTATTGCAAATGGGCTTCAAGATGTTGTTCTTCCTACTTGCAAGATGAAAATTGCAAATAATTTAATTGTTATAAAAGAATAATTTATTAATATATTCTTGTTTCGTTTTCAACATCAAAGAATAATAAATCATTTGTATTAATTGATAATTTAACAGGTTTTGAAGTATCAACATTAGTTGGTAAAATTGCCGAGCTTAATATTTCATTTGTTTTAAAATATGCAATTTGTTCATTACCTAATATTTCAGATATATCAACATTAACCTCAAATGAAAAATTAGAATTTAACGAATTAAAACTTTCAGGACGTATAGCAACAAGCACTTGTTTGTTGCCTAAAAGTTTATTTTTTTGTTCTTCGGTTAAATTAAAACTTGAATTATTAATTCTTATACAACCGTCTTTAATTTCGGAAGGAATAAAATTCATGGATGGAGAACCTAAAAAACCTCCAACAAATTTATTAACAGGATTATTATAAACTTCAAGAGGAGTACCGATTTGTTGAATTATACCTTTATCTATAACAGCAATTCTATCTCCCATAGTTAGAGCTTCTGTTTGATCGTGAGTAACATATATAAAGGTTGTTTGAAGCTTCTTATGCAGTTTTTTTATTTCAGCTCTCATTTGAACTCTTAATTTTGCATCTAAGTTTGACAAAGGCTCATCCATCAAGAATACTTTTGGATTACGTACTATTGCTCTACCCAATGCTACTCTTTGTCTTTGTCCTCCTGATAATTGCCTTGGTTTTCTTTGCAAAAGGTCTGTTAAATTCAATATTTCTGCAGCTTCTTTTACTTTTATATCGATATCTTTTTTAGACATTTTTCTCATTTTTAAAGGGAAAGCCATATTTTCATATACGCTCATATGCGGATAAAGTGCATAATTCTGAAAAACAAAAGCAATATCTCTTTCTTTAGGATGAACATTATTTACACATTTATCATCAATATAAATTTCACCTTGTGTAATATCTTCAAGTCCGGCTATCATTCTTAATAGAGTAGATTTACCACAGCCGGAAGAACCGACTAAAACCAAAAATTCTTTATCTTTTACAGTTAAATTGACATCATCAATGATTTTATTTTTATCATATATTTTAGTAACATTCTTTAATTCAACTTGAGCCATAATTAAGCCTGAATTTCTTCTATAACTGCCTTTTCTATAGGAACTATAAATACAAATGAAACCTGATTAGCATATTGATTATTTATCCAAATTTCACCTTTTAGTTTATTTATATATTTTTTTGTACTACCTAAAAGAAAACTTTGTAATAAATATTTTTTTGAGTTCTTTTCAACCTGAACATAAGGATCAAATATATCTTCATTATTATAAAGAGTAGCATCTAAACCTTTACAAGCGACTTCAAACATCAAATATGATTTTTCATTAACATTACTTCCAACTTCAAATCCTTTAGCCAAAAGAAATTCAGGTATAGGATTTGAAAGATTTATGCTAATAGCACCTGTTTCTATCAATTCTAAAGCATTTGAAAGCAAATTAGACATTACTGTTTTTAATACATTTTTATCTGAATAACAATTTTGTTTTACTAAATCAGAGGTATTAACAGTTACTTTTATATCTTTATTTTGTAATTTAACATTTAACTCATTTGTAACAACAGATAAAAGTGCTGCTGCATCAAAGTTATTATAGTCAAACTTATAAATATCTGCTTCAACTTGTGATAATTCAATAAGTTTTTCAAGAAATAACAATAATTCTGATGAATTAGAATTCATAATTTGCAAATATTTTGTTTGTTTTTCATTCATTTCTCCGCTAAGACCTTCCAACATAGCTTGAGAGAAGCCCACAATTGAATGAAGCGGAGAACACAAATAATTAGACATCTTTGTCAACAGAACATTTTTTGTATGATTCAATATTTTTTGTTCCTGACGTTCTGTAATAAGCTGATCTAACAATGAGTGATCTTGTGTATTGTCGATGATTGTGAGTATATATCGCTTTTTCTTTCCTGAAGAAACATCTGTAACTTTAACATCTGTAATTTTTGTATTTTGTTCTTCTGAAACGATTTTAAGAATTTGTTTAATTTCTTCATCTTTATTAGAGATGATGTTGTCAGAGTTGATGATAAAGTATTCATTAATATTTTTACCTCTTAATTTATTAGTTTCAAAAAGTTTGAATGCTCTTTTATTTGCATAGTGAATTTTACCTGTTTCATCTATAACCAAAACTGCTTCGGGTAAATATGTAAGAATGTTATACTGTTTACCAAGCAATAAACTAAAAATATTCATGTAAAATTCCCTTATAATAATGTACTCTGATAATCTACAAGGACTATTTTAGCATATTATAAGGGATTTGAACAAGGATTAATTAACAAACGCTTTATATAAAAATCAATTAAGATAATCTTTTAAATGTTTAATATTCTCAACTGCACGCAATTTTCTTAATGCAATACATTCTATCTGCCTGATTCTTTCTTTTGAAAAGCCCATATTTTTACCTAACTCTTCAAGTGTTTTTGGTTTATTACCATCCAGACCAAACCTTCCTATTATAATTTTTCTTTCTTTTGGAGTCAGATGATTTAGAACCCTATCAATGTAAATTCTAAGCATATTTCCTTGTGTATTAACTTCAGGCGAAAGATAATTCTCGTCAGAAATATAATCTTCAAGAGAAAGATTATCTGCAATAGGGGTATCCAAACTAATAGGTTCCAATTTAATTGTATTCAGAGCCATTTCAACTTGTTTAACAGGCATTCTTAATTTATTCGCTATTTCTTCAACAGATGGTTCTCGTCCGAGATTATAATTCAACTCAAAAATAGCTCTTTTCACAAGTCTTATTTTATCTATCATATGCACGGGGATTCTTATTACTTTTGAATTATTTGCAATAGCCCTTGCTATAGTCTGACGAATCCACCAGGTGGCATAAGTTGAAAATTTAAAGCCTTTGGAATAATCAAAACGATTAGCTGCTTTTATAAGTCCCAATGAGCCTTCCTGAACTAAATCCATAAATAAAACACCTTGCCCTGTATACTTTTTTGCAATACTTACAACAAGCCTTAAATTAGCCTGAACAAGTTTTTTCTTCGCAATTAAAGAGGCGTGCCCATCCCCTTCCATTATAAGCTTCCCCAACTCTTGCTCTTCGCCTTTTCTTAAAAGCTTTGTACGTCCAATATCTTTTAAGTACATTTGCAGGATATCATCTTTATAAACAATACTGTTAAACGAAGTTATTTCTTCTTGTTCGTCATCATAATCAAGATATTTTTCCTCACAACATAAATCTTCAAGGTATTGAATACTCATATAATAAACCCTCTCACTTCTCACTTAATTATTTTTGACGACGAATTTATTTATGAGTTCCACAAAATCAAAAAAAGTCTATTAATCTTTTAGCTTCCCCAAAATCAATATTCAATTCTTTTGCCAGAGGCAGGTTCATTATTACTTTATTATTTAACCGAAATATCTTAGGAAATATCTTAAATCCGCCTTTTGCAACTAAATCTGCAGATAAATGCTTTTTTTCTTTATCATATATCTGCGAAAAATTTAAACCGTTTACTGCGCACGACGGATATGCAGGATTTCCTTTTGCATCTTCTGTCAAAACTCCAAAAGTTCTGCAAACAAAAGGACGATGATTATATATACTGCAACTTTTATTTATCAAAAAAGGACAACAGTATAATTCCTTTTTCTCGCTTTTTATTTTTTCTACATTTTTATCAATTTGTAATCTTGTTGTTTCATCAAGCTTATTATAAGCCATTTTTATATATTCAAACTCTAATTCCGACAATGGATAGTCACCATTTTCACAGCATAAAGAACAACCTTTTTTACAAAAGATATATTCTTTCTGATAATCAAAAATTTTTTTTAAATCTGAATCTACACTTTCAAGAAACTTTTCGAAATTTTCAAAATTTGGAAAATTCATAATTATCTTCTACTTTTTAAAAAAACTTATACCGATTGCCCCTTTTGGACAATTACTCATACATTTTAAACATTTAACGCAAGTTTCATTGTCAATTGATTCTTCTAACGACTCAACGCTGCAAGAAGGACAATTTCTTTCGCAAATTCCGCAGCATACACATTTTTCTTTATCTATAGTTAATTTAAATAAAGAAATTTTTGACAATAAACCGACAAAAGTACCGCAAGGACAAATATGAGTACAAAAGATTCTGTCTTTAAAAGCAGAAAGAACCCCTGTTATAACAAACAAACCAATAGTAAATACTAAAAACATAAAAGGAATATTTAAAGCTGTAATTTCTTTATATTTGAAAGCTAAAACACCAAAAACAACAACAAAGAGTAATAAAATAATATATTTTCCAATCCAATTCGGTCTTTTTTCATTTTGCCTGTCAAAAAATAAAGAAACTATTTCCTGAAAAATTCCAAAAGGACAAACTAAAGAACACCCTATGCGTCCAAACAATAATGCGGCAAGAAGAATTGCCCCAACTGATATCAATCCAATCTTAAATATAGGAAGATTATGTAAAACTTGGGGATTTAAAAATAAAAACACCCCAAAACTGATAATTGAAACAAATATAATTATAGCGATAATTAATCTTATTTTATAAGCAAATTCTCTCATATTTTTACCTCTCTTTTTAAATAAGATTATCACAATAAAGAAAAACGGTCATTTAATTTAACAATTGAGTTTAAACATATGTTTTATGGTAAAATTATTGAAGAATTGGGGATAATATGAAACTTGATTTTGGTGAGATATTAAAGGCTACAAATGCCGAAGTTATAAAGAGTGAAAACAGTAATAATTTATTTGAATTTTCAACTGATACAAGAACAATAAAGGCTGGAGATATATATATTCCGTTAAAAGGTGAATCGTTTGACGGTTCTAATTTTATAGAAAAAGCAATAGACTCAGGCGCAAAAGGCTATTTTACATCAGATAAAACGAAAATATATAATAAAGCAGCTTTCATTCTTTATGTAGAAGACACAAAAGAGGCATATCTTCAACTTGCAAATTTTTATAAAAACAAAATTAAACCATATACAATCGCAATAACAGGCAGCAGCGGTAAAACAACCGTAAAAGAAATGATGTACAGTGTTTTTAAAAATGCAGGAAATACTGTAAAGTCTGTTTTAAATCACAATAATGAAATAGGCTTATGCCAAACATTATCTTCATTAGAAAATGATACAAAATATCTTATTGTTGAGATGGGAATGAGAGGACTCGGCGAAATAGAACTTCTATCAAAATATGCTCAGCCGGATATTGCAGTTATTGTGAATGTCGGAAGTGCACATATTGGAAGATTGGGGTCACTATTAAATACTGCAAAAGCAAAGTTTGAGATTACAAAATATTTAAATCCTAAAGGAATACTAATTTCGCATAAAAATGAACTTATAGAACAAATAAACGATAAAACTCATCAAACTGTTTATTTCAGCTTGGAAGATAAAAATTTAGAAATAAAAGAAATGACATCAAAAAGCTGTCGATTTGAATACAAAAACCAAGAATATAAACTTAACGTCGGTGGTGAACATAATATACAAAATGCTCTAAGCGTGATAGAAGCAGGTTTATTTGCAGGGCTAACATCAGATATTATAGCAAAAGGCTTAGAAGAATTTGCACCGATTGAAAAAAGATGGGATATAAAAGAAGTTAAAGGCTTTAAAATTATTAACGACAGCTACAATTCAAATCCTGAATCCGTTAAAGCAGCACTAAAAACATTTTTATTATATACTGAAGCCCCAAAATCAGTAGTTTTAGGTGATATGGGTGAATTAGGATTAAACGAAGAAGAATACCATAGTGAAACAGGTAAATTTTTAGAACAATTTGAATGCGATTATGTCCTAACTATAGGCGAACTTGCAAAACATATAAACCCTATAAATAAAAAAACATTTCACTTTGATAATAAAAAAGATTTAGTTGATTTTATCAAAAAGAATCTACCGAAAGGTTCAAATATTTTACTAAAAGCATCACGATTTATGAAATTTGAAGAAATAATTGAGGAGCTCGATAAATAATCATGGATTTCAACATATTAATTATAGTTTCAATGCTTGTTGCATTTGTATTAACTTTGTTATTTGGAGTTGTATATATAGACTTTTTAAAGAAAAAAATGTACACCCAATACATATTAGATGATGCACCTGAACGCCATGCACAAAAAGCAGGCACTCCGACAACAGGTGGCGTATTTATAATAATTCCTATTATATTAGCATCATTAGCAGCTTTAACAATGAATCAAACCCTAACTCCTGCAGCCTTAATAACACTTATGACTTTATTCTTTTTTATGCTTGCAGGTTTAAGTGATGACATAGGAAAAATAAAACATAAAGCAAATAAAGCAGGATTAACACCAAGAAACAAACTGTTTTTACAAATTGCCATATCAATACTTCCTGCTGTTTATATGACAATATCAGGTCAAACATATTTAAATATAGGTCAATACAGTTTAGATTTACATTATATATATCCGTTCTTTGTAATTCTTTTTATGACGGGTGTATCTAATGCAGTTAACCTAACAGACGGTTTAGACGGATTAGCATCATCAAATATAGCAGTTGCAATGGCTGCTTGTGCAATAATATGTGCAATAACAGGTCATACTGATTTAGCAATAATATCAGCTGCAACAGTAGGTTCAGCAATAGCATTTTTGCATTATAACAGATATCCGGCAAAAGTATTTATGGGAGATACAGGCTCCTTAGCTTTAGGTGGATTATTAGGCACAATTGCTGTTATGGGCAAATTTGAACTTTGGATTTTATTTATTGGTATTGTTTTCTGCATAGAAACATTATCGGTTATTATTCAAGTAACAAGCTTCAAATTGACAGGCAAACGAGTTTTTAAGATGAGTCCGATTCATCATCATTTTGAATTATGCGGTTGGAACGAAAACAAGATTGTGACTGTATTTTCTTTAGTTACTTTGATTTTCTGTACAATAGCAGTAGTACTTTTTAAAATTTTATGGTAGGTAATTTTATGAAAAGAAAATGGACAGATAAAAAAGTTCTTATTTTAGGATTATCCAAAAGCGGTATAGCAGCAGCAAAATATTTATCAAACAAAGGAGCCGACTGTTATATAACCGAATCGAAACCATTACAGGATAAAGATAAAGAGACTGTTGAAGAACTTGAAAGAGAAGGTATAAAAATTGAAACAGGTTCTCATAGTGATGAATTTATTAATGATTCATATATAGCAATAACAAGCCCTGGGATTCCGCCTAAAAGCGAGATATTTTCAAGACTAAAAGAAAAAAATATACCTGTAATAGGTGAAGTAGAGCTTGCCTATCTTGAAGCAACAGCTCCATTTATCGCAATCACGGGAACTAATGGTAAGACTACAACAACATTTTTAACATCACATATTTTAAATAGTGAGTACAATGCACCTGTATGCGGAAATATAGGAGTACCTCCAACATCGTTAATAGAAAAGAATCCTGATTATTATGTATGTGAGGTTAGTTCATTCCAATTGGCAACAGCACCTACATTCAGACCTCAAATTGCATGTTTTCTTACATTTACTCCTGATCATATTGATTGGCACGGCGGATTACAAAACTATTTCGATGCGAAAGCAAGTCTTTTCCAAGATTATAAACAACCAATGTATGCGGTATTTTCAGGCGCAGATGAAACAATATATAAATTTGCTCAACAATATACCGGAGAAAAATTTATATACGCAAAAGAACTAGATAAAAACTGTTGTTATATAAAGAACGATGCAATTTATTTCAAAAAAGACAAAGAAGAAGAAATAATAAAACTAAACGAAATTTCTTTAGTAGGTGAACACAATTATCAAAATACGATGTGTGCAATTGTTGTTGCTAAACTTATCGGAATTTCAAATGAACATATAAAAGAACAAATTATGTCTTTCAAAGCAGTAGAACACAGAATTGAGTATGTGGCAGATGTTCAGGGTAAATCATTTTATAACGATTCCAAAGCAACAAACCCGGAAGCTTCATTTGTTGCAATAAAAGCATTTGAAGGCAAAAAATTAACCTTAATTGCAGGAGGTAGAGATAAAAATACCGATTTAACCGAATTTTGTAAAGACTACATAAATAAATATGTTTCAACCGTAATTCTTATAGGAGAGGCTACTCAACGTTTTAAAGAAAATATGGAGAAGAACGGATTTAATAATATAATATTATCAAATTCACTTGAAGAAGCAATTGATACATCATTAAACTTAGATAATGAAATTGTACTTTTATCACCGGCTTGTGCAAGCTACGATATGTTCAACAGCTATGAACACAGAGGAGAAGTGTTTAAGAACTATGTCAAATCCAAACTATAGTCAACAAAAAAATAATAATGACGGAGTATTCCTGTCTTCATATGATAATACACTTATATTTATAGTCTTGTTTTTGATTATAGTAGGTTTTTTGGCAATCTTTTCAGCAGGCGCACCAAAGTGTATAATTCAAGGTACACATTCAACATTCTTTGTTGCAAGACAATTTGTATGGTTTATCCTTGGATGTATAGGAATGTTCACAATAAGCCAATTTAATTATAAAGCATTGAACAAATTATCACTTCCTATCGCTTGGATAATAATAGGGCTTTTAATCGGAGTACATTTCTTTGGAACAACCGTTAATGGAGCACAAAGATGGTTAACACTAGGTCCCATACAATTCCAACCGTCTGAAGCAGCAAAACTTTCTGTTATATTGCTTCTTGCAAGTGCCTTTTCAAAAGATATAAATCTTTTCAACACTAAATTATATAAATACTACATTCCAATCTTAATAATGGTCGGACTAATTTTTAAACAACCAAACTTAAGTATGGTACTTATTTTATTAGCATCATCAATGTTTATGTATTTTGCAGCAGGTGGCAGCATAAAGTTAATATTGTCAGCAATAGGAATGGGAATATTCGGATTAAGTTTTGTATTCCATTCATATCAAAAACAAAGAATTGAAACATGGCTACATCCTGAAGCAGACCCATATGGAGCAGGTTATAATATAATTCAATCAATGTTAGCATTTGTTGCCGGCGGATTTTTTGGAGAAGGATACGGAAATTCAAGACAAAAATTAGGCTGGCTGCCTGAAGGTCATACAGACTTCATATATGCAGTATTTGCTGAAGAATTCGGATTTATCGGATGCCTTTTAATAATAGGTTTATTCCTGGCATTTTTACAAAGAGGATTACTTATTTCCGCAAAATGTGAGGATATCTTTGGCAAGCTTTTAGCCGCAGGTATTACAGTTTCAATTTGTCTTCAAGCATTTATTAATATATCGGTAGCAAGCTCTATGCTTCCTGCAACAGGTGTTCCAATGCCATTTATTAGTTATGGCGGTACATCTTTATTTATTACGATGTGTATGATTGGAGTTTTACTCAATATATCAAAGAAAAGAATAAGAAGGTTCCCAAGTGTCAGACAATAATAAAACATATTTTATTTCAGGTGGCGGTACAGGAGGACATATATACCCTGCCTTTACCGTAGTTGAAAAATTACTAAAAGAAAAAGATACCGAAAAAATTTATTATATTGGAAATCCGAAAAATTTGGAATTTGAAATAGTTCAAAAATATCCGAATGTTGAATTTCTACCTGTTAATGTATCAGGAATGCCAAGAAAATTGAGTCCTGAACTTATAAAATGGCTAATACAATTTTTCTTTGCATTTTTGAAAGCAAGAAAATATATTAAAGAATATAAGCCTGATGCTATATTTACAACAGGCGGCTATGTTTCAGCACCAATTGTAACTGCTGCAATAAATTTGAAAAGACCATATATGATTCATGATTGTGATTCAGTACCGGGTTTAGTATCAAAAATGGCAGCTCCAAATGCTAAAATTGTTTCTGTTGCGTTTGAAAATTCAAAGAAAATTCTAAAATCAAATAATATTATATTTAACGGAAATCCGGTTCGTGAAGCATTCTTTACTGTAACAAAAGAAGAAGCTAAGAAAAAACTTAATATTCCTTTGGATAAAAAAGTTATATTTGCCATGGGCGGTTCTCAAGGGGCAAAAACAATAAATTCTGCTATGGTAGATATTATAAAGACATTAAGTGAAGACATGAATGCTTTTGTAATTTTACAGACAGGAAAGAAAAAATATAATGATACAGTAATTGATTTAGAAAATAAATATCCGGAATTTAAAAATAATAACAACTTAATGATATGCCCGTATTTTGATGAAATGGTATATCCGTTAAAAGCTTCTGATTTAGTTATAGCAAGAGCAGGTTCATTAAGTTTAACAGAAATTATCCAATGTCACTTAGCTTCAATACTTATACCATATCCTTATGCTGCACAAGATCACCAAAGAAAAAATGCAAAAGAAATGTGTGAAAAAGGTGTTGCTTTGTATTTGGAAGATTCTGAATGTAATGGTGAGAACTTACTAAATCAAATAAAAGAAATAATGAATAATCAAGAAAAATTATCAGCTATGCAAGCTAAAGCAAAAGAACTTGCAAAAGCAAATCCGACGGAAGAAATTGTAAAACAGTTGAAAAGTACAATAAAATGAACTATGAACAAGCAAAAGAACTCTTAACGTCTCAAGGAAAATTTTATATAAACCTTGGACTTGAAAGAATTCAATCAATATTAAAACTGATAGGAAATCCTCAAGAAAAAATTAAAATAATACACGTTGCAGGTACAAACGGAAAAGGTTCAGTATCTTCTATCTTAGCAAACATATTAAAATGTGCAGGATATAAGACAGGACTATATACCAGTCCTCATTTGGTTGAATATACAGAACGTATAAAAATTAATAATATAGATATTTCAAAAGAAGATTTTGCTGCATATATAGAGAAAATATGTACTATAGCAGAAAAGAAAAATATTCACCTTACAGAATTTGAAATATTGACGGCAATAGCTTTTAAATACTTTGCTGATAATAAAGTTAAAATAGCTGTAATTGAAACAGGTCTTGGCGGAAGATTTGATGCAACAAATGTATGTAAAAAACCAATTCTTTCAATAATTACATCAATTTCACTTGACCATACGGACAGACTCGGAAATACAATAGAAAAAATTGCATTTGAAAAAGCAGGAATAATAAAACCAAAATCAACAATAATAACAGAAATTTCTAATAAAGGATTCAAAATAATCAAAAATACAGCAGAAGAAAAAAAAGCAAAACTAATAGTTGCCACAAATTATGTAAATATGAACTTTGAGAATGGAAATAACTACGTTTCTATTGAAGATATAAAATGTGAATTTCCACTATTGGGACTATATCAGAAGGCAAATCTTTCAATAGTTTTACAAGCTGTTGATTTTCTAAAAATCAAGACTGAAGCTGTAATTGAAGGTCTTAAAACTGCGAAATGGCCTGCAAGACTTGAATATATTAAAGATAAAAATCTATTAATTGATGGGGCACATAACCCTGATGCTGCAAAAGAATTAAGAAAAAGTCTTGATTATTATTTCAATAATCAAAAAAGAATTTTCTTATATTCAACTCTAAATACCAAAGATTACAAAGAGATTGCTAAAATACTATTTAATGAAGATGATGAAATTTATTATTATGAATTCAATAATAAAAATGCAATATCTTTTGAAGAATATAAAAATAACAACCCACAGATTAGAAATATTAAACAGTTCAATAAAGACCAATTGAAAGACTTTTTGCTAAAACCGGAACTAAAAATCGTAACCGGAAGTTTATATATGATTGGCGAACTTTACAATGAATTAAAAAGTTAGTTTAAAATTCTGTAGTTTTAGTCGGATTTTTGAACTTTGTTATGTTAGATTGGAACAATAATTCAACCGTACCTGTTGAACCATTTCTGTGTTTTGCAATAATAATTTCAGCTTTACCTTTATTTTCAACATTATCACGGTTATAGTATTCATCTCTATAAATAAACATAACAATATCAGCATCTTGTTCTATTGCACCTGAGTCTCTTAAGTCAGATAACATAGGTCTTTTATCGGGTCTTTGTTCAACACCGCGTGATAACTGTGAAAGCGCAATAATAGGAACATCCAATTCTCTTGCTAAACCTTTTAATGAACGTGAGATTGCAGATATTTGTTGATTTCTATCATTAGGATTTCCACCGCCTTCCATTAATTGTAAGTAGTCAATTACAACTAATCCAAGGTCTTTTTCTTCCATCATTAATCTTCTGCATTTTGCTTTGATATCAGTAGCCGTAACACCTGAAGCATCATCTATGTATATTTTTGCATCAGAAAGTTTTGTCATCCCGTCAACTAATTTTTCCCAATCCTTAGGCTGCAAATTACCTGTACGTACCCTTTGAGAATCAACCTCCGCTTCTGCACATAACATACGGCTTACCAACTGCTGCTTAGGCATTTCTAAAGAGAATATAGCTACTCCCTTTTTGCCTTTTAATGCAACATTTTGAGCCAAATTTAACGCAAAAGCTGTCTTTCCCATTGATGGACGCGCCGCAAGAATTATTAAATCAGATTTATGAAGTCCTGATGTTATATTATCCAAATCATAAAAGCCTGTTGTTACGCCAACTAATTCATCTTTATTATTAAATCTTTTTTCAATAGTTTCATAACTTGATACAACTAAATCTTGTATAGCTACCAAATCAGAAGTATCTTTTTGCGCTGCAATATTAAATATCATTTTTTGAGCATTATCGAGTACAATATCAGTATCTTCATTTTCATATGCATTAGCAACTATCTCGGAACCCGCATTAATTAAAGCTCTTTTGATTTCTTTTTCACGTATAATTTTTGCATAATACTCAATATTAGCAGTAGTTACAACATTCATTGCCAAATCATTTATATATGAACGGCCGCCTGCTAAATCAAGTTCTTCTTTATCTCTTAAGTATTCAGATACAGTAACAATATCAATAGGTTCATTTTTTCTGAAAAGATCCAATACTGCTTCATAAATAATTTTATGAGCAGGTTTATAAAAACTTTCAGGTTTTAAATATTCAACTATACGCCCCAAAGACATTGGATTTACTAAAATAGCCCCAAGTACTGCTTCTTCAGCATCAACACTTTGCGGCATCATTTTAAGCATGTCTGAATTAGGTTGTTTTGCAACTTTATTAGCCAAATTTCCTCCAACTGATTATGGATCTACAGATATTTTTATTAACACTATTGTTCTGAATATGCCTTGGAATTATTATAATCAGCAGGTAATACTTTTGATTTATCTTTTTGCTGAGCAAGATAATCTTGACCATTTCTGACAATTCTATGAATTTGCTCAATATCACGTTCTAAATCATTTAAAACTTTTTCGGCATATGCTTGAGCACCTTCTTTTGTTTGCATAGCATCTTGATATGCACTTCTTCTTACAGCATCTGCTTCTTCTGCTGCTTTATTTTTCATTTCTTCACAGCTTTCCTTAACTTGTTCTTGAATTTTAGCTGCTTTTTCTCTTACTGCTCTTATTAATTCAGATTCACTTAATATATTTGCTGCGGTATTTTGC
The DNA here is from genome assembly GCA_944322615.1 of Candidatus Gastranaerophilales bacterium. GTDB lineage: Bacteria > Cyanobacteriota > Vampirovibrionia > Gastranaerophilales > Gastranaerophilaceae > Avigastranaerophilus. The sequence continues at coordinate 192,043 of CALUPH010000001.1, read as the reverse complement.
GCTTCTGAAATAATTCTATCTGCTCTGCTTTGAGCTTCCATATAAATATCATCACGTCTTTTTAATATCATCTCAGCTGTCTTAATTTCTTCAGGCAAAATTGCTCTTATTTTGCTTAAAATATCTTGAATATCATCAGTATTCATAAATAAGCAGTAGCTTCCTACGTGAAATTTATTATCTAACAATTCATCTGCTTCATCTATTAAATGACTAACTCTTAACTCTGTCATGGTTTTAACCTTTCGTATATTTTGATTCTAAATATTTTGCAACCGGCTCCGGTACAAATTTTGATACATCGCCTTTCATTAGTGCAATTTCTCTTACCGTACCTGATGATATAAAATTATATTTCGGCTTTGTTATTAAGAAAACTGTATGTATATCTGAACATAATGCACTATTTGCTTGGGATAACTGCATTTCATATTCAAAATCAGAAACTGCCCTTAGTCCTCTGATTAATACATTTGCATTCTTCTTTTTTGCATATTCGATAGTTAAGCCGTCAAAACTATCTATTTCTACATTTTTTAAATCTTTACAAGATTCTTTTATTAATAATAGCCTGTCTTCTAAAGGCAAAAAACTTTTTTTATTTACATTTACCGAAACAACAATAATAACCTTATCAAAAATATCAGCAGCTCTCTTGAGCACATCTAAGTGGCCTTTCGTTATAGGATCAAAACTGCCCGGATATATTGCTATTTTCAATATCTTTACCTTTTTTAAGATATAACTACAATATAATTATATTGCAATCATGTTTTTAAGATTATCAGCCAAGTCAAAAAGTTTAGGATTATTTACAAACAAACATTATGGATTATAACGTGTAAATGTTCCGTCGAAATATAAATGAATACAATTCTTACCGTTTTCCTTGGAAACATATAATGCTTTATCTGCCCAATCAATAAGTTCTTTTATATCTTCAGCGGCATTTGGATATTCTGATATGCCTATACTTACTGTTGGTCTTATTATTGTTTCATTATCAACATGAACTTCTATTTCACTAATTTTCTTTCTTAAACGTTCTGCAATAATAACAGCATTTAAAGCAGCTGTTTCAGGTAAAATTATAGTAAATTCTTCTCCACCGTACCTTGCGGGAATATCTACATGTCTTATTGTTTTTTGGATAGTTGCTGCTATTTCTTTTAGAACCATATCACCAACTAAGTGACCGTATGTATCATTTACCTGTTTAAAATTATCTATATCCAACATTAAAAGAGATAATACATGATGATATCTTTGAACTCTTTTTATTTCAGACTCCAACAAGAAATAGAAATGTCTGTGTATATATAATTTAGTTAAACCATCCTTTGTCGCAAGTTCATATAATTGAGCATTGTCTACTGCAATAGCAGCCTGATTAGCTAATGCCTCTACAAACTCTAAGTCTTTTTTATTAAATAATTTCCCGTTTTTCTTATTTGTAATATTTATAATACCAATACATTCACCTTTTGCAATCAAAGGAACACAAATTAATGAAGATACATTATTGCTGTCATCAAATCTGTTAAATCGTGGATCTTGACCGCCTAAATTTGTAATAATAGATCTTTTTTCCGTAAATACTTTCCCTGCAATTCCACTTTCAGGCTTCATCTTTTGGCATTCAACCAAACCATTATTTATATCATCTTCATGTTTCTTATCTTTAAGACCATATACAACTTTTACCTGCAGCGTATTATCTGACGGATCATATAACATTAATGACCCTTTTTCTGCATTTACAGTTTCTATTGCTTTATCTAAAATTACACTTATTAATCGTTTTAAGTCATCAATAAAATTAACGGCTTGAGAAATATTATAAAGAATTGAAAGATTATGAAGTGTTTTATTTAATTCTATTATCTTTGTTTCTTGTTCTTTTGTTTGTATAAATTTTCTCATTATAGGTTCTACACAGCTAAATACTTGATTAATATATCTGAAATCATCTTCAGAAAATTCTGAACCATCTTCTTTTTTACTTATTGAACAAACACAAAAAGCCTGAGCATCATTATAAAATATTTTCAAATATTCTGTTTGAAGTTCCTGTAATTTATTTGTATTCCAGAATGCTTTATAAATTATTCCTTCGTGGTTTGTTACTTTTATAATATCATCATTACCAACTTGCAAAAACGGAGCATTATCTGCATCAAATTCAAAATCCATATCTGAATCCGATACTATATTTTTTGTTTGAAAAATTCCGTTATTCAAAAGAAAGAATCTTATAGTTTTGAGTCCCAAAGATGATTTAACCAAAAAAGCAACTTTAGATAGTAAATCTTCTATAGTTCTGGACTGATTTGCCACCATATTTAAATCAAAAAGATTATGCAATTCAAGCACATTTTTTTGAAGACTATATAATTTTTCCGCCAAATCTTGATTCATACAAGTATTATACATTAAAAATTTTTATTAAAACAGATTTATTTCTTACTTTCAGAACTTTTCTTATTTTCTATACCCGCCAATAATGCAGATGAAGCAATTAAGACAGGAGCAAAGAACCCTGTAAAATTATTTACTAATGATTTTTTTATAGGAATATTTCTCGATGTTTTATCAATAGCAGTCCACACACCTGTTAATATTAACAAGGTAGGCGTTGATTTTTTTGCATGTTTAACAAAGCTGTCAAAATAAGGGTTTGACTTGCTTTCTTTATTTGATTTAACTGAAATACTCGCCTGGGGCTTCTTTTGTGTTTTTATAGGAGTGGAAATATTTGCGGCAGAAACACTTTCTATCATATAAGCTCCCTTCAAAATCTTTAGTAATTCAAAAACCTCGATACTATCATTATATCGCTTTTTAAGCGTTTCGTCGATACAAAAACCAAATTGTTACATTCCGAAATTACATTTCTTTCGCAGCCTTCCATAAAACATATACCATCTTTATCTGCTAATATTTTGGGGGCTATGAATTGTATAAGTTTATCAGCCAATTTTTCTTGTACAAAGGCATTGTTAAGCTTAGAACCTGCTTCAATTAAAATACTCTTAATTCCTTTATTATATAGTAATTCAACAGCTTTTTTTATATCTACATGTCCGTTCTTTAAAGGGCATTTTATAAATTCTGCGTATTTTGTATGGTCTTTTATCTTCTTATCAGAAACATTTTCTCCTACTATAATATATACTTTTGTCCCGTCATTATCATAGATTTTACTATCCTTAGACGTTGAAAGGTTTGTATCAATTACTATCCTTACAGGATTTCTTCCTTTTTTCTTTCTGCAAGTCATTGAAGGATTATCTTTTATTACAGTTGCTGAACTTGTTAAAATTGCATCATATTTGTTTCTTAGCTTTTGTACTTCATAGCGGGAAAATTCATCTGTTATCCATTTTGATGAACCTATTTTTGTTGCTATTTTCCCATCAAGAGTTGTTGCTGTTTTTATTGTTATAAATGGAGCATGTTCCAACTGATTTTTGAAAAAGATTTCATTTAACTCTTTACATTCTTTTTCAAGAATACCTGTTATAACTTCAATCCCTGCATTTTTAAGCTTTTTTACTCCATTTCCCGCTACTATAGGGTTTGGATCAAGCGTTCCTATAATAACTTTTTTTATTCCTTTTTCTATAATTAAGTCTGCACAAGGCGGTGTTTTTCCATAATGAGAACAAGGTTCCAAATTAACTATTATGGATTTTCCTTTTAAATCTTCTTTCGCAGAAAGAATAGCATTTCTTTCGGCATGGTTTTGACCGTATTGTTCATGCCTGCCTTCTGATATTATTCTAAAATCATCATCAAAAATTACAGAACCTACCAATGGATTAGGTGAAACATGCCCTTCACTTTTCTTTGCAAGTTTAATACATCTTCGCATCAATTTTTCATATTGCTTAAGCATTATTTCACTTTCTTATAAAATGCATCTGCAACAATCTGAGAGTATTTGTCTTTTTCATTAACTGACAAAATAATAAGATTCTTCCCTTCTTCCAATTCTGCAACACCCAATATACCTTCCATATCTTTTATAGGGAGATTTGATATTTGAGCTACAACCTTAACATATGGAATTGTCTGTCCTAAACCTTCTAAAGAGCCATGTTTTACTACTTCTATCTTATCAAATTTTACGACTTTATATTTATATTTGTTCACTATTGAGTCAATTTTAGTTTGTATATCATCACTTTTAATATCATCTTTTGTAAGGATATCACCATCTTTAGGCTCAATCATAATCATTTTTTGTCCGCTTGCATTATGCTCGGCAATAATCATTCTGTTTTTTAATATCTTTAGATTTTTATCAATAGTATATTCTTCTTCAATTTCAGATAAATCAACAACATCTTTCGTTTTATCTATCATTTTTTCTTGAGAAGATGTTTCAGTTTTATATTCTTGGATTTTATCCTTTATAAAATCAATTACACCTAAATGCAAAAGACCAAAAAATACCAAAACAGCAATAACAGTCTTGATAATAAAACTTAAACAACCTTTCATTAAAACTCCTTTACTAAGATATGTATATTCGTTGAAAATAAGCGGAATTTGTAATACATTATAGCTATGACAAATGAAGAAATCAAGAATTCAAACAGTATTGATGTAGATTATGAACTTGCCACACCAATGTTCAAACAATTTCTTGATATAAAAAGAAAATATCAGGAAGTAGTTTTATTGTACAGAATGGGCGATTTTTACGAAGGATTTTTTGAAGATGCAATTATTTTTTCAAAAGTTCTTGGGTTAACTTTAACTCATAAAGATGGCGGTGCCATTGGGAAAGTTCCAATGGCAGGAATTCCTGTAAAATCTTTAAATATGTATATTCCAAAACTTTTAAATGAGAATATAAAAGTTGCAATATGTGAACAATTAGAAAACCCTAAAGATGCAAAAGGTCTGGTAAAAAGAGATATAGTTAAAACTATTACCGCAGGTACCATAACAGAAGTTAATTTACTTGAACCGACAGGCAATAACTTCTTAGCATCAATAATAAATATTAATAATGTATACGGTCTTGCTTATACTGATATATCAACAGGTGAATTTAAAGTTACAAAAGGTTCTCTAGAAGAAATTTTATCAGAACTGGCAAGAATAAAACCGGCTGAAATATTAACTCCTATAAAAAAACAAAAAATTATGCCGTTTCAAATAGTTCCGGAAGAAAAAATTGACTTGCCTGATTCTATTACAGCTATATATCCTTGCACAAAAATGCCTTTGTCATCATATGATGAAGATAATGCAATAAAAAGAATTAAAGAAGTATTTAATGTAGTTTCACTTGAAGCATTTGGATTTGAAGAATTTAAACCGGCTTTTTATGCTGCAGGAGCAATGATTGATTATATTCTTGAAACTCAAAAAGGAGTTCTTCCAAAATTTGATGTAATTAAACCTTATTCAATATCAGAATTTGTTTCAATAGATGCTTCAACAAGAAGAAATCTTGAATTAATAGAAACTTCAAGAGATAAGTCTAAATATGGTAGCCTATATTGGGCTATTGATAAAGTTAAGACTCCAATGGGGTCAAGACTTTTAAAATCTTGGATAACTCAACCCATTAAAAATATAGATGAATTAAATACAAGATTGAATGCAGTTGAAGAACTCATAAATAATGCCTCAAGTCGATTAAATATTTCTAACCTTATGGATAGAATATGTGATATTGAGCGTCTGGCAGTAAAATTAAGTAACGGAAGTGTCAACCCAAGAGATTTCTTAGCTCTTAAAGATACATTTGCTCTATTCCCTAATTTCGAAAATTTATTTAAAAACTTCCAAAATCCATACCTAAACGGTTTTACTGATAGAGTTACTGATTTAGTTGAATTCGCATCTATAATTAACAGAACAATTGATGATAATGCCTCAATAACAATAAAAGACGGCGGAATAATAAAAGATAATGTAAATAGTGACTTAGATTATTACAGAAGCCTGTTAACAGGTGGTGAAGAATGGCTCAGAAATTTTGAAAATGAGCAAAAAGAAATAACGGGTATAAAAAATCTTAGAGTAAGTTATAACAGAAATTTCGGATTTTTTATTGAAGTTACAAAATCAAATCTTTCACAAGTTCCTATGAATTATATCAGAAAGCAGACTCTTACTAATGTTGAAAGATATATGACAGAAGAACTAAAAAAACATGAAACAGATGTTTTTTCTGCTCAGTTTAAGTCCATAGAACTTGAACAAAAGATATTCTCTGACCTTGTGGAATATTCAAAATCATTTGTTGATATTATTAAGGAAACAGCTCATTTTCTTGCAAGAGTTGATGTTTTGTTATCATTTGCAATAAATGCAATAGAATCAAACTACATAAAACCTGAAATTGTTGATACTAATGAATTATATATAAAAGACGGAAGACATCCTGTTGTAGAAAAAATCTTACCAATGGGTCAATATGTTCCTAACGATTTAAAATTAATTGCTGATATCCATAATTATGAAGATACTCAATTTATGATATTAACCGGTCCTAATATGGCAGGGAAATCTACATATATGAGACAAAATGCTTTAATTGTTCTATTGGCTCAAATAGGTTCTTTTGTACCTGCTTCATATGCAAGAATCGGTATTGTAGATAAAATCTTTACAAGAGTCGGCGCTGTTGATGATTTGTCATTAGGTCAATCTACTTTTATGGTTGAAATGAATGAAACCGCATACATTTTAAACAGCGCAACCGAAAAAAGCCTCATTCTACTTGATGAAATAGGAAGAGGAACTTCTACTTATGATGGCGTTGCAATAGCTTGGTCAGTTGCGGAATATATTGCAACAAAAATAAAAGCAAGAACAATTTTTGCAACACACTACCATGAACTAAATGTAATGCCTAATTCCATTGAACAAATTAAAAACTACAGAATAACTCTTTCAGAAGAAAATGGCGAAATAAAATTTTTAAGAAAAGTAATAGAAGGAAGTGCAAGCAAAAGTTACGGCATACAAGTTGCTAAAATGGCAGGACTTCCTGATTGTGTTGTTTCTAAAGCACAAGATTTGATGAATAAAATGCAAAAAGATTATTCTAAAGACTTATCAAAGAAAAAATCAAAACAAAAAATGCACGATGTACCACAGTTAACTTTATCTTTTGATTAAAAGGATTTATTATGCAAAATTTTATTAAAAGTGATAAAGGAATTATTCTATTATTAATTCTTATGTTTTGTTTAATTCTGCCATTTTTCTTTTTACATCAAGGATTATTACTGATTGATACAGGCAGAGAATTCTACATTCCTCAACAAATACTGCAAGGAAAAGTATTGTATAAAGATATTTTTAATATTTACGGACCTTTATCATATCAGTTTAATGCTATTCTGCTTTTTTTATTCGGACAAAAAATAAATACTTTATATTTTGCAGGCATAATCAACTCTTTAGTTATAATAGTTACTTTATATTTACTTGCAAGAGAGTTTTTAAAAAAACATATTTGTTTTTTATTCTCTATATTAATAATGTTCTCTCTTGTTTTTACAACATTTTTATATAATTCAAATCTGACATATTCATTTGCAATAATTTATGCATTATCTTCATTTTTAATATCTGTGCTTTTTCTCACAAAATATATAAAAAATGGAAATGTCAAAATGGCATATTTATCATGCCTGTTTGCAGGATTAAGTATTACAAACAAATACGAATTCAGTCTATACCCTTTAGTATTAGCTTATGTACTTATATTTGTTAAACCAATCGGAATAAAAAATATAATTAAATCTTTAGGATGTTTTATTTTGACACCTTTTATAAGTTTTGGATATATCCTCTTGCAAGGAATTGATATAAACCAAATAAAAGATACAATTATATTATTCCAAAACCTGATAAATGCACCTACTTTAAAAATATTTTTCTTGAAAGTAGGAGTATTCTTTGACTTTTCATATATCAAGCATTTAATATTGCAAAACAAAATCTTTGCAATATTCGGTATTATTCCATTAATAAATTTAATTATATTTCTCATTAACATTAAAAAGTTATATGAAAATAAGCCTCTTTTTATATTGTTATTATGCGCAATAACAGCAAGTGCAAAATCTTTCTTTTACCTTAATGTAAATCATATGGGAATTTTCATTTTTCCAATATGTTCACTTGCTCTAATCATATTAATATCAAAATATTATGAAAAGTTTATTCCCATATTTTTGAGCGCTTGTATTCTTCTTTTTGCAGCAGAAGATTTTGATTCTCTTAAATATAAAAATTATCTTCTTGAAACGAATAAAGGAAATATTTATACCTTTAAAAAAGACGGAGAACCGATAAAAAAAGTATCAGATTTCATTACAAATAATACAAAAGATACAGATAAAACAGTTGTGTTACCGGAAGGTTGTTTTATAAACTTTATAGCAAACAGAAAAGGAGACGATTTTTATTATAATTTAAGTCCTCTATTTTATAATGACGTATTTGGAGAAACAAGAACAATCAACCATTTCAAAGAAAATCCACCTGAATATTTTGTAATTTTACCAATAAATAATATAGAATATGGAAGCAGTTATTTCGGAATTGACTATGCACAAAATTTTTATGAGATGATTATTAATAATTACGATATAGTTAAACAAGAAAATGATATAAAAATATTTAAAAGAAAGAAAATATAATGAGACAGATTGCTTTAATAAATCACGGGTGTGCAAAAAATTTAGTTGATTCTGAACTAATGCTTGGGAAATTAATCCAAAATGGATATAAAATAACTCTTGATGAAACAAAAGCAGATATTGTAATTATTAATACATGTTCATTCATAAATGATGCGGAAAAAGAATCTGTAAAATCAATATTTGATATGATAAACGCAGGCAAAAAAATAGTTATAACAGGCTGTCTGCCTCAAAAACATAAAAAAGAATTACAAGAATTAATTCCTGAAGCATTAGCTTTTTTAGGAACATCGGATATAGATAAAATTGTTGATGTAATAAAAAAAATTACAAAAGACAAAAAAACAAGATATGAAGTAAATGAAAATCCTGAATATAACTACCCCGAAGATGTAAAACGTCAACAAATTACAATGGGTGCAAGTTCATATATCAAAATAGCTGAAGGCTGCAACTTTAATTGCGGATACTGTATAATTCCGCAATTAAGAGGTCCATATAAATCAAGAAAAATAGAAAATATTGTTAAAGAAGCAAAAGAACTTGCTCAAAAAGGCGTAAATGAAATAGTTTTAATTGCACAAGATACAACCAGCTACGGTAAAGATATATATGGAAAACCATCTTTAAAAGAACTGTTAATTGAACTAAATAAAATAGAAGAATTGAGTTGGATACGTATTATGTACACATATCCTTCATTTATAACAGATGAATTTTTAGAAACTATTAACAAACTGGATAAAGTTGTTAAATACATTGATATTCCGCTTCAACATGTAAGTAAAAACATGCTTGAAGCAATGAATAGACCTGTTATAGATAATAAAAAATTAATAAAAAAAATACGAAAATTAATTCCATCTGTTGCTATAAGAACTACATTCATTGTAGGCTACCCCGGAGAAACAGAAGAAGATTTCCAAGAACTATATAATTTCATAAAAGAAATGAAAATAGAAAAACTTGGAATTTTTGAATTTTCACGAGAAAAAAATACAAAAGCATATAAACTAAAACCGCAAATTCCATCTAAAATAAAAAAACAAAGAAAAAAACAATTAATGGAATTACAGCAACAAGTATCCAAAGAAATAAATAATAAGCTAATCGGTAAAAAAATTGATTGCATAATAGAAGCAATTAATTCAGATGGTATTGTTGTAGGAAGAACATATAAAGATGCTCCCGAGGTAGATGGATTAGTATTTATTAATACAAAAACTCCTGTTACACCGGGTGATATAATCACCGTAAAAATAACAGGAGCTGTTGAATATGATTTAATTGCTAATTTCTAATATTTATTATTTTTAGCGTGGTACTTGAGCACTCTTCTGTCTCTTACAGCTTTAGGATTTCGCTTAATTAAATTATCAATTACTTCCTTTTCCATCTTTCTGTCTTTTTGAATATGATAAACTTCTGCAAGTTTAAGAGCCACTTCTATATTATCCGGATATTGATCTATTAATATTTTTAATTTCTTTTTGGCCAAATCTAATCTGCCAAATCTAACATCTAAGAAAGTTCCTAAAATTTGAGTATCTAAATCAGATTTCAAATTTTCAGCCATAGAAAGAAATTTGGAAGAATTTGAATAATCTTTCATTTTATAATAGTTAACTGCTAAATTATATAAAATTACATGTTGATTTTGTACATCAGTTGCAACTAAAGGAAGTACATTATAAAGTATATAATTTGAACGCGCATATTGTTTTTTAAATGCGTAGTTAATAGCCAAATCTACCCAAACAATAATATTTTTTCTATCTTTTTGCAGTTGAGCTAATAACCTTTTTGTTTCAATTTCAAAGTTTTCACCAGGATATGTAGTTAGTATTTCATGATAAAACAAATTACTATATTCGTTTGGGTTAAGAGGTTTATCAATTATATCGGGAACCATTCTATATAACAAATTAAGAGTATTCATATCTCTTTTTGTTATAGTCTTTGGAACAGTCGTTTCATCAATATAATCGCCGGTATAAAACATAATATCATTATTATCGGCACTATGACCGCCAAGCCCTAAAGCATGCCCGATTTCATGTAAAGCAACTGTATAAAACAAATCTGAAGGATAACTTTCACCTTTAGGATTATATTTTCTAAAATATATGTTCATTTTTTGAAGTTGTTCATTATTAATTAAAGGAACAACTTTTCCAACTCTGTTTGGTTCATATGTATCCTTTAAAGATATATCATTCATAAAATTAACAACAATATCAGCATTTTTGCTTCCGGGAGTTTCTTTAAATGTAATTACACCATTGGTTAGTGCTTGCCAATCAAAAAATGCCTTTTTAACTGCTTCAATATTTTCTATCGGAACTGCTGAATCTATAAATATTGAATACGTAATAGGCTTCGATATATTCCATCTAATAAGTGTATCTTCATATAAAACATTATCAATGTAATTTGAACCGACCTGAGTATCAATTTGCTTACGCATATTCATTAAAATAGTTTCAGCTAATTGACTTGCTTCATCACAGTCTTCTAATTGTGCTATTTCATATAATTGCTTTTGATTTTCAAATGTAGGAGGCAATTTAGAAATAGCAAGAGCTTGATAATAAACAGGTTCAGAATCATATGGCTTAACATCGGCAACAATTTTAAACATTTTTAATGCTTTATCGTATTGACCGACTTCCATGTATTTTTTACCTTGATTTAACATCTGATTAGGCATTAAATCTTTAACATAAAAATAAATCCCCAAAACTAAAAGTATAACAACACCAAAAACAATTAAAGATGTTTTCATACTTTTGTTTTGCTCAGGTTTCCCTTTCGTAGACTTCATATATTCTCCTTCTCTTATTGCTTATTCAGCTCCAATAATTCAGATAATCTGTTAGTATCCATTTTTGAAAGAATTTCAGAATTACCTTTTAATTTAAAATATTCGGCAAACTTTGGAGTAGTTTTTAAATTATAAGAACGACCATTCTTATCACGTTTTCTACTTATAAGTCCTTTTTCTACGAGTTCCGTAACATGCTCATAGGCTGTTGAACCTCTTAATTCCTTTAGTTCTGCTTGTCTTATAGGTTCTTTCAAAGCTATTACGGTTAAAGTTTTAAGTACGGCATTAGAAATATCAATCGGACAAAGTTTTTCAACTATATCCATATATTCGTCTTTTACTTGTATTATATATCCGTTCTCATCATCAATTTCTAAAGCTCCGTCTCGGGAAGAATAATCTACTATTAATGAAAGCATAGCATCTTCAATTTCTTGTTCTTCTACATCTAAAATTTTAGCTATCTCATCTAATTGAACAGCCCTGCCTGTTACGAATAATACAGCTTCAATTCTTGATTTTAAATCCATAATAACCGCCTATGCCGTTTGTTTTTCTTCAACATTCACTGTTGGAGCTTGTCCTTTTACTACATATAAATCAGAGTAAAATTCTTCCTGTTCTAAATCAAAATCACTCTCTGCAGTTAAAAACAACAATGCAATATAAGCAGAAATCTTATCTAACCCTAACAGTGTTAATGTATTTAATTCAACTTTTTCTTCTTTCTCGAAAATCTTTATTAGATTTTCATGAAGTATTTTTACACTATTTTCAATATATTCTTCATGTGCCAAATTAATTATGTCATCAGCAGACATATTTGCATAATTTCTGACTCTTCTTTTTGCTCTTTCTAAAGAATTTTTTACTGCTTGCTTTTTATCAAGCTGCTCATAAAATTCTAATTGTCTTATTAAATCTTTTAATGTAACTATTCTGTTTCTGTTTAATTTAACACTTGTTCTTCTTTGAATAATATCTTCTATTGGAATAACATTATCAGGATAATAGTCTTGATAATACAAATCATCAGAAAATCTTGAATCATCAGTATCATCATACTCAGGATTTATATCCTCCTGCACTTCAAATTGCATTGGATCAATTCCTACAAGAATATTTGATTTTAATTTCAATAAAACAGCAAGGAAAAATAAAGCTCTACCCGTAACTCTTAAATTATTAGACTTACTTTCTGCTATATGAAGCATATATTTATCTGCAATATCAGCAATATCAATATTCCAAGGGTCTATTTTCCCTTGTTTTGCCATTTGAACCAAAACTTCTATACCATCCAATTCATCAGACGGAGAATCTAAAATAGAATCAGGACTAAAACCTAAATCTTTTGTATAAGATTCAGTAGTAGTCTGCATATAAAAATTATCTGTATCCTTTGGATTTAACATTCACTTAGTCCCTAAATTTAACCCCTGTTACTCGGGTTTTACCATGTTCTTTTTGAGTCACACCTATTGTTCTATTAGCTGATTCTATCATAGGTTTTCTGTGACTAACTACTATAAATTGCGTATTTTTTGCCTGTTGTTGAATAATATCGGCTAAACGTTCTACATTTATACCGTCCAAATTAGCATCAACTTCATCTAATGCATAGAATGGTGCCGGAAGATATTTTTGAATAGCAAAAACTAATGCTAATGCTGTTAATGATTTTTCACCACCTGACATAGCTCCGAGTTTTTGCTTTTTCTTATCTCTAGGTTGAGCTTCAATTGTTAAACCACCTTCAAAAGGATTTTCAGGATTTTCTAACATCAAAGTTCCTTCACCTTCAGATAATCTGGCAAATATATCTTTGAAATTTTCATTAATATTATTGTATGTTTTCATGAACGTTTCTTTTTTAATTTGTTCATATCCGTTCATTTTTTCAAGAATTTGTTTACGTTCATTCGTTAAAACAGCTATTTGTTCTTTTTTCTCTTCTTGTCTTGCCTTAACTTCATCATATGCTTGAATAGCAAGCATATTGACTGGTTCCATTTCTTCCATTCTCTTTTGTAAACGTTGAATTTTGGTTGTTATTTCTTCTGTAGAAATTTCTGTAGGAACCAATGCGTTAATATCAACTTCATTAGCTTTCAGTTCTGTTCTTATTTCTTCAAGTTGAGGTTCAAGTTCTCTTCTTCTTGCTTTGAATGCTTCAACTTGCTCACCTATTCTTTCAATTTCATTAGTAATTTTATTTTTTTGAGTTTCTGCACTAAGAAGTTCTTCTTGTACCAAATCTCTTTGCTTTTGAAGTTGAAGAAGTTTTTCACCTAAAGATTTTATTTTTTCTTCTAATTCTAAAGCTTTTACTTCAATTTCTTTAATCTCTTCAGCAAACTTAATCTTATCTTGAGCTGCTGTTTCATTATCTTTTATTAGTCTTTGAATTTGTTCTTCTTTTGCTTTAATTAATTCTTTATTGAAATCAATATCTCTATTTGCTTCATTAATTTCGTTATTACATTTTAAAATTTTATTTTGGTAGTCTTTTATTTGATTTTCAATTGCAGCAGTCATCTCTTTAAGTTTCTTGAGTTCACCTTCTGTCATTTTACTTTCAATTTCTGCAATTTTATCTTGAAGAACAAGCATTTTATCATTTAAATCAACTAACTTTTCTTCATATTTTTCAAGTTTCTTTTCTATATTTTGTATCTTAGGTTCATTCTCTTTAATAATATTTTTATATTCTTCTATTTTGTCTTCATTATTTTTAGAATTATTATTTAAATTATTCAATTCAATTTTTGCACTATTTAATGCAGTCATCGTATTAGAATAATTTTGTCTGATTTTTTCTTGTTTTGCTTCAAGTTCTTTTCTTGTATTTTCAAGCGAAGAATATTGTTTTTGAAGTTCAGCGAAACGGGTTTTATATTTATTCAACTCTTCATCCTGATTTTGGCTGAATTTTAAACCGGTATCACGTCTGTCACCACCCGTTATTGCACCTGATTTTTCAAATAAACTTCCATCTAATGTAACTAATCTATATTTACCTATAAGCCTTTTTGCACTGTCATAATCTTCAACAATCAAAGTATCGCCAAGTGCGTAGAAGAATGCATCCAAATATCTGTCATCAAAATCAATAAGATTTATTGCGTAATCAACAACACCCTTTTCTTTAGGTATTCTTAAACTTGAAGGAGCCTTCTTCATTCTGTTTAAAGGCAAAAATGTTGCGCTTCCCGCTCTTGATGATTTTAAATAATCAATACAAACACGAGCAACATCTTCATCATCAACAACAATATTCTTCATTCTGCCGCCCATTGCAACTTCAAGTGCCGTTGAATATTCTTTATCAACACTTCCAAGCTGTAACAATGGAGCATGAACTCCATTTATTTTGGCTTTTAAAACAGAATCTATTGCCCTTCCCAAATTTACTTCTTCATATGCACTTTTTTGAGCTTCTATTGTAATAATTTTTCTTTGAGCCATTTGTATGTCATGCAATAAATCAGACATTTCATTCTTATTTTTGTCTAAATTATACATAACATTTTCCTGAGCCAATTTATAATCAGCCTGCTCTTTTGTTAATTCTTCAACTTGGAGCTGCAATTTATCCTGATTATCTTTAAAATTAGCTTTGAAATTTGTTAATTCATTTAATGATTTTTTTGCGTTTTCAACATCTTTTTTTGTTGTTGCAAGTTCGGTTTCTAACGGAATTGTTTCTGATTTTATATTCCATTCTTCTTCTTTTAATTTTTCAAGTTCTTTTTTTAGATTGTTTCTTTCTTCAATTTGTTTATCAGCATTTTTATTTAAACCTGAAACTTCTTCTAAAATTTTTGTTAATTCAGCTTCTTGAATTTTTATATTATTCTCAATTTCAACAATTTCAGCTTTCTTTTCTTCAATTTTTAAAGAAATTTTTTCAATTTTTTCTTTATGGTTTTCAATACCGTTTTTAGAATTTTCAATTGTTTTCAAATTATCGTGAATAGTTTTTTCAACAGAACTGATAGCCAAATTTTTACGAGAGATTTGCCCTTTTAATTCTTCTAATTGTTTTTTTGTTTCTATTTGTTCCGCTTCGCCATTATTTTTAACCAATTCAGATATTTCAGAATATCTTTTCTTTATTTCTAAAAGATTATCTTCTAATTTTTTTAAGTTACCTTCTTCTTCTTTTTTCTTTTTATTGAACTCTAAAATATTTTGATGAGCCAATTCCAAATTTCTTTTTATATCAAAATATTTAACAGTTGTAATTTGACTTTCTAATTGAAATTTTTCAGTTTTCAATTTCTGATATTTCAAAGCTGTTTCTTTTTCTTGAGCTAATCGTTCAATAGAAGATTCAATTTCTGTCAAAATAAGATTTGCATTTTCAACTCTTTCTTCAACAGTTAAAAGTTCTTCCTGCGCTTTATCAATTCTTCTGTTGAAGTCAGCAATACCTGCAATTTCGTCAATAATTTTACGTCTTTCAACAGTAGAACAATTAGTAATGCTCATAACATCACCTTGCATCATGACGTTATAACTGTTTGGAGTTATTCTATATTTTTCCAGATGAGTATGAATTTCAGTTAAAGTTGAAACTTGGTCATTTAAATAATAAACACTATTAAACCCTTGAGAAGATTTTCTGATTTTTCTTGCAACAGTGATAGGTTCTTCTTCACTATTTTCAGGTTCGAAAACAACTTTAACAAAAGCTTCATTCTTTTTTGTATGAGTAGAAATAAAATCAGAAAGTTGTTCAGTACGAAGATTCCTGGCACTTGCAAGACCAAGAGCAAATAAAATACTGTCAATGATATTACTTTTACCTGAACCATTTGGACCCGATATTGTTGTAAATCCTTTCAGGAACGGAATGGTAATATCGTTTGCGAAAGATTTAAAGTTGTCGACTTGTAATTCTTTTATATACATTAATTTTGATGGTACCCATATCTAGATACTTTCAATTACACAACAAATACACGTAATAGTCAAAAACATTAAATAATATTAAAAAATAATAGTAAATGTAAACTTATTTTAATTAATTAAAAAAAGTACTATAATATTGTCATATAGTAATTTTTGGAGCATTTAGATGAGTAATTATACAATAAATTCACTACTGGAAAAAGCACAAGAACTTGGTGCATCTGACCTTCACTTCATTGTAGGTGAAGTTCCTTCATTTCGTATAGACGGTAAAATAATAAAGTCAAAACTTGAACCTGTAACCGAAGAAGATATGATGCAAGCAATTGATGAAATGGCACCAATATCTATGCGAGATAAAATATTCCGTTCATATGACTCTGACTTTCCATATGAACTGGAAGGTGTATCACGTTTCAGAGTTAACCTTGCAATGTCATTTGGATACCATTCCATGACTGTACGTTTAGTACCGTATGAAATACCAACATTTGAACAATTAAAATTACCTAAAACAATAGAGAAATTTTCAACATTTGAAAACGGTATTGTACTTGTAACCGGTGTTGCAGGAAGCGGTAAATCTACAACTATTGCTTCAATTTTAAATCATATAAATAATACACAAAAAAAGCATATTGTTACGATTGAAGATCCTATTGAATATGTTTATAAAAGTCAGAAATCAATATTCACACAAAGACAAATAGGAATAGATACAGCTAATTATCTTGACGGTTTAAAGTTTGCCCTAAGACAAGATCCTGATGTTATATTAATAGGTGAAATAAGAGACATGGAAACGGTAGAAAGTGCCCTCCACGCAGCAGAAACAGGTCACTTGGTATTCGCAACCCTGCACACATTTAATGCAATACAAACAATAAACCGTATATTAAGTTTCTTCCCGCCATCAGAAAGATCTGCAGTAAGAAGCCAATTTGCAGAAGTATTTAGAGGTTCTTTATCTCAAAAATTATTACCAAATTCTAACGGAAAAGGAAGAATACCTGCAGTAGAACTTTTATATTCTACTCCTACAATTAAAGATTTTATTCTGAAAGATGAACTTGAAGAAATATACAAATTAGTTCAAAAAGGTTCTTATAACGATATGATAACATTTAATATTTCGTTATATGACTTGTACAAAAAAGGATTAATTACAAAAGAAGTAGCACTTGAACATTCTGATACACCAAATGAACTAATGCATTATATGAGAGGTGTATACTCAGGAAGCGAAAATATATTCTAAAATAAAATGAGAGAACAATTTACAACAAATGCAATAAATTTAAAATCTTATAGCATCAGCGAGTCTGATAAGATTATTCTTATGTATTCAAAAGAGAAAGGTCTTATCAAAGGCGTAGCCAAGGGGATAAAAAAAATAACAAGCAAACTTGGCGGAAGAATGGATATGCTTGTAGCTAATAAAATGATGCTTAATAAGGGTAAAAATCTTGACACTATTTGTCAGGCTGAAGCACTGAATACTTTTTTCAATCTTAGAAGTGATATGAACAAATTATTCTATGCAATGTATTGTAGTGAAATTGTCTCGAATTTTGGAACAGAAAATGATCCTAACAGTGAAGAAATTTATAATTTATTTTATACATTTCTTGAACAAATTTCAAAAGCAAGCAGAAAAGAACAAGCAATGCTAAGTGTTCTTCGTTTTCAGCTGAAAATCATGGATATAACAGGCTACTCTTTAGAATTAAAAGACTGCGTAAAATGTTTGAAAGAACCTAATAGTGAAGAGATTTATTTTTCAATTGAACAAGGCGGGATTTTATGCAAAGAATGTGCACAAGATATATGCAAAAAAGTAAAAATTCCAAATAAAATAAAAGAATTTTTAAATACATTATTAGAAGAAGATTTTAATGTTCATACAAAATATGATGATTTAGCTACAGAAAAAATTTGTGACATATGCATAAATCTTCTTAAAAATTATATAGAATATTATTCACCAAAAAAATTCAAAACAACACAAATATTGGAGAGCATAAGATAGTATGAGACTTGAACAATATATTGAACATACATTGTTAAAACAAGATGCAACAGAGCAAGAATTAATAAAATTATTAGAAGAAGCAAAAGAACACAATTTCAAAGGAGTTTGTGTTAATAGTGCAAACGTAAAACAAGCAAAAGAATATTTAAAAGACACTAATGTAAAAGTAGTTACAGTAGTAGGTTTCCCACTTGGAGCTTGTTTAAGCGAAGTAAAAGCATTTGAAGCACAAAAGGCAATTGAATATGGCGCTGATGAGATAGATATGGTCATTTCTGTTCAATCAATTAAAGATAAAAATTACACATATACAAAAAACGATATTGAAACAGTAAAAAAAGCATGTGGAAATATTCCTTTAAAAGTAATTATTGAAACCGATTTATTAACAAAAGAAGAAATAGTAAAAGCCTGCGAAATAATAAAAGAAGCAAAAGCTGATTTTGCAAAAACATCTACCGGATTTGTAAAAAACGGCATCGGAGCAAAAGTTGAAGATATAAAATTAATGTATGAAACATTAAAAGACAGCAATGTAAAAATCAAAGCATCCGGTGGAATAAAAACAAAAGAACAAGCTATTGCACTTATAAATGCAGGTGCATCAAGACTTGGAACCAGTTCCGGTGTTAAACTCCTATAATACCTAATTCATCAATATTAACACTCATCAATTGAGGAGTAAGAACTTTTTGTTTTGCAAGTTCAGCAAGCTTTCTTTCTGCTGCTTTTATCTTATTAACTTTAATATTTCTCTTCATTGCAAAATATAATATTCCCAAACCGAGAACAACATATTTACATTCAGAAATAGCTTTTTTCGTTTTTGCAGTTATAATTTCATCTTTTGTAGGTTTAACATATACATCAGATTTTGCTTCATCAGCCTTTTTTAAAGACATAAATGAAGGATTCTTATAATAATTATATGTATAATTAGAACCAATTTGCATATTTACACCTATTGTTTTTGCTTTAAAACTTCAACCCCTGAAGATTCAATATTCGGAGTATCAATTTCAAATAAATGAATACGACCTGAACCCAAATCAACATTTAATCTTCCGTCTGATGCTTGAAGTGTTGAATTTTCCCCATACGACTTAAACAAATTATTTAATTTTTGAGATTCTTTTAATCCTGGAATTACAATACTTCCGCCTTGTCTGGCATTTACATCTCTATTTGCAACAACCAAAAGAGTTTTACCGTTTAAATGACGAGCAAAAGCAATAATTTGATCATTATCATTCTTTTCAACATTTAATGGAATAAACGAACCTTTTGTTAATATATCATGATACTTTTTATCATTTCTGACATCTAAAGTATTTTTCATGAAATCACCACATTCAGGATGATCACCAATTAAAGGTCTTGAGAAATTAAAGATATCAGGTCTTCCTCTGTGAACAGTACATTCGTTAGAATCAGTATCAGTTTGTTCATCAGTAGTACCTTCAAAATCGTAGATATAATCATCACCTGATTGATACCCATCAAAATAATAAGGATTTAACATAGGAAGAGTTGCTTGCAAACCTGAAACTAAATTAGTAAATGTAACTCCGCCATGATTCATTATTGATATGTCATCGTGTGTTCCGAATGAACCAATTAAAGATTTACCAGGTTCAAGTTCTTGAGACATATTTATGTTTTCTCTTACATAATTAAATAAATCTTGTGCATTTGTCCATTCATGGAAAATATGATATTGACCGTAATAACTGTCAAAACCTGCTCTTAAAGAGTCTTGAGGTCTATCATAATTCATATTTAATTGAGGTGAAGCGTCTTCATATGTATAGCTTTCAGCAAGCCAAGCAAATTCAGGATCCAATGAACGTGAATAATCGGTTAGAATATGCCAAAACTCTGTTGGTTTTGTTCTTGCAACGTCACTTCTAATACCATCAACGCCCCAATTTTTAATACATTTATCAACAAATTTAATATGATAATCCAATAATTCTTTATTTAATTCACGTTTAGATTCATCTTTCCAAGGATTGAACATTCTGATATCGTTCCAACCACCCGGCGTTTTTGGAGTACCGTCTTTTTCAAATGCCATTAAATCAGGTCTTTCCAAGAACAAGTCATAAGATGCACAGCTTGGAAGGTCTAGCATAACGCTAATGCCACGCTTATGACATTCATCAGTGAAGTATTTAAATTGTTCGTCAGGTGTTCTCGGATCATTAGGATCTACTATTGCAGGATCAACCTTCAATAAATCTGCCGGTGCATAAACAGAACCTGCTGTACCAAAAGCATTCTTTTTACCCGGAGGATTTATCGGTAATACGTGCAATGTATTAATACCCAATTCTTTTAATTCATCAAGCCTGTCAACAGCGTTGATTAATGTACCTCGAACGTCGCCTTCTCTTATAAGTTCATTACCTACGTTGTTCTTTGCACCTAATGAACGAATAATAACACCCATTATAGTTGCTTCATTATTTTGGAATTTTGTCCTTAAATTATTTTTATAACCTTGAACAGGTTTAGAATTATTCACAGCATTTACTTGTGTTGCCCCAACTACACCTTGATTTTGAAGATAACGTTCTAAAACATTAGTACCCATAGGTTGCGGAGCTTTAGGTTGATTATTATTTGGCAACATTACAGCTGTAGGCTCTGCCATTTTAGGTGCCACAGTAATCGTTGGTGTTATATTAAGATATTTATCTAAGTAATTAGCCATTTACCTTGTTTTCCTGTTCAACTTGTTTTTCTGTTTTTCCCTTACGTCCAATTGCCAACCCTGCTAATAGTGTAACTGCAGTTAAAGCAAGCATTGAACCTCCAAAAATCTTTAACCATTTTTGTGAATTATATGTCTGTTTTGCAACATCTTGAATAAGTGACTTAATAGGCTTACCAGCCAAATTATTTCTTTCAACTGCATTCGCAGCATTTGTTACACCATCAACTGTACGTCTTGATAATTCAGTTGTCATGCCATTTTGCCAATTAGCTACTTTACTCATAAATTCTTTCTTATATGAAGTAAAGCCTTTTAATACATCATCAACTTTATCAGCACCTAATGTTCTTGATAAACTTTCAGCTATTGTTGTATCTGCTTCACTGTCAAATAGAGCTTTCATAACTGTTTTATATTCTATTTCAGATAAGTTAAATCCTGCAGTTTTCAACTTTTCAACATAATCAGTAGTTGTTGCATTTAAAACAAGATCCTGACAAGCTTTAACCATTCTTTGAAGTGTTTCTTTATCAGCAGTTACACCCTTTTCTCCAAGCATAGAAGCTAACTGTCTTTCCAAGCTTCCGTTTTTTGCTTTTCTAAATACATCAAGTGATTGCAACAACCTGTAGAACGAAGATTGAGCTCCTGAAATTCTTTCTGCTGTATTTACATTAATAACATTTTCAACAGTTCCTTTTTTAGCTGCTGATGAAATCTTATCAGCCAATTTAACAAAACCATTAGTTCTTAAATCATTACTTGTTGAAGTACAAACAGTTTTTGCTTTATCCTGAACCATAGAAACGAAATCAGAACTTGTAGTTTTTTCGTAATCGCCAATAAGCTTAGTTAATTGTTTAATTACTTTATCATATTCAGCATCGTTTGAAGCGAGTGCTGCAAGTTTATCCATTATTATATCAATATTGCCTTGAGAAACAGCTTTTAATTCTTTTCCGTTAAGCTTTAAAGCTTTGATAAGTTTATCGCCGACTCTGCCCCATTGATTTGCAATGTATGTTCCTGATTGATCACCTACTCTTGCATTTATATACCTATCAAGAATTCCTTTACCTGAAGCAAAATCAACTATGTTTGAATACAATGTTTTGATTGAACCTGATACTTGAGATAAAGTAGGAGTTTCTGCTGATAATTTAGCTTTACCTAAAATTTGAGTTAACTCTTTAGATAGTTTTACTTGTTCTTTTTTAGAACCTGTAGATGCTTTAGATAAGATATCAGCAATACCTGTAAATGATTTATTAGCTATTGCCTTATTTAATAAAGCTTTTTGCTGTTCAGTTAAAGCGGCAAAAACAGAATCATCAACTTTGCCTCTTAATGCACTACGGACAAATGACTCATCAATTTTTACATTATTTTTTAATGCAGCCAATTCGTCTTTTATTGCAGTTTGTATTGTTGCAGAATTTGCTTTTCCGCCAATTTTTGAAGCTAATTCGGATATAGTTTTCTCATCCATCAATCTATCAGAGTTTTTTGCAAGATAACTATCAAAGCTTCTTAAAGACATTGTCTGTTTCATTCTGTCTGATAAACTTTGATAACTGCCATTTTGCATAGCTTTTTCGGATGATATCATTGAATATTTTTCTATAGCTTTTCCGATTGGTTTTTCTAATCTGTTACACATAAGAGCACTCATCAATGGAGAAGCAAAACCTGCTGTCATCATCCATAATGTATTTCCTTGAAGTGCAGTCTTTTGTGCTCTTTGTTTAATAAAGTTATCTCTATCAGGTAAATTTTCACTTACACCTAATTTTTTACCCATTTTATCCAAATCATCTCTTGAATATAAATCGGTTAAAACATATTGCGGGTCTTGGAATAACATTTTCTTACGACCTTGAGAATCAATATATTTTTGATGTATATCAACACCTGTTCTTGCTTTTAAAGGAGCCTGTATAGCTAATTTAGGCCATAATGACATTGAAGCAAAGAAAGTTCCAAAACCGACAAATTCCATTGCTTTACTCAATTTCAAAGGATTTTTAACAAACAAATAAGATGCTAAAGCTAAAGAACCTAATTTCATAGCTAAGTCATTAATTCTGCCAAGTTCATGGTCATTAGCCTTACCTTTTGCTGCTTTACCTATGCTTACAATATCTTTTTTCAAATCTTTTGCATATTCAACAGGAGAACCAAAAACTCTTGAAGGAAGGAGTTGTCCTTTATCCTTCATAGGTTTTATCTTTCCGTCACTAGTAAAAACAAAGGCAGAGTTATTTTTCTGCGCCGCAGATTGATTAATAGGTTGATTTGCAAGTATTGAATTTAAAACGTTTGTCATCCTAACATACTACCTTTTCTTTACTTTCATCAATTAAAGATGAAGATGCTTGAGAGCTTGCCCCCCTACCTTTATTAAAGTCTAAAAGTGTTGATAAATTGCCTAATAAAGTCATGCCAACAGCTAACCCAAGAAGGCTGCGACCCGCAATTCTCATACCTTTATGACCATTATTAACAAACTCTTTACAACTTTCAACAAATTTCTTACCGAAATCTTTTGCAAAGTTATTATATTTTGCAACATTCATTCCTTTTTCTTTTGCAGCTTCCGCTACTTTTTTATAATTTTTATAGTTTGCAACTCTCTTTGCAGGATTAATAACCAGATTTTCCCACGGTTTTTGCATTGCTATACCAACACCTGTTGCAGCCCAAAAATATGAACTTAATGTAGAAAACAGTTTTGTTTTAATTACTTTTTCTTTTATCAATGGTTTTACTTTTTGATCGGCATGGTCTAAATCATCATCCTGTATGCCCATTTTCTTGCCGACTTTTTCAAAGTAACTGTTTCTGTCAGGTCCAAAACTTTCATTATTATAGAATAAATCCCAACGAGGGAAATCCACACTCTCATATGCTTTATGATACTCTTGTGTTACTAAATTATTTGTATTACCTTGTTCGGGAAGTTCATGAATTACTTTTTTGTATGGTAAGTTTACATCTATTCCGTATCTAAGATTAACAGGTGTTTCAATAAATTTCTTAGAAAGTGTTTTACCAATACCATAGAATAAAACACCTAACCCCATCTTTTTACCGAGTTTTGAAGCATTTACTGCTGCAGGAGTATCAAAGAACTTACTTGCCAAGTTGAAAACAGCAATCATCGTAGCACTACCTGTTAAATATGGAACCATGCCCATTGTCAAAAATTCATAGAAATTAGAGTTTTTACTCCCTTTTAGCCCTTTTTGAGGATATTTAGTGAATGCATTAACAAACTTATCTGCCTGTATTTTCACATTTGTTGTTATCGGATGCTTTCTTTTCTCATCGTACATTAATGCATCATGATTTTCACACTTACTTCTCTTGCCCTCTTCTTTTTTACCGAAGGACAATGTCTTTATACTACCGTTATTTTGATTTTGAACCCCTATTGAATAGACCATTGATTCCTCACAGATGTATACCTGTAAACATAAATATCCTAAAACAATATTATTGCTACATGAAATAAATAAAAAAATATTTTTTTACATATCTTAATATTGTGTTTGATATTAGATTTTTAACAATATTCTTCTTGCTAAAAATAATGTTCAATTATACAATATTATCTTGTAGATAACTAAATTTAGTAATTAAACTATTAATTCCTATCGCAAATTATTTACAAGCATTACCCAATTTAAGGAGAAGACAAAATGTACGAAGACGAAAAGCTTATTTGCGAAGATTGCGGAAGTGAGTTTGTGTTTACTGCAGGTGAACAAGAATTTTACGCAGCAAGAGGTCTTGCTAATAAACCAAAGCGTTGTCCGGAATGCAGAAAAAACAGAAGACAAAAAAATAGAAAGAAGTTATACGAAGTAACTTGTTCTAAATGCGGATGCCAAACAAAAGTTCCTTTTAAACCAATCGAAGGAAAAGAAGTATATTGTAAAGATTGCTATAGCACAATAAAAGATGCTCAATAAATTTTTATAAAATACCAAAAAGAGATGCTTAAAAGCATCTCTTTTATTATGAAATCTTCTTGTTTAATTTGTTTCACATAATAGTCACAAACACACAGCCAAATTAAAGACTTCTGTTTCTTTATTTATATTGTTCAAAATAGCAATATGCGATTAATTTTTATCTATGCTATAGCAGAGAAAGAACCGCAGCTGCTTCCACAAGAAGATGATCCGCCTGAAAAACTATATGCAACACTTCCGGCTGTTTCGCCGCCTTGATATGAAAATCTTGATTTTGAAGAAGAATTATATGCAACACTTCCGGCTGTTTCTCCACCTTTAGAAGATGAAAATAAAGCAACATGACCTTGATTTCCGCTTGAATTTAATAAAGAAATATAATTTCCAATGCCCATTTTCTATCTCCTAATATCTTTAAATAGTGTCTACATATATATAAAAACTTTTAAAAATAGTCAAAATCAGCAAAGTCTTTTTTTGTTACATTTCTTAATTATGTTTTAAAATCATATTTTACTTATGTTTTTTTAAACTCAATTATGGTTTAATTATTCTATAAAAAGATAATCGGAGTAATTATGAAAGCACTAAAAGTCGGAATTATAGGTTTTGGAACAGTCGGAACAGGGGTATACAAGGTACTTCAATCATTTCCAAATATTGAAATCAAAAAAATTGCAGTAAAAAATATTACAAAAAAAAGAAATATTGAGAACTTTGATACAACCTTATTAACACAAGATCCATACGAAATAGTTAATAACCCTGAAATTGATATAGTAATTGAAGTTGCAGGTGGCGTAACTCCAACCTTTGACATTCTAACTGCAGCAATTAAAAACAAAAAGCATATAGTTACTGCAAACAAAGAATTACTTGCAAAAAAAGGAAGCGAATTATTCCAACTTGCAAAAGAAAATAAAGTGATAATACTGTATGAAGCAGCAGTAGCAGGCGGTATTCCTATAATTATGCCTGTAAAAACAATATTATGTGCTAATAAAATTACGAAAATAGCTGCCATATTAAACGGTACTACAAATTATATTTTGACAAAGATGGCAGAAAAAGAATTATCATATGAAACAGCACTAAAACAAGCTCAAGAATTAGGCTACGCTGAAACTGATCCTACAGGTGATGTTGAAGGATATGATGCAGCATATAAAATAGCTATTTTATCTACAATTTCTTTTAATAAAAAAGTGGATATTAATAAGATATACCGTGAAGGTATTACAAAAATAACAGCACAAGATATTAAATCAGCAAAAGAATTGGGATATACAATAAAACTTATTGCAATGGGACAAGTTTTAGAAAACGGAAAAATTGACGTAAGAGTTCATCCAATGCTTGTTGCAAAAAAACATTTATTGGCAAAAGTTAAAAATGCAACAAATTCTATAATGCTGACAGGTTACCCTGTTGGAGATTTAATTTTTACCGGAGCAGGTGCAGGAGCTGAACCTACAGCAAGTTCTGTAGTAGGTGATTTACTTGTATTAGCATCTGAACTTGAAGCATCTGATTCTCCTATTCCGCAAGCAATTTGTAACCATAATGAAATTGCCGACCAAATAAATATCGGTGACACTTATAACGAATATTATATAGCTATAAATGCAAGTAATAATCCGGGGGCAATCGGTGTTATAGGTACAATTTGCGGTAAAAATAATATAAACATTTCAACAATTATGCAAAAGGGTACAAAAGATGATAATACCGCTGAAATTGTTGTTATTACAGAAAGAAGCAAAGAAGCTGATGTACAAAATGCACTAAAAGAATTATTGAAATCTGATTGTATTAAAAATATAGATAACCTATTAAGAGTTATGAACTAGGAGGCTTTTATGGAAAAGAATCATTATCAAGGTTTAATAAATAAATATAGAGAATATTTACCTGTAACAGATAAAACACCTGTTATTACTTTAAATGAAGGTAATACTCCATTAATAAAAGCTGATAATCTGGCAAAGAAAATAGGTCTTAAAGGTAATGTTTATTTAAAATATGAAGGAGCAAATCCAACAGGAAGCTTTAAAGACAGAGGCATGACAATGGCAGTTACAAAAGCTGTTGAAGATGGTTCTAAAGCAATAATTTGTGCTTCAACAGGTAATACATCTGCAGCAGCTGCAGCTTATGGAGCTAAAGCTGGTGTTAGAGTTTTTGTTTTAATTCCTGATGGATACATCGCTCTTGGGAAATTATCACAAGCTATGATGTATGGTGCTGAGATTATTGCAATTCAAGGAAACTTTGATGAAGCACTTGAAATGGTTATTGAAATTTCTAAAAATTCTCCTATAACTTTAGTAAACTCTGTAAATCCATACAGAATAGAAGGACAAAAAACAGGTGCGTTTGAAATTATTGAAGCTTTAGGTGATGCACCTGACTACCACTTTATTCCTGTAGGTAATGCAGGTAATATTACGGCGTACTTTAAAGGTTATGAAGAATTCTTCGCACTTAAAAAATCAACTCATTTACCTAAAATGATGGGATATGAAGCTCAAGGTGCAGCAGCTATTGTAAAAGGTGAAAGAATACTTCACCCTGAAACAATTGCAACAGCAATAAGAATCGGTAATCCTGCGAGCTGGAAACAAGCTGAAAGAGCAAGAGATTTATCAAACGGTAAAATTGATTGCGTTACAGATGAAGAAATTATTGAAGCATATAAATTAATGGCTTCAACAGAAGGTATTTTAGCTGAACCGGGTAGTGCTGCTTCTGTTGCAGGTTTAATCAAAGCGAATAAGATGGGACTTGTTAAAGAAGGTTCAACCTCTGTTTGTATTTTAACTGGTAATGGACTAAAAGACCCTGATAGTGCAATAAAATACTCAGCTGCTGAAGTTAAGAAAACTAAAGCGGATTTACATGACATTCTAAAAGTTATTAACTTATAAAAGCATAATTATTAAAATAAAAAAGAGGTTTTAAAAAACCTCTTTTTTTTATATCGTATTATCCGGCATGCTTAAAATCACTACCGCCAACAATCCTCAATCGTCTTTGAGGACCTTCACCTACACTTTCACTTGATAGATTATGCTGTTCCACAAGTTCATGCTGCATTTTCCTTATTTGTTGATTTTGAGGTTGCAATTCAACATTATCAGCACCTTCTAATATTTTTTGAATAGCAGCTTTTGCTTCATCTAATGCTCTTTCGGCATCATCATAATACCCTTGCAAAGTTTCACTATCAGTTATATGAAGCGCTTCTTTTACTACTTTTTGTACTTGCGACATAGAATTTGAACGTACATAATATATAGGAAGCTTATAATCATTTGCTATACTTAAAATTTTAGTACCGCCTTTTGCAAATGCTTTATGAACTATTACAATGTCAGCTTCTTCTATATTTCTTGTAATTTCCGCTTGAAGATTAAGCCGTTCAAGAACTTTATCCAATACAGTTCTACTAACTGCATAGATATATATCTTTTTAAAATCTTTTACTTGTTTTACATACTCTTGTCTTGAAAAACTAAACTTAAGTTTCTGACTTGCAAGATCTTCTTCTTCTTTTATTTTTTCCTGAACTGCAACTTCTTCTACTGCTTTTTCTGCATTTTCATATACTTGATCAACTTTTCTGATTTCAGGTCTTATCGGCCAACCACGTAATATATAATCAACAGCTTCAGCAGTATTTTTATATACAGCCAAGGTATTTCTATCTATAATTTCTATAACTATATCAAATGTTGGCTGTTTTTCTCTTTCCAATACGGTTTTTTGACTACCACGTCTCTTCGCTTCATCATCACCTAGTGTTACAGAACTTACACCACCAACTAAATCAGATAATGTTGGGTTTTTTATCAAATTATCCAAAGTATTACCATGAGCAGTTGCAATAAGCATAACACCACGTTCAGCTATAGTTCTTGCCGCTTGGGCTTCTTCTTCTGTACCTATTTCATCGACAACAATAACTTCAGGAGTATGATTTTCAACAGCCTCAATCATTACATCTTTTTGATAAATAGGTTGAGAAACCTGCATTCTCCTTGCTCTACCTATAGCCGGATGCGGAGTATCTCCATCACCTGCAATTTCGTTTGATGTATCTACAACAACAACTCTTTTTCCTAAATCATCCGCAACTAATCTTGATATTTCTCTAAGCTTAGTTGTCTTACCAACACCAGGACGACCTAAGAACAATATACTTTTATTTTGTAAAACTATATCTTTTATACAAGCAATAGTACCAGTAACAACTCGACCGATTCTGCAAGTGAGACCTACAACTTTCGACTGTCTGTTTCTTATTGCACTTATTCTATGCAAAGTCCCAGGTATACCTGAACGATTATCGCTTGTAAATGGCTGAATTTTCGATGTTATATACTCAATATCTTCATCAACTATATAACTTTCGCCTAAATAAACTGTTTTCCCATCAGAATAACGTATTTCTCCAACCCTGCCTAAATCAAAAACCAATTCGATTGCATCATCCAAGTTGTAAGGCCTTAATGCTTCGACAATCTTCGGCGGTAAAATTTCAATTAACCTTCTTAGGTCATTGTGAAATTGTATTTTGTCCATATGTCCCTTTCGCTTTATCTAACGAACTCGGGTATTTTACTTGTACCGACTAGGACTTTTTATCGCCCTATATCGGGGCTATACATCTACATTTTTATTATAACACTTTTTTTTATAACTTTCAAAATATTTTACTATATTTGTAGTAATGTAACATGACTTATAATATTTATATTATTTTCAAAACTTAATATTTCTTAAATTTATCTTCAATTTTCGATAAATTGTTTTATTAAGAAAAAAAATAAACTAATAAATTAATAATAAATATTGTTAATTTCAATAAAAAGAGAGGCAAGTGTAATGCCTCTCTTTTTACATTTTTACTTCAATTAAGCACGAGCGCCTGATTTTGAAATAATTTCTTCTTGAACATTAGTTGGAACTTGTTCATACTTCAAGAATTCCATAGAGAATGTGCCTCTACCTTGAGTATTTGAACGTAAGTCTGTAGCGTAACCAAACATGTTACCTAATGGAACAGTTGCTCTCACGATTACGTTACCTGTATTACCAATTGGTTCTTGACCTTCAATACGACCGCGACGTCTTGAAATATCACCGATAATTGTACCTGTATATTCATCAGGAATTTCGATTTCAACCTTCATCATAGGTTCAAGAATACAAGGTCTTGCTTTCTTACAACCATCTTTGATAGCCATAGAACCAGCAATTTTGAATGCCATTTCTGAAGAGTCAACATCGTGATATGAACCGTCATAAAGTTCAACTTTAACGTCAATCATAGGATATCCTGCTAAGATACCGCCTTCAAGAGCTTCTTCCATACCTTTTCTTGCAGGTTCGATGTATTCTTTTGGAATAGCACCACCAACGATTTTGTTTTCAAATACAAAACCTTCATTTTCACCTGCCGGAGAAATTCTAATTTTAACGTGACCGTATTGACCTTTACCACCTGATTGTCTGATGAATTTAGAATCTTGATCAGCATTTCCTAAGATAGTTTCTCTGTATGCAACTTGTGGTTTACCAACGTTAGCATCAACTTTGAATTCTCTTAAAAGACGGTCAACAATAATATCTAAGTGAAGTTCACCCATACCTGAAATAATTGTTTGACCTGTTTCAGAATCTGATTTAACTCTGAATGATGGGTCTTCTTCAGCAAGTTTTTGAAGCGCAATACCCATTTTATCTTGGTCTGCTTTTGTTTTTGGTTCAATAGCAACAGAAATAACAGGATCTGGGAATTCCATTTTTTCTAATATGATTGGTGCATTTTCATCACACAATGTATCACCAGTTGTTGTATCTTTCAAACCAACAGCTGCACAAATATCACCAGCATATACTTCTGTAATTTCATTTCTTTGATCAGCATACATTTGAACCAATCTTGAAATACGTTCTTTCTTACCGTTTGTTGCATTCAATGCATATGAACCTGCTGTCAATTTACCCGAATAAACTCTTAAGAATGTTAAACGACCTACATAAGGGTCTGTCATAATTTTAAATGCAAGAGCTGAAAATGGTTCATCTTCACTAGAGTGTCTTTCAACCTTTGTTCCGTCTTCTAGTTCACCTTCAATAGCTTTTACATCTAATGGAGATGGCATATAGTAAACAACGTTATCCAATAATAATTGAACACCTTTATTCTTGAATGCTGTACCGCAACATACAGGAACGATTTGGTTTGTACAAACTGCTTTTCTTAAAGCTGCTTTTAATTCATCTATTGTAGGTTCTTCACCTTCCATAAATTTCATCATCAAATCATCGTCTGTTTCTGAAATTTTTTCAATCATTTCTGCTCTGTATTCTTGAGCTTTTTCAAGAAGATCTGCAGGAATTTCTTCTTCTCTTATATCAGTACCAAGGTCATTAGTATAAATTTCAGCTTTCATTGTCATAAGATCAACTAAACCTGTAAATTTATCTTCTGCACCGATTGGTAGTTGGATAGGTACAGCGTTTGCATTTAATCTGTTTTTTAATTGGTCAACAACTCTATAGAAATCAGCACCTGTTCTATCCATTTTATTAATGAATACCATTCTAGGTACTTCATATCTGTTTGCCTGTCTCCAAACTGTTTCTGATTGAGATTGAACACCACCAACAGCACAAAATACAGCAACAACACCATCTAATACACGAAGAGAACGTTCAACTTCAATTGTGAAGTCAACGTGCCCGGGAGTATCAATAATATTGAATTGATGATTTTTCCACATAGCTGTTACAGCTGCAGATTGAATTGTAATACCTCTTTCACGTTCTTGATCCATAAAGTCAGTTACAGCAGCACCGTCGTGCACTTCACCAATTTTATGTGTTTTACCCGTGTAGAAAAGAATACGTTCAGTGGTAGTTGTTTTACCTGCATCGATGTGGGCAGCAATACCAAAGTTTCTTACTCTTTCCAATGGAACTTTTCTTGCCATTTTCTTTTTCCTTTATTTATCACTACTTAATTTAAATTACACTTAGCTTACGCCATTTTTATCTTTACATAAACACATTTTTTTTTAAAGAACATGCTTCAAAAAGTTAAAAATATAGTTCATCTTTTGTAAAGAAAAATTATTTTTTTAATAAACAACTAAAGTTTCTTTTTTTTATGCCGAATTAGATTTCATATGAGATAAAAAAAGGAGAGTTATGATGGCAGAAGTAAACAAAATCAATACTATATACAAAAATATACTTGGTGATACAAAAGCAACAATTGAAGCCATTCAAAAGTATATTAAAAATAATTCTGTCAACAATAAACAAATAATTGAAGATACTCAAATTGAAGAAGAACCGGCTGCTTCTATCAATAGAATACTAAACAGTACAATATGTGAAGAAACAAATTCTGAAATCCAAAAAATAATCAATAATTTATAGTTATTTATATACTCCTAAAATTATGATAAAATTAACCCGCATAGTATTTTTATGGGGTTAATTTTTTTATGAAGAAAATTTGGATTGAAGACATTAAAAATTATGAAAACAAAGAAGTTGTATTGCAAGCGTGGCTATATAACAAACGTTCAAGCGGAAAACTTCATTTCCTTCAACTTCGTGATGGAACTGCAGAAATCCAAGCTGTAGTTTTTAAAGGCAATGTATCAGATGAAGTTTTTGAACTTGCAGATAAAATTTCTCAAGAAAGTGTTGTTGAAATAAAAGGAACAGTTAAAAAACATGAGCGTTCAAAAATCGGTTATGAAATTGATGCTACAGACGTTAAAGTCATAAGCGTTGCAAATGATTACCCTATAACACCGAAAGAACACGGACCTCATTTTCTAATGGAACATCGCCATTTATGGCTTCGTTCTTTAAAACAAAAAGCAATATTAAATATTCGTCATACAATTATTAAATCGGTAAGAGACTTTTTTGATTCACACGGATTTACACTTGTTGATGCTCCAATATTTACTCCAAATGCTTGTGAGGGTTCTACTACATTATTTGAAACAGATTATTTTGATCAAAAAGCATATTTAAGCCAATCAGGACAATTATATATGGAAGCTGCTGCTATGGCTGTCGGTAAAGCTTATTGTTTTGGTCCTACATTCAGAGCTGAAAAATCAAAAACAAGACGTCACTTAACCGAATTTTGGATGGTAGAACCGGAAATGGCTTTTGCTGATATTTGGGATGATATGGATTTAGCTGAAGAATTTGTTGAATATATTGTCGCAAAAGTTCTTGAAAATAACCGTCAAGATTTAGAAACTCTTGAAAGAGATATTTCTAAACTTGAAAGAATTAAACGCCCATTCCCTCGCATATCATATGATGAAGCTATTGAAATACTTCACAAAAAAGGTAATGACACACCATATGGAGAAGATTTTGGCGGTGATGAAGAAACTCTTATTTCTGAAGAATTTGATAAACCTGTTATGATTCACCACTATCCAATGAGCGTTAAAGCTTTTTACTTTAAACAAGCAGAAAATGACAAAGCAGCCTGTGTAGATATGATTGCTCCTGAAGGTTACGGCGAGATTATTGGCGGCGGTCAAAGAGAAGAAGACATCGATAAATTATTGGCTAAAATAAAGGAACAAAATCTAAATCCTGAAACTTTCGATTGGTATTTGGATTTAAGAAAATACGGAAGCGTTCCTCACGCAGGTTTCGGTTTAGGAATAGAAAGAACCGTAGCTTGGATTTGCGGTTTGCATCATGTCCGTGAAACTATTCCTTTCCCAAGATTAATGGATAGAATTAGACCATAATTTTTAA
The DNA here is from genome assembly GCA_944322615.1 of Candidatus Gastranaerophilales bacterium. GTDB lineage: Bacteria > Cyanobacteriota > Vampirovibrionia > Gastranaerophilales > Gastranaerophilaceae > Avigastranaerophilus. The sequence continues at coordinate 158,076 of CALUPH010000001.1, read as the reverse complement.
ATTATACCATTCTAATTATTCAGTTATTTAGATAAATCTTATATTTTTTATATTTGAAAAGACCGCATTATTAATTGCGGTCTTTTGATTTTGAAAATTCTATATATTTTCTCAGAAGATTACTCTTTTTTATTTTTAATACTATTACAAATAGAGCCAACACCTGATCCAATTGCAGATCCAATTGCTGTTAAAACTCCGAAGCCAATAGCCATAGCAGCAACTAATAAACCTTTTGATGCATTTTTTCCCAACTTCTTTGAAGATTCTTCGAAAATATCTTTTATATATGTTTTATTTATTAACATATTTTTTGTTGCAAAACCAGCACCAACAGCTGCGCCAATTTTAGCTCCATTTCTTGCATAATTACTTTTATTTTGATTAACTTGCATATCATTTGTTCCTAAATTTAGCTGAGACACATTCACGATATACTTCTCCTTATCTACTTTTTCTATACCACTATTTATTTAAAAAAAAGAAAAGCAACAAATTGCCTAAATAAAGGATATATTATTACAAAGCTTTACAAAATTCACATTTAGAAATTAATTACTATATATTTTTATTACGAAAATTTAAATTATAATCTTTAATAAAAATCTAAAATATAATTAAAGAATGCGAATATTAGGAATTGACCCGGGACTTGCTATTGTAGGTTATTCGGTAATAGATATTGTAAAAGATAAAAATATTTTAGTTTCATCAGGTTCTATACAAACAGACAAAGATAAAACTGATGCTGAGCGTCTGTTAGAAATAGAAACTGACTTGCAAACAATTATTCAAAAATTCCAACCGGATTTTGCAAGCATAGAAAAATTGTTTTATTTTAAAAACCAAAAAACAATAATCCCTGTAGCTGAAGCAAGAGGTGTTATCCTTTCTGTTTTACAAAAAAACAAAATTAAAATACAAGAATTCACACCCATTGAAGTAAAACAAATAATAACAGGATATGGAAGAGCAACAAAAGATGAAGTAGCAAAAATTGTACAAATGAGTATTGAATACAAAAAATTACCAAAACTGGATGACACTTTAGACTCTATAGCTATTGCACTTTGTCTTGCTCGTAATAACATAAATTAAAGGAACCTATAATGATAAATAAAGCTTTATTAAAAATTATTTTCATATGCTCTTTTATAATAGGAGGTATTCTTGGGGTAATACCTTTAATACCTGCTTTTACCTGGATTGCTTTTTTAGCTGTAATGTTTTTAGTGGCACCATTTATCATAATATACTTACATAAATTAAAACTGATTGAAGATATAGAAACAGAGAAATGTTTAACTATTGGTGCAATATCAGGCGCAAGTGCTTTTCTTGGATTTTCTGTAATATATTTTCCTATAGCTTTCATTTTAAATTTAATATTTAAAATTCAATCTTTTCTATGGATAAAAGTTATTTTTATGAATATTGGATTTTTAATACCAATGATTATTTTAATTGCACTTTTATGCGGATTAATGAATACATTTTCAGGATTTTTAACAGCATACTTATATGAATATTTTAAACCGAGAAACAGAGGATAATATGGCTTTTGAATCAAAAATTAAAACTATCGAGTGGGTTGATAATGTATCAAGAATGATAGACCAAACTGTTTTACCTAAAGAATATAAAACAGTAGATATAAAAACAGATGAAGAAATGTTCTTTGCGATTAAAGACATGATAGTTCGCGGTGCCCCTGCAATAGGAATAGCAGGTGTACATGGTGTTTCACTGGCCGCTATAGAACTATCTAAATCAATAACTGACAAATCAGAATTTCTTGCAAAATTAAAAGAAAGAGGCGAATACTTAAAATCATCAAGACCAACGGCAGTAAATTTAATGTGGGGGGTTAATCAACAAATAGAACTTGCCTCAAAAATACAAGGAAATATTGATGAAATAACCAAAGCTTTAATTGAAAACGGAATTAAACTTGAAAATGAAGATATAGAAATAAATAAAAAAATGGGAGATTATGGAGCACAAGTAGTTCCAAAAGGTGCAACAATATTAACTCACTGTAATGCCGGTGCTTTAGCAACCGTAGGCTATGGTACCGCCTTAGGTGTTATTAGAAGTGCATTTGCAAAAGATCCTACAATTAAGGTTTTTGCTGATGAAACAAGACCAAGACAACAAGGTGCAAGATTAACCACTTGGGAACTTACCAGTGACGGAATACCTACAACTTTAATAACTGATGGTATGTGTTCATACTTTATGTCAAAAGGAATGATTGATATGGTTGTAGTGGGAGCCGACAGAATTGCAGCAAATGGTGATACAGCTAATAAAATAGGCACATATACTGTTGCAATTGCAGCAAAATACCATAATATTCCCTTCTATATTGCAGCTCCATTATCAACAATAGATATATCTATAAAATCAGGTAAAGAAATACCTATCGAAGAACGTTCACACGAAGAAGTAACACATATAAACGGCGACTGGATTTGTGCAAAAGACGTTAATATAATAAACCCCGGATTTGATGTTACCCCTAATGAACTTATTACAGGTATTATTACAGAAAAAGGAATTCTAAAACCTGATTTTAAAACATCTATAAGCAATGCATTTAAGAGTTAGTCATAAGGATAATTTGAAAAAGTCAACCTAAAATGCTATAATCTACACATTAAAAGGAGTACAAAATGAAAAATAGTCTAAAATTTTTAACGGTATCTTTAGTAGCATTTGCGATTGGTCTTGCTGCAGGTAACTATGCAATATCTGATGTACCTTCAAATTTTAAAGTAGCGGTTGTTGATGTTCAAAAAGTTGTAGCATCTTCTTCTCAAGTTAAGGCTTTAAAAGATGAACAAAAGAAAAAAGGTCAAGAATTAGCTAAATTTATTGAAACAGCTAAAACAAATCTTGATAAAGAAAAAGACGCTAAAAAGAAGAAAGCTTTAGAAGAAAAATATAATAAAGAATTCCAAGCAAAAAGAGATGCTATTGCGAAAAACTACGAAACAAAATTACTTGCTATTGATAAAAATATATCAAGCGTAATTGATAAGAATGCACAAGCAAACGGATATAACTTAGTCCTTGCTAAAGGTGTTGTATTATCAGGCGGTACTGATATTACTGATGCTATATCAAAAGAAGTTAAATAAATTTATTAAAATTTTATTCTAAAAAAGGAAGCTAAAGCTTCCTTTTTTATTAACAATAAACAACATAATTAACTCTTTTGTATTTGAAAAAAACAATTTAAGTGCTACCCTTAAATAGAGAAAGAGGCATATTATGTCAAAAAAAATTCTTTTTATTATAGATGAAGTTGAATTAAAATACTTTGAGTTTAATGATTTAGTAACAAACTTTTGGTTTATAAAAGAGTTCTTAAAAAGAAATTACAAAGTATCAATAGCTATAAAAAGTGATTTATTTATAGAAAATGCACAAGCATATGTACTTAATAGAGAATCCTACTTAAAAGAAGAAAATATTTTCTACAACAAAGAGCAGCAAAAACAACTGATAAATGATTTTGATGTTGTATTTTTCCGTCCTGATCCTCCAGTTGATATCAATTATATAAATGCTTGTTATATCTTTGACTATGTAGATAAAGAAAAAACACTTTTAATAAATGACCCGACTGAAATAAAAAACTTTAACGAAAAATTCCATATTAATTACTTCAATGAATTTGTACCAAAGAATATAGTTACAAGCTCGGCAGAATTAATTATAGATTTTGTAGAAAAAAACAAAGAAGCCATTTTAAAACCATTGAACAGATGTTTTGGAAATGGAGTCTATTATTTAAACAAAGATGACAAAAATCTTCTTACAATTATTAATAATATGACTGAAAGCGGAAAAACTCCGGTTATGTTTCAAGAATATCTTCCGGAAGCAAAATTCGGAGATAAAAGAGTATTAATAATAGGCGAAACTGTATTAGAAGAATGTATACAAAAACTCCCGGGAGACCATAATTTTAAATTTTCAATACATTCAGACAGATATTTTAAAGATGCTTTATTATCTCCAAAGGAAATAAAATTAGCACAGACAATAGCAAAAAAATTATCCGAAAGAGGATTATATTTAGTAGGGCTCGATGTTATAAATGAAAAAGTAATAGAAATAAATGTAACAAGCCCTTGTTATTTTATCAGAGAAATAAATCAACATTATAATATTCACTTTGAAGATAAAATAATGACTTGTATAGAAAAATTAATTGAAAAGCATTTTTCAAAAGAAAGGCTCTATGCTGTTAACAAATAACTCTGCGAATATAATTTTAAATAAAAGTCAGCTGATTGAAACATTTTTCTCGGGATGTAAAACCACAAAAACAATAGGTGTTGAATCAGAAAAACTTCTTGTATACAAAAATAATTTTAAGGCAGTTAAATATGAAGATATAGTTAAAGTCTTAGAACTTTTTGATGAGAATAAATGGCAAAGAATATATGAAAATGATAACTTACTTGGCTTAAAAAGTGATATTGGGACAATTTCACTTGAACCCGGAAGCCAAATTGAATTAAGCCTTATTCCTTATGATGGTTTAGAAGAAATAAGTTCAAAATTAATAGATTTCTATACAAATCTTGCAACTTATGCAGATAAAATAGGAGCTTGTGTTTTAGACAGCGGAATTCAACCTGTTTCAACATATGAAGATATAACAATCATCCCTAAAAAAAGGTATGAACATATGACAAAATATCTTCCGACAAAAGGGTTAACTCCATTTGTTATGATGAGAGAAACTGCCGGGGTACAAGCAAATTTTGACTATAATAGTGAAGAAGACGCCATAAAAAAGCTTTCTCTCGCTTTAAAAATGAGTCCTATAATCAGCAGTATATATGCTAATTCTCCAATAAGAAAATCAAAACTTACAGGATATAAGTCTTTCAGAGCAAACTCTTGGCTGAATGTCGATGAAGACAGATGCGGTTATATAAGTGCTAAATTATTTGATAAAAAAACAGATTTTTCTTTTGCTGATTATACAGAAGTTCTTCTTGATGTTCCTATGATATTTATTCAAAGAGGAAATAATTGTTTCGCAACACAGCAAACATTCAGAGATTTTATGTTAAACGGATATATGGGACTTCATGCAACAATTCAAGATTGGCAAAATCATATAAGTTTATATTTCCCCGATGTAAGATTAAAAAGTTACGTTGAAATAAGAAATCATGATGCGCAAAATACGCTTATGACTCTTTCTATTCCTGCTTTTTGGAAGGGTATTATGTATAATTCCGATGCTATGGATGAAATAAATAAGATTTTATCAAATTATGAATATGAAGATTTTATGAATTTGAGAAAAGATTCACCTATTCAAGGTATTCAATCAAAATTAAAGAATATTGTCATAATTGACTTAATAAAAGAATTCTTCGATATTTCATATTATTCTTTAAGAGAAAATAAAAAAAGCGAAGAAAAATATCTTGAACCTGTTTATGAATATATTGCACTAAAAAGAGTTCCTGCTGATAACTTGATTGAAGAATTCAACAGGAAAATAAGCTAAATTTATATTTTTATTTAGTGAATTATTTTATATATCAAAGATTGGGCTTTAGGTTCTTCATCAGAGATTTCAAACGCATCAATAACTAAAGCTTCCGCCTCTTTAATCGCATCTTGTTTATTTGTATATAAAACAGCAATTGTTTCACCTTTGCAGACAGGTTCACCATATTTTTGAGTCAAATATATACCTGCGGAATAATCAATAGAATCTGATTTCTTTTCTCTTCCTGCACCTAAGTTTTTACAAGCTTTAGCCACCTTCAACGCATCAATATTTTTTACAAAACCATCTTTAAGAGATTTAACTTCATACTTAACTGATGCTTGAGGAAGTTTTGTATAATCATCACAAATTGAAATATCACCATTTTGCGAAGCAACAATCTCCTTAAATTTTTCAAGTGCAGCACCTGAAGAAATAAGATTTTCCAAGTACTTAAATCCTTCTTCTTTAGAAGCAAATTTACCTGTTTTTTCAAATGCAGTCTGTGCCAAAGTGAATGTAATTTCTTTTAAATCAGGTTCCATATTACCTTTCAAGAATTCAATAACTTCTTGAATTTCAACAGAATTACCGACAGCTCTACCTAAAGGCTGATTCATAGAACTTATTACAGCACAAATATTTCTATTTAATCTTTTACCGACTTCAACCATAACTTCAGAAAGTTTTTGAGCTTCTTCCGGAGTTTTCAAAAATGCGCCTGAACCATATTTAACATCCAATATTATATGATTTGCACCTGATGCTATTTTTTTAGAAACAACAGAAGATGCAATCAAAGGAATAATATCTACAGTAGAAGTTACATCACGAAGCGCATACAATTTACCGTCAGCAGGCGCTAATGATAATGTTTGAGCCGCAATTGCAGTTTTATGTTCCTTAACTTTTGATTTAAATTCATCAATAGATAAATCAGTTCTAAAGCCGGGAATAGATTCAAGTTTATCAATTGTACCGCCTGTATGACCTAAACCTCTGCCTGATAATTTTGCAGTATACAAATCAGATGCAGCCATTAACGGTAAAAACATTAATGTTATTTTATCTCCAACACCTCCTGTAGAGTGTTTATCTACAATATTATCAGAAATAGATGATAAATCTAAAATTTCACCTGATTCCACCATATATTTTGTAAGAAAAGTTGTCTCATCTATATTCATTCCCTGAAAATAAATAGCCATTAATAATGCACTGGTTTGATAATCTTCTATAGAGTTATCCATTATACCGTTAATGAAAAATTTAATTTCATCTTCAGTTAAAACTCCGCCTTTTTTCTTTTTTTCAATAATGTCAATAATTTTCATATAAACCCCGATTTCTGTTAGAACTAATAAGAGAAGCCTTTATAAATATATCAAATATTTAGGCTTCTCTTATGTAAAAAACTACAAAATATTATTTCTTTTGAGTATTCAAATATTGAATAATATCGTTAGTAACGTCAACACCGCCTGCGTATACAACACCATAGTCAAGAATTACATCTAACTTTTTAGCAGCAGCTACTGATTTACAAGCAGCTAAAATGTTATCACGAATAGTTTTTTCTTTTTGTGTTTTTAAATTATAAATTCTTTCTTCTTTAGCTCTAAATTCTTTTTGAATTTGTTCTTCAAAAGTTTTCTTTTGAATTGGCGATTCAATAGCTTTATATTGCTTATCTTTACTAATTGCATATTCTTGAAGTTCAACTAATTTATTATCAATATCTTTATAAGCGTTACGAGCATATGAATAGTCGTTAATTACTTTTTGAAAATCAGCATAACCGATTGTACCTGCGTTAGCAGAAAGATTAGCAGCAAACATTATTAATAAAGCTGTTAAGATAAATTTAATTTTAAACATTATAACCTCCTGTTTATAATACATTTTAGCAAATGATATATTTAAATACAAGAAATTTATGTAATAGAAAAATTTATAATTAATTCAATAATTGCATGTCTATTATATAATCAAGTTAAGGAGAGTTAAATATGTTAATAGTAATGCAGCCGAATGCGGGCGAAGAAAAAATACAAAAAGTTATCGACTTTATAAAACAAAAAGGATTTGATGCTCATATATCAAAAGGTGCCGATCACACAGTAATTGGTGCAGTTGGAAGAAAAGTAATAGATAAAAGAGACATTGAACTTTTAGATGGAGTTAAAGAAGTTATAAGAATATCATCTCCATATAAACTGGTAAGCAGAGTTTTCAAACCCACAGACACTATTATTGATGTCAAAGGTGTTAAATTTGGCGGTGACCATATAGGTATGATTGCAGGACCTTGTACTGTTGAAACATATGAACAAATGGATGAAACCGCAAAAAAACTCAAAAGCTATGGAGTTAAAGTATTAAGAGGCGGCGCATTTAAACCAAGAACATCACCTTATGCTTTTCAAGGTCTTGGTGAAGAAGGTTTGAAAATTCTAAGAGAAGTAGCTGATAAATATGATATGGTAGTAACTTCAGAAGTAATGGAAGTTGCTCAAATTCCTATGTTTTTAAAATACGTTGATATTCTTCAAGTAGGTGCAAGAAATATGCAAAACTTTAACTTATTAAAGAGTCTTGGAGAAGTAAGAAAACCGATATTATTAAAAAGAGGTTTAAGTGCAACAATTGAAGAATGGCTAATGTCTGCAGAATACATTATGGCAGGGGGAAATAGAGAAGTTATATTGTGCGAAAGAGGCATAAGAACTTTTGAGCATATAACAAGAAATACTCTTGATATAAGTGCAATACCCGTTGTCCAAAAAATAAGCCACTTACCTGTTGTTGTTGATCCAAGCCACGCAACAGGATTAAGAGATAAAGTTGCTCCTATGTCAAAAGCTTCAATTGCAGCCGGTGCTAACGGATTAATAATAGAAGTTCATAATTCACCTGAAACAGCAGTTTGTGACGGTGCTCAATCTTTATATCCCGAACAATTTAAAGAACTTTATGATGAACTAAAAGCTCTTGCAGTTGTTCTAAAAAAAGAATTTAATTAGTTTCTTTATTCAAAACAAAATTTTCATCAAAAAGACGGGAGAACTTAATATTTTTAAGTTCTTCTTCTGTAAATGTTCCACCATTTTCATAGAATTTTTCAATTGCTTTATCTGATACACAATAAAGCATATTATATACATTGGTATCTTTATATATATTTGTATAATAAGCTTCAAGAAAATTATTATACTCATCAATAAAACAAAACTCTCCTTTTGGTTTCTTAAACCTATATATATCTCTATCCGTTATATATCCTGGTAAATAAGGAACCTCATTTTTTAAATAATAAAAACGAAATATTTTCTCTATTTTATAATTAAATATTTTAAGATTTTTCGTTTTTATATGAAAATATTTAAATTCATTTCCATTAATTACTTTCAACAATAAACAAAGAAAGACTATAGAAGAAATAAAAGTTATCATAGCTATATTATTAATAATCTTCTTTTTTTCTATAGAATTATTATATTTTAATATTAATGATTTAACAAAGTAACTTAAAAACATTAGCATAGGACACATAATCAACATTGAAAAAATAAATCTTATATGATGATGAACAAGCCAAAAGCCACCTGTATAATATGTTTCTTTGCAAAATATCAAAGAAAATATAGTTCCTAATATAGAAATTTGCAATAAAAACGGCAGGATTAATTTTTTTATTTCGTGTCTTTTATATGCTATAGCAAAATTTACAATTAACAATATAATAAAGATAATCCAATAAATAATCTCATCTATAAAATAAAACTGAATATATTCGTTAATGAAACTCAAAAGTATATCTTTGGTAATAATAAAATCCTCTAACCCTCTTGTTAGAGCAACTTTTTTAAATCCAGAAGAATTTACGAAACAAAATACGGTAAAAATCAATATAAAAAATGTGAATATAAAATTTTTACTAATATCAAACTTATATAAATTGAAAAAATCATATGATTTTTTCAAAGACGAGACTAAATATATAATCAACTGATATAGCAATATTAATAATGAAAAAAGTATTAAAGTTATAAATATAATTTCGCTTGAAGTACCTGCGATAAAAGCACAAAGAAGAATAAATAATACAGATTTAAATTTTGTATTTTTTTTATTTTTTATAAGATTTTCAAATATAAAATAAACAACGACACTAAAAAATATAAGAGAAAAAGAATACCTGTAATAATTATAACTTACACCAACTATTAATGTTTCCAATTTACATAAATAAAAGAAATAATAAAATGTCAAAAAAGCAAAAACTGATATAAAAATTAGTTTTGACCTATAAAAGAATGTAGAAAATTTCGTCATTAATAATAAAGTAATAATTGTAAAAAATCCTTTAATCACTAAATGATAAACAGTAAAGTCACATGGATGAATTGATAATAAATTAGGGAGTCCAAAAGATAAGAATTTAGATAAAAAATATCCTAAATAACCACCACCATGACCAAAGTTAAAATTCAAACAATTAAAAATTTTTTCACTCTTATAATATGTTGAATATACTAAATCATCTTCAAAAATAGCAAAATTATGCCCAAGATAAATACCCAACAAAATAATAAACAAAAAGAGCGGAATATAAAAAAAGCAAATCTGTTTATTATTTATTTTCTCAATTTTCATAAAGAAATTATATCATTCATATCTTAGAGCATCAATAGGATTTAATAATGAAGCCTTGTAAGCAGGATAATATCCGAAAGCTATACCAACAAGACCCGAAAAACCCAATGATAAAAATATAGAAAATAATGAAATTGAAATACTCATACCTTCAGAGAAAAATTCAACAGACTTCGCCCCTATTATACCTGTAGCAACACCTATTAAACCGCCAATCATAGATAATAAAAATGATTCAATCAAAAATTGCCACCTAATATCAGAAGCCCTTGCCCCTATTGCCATCCTTATACCTATTTCTTTTGTTCTTTCAGTTACTGAAACAAGCATAATATTCATAATCCCGATACCGCCAACAAGCAATGATACAGATGCAATAGACGCCAAAAGTATAGCAAAAGTTTGAACTGTTGATTTCATTTTTTCCTGAAATTCTGCAGAATTTCTTATTTCAAAGTCATTAACCTGATTTTTCCCGATATTGTGCCTTTGTTTTAAAAGTTCTTCTATATTTTTTTCGACATTATTTAGAGTATCAGCATCTTGACCTTTAACTATTATCATTTTTACAGTACCGGGGAAAGACACTCCAAATAATTTCTTTTGAGCTGTTGTTATAGGAATAAAGATTAAATCATCCTGATCAAATGGTCCTGATGAACCTTTAGTTTTTAAAGTACCAAGAACTTTAAACGGAACATTACCAATTCTTATAACTTTATCAATAGGTGAAACATCACCGAATAATTCAGTTGCAACAGTAGAACCTATTAAACATACTTTTGCGCTGTTTTTAACATCCTCAAAAGAAAATCTTCTACCTAAATCTATTTCGTAATTTTTAGCATATAAGTATTTTGGTGTTGTACCATAAACAGTAGTCTGCCAGTTTTGATTACCGTACATTACTTGTTTACTTTCATTAGAAACAGGTGCAACAGCATCTATATCGGGAATCATTTTTTCAATAGCTGTAGCATCTTTTAATGTTAAAGATGGTCGTGTACCTATACCTAAACTGACTCCGCCTGTTCTTGCTGAGGTTGAACGAATAGTAAGCAAATTACTCCCCATAGATTCCATATTTGCCTGAACTTGTTTACTTGCGCCTGTCCCTATAGCGAGCATTATAATTACTGCACTTACACCTATAATAATACCTAAACTTGTCAGAGCAGAACGAAGCTTATTCACTTTTAGTGAATTAATAGCCATTTTAGTTGTAGATTTTAAATCCATCATAATTAAGTCTGCCTTGTCCTTGTTTTTTGCCACTCTTCTCTTGATAAATCCGAGACTATTTTTCCATCCTTAAAACGAATAATTCTTCTGCAATATTCTGCAATATCAGGTTCATGAGTAACAATTACTATTGTTTTACCTGTTTGTTCATTTAATCTTACAAAAAATTCCATAACTTCTATACTGGTTTTAGTATCTAAGTTACCTGTAGGTTCATCCGCCAGAATCAAAGGAGCATCATTTACAATTGCTCTCGCAATTGCAACTCTTTGCTGTTGACCGCCTGACATTTGATTGGGCATATGATCTTCTCTTTTTTCCAAGCCAACTATTTTTAATGCTTCTCTTGCTCTTCTATGACGTTCTTCTTCAGGAATACCTTTATATATCATCGGCAATTCCACATTATCTATAGCCGATGTTCTTGAAATCAAATTAAAACCTTGAAATACAAAACCTAATTTTAAATTTCTTATATCAGAAAGTTCATCAGGTGAAAGTGAAAGTACATCAATACCATCAAGATGATAACTTCCGGAATTAGGTTTGTCTAAGGTACCAAGCATATTCATACAGGTAGACTTTCCGCTTCCCGATGTTCCCATTATAGCAACAAGTTCACCTTTTTCTATTGATAAAGAAACATCATCTAAAGCATTAAAGCTTTCTTCACCTGTTTTATATGTTTTTATAGCATGTTTTACTTCAATTAACGCCATTTTATATCCTTGGCACCCTCATATTTTCTTTTTTCTTTACATTGCTAAGGTTTCTTGTATATACAAGATCTCCTTCTTTTATTTTATCTGAAATTATTTCAGTATAATTATCATCACTAACGCCGGTTTCAATATTAACTCTTACAGGTTTACCTTTTTTATCAATCCATATACCTTTTTGATCATACTTCTGAGTATTTCCTGCAACTGTAAATTTCAACGCTACATTCGGAACTGTTAGTATATCTTCTTTTTTACCTGTAATAATTGAAACATTAGCAGTCATACCCGGAAGCAATTTACCTTCGTTATTTTCAACTTCAATAATAACAGTATAAGTTACAACATTAGATTCTGTTGTTGGTGATAACCTTACCTGGCTCACTTTTCCTGTAAACACAAGATCAGGATAACCGTCAAGCGTATAGTTTACATCTTGACCCACAGCAACTTTACCGATATCAGCTTCAGAAACACTTGTTTCTATTTGCATTTTGGTTAAATCTTCTGCTACCGTAAATAATGTAGGAGTTTGAAAGCTTGCAGCAACGGTTTGACCTACTTCAACTTCTTTTGAAATTACTATTCCTTTTACGGGAGATACTATTTTTGTATAACCCATATTCGCTGAAGCTGTAGCATAATTAGCTTCTGCTTGCATTATTGAAGCTCTTGCTGCTGAGACTTGTGCTAAATCTGATTTATAAGCAGATTCAGCTTCATCCAAATCATTTTTTGATACTAAATTTCTTTCATAAAGATTCTTATACCTATGATAAGTTTTCGTATCATAATCTAACAATGCTTTATTTTTTTGAAGAGTAGCTCTCGCATTATTAATATTAGCTTCTGCTTGTTGAAGTTGAGCTTTAAATAATGATGTATCTATCTGAGCAAGTAATTGACCTTTTTCAACATGAGAATTATAGTCTACAAAAATTTCATCAATCCTGCCTGAAACCTGAGAACCTATAGAAACTGTATTGATTGGTTCTATTGTCCCTGTTGCTTCTACTATTTGTGTTATTGTCCTTTTCTGAATAGGTTCTGATAAATATTGAGCCTTGCCATTTTTCTTATTCAGAACAAACGGAACAATTATAATCAAAATAACAACAAGTCCAATTATATATTTTTTCATTATTTCTCTCCCATTGCAGTTTGAAGATCTGTTAACGCAACATTATATTTATATATTGTTTGCACATAATCTCTTTGAGCATTATTGTAATTTTCTTTTGCATCTTGAAGTTCTATAAAATTACCCAAACCAACTTCGTATCTTGCATCGGCAAGTTCATAGTTTTCAAGTGTTTGTTTAACTTTCGTCTGCATTAATGGTATATTTTTTTCTAACTGAATCATATTTATATAAGCATTCTGAACTTCAAAATATATATTTTGTTTAACCAATTCAACATTCTGTTCTGCAACTTCAAGCTGAGCTTTACTTTCTTTTATCATTAAATTTGTATCCATAATATTGAGATTACTCATAGTCAAATATGCACCTAAAGTAATTCCGTTTGTTGAATAGTAATTGTTATTACCCCAATTATATCCGACTGAACCTGTTAAATCAGGCAAATAAGACTTCTTCGCATATTTAAGATTTTCATTAACAGCATCTTTTGTAGCTTGCATAGAAAGTAAATCAGGACGATTTTTATAAGCTCTTTCTATAGATTCTTCAAGCGTATAAGGATAAACTGTAAATTTATAATTTTCAAGTATATTGGTTTTTTCAACCTGCATTGTAAGTACAGCTTCTTTTGGTTCAATAGTACCATCAGCTTTAGTTGTCGTATTTGCAATATTTAACAGATTAACCTCGGCATAATTACTCTTAAAATTAAAAGTTTCGGTATTTTCAATATTATAATCGGGAGCATTAACAACAGACATAGCATTATTCAGTTGAACAATTGCATTTTGGTATAAATTTTCCGCACTCACTAAGTTTATCTTTGCGTCACTTAAATAAACTTCTTGGTTAACTAAATCAATTTTAGAAACCAAACCTTCATCGAAGAAAGCTTTAGTTCTGTTATATTGTCTCTCATTTACTAAAACATTTGCTTTTTGAATATCCACATTTGCTTTTGCACCCAAAACCGCATAATAAGCAGATTTAATACTGTTACTTACATCAAGAATAGCAGTTTGAAGGTCATATTCAGCCGCAATCTTATAAAATTTTTCCATCTTAACTTTTGAAAAGACTTTACCAAAGCTATATATAAGTTGGTTTAAGGCAACTTTTGCAGATGAACCTCTATTCTGAGTAGCACGAAATCCAGAATCAGAATTTCCGTAATCATGTCCGATACTTGCCCCAATTGTTGGAAAATAACTCGCTTTACTTCTACCTACAGCATAATCCTGCATTTTCACGTACTGTTCATATATTTTTATCTGCGGATTATTCTTTATACCTATTTCAACACAATCTTGAACGGATAACGTAGCACCTTGCTGTATTTCGTCTATTGCAAACGCTTTAAAAGAACCTGAGAGTATAAATATAAATGCTATTATTATAATTTTTTTCATAGTAATTATTATTTCGAAACTAATTATAAAATATCAAACTAATTAAGAAATCAGTCAACAATATTATATACTCTATAACGAGATATCATTTTCAAAGTTCAAAGACTTTTTAAATAAATATAGGATTTCATAAAAATTTTAAAAAATTATACCAATCCTATTTCTTTAGCCAGTTCTAATGAGTCTTTATCAATAGTTACTGGAATTTGTTTAATACCCATATCTCGTAAAACAGCAAAACGATGACGACCGTCATAAATATGAGTTTCTATTTCTCCACATGGAAGTTTTCTAAGATAAATAATAGGTGAACGAATTTCCTGATTTGTTTTTAAAAAAGCTTTAAACCTATCATATTTGATTCCTGAACCATTTTTACCATTATACCCAACATGCATTGCAGGATCTTTTTTTAGTTCAGAATCAAGTTTATCTGCATCTACTTTTTGTAAAAATTCTTCTTTGTTATGACCGCTTGGACAAATAACAATTCTTTTTATAATATTATCCGGATCAAGTGAATCATCTTCTTCTATTTTTTTATACGGAACTGAAAGTTTTGCAAGCAATTTCATAAGTTGAGAATCAAACTCATAAGGCATTTGCACATACAACTTATCGGGATTTGTATACCCGCTAACTTGAAATGACAATTCAAAGTCATCTTTTTTAGAAAGTATCTTAGTAAATTTCTTATTATTTAAGTCTTTTTGTTCTATACAAAAAGTACCTTTAAAACCAATAGGACTTATATTCATACAACACCTTAATTCAGTGAGTATAAGTACAGTAAAAATTAAAAGTTGCTCATTTGTAAACTATTGTTTAATTAAAGATTTTCTTTTTTTATACAAAATAACAAAAAACAGAATAATTAAAAGAGTAACAGCTATAATAACAAGCTCGATATACTGTTTTATAGCTTCTCCGAACAACATTAAAACAATACTTACAATGAAAAATCTCAACCCTCTGCCAAGAAAACTAGCAAGCATAAACTTCCAGAAATTCATACTTAAAATACCGCTTGCAATTGTAAAAACTTTATAAGGAATTGGTGTAAAAGCAGAGAAAAACACAGCCAAAGTACCATATTTATTATAAAGGTTTTCAACAGCTTCAAATTTTTCTTTACCGCCTTTTCTAAATAACCAGTTAAAAGCAGGTCTTCCGCCCCAATAGCCAATAGCATAACCAACAGCTCCGCCAAAGGTAGATGCTATAGTACAAACAAAAGCATAAAATAAGGCCTTTGCAGGATTTGCCAAATCCATTACTATTAACAAAAAATCAGGAGGAGGAACTAAAAAGAAACTTTCAACAAAAGAATTTAAAGCCAATCCCCAAATTCCCATAGATTTAAAAAATTCAGTCATTTGTACAAAAATTTCGTGCATAAAACCTCTCCTCACAAAAATTCTAACACAAAAAAATAAGCTATGATTTTACTTGTAAAATATCTTTGAAGAATATAAAATAATAGTTGTAGATAGCTATTATTAAGGATGTGTGAAATTATGACTTACTGCGATGAAAAAAATAAATCACCGTTTTCAAGTATTGAAGCAAAAAATATTATTAAAGATGCACTAAAAGTTTTAGGAAAAAAACACTTTGCTTTTATTGCACACGCAAACAGTTTTCCTGCTGAATCAGGTAAAAATACAGGATTTGGCTCAAGCAATTCAAATGCAGCAAAAAAATTAATGGATTTTCTTTCAGGCGTTTTTACTGATGTTCAACTGGGACCATCCGGTAAAACAAAATCTATTGATGCTTCACCTTATACCGGAACCATTTTTTCAAACAATCCTTTGTTTATAGACTTAGAACAACTTACAACAGATGAATGGTTTAATATTCTATCCGTTGAAACATACAACAAAATTACTGAAAATAATCCGAATAAAGATACAAATAAAACCGCTTATTCATACATTTTTAATGAACAAGAAAAAGCATTAAAAGAAGCTTTTGAGAACTTCAAAAAATTAGATAACGCAGAATTAAAATCAAAATTTGAAACATATAAAGAAAAGAATAAATTTTGGCTTGAAAAAGATTCTTTATATGAAGCATTAATCATTGAAAATGGTAATGATTACTGGCCAATGTGGGAATCTGAAACAGATAAATGTTTATTTAATCCTCAAAACGATGAACAAAAAGTTCAATATGCAAAAAGAATAAAAGAATTAGAAGAAAAATATGCTGACGTAATTGAATATTATTCATTCTGTCAGTTTGTAATATCTGTTCAAAACGAAAAAACAAGAGAATATGCACAATCAAGAGGTCTAAAAATGATAGCAGACCGTCAGGTAGCATTTTCTGACCGCGACAACTGGGCATATCAGGCATATTTCTTAAAAGGATGGTGTTTAGGTTGTCCTCCTGATTATTTTTCGGAAGATGGTCAAGCTTGGGGCTTCCCTGTAATGGATCCTGAAAAATTATTTAATCCTGATGGTTCACTTGGTGAAGGCGGATTATTAATGAAGGAACTTTATAAAAAAATGTTCACAGAAAACCCCGGTGGTGTAAGAATTGACCATATGGTAGGTTTAATTGACCCTTGGGTTTATGTTGCAGGAAGAAAACCGAAAATTGAAGAAGGTGCGGGAAGATTATATTCATCTCCTGAGCATCCTGTTCTTTCAAGATATGCAATTGCAACAATGGACGATTTAAACAATGAAGTTGAAGCTGATAAAGAAGAAAGAATTATAAAACTAACACCTGAACAAGTAAGAAAATACGGTCGTTTGGTAGAAAAGATAGTAATCGGAGCTGCTGAAGAAGTAGGTCTTGATAAAGATTCTATTGTTTGTGAAGACTTAGGAACTTTAACAATGCCGGTTGTTAGTGTTATGAAAGAATATGATCTTCAAGGTATGAAATTAATTCAATTCGTTGTACCTGAAAAACCAATGCACCCATACAGATGTAAAAACATTAACGAAAGATGCTGGGCAATGGTAGGTACACATGATAATGAACCTATTGCAATGTGGGCAAATGCAACTGTACACACAGAAGCAGGGTACTTAAACGGTAAAAATTTAGCAGAAGATTTATATCCTGATGCAAATGGTGAAGAAAGAGAACAAGTTGCAGTAAGATGTTCAAATGATGCTGAATTCTTAACTCAAAATAAATTAATTGAATTATTTGCTTGTAAGGCAGAAAATATTCAAATATTCTTTACTGATTTCTTAGGTTTATATGATGTATACAATCGCCCCGGTACATCAGGTGATTCAAATTGGTCATTAAGAATTCCTGATAATTATGAAGAAGTATATTGTAATAACCTAAAATCAGGAAAAGCACTAAATCTTCCATTAATTTTAAAACTTGCTATTTATGCAAGAGGTAATGAATTTGCTAATGCAAATCAGGAAATAATTAATAAATTAGAAAGTATAATGTAGGGAAAATAATGCACGAGTTAAAAGTAGAAAGTTCATTTTCAGCAGCACATCATCTTTTAAACTATGACGGTGAATGCGAAAATCAACACGGACATAATTGGAAAGTTGAAGTTTATGCAAAAGGGACAGAACTTGATAAATCAAATCTATTAATAGACTTTAAAGTACTAAAAAAAGAACTTAATAGTGTACTAGATTTACTTGACCATAAGGATATAAATACTTTAGATGATTTCCAAAATGTAAGTCCGAGCAGTGAAATACTATCAAAGTATATTTATGAAAAATTGAAATCAAAAATACCTTGTATTTCAAAAGTATCAGTATGGGAAACAGAAAAAGCTTGTGCAAGTTATTACGAATAAACTTCTAGAATAGGGGATTAATAATGCATATATTGCAATCAATTATAATGGGTATAGTGCAGGGACTTAGTGAGTTCCTGCCTATTTCAAGTTCAGCACACCTTGTTATTACATCAAATTTATATAAAGTGCTAAAAGGTTTAGAATTGACACAAGAATCTTCTCAAGAAATATTTCTTGATATTATGCTTCACCTAGGTACATTGATTGCAGTATTGATATATTTCAGAAAAGATATTATTGAAATTATAAAAGCTTTTCTGTCTGCAGTTAAATCGAATGATTTTTCTGATAACAATGCAAAAATGGCATTATACATTTTAATAGGTACAATAATTACTGTTGTTATTGCTTTTCCATTGCATGATGTTGCAGAAAACTTAGTATATTCTCCAGCTATTGTAGGCTTACTTCTTATATTTACGGGGATTTTGTTATTTTCTGCAGAAGCATTTTCAAAAAGAATACAA
This sequence comes from Candidatus Gastranaerophilales bacterium, assembly GCA_944322615.1. Taxonomy (GTDB): domain Bacteria; phylum Cyanobacteriota; class Vampirovibrionia; order Gastranaerophilales; family Gastranaerophilaceae; genus Avigastranaerophilus. The sequence goes on along the minus strand of CALUPH010000001.1, from coordinate 139,110 downwards.
GATAAATCAGATAAAATTGATTTAAAAACATCAATATTTATAGCTATAGCACAGGGTTTGGCTGCACTACCCGGATTTTCTCGTTCAGGTTTAACAATCGCAACAGGATTACTAAACAAAAAGGATAGATTAACTGCTGCAAGATACTCATTTTTATTAAGTATTCCGATTATATTAGGTGCTTCTATGGTGTATCCTATAATAAAAATAGATTTCCATGAGTTTGCAAATTACAATTGGAACGCAATTATATTGGGAACAATAGTTTCAGCTATTGTAGGCTATTTATGTATTAAATACTTCTTAAAATTTGTTGGGAAATATTCTCTTGCATTTTTCGGATATTATTGCATAATAATAGGAGCATTATCTTTTGTGTTTTTTAATATTTTTGCAAGCGGAGTATAAATATGGAATCAACAGTTAATTATATAAAAGAAAAGATTAAAGATTTTCAACCGGAAATAGGAATTATATTAGGCAGCGGTTTAGGTGATTTTGCTGATGGATTTGAATCTATAATAATTCCTTATAATGATATACCGGGATTTGAAAAATCAAATGTTCAAGGTCATAAAGGACAGCTTGTTTTTGCTCAAATAAACGGAAAAAAAGTTGTAATGATGCAGGGAAGATATCATTTTTATGAAGGTTATTCTATGCAAACAGTAACATTCCCTGTGAAAGTTATGAAAAAACTAGGTGTAAAAACACTCATAATAACAAATGCGGCAGGTGCTGTTACTCCTGAATTTACACCCGGAGACTTAATGTTAATTACTGACCATATAAACTTTATGGGAACAAACCCATTAATCGGAAAAAATGATGAAACTTTGGGTACTCGTTTCCCTGATATGAGTGAAGTTTATTCAAAAGAATTAATACAAAAAGCCGAAGCAATTGCTCAAAAACTAAACATCAATTATCAAAAAGGTGTTTACGCAGCAACAACAGGTCCAAGTTACGAAACTCCGTCAGAAGTTAAAATGTTTAGAATGCTTGGAGCAAATGCTGTTGGTATGTCTACCGCACCTGAAGCAATTGTTGCAAACTATTGTGGCTTAAAGATATTAGGTATAAGCTGCCTTACAAACTATGCAGCCGGAGTTAGTGAAACACCATTAAATCACCAAGAAGTTATTGATACTGCAAATAGAGTTAAAGAAAGCTTTAAAAATCTTTTGTCTGAAATATTAAAATCTATTTAAGCTTTAGTTTTTTTGAACGTCTTTCTTTGCTTTTTTCCAAAGTTCATCCCACTCTTCAAGAGTCAGATGTTCAAGTTTTTTATTTGCATTTTTTTCCATAGATTTAAATCTGTTAATAAATTTTTTGTTAGCTTTCAATAATGCTTGTTCGGCATCAAGCTTATTCCATCTTGCAAGATTTACAACCGCAAATAATATATCGCCGAGTTCTTCTTCTTTTTCTTCTTTTGTTTTTGCGTCTTTAAATTCTTTTATTTCAGAATAAACACAATCGTACAAAGAATCCTCATTTGGCCATTCAAAACCGACATTAACAGCTTTTTTACTTATTTTTTGAGCACTCATTAATGCGGATTGCGCCTTTGAAATACCATCCATAATTGATGTACGATGGGGTTTTTCTTCTTTTTTAAGTTTTTCCCAATTATCTAATATTTCAGATGTAGAACTAACTTTAACATCACCAAATACATGCGGATGACGATGTACAAGTTTATCAGATATTCCTTTTGCAACATCTTCTATATTGAAAGCTTTTTCTTCTTTTGCTATTTGCGAATGCAAAACAACTTGCAACAATACATCACCAAGTTCTTCTTGAAGATGTTTAAAATCATTATCATCTATTGCATCAACTGCTTCATAAGCTTCTTCAAGCATATTTTTTCTTAAAGATGAATGAGTTTGTTCTCTATCCCATTTACATCCGTTTTCACTGCGAAGAATATCAATTATTTCAATTAAACGTTCTAAATTAGGATAATTCATTATCTCACCATTTGGTCAACTGTCATAATTAATATACCTTGACCGCCAAGTTTCTTAAGTTTATCAATACTGTCAAAAACTTTATCGGCATCAACAACCACGTGCATTACAACGTGTTCGTCATCACCTGCGAGAGTCATAAGAGTAGGTGATGATAACCCGGGTAGAAATGCTCTTATTTCATCCAGCGATGCTTTTGGTACATGTGCCATTAAATATTTTTTCTCTCTTGCATCTATTACAGATTTTAATGCTCTCAATATTACTTGAGTTTTTTCCTGTTTTTCTTTATTTAGGGTTTTATTGGCTATAACAATTGCCGTAGACTCTAAAATCTTATCTATTATTCTTAATTTATTTGATTTTAAAGTAGACCCTGATGAAGTAATATCAACAACTACATCAGATAAACCAAGACGCGGAGTAATTTCTGTAGCTCCTGATACTTCTATTATTTTAGGATTTTTACCTAATTTTTCAAAATATTCTCTTGCTATATTCGGAAATGATGTTGCTATTTTCAAGTTTTGAGGTAAATCCATTGAAGTTTTATAACTATCTTCTTCTTTTACAGCAACTACCATCTCACAATAACCAAAGTCTAAGTCCATTATTTTATCAACATTTGATTTTAACTCAGTTAAAATATCAAACCCTGTAAAACCGATATCTGCAATACCATTTTCTACAAACATAGGTATATCTTGAGTTCTTACAAATATTATTGAGTATTTCTTATCTTTTGTTATAACTTGCAATGTTCTTTCATCTTTAGACGGAAAAACAAGTCCTGCACAATTTAACAAATCATATATTTTTTCTGATAATCTTCCTTTATTTGGTATAGCTATCTTTAACATTTCCATTCTTATATTCCTTATTTATTTTAATCATTCTTTATTGTTATAACGATATCACTATTATTGCAATAACTTCTTACAGGACTATGAACATAATTAAATTCCGATATTTCAGGAACTTTCTTCTGCATTGCGCGAATCATATCTTTTGAAACTTGTGTGTTATAACCAATAATTTGAGATTCCTCAATCATTGAAGATTTGCCTGTACAATTAACATCATAACCAAGACTTTTTAATTGTTCACGTATTGCCATCGCTTCAATTTCTTTCATTCGTGAATACATTAAACCGACTGAAAATTCATTTTGAGCAATGTCAGTTTTTTGTCTGTAAATTAATCTGTTTATTACTTGTTGCGTTTTTTCAGGATCCAAAATCCAATAGCTTATAATTCCTTTTTTATTAGGACCGCCTGGCAACATAACAAATTCTACTTTATTCAAATCTATATCTCTTGCTGCTGCCGCATATTGTGACATTTGATATAGATTTAAATCTGTTCTTGTATATAAACTTGCTATTTTTAAAGCTTCAGGTATTTTTCTTAAAGCTTCAGGCGATTTTGCTTGTTCTATTAAAGCTTTTATAAATTTTTGCTGACGATGAACTCTACCTATATCACCTAATGCATCTTTTCTAAATCTCAAATATTCTTCAGCTTGTTTTCCTGATAAAACATAATCACCTTTAGAAAAATCAATATGCAATCCTGCAGAATAATCATGATAATGCATATTTTGATCAATATGAATTGGAACACCACCAATTGCATCAATTAACTGTCTTACACCTTCTGCATTTACTATTACATAGTTATGAATCTTAATACCAAGTGTTTCTTCTATTGTTTTCTTTGCTAAATCAATACCGCCTAGTGCATATGCAGAGTTAATCTTTTGTACTCCGTGTCCTTCTGCAATATATACTTTGCTATCTCTTGGAATAGAAATAGCATTTACGCTTTTTCCGTGTAAATCAACACTCAATATAATCATTGTATCAGAACGAACACCGGAAAACGGAAGAGTATTTGGACCATTGGAATCAACACCTAAAAGTAATATATTTTGGTATCGGCTTAACATCTTAAAATTAAATTTAGAAGGTGTCAAATCAGGTTTTTGGCTAACTTTTACACCTGCAAGTTTTTTATCCGTAAAACTTTCAATTATTGTAGAAATATCATTGTAATTAGTAATAATGAACATCGTAAGAGCTGTTATTGCAACCATAAAGAACGTCACAAAAATTACTCTTAAAGTTATTATAAGCTTACTTTCATCTTCCTCATCATTTTCTTTGTACTTTAAAAAAGTACTATATTGTTCTTCTTTATCCTTCAACTCTGCCATAATAATACCTCAATACCTTTTTTATTTTACTTCAAAAAACATAAAATTAGTACATACAAGAGAATGAAATAAAAATAAGCCAAGTGTTGAATATAATATTCATTTATGATTTCATTTAAGTATGGATAAGAAATTTATAGTAAATAATGCAGAAGCAAAAGTAAAAAAATATTTTGAACTTGTTGATGAAATAAAGGAATACAATCAGGAAAAAGTTCTAAAAGCATTTTGTAAGAACAAAATAGGACTTGAACATTTCTCAACGGTTTCGGGATACGGTCATGATGATATGGGCAGAGAAGCTTTAGATAATGTATTTGCCGATATATTCAAGGCTGAAAAAGCTGTTGTAAGAAATCACTTTGTATCAGGAACTCACACTTTAGCATGTTGTTTATTCGGAAATTTGAGATACGGAGAAAAACTTGTTTCTGTTGCAGGAAAACCTTATGATACGATGGAAGAAGTTATTGGTACAAGAGGTGATAAAAGAGCTTCTTTAATCGGTCACGGTATTTTATATGATGAAGTAGACCTAATTAATGAAACAGATGTTGATTTTGAAGGGATAAGAAATAAGATTGACGATAAAACCAATATGGTTTTAATTCAACGTTCAAGAGGATATTCTTTAAGAAAATCATTAAATATTGAAACTATAAAGAAAATAATTGAAATAGTAAAATCAAAAAATCCAAAATGTATTTGCTTTGTAGATAATTGCTACGGTGAATTTGTCGAAAAATTTGAGCCATTAGAAGTAGGAGCTGATTTAATAGCAGGTTCATTAATAAAAAACCCCGGAGGCGGAATTGTTGAAGCAGGCGGTTATATAGCAGGTAAAGAAGAATATGTAAATCAAGCAGCTTATAGATTAACTGCTCCGGGTATCGGCAGCGAAGGCGGTGCTATGCTTAATCAATCAAGGTTGATTTTTCAAGGTATATTTATGGCACCATCTATTGTTTCTGAAGCAGTTAAAGGTGCTATTTTAGCATCACAAGTTTTTGAAGATATCGGGTTTATTTCTACTCCAAAACCTTATGAAATAAGAACTGATTTAATTCAAACCATAAAATTTGGCGCAGCTGAACCTTTAATAGAATTTTGTAAAACTCTTCAATCTTTTTCACCGATTGAATCATATTTAACGCCCGTTCCGGATGAAGTTCCAGGGTATGATGATAAATTAATAATGGCAGGCGGCTCATTTATTGAAGGCTCAACTTTAGAATTATCAGCAGATGGTCCTGTAAGAGAACCTTATGCAGTTTATATGCAAGGCGGTCTGAATTATGCCCACGTTAAAATAGCATTAAAAGGCATAGTTGAAAAATTATTTAAATAAAAATTGTTTTAGTTTACAGCTGCAAAACCTTGTTCTAAGGCCTTAATATTGCCTTCAAGCATTTCTGCCTTTTTACCTGTCAATTTTTGCTTCATTAAATCAATTATGCTGTCTTTCTTCACAATAGGAAATGCCTTTATAAAAGCACCTAATGAAACAATGTTAGCCATCTTTTGATTTCCTACGGTATTTGCTATATCAGTCATAGGAACAAATTTATAAGTAATATCTTTTCTTTTAGGTTCAGACTTTACCAAAGAAGAATTAACAACCATTAATCCGCCGGGAACAATCTGACTTTCAAATCTTTCAAAAGAAGGACCATTTAAAGCAATTACATTGGTAGGTTTATCAACAAATGCACACGCTACTTCTTCATCAGACATGCAAACAGTACAGTTAACAGTTCCGCCTCTCATTTCAGCACCATATGCAGGAAACCAAGTAACATTTAAACCTTCATTCATACAAGCACTGGCAAATAACTGACCTATAAATAATACACCCTGACCGCCAAAACCGGCTATTAATACATTAGAATCCATTATTTTGCCTCGCTTACTTTATCTTTATATATTCCTGGTTTAAATATTTCAGACATTTCACCTCTAACACGAGCATGAGCTTCTTGAGGTGTCATTTTCCAGTTAGTAGGACAAGTTGCCAAAATTTCAACAAACCCTGTTCCCAATCCTTTTAGTTGTGCTTCGAATGCTTTTTTTATACATTTTTTTGCATTCATAATTGCTTGAGGACTATCTAAAGTAACTCTTGCAACAAAAGCAGTACCATCTATTTCTTTTAAGACTTCAGAGACTTTTAAAGGATAGCCTGAAATCTCAACCTTACGACCTTTAGTTGTTGTTGTAGTTACCTGACCTATCAGTGTGGTAGGACCTGCTTGACCACCGGTCATACCGTATGTAGTATTATTTATACATATAGCAGTAACTTTTTCACCTCTTGTCATAGCATGGATTGTTTCACCTATACCGATACTGGCCAAATCACCATCACCTTGATATGTGAATACAACTTTATCAGGTTTTGAACGCTTAACTCCTGTAGCTACAGCTAAGGAACGACCATGTGGAGCTTCCACTATATCAACATTGAAAAAATCGTATGAAAAAACACTGCATCCAACAGATGCTATACCAATTGTATTTTCTCTTACACCAAGCTCATCAAGAACTTCAGCCACAAGTTTTACCGCAACTCCATGGTCACAACCGGGGCAAAAAGTTATTTTAAAATCATCCCTTATTGAATCGGGCTTTTTATATACAAGCTGTTCCATATTTTTTCTCTACTATCTTTTTGTATGCTATTTCAATTTGTTCATAAATTTCTTCAACAGTCATCATCATACCTGCAGGTCTTCCGAAAAATTCTACAGGAATACTTGCAACACCTGCAATACTTGCTTTTATATCTTGAAGCATTTGACCGCAATTAAGCTCAATATCTAAAATACCATCTACCTTTTGTGCTATTTCAGCAACAATTTTCTCTGGGAACGGATTTAGCATAATAGGTCTGAATAAACCAACTTTTAAACCTTTTTTTCTTGCCATTTTAACCGCAGCCTTTGCAATTCTCGCTATACTTCCGAATGCCGTTATTACAAGTTTTGCACCGTCAATTTCATATTTTTCAAACAAATTTTCATTTTCTAAAATTTGATTATATTTTTCAAAAATCTTAACTACACGTTTTCTTAAAGTTTCTTGTTCACGTTCAATAGAAGCAATATATCTTGGTTCTCTATCTTTAGCTCCATCTAATGCCCAAGAAGACTGATCAATTTCTTCATACGGATATTCACCTACAACAGCAGGTTCCATCATTTGACCCAACATACCGTCTGCTAACAAGCAAACAGGTGTTCTGTATTTTTGAGATACGTAAAAACACTTATATGTTAAATCAACACATTCTTGAACACTGCTCGGAGCAAAAGTAACAATTTTATAATCACCGTTACCGCCACCTTTTGTAGCTTGATAATAATCACCTTGGGAAGGATAAATATAACCTAAACCCGGTCCGCCTCTCATAACACTGACAAGCACACAAGGAATTTCATCACCTGCAATAAATGACAACCCTTCTTGCATTAAAGCAACAGCACAAGAAGATGATGATGTCATTGCCTTAACACCTGTAGAACCAGCTCCTAACAGCATATTAATTGCAGCAACTTCACTTTCTGCCGCTACAAAAACTCTGCCATTTTCAGGCATTTTCTCACTTAAATATTCACCTATCTCACTTTGAGGTGTTATCGGATACCCAAAATAACTCTGACACCCTGCTTGAATTGCTGCCTGAGCAATAGCATAATTACCTTTTAAAAGCTCTTTTTCTTTTTTCATCTGTACACCTTTTCAATCGCAATATCAGGGCAAACTCTTGCACACATTGCACAACCTATACATGTTTTATCAGGATTTACCTTTATCGGATAGTACCCCAAAGCATTAACACTTTTGTCTACTTCCAAAACCTTATTAGGACAAGCATCAACACATAAATAACAAGCCTTGCATTTATCTCTGTTTAAAACAATTCTTCCCATACTTACAAATCCATTTATATGTTCTTACATATATGTTACTACCGATATATTAATAAAGCAATTAATATTTAGCTTAGTAAAATTAAGCAATTTTGCCCGTCATCCATCTTTGTGTTATTATTTAATTTATAGAGGGAGATTTTGAGTTTGTGCCTAAGAAAAAGTGTATTGAAATAGTTTTAGATGTTGAAACAACAGGTTTAGATTATACAAAAGAAAAAATGGTAGAATTTGCCGCTATCAGGTTAGAAAACGGCAAAATGAAAGACAGATTTGAGACTTTAATCAATCCTGAACAACATATCAGAAAATCAAGTATTGCTGTTCACGGTATTACGGAGGATGATGTTAAAGATGCACCAACTGAAGCTCAAGTAATGCCTATGATTTTAGATTTCATTGCTGATTATCCTATTGTTGCTCATAATGCTATTTTTGATTACTCTTTTATAAATGAAGCAAGCATTAGAACTACAGGTAATCCTATTTCTAACCCAAGAATTGATTCTCAGATGATGTTTAAGGAAGTATATCCTGATATTGAATCTTGCGGTTTAGAGAGTCTAATGAATAAATTTAATGTAGAATTTTCTACACGCCATAGAGCAATGGCAGATACCGAAGGACTTGCTAAAGCATATCCTGAACTTAAAAAACTTTATGAAAAAAAATATGCCTGGCAAATTCAACAGCTTGATAATGTTGATTATTTATTTGAAAGATATCTTAGAATTCAACAAGCTGTTCAGACTATGCAGTCTGAAATGCAGGATTTAAAATCTATCTTCAGATTATATTTTGAAAAAGGCGGAGAAAGCATTCATTCTCCAAATGGTGAAACGCTTGTATATCAATCTAAACAATCTTATGCATATGATTTTGTTGAAATTAAAGATGTTCTAGATGAAATAGGTGCGCTGCCTAAAGCAGTAAAACTAAATAATAATTTTGTAGACAGACTTATTGCATCAGGAAGCATCAGCAAAGAAAACAGAGAAAAATTAGCTGCTGCAAGACAAATGCTTTCTGAAACCAGAAATATTCATATTATTAAATCAGACAGAAGACCTGAACACGTATAATAAATGTATAAAAAATTCTATAAAACAATAGGGTATTTAATACTGATTATTGGTGCAATATCAATGTTATTGCCGTTTGTTTACATGTTCAGCTTATCTTTTATGACTGATAAGCAAATTTTCACAAACAGTTTTAATCTTTTTCCAAACCCTACTACGCTAGAAAATTATACTTATGTAATAAATAATGTTGATATTTTCAGATATTTTTTCAACAGCATGTTTGTTGCAATTGCAACGACAATTGGTCAGGTGATAATTTCTGCTCTGGCAGGTTATGCTTTTGCTCGTTTTGAGTTTAAACACAAAGAAATATTATTTATTTTAATACTTGTTTCAATGATGATACCGCCACAGGTAAACATTGTACCTTTATTTTTTATTATGAAACAATTTCATTGGATTGATACATATTGGGCATTAATAGTCCCCGGATTATTTGGAGGATTTGGGGTGTTTATGATGCGCCAATGGTTTAAATCCATGCCTGACGATATGGAATCATCTGCAAAAATAGACGGATGTAATACTTTTCAAGTATTTTATAAAATAGCGCTTCCTTTAGCACTTCCGGCTTTAATGACGTTAGCTATCTTCACTTTTATTACAACTTGGAACAGTTTTATGTGGCCTTTAATTGTTACTAATTCTGACTCTATGAGAACTTTGCCGTTAGCACTTGCTAACTTTAAAGGAAGTTTTAGAGAAATTACAGACTGGGGAGCTCTTTGCGCTTTTTCTGTAATATGTTGCCTTCCTGTAATTGGCGTATTCCTGCTTGGAAGAAAATATTTTATAAATGATATATTAAATGGCGGAATAAAAGAATAAAAATTATAAAGATTATATAAAGGCAGTATTTATATGTGCTAAACTATTTATATAGTTGGTAGTAAGTTTATAGGAGAAAATTATGATACCTATTCTGGATTCAAAAAGACAATATGCAAAAATCGGCAAAGAAATTGAAAAAGAAGTTCTTGAAGTATTAGCTTCAGGTTCATATATTTTAGGCAAACACAATAAAGCACTTCAAGAAGAGTTTGCAAATTATGTAGGTTCTAAATTTTCACTTGGTTTAAATTCAGGAACAGATGCTCTTCATTTAGCTTTAAGAGCATTAAACATCGGCAGAGGTGACGAAGTTATCACAACAGCATTTACATTTGTTGCTACAGCCAGTGCAATTGGTTTAGCAGGCGCTACTCCTGTTTTTGTTGATATTAATCCTGATACATTCAATATTGATGCAGATAAAATTGAAGCTGCAATTACTCCAAAAACTAAAGCAATTATTCCTGTTCACTTATACGGACAACCTGCTGAAATGGATAAGATTATGGATATTGCAAAAAGACATAATCTAAAAGTTGTTGAAGACTGCTGCCAAGCTATCGGTGCTGAATATAAAGGTCAAAAAGTTGGTACATTCGGTGATTTTGGTTGCTTCAGCTTCTATCCTACTAAAAACCTTGGCGGTATGGGTGATGGCGGTATGATTACTTGCAATGATCAAGCTTTATTTGATAGAGTTGTTGCTTTAAGAAATCATGGCGGTGCTGTTAGATATTATCACGATGAACTTGGCGTTAACTCAAGATTAGATGAAATCCAAGCTGCTATTTTAAGAGTTAAATTAAATTATATTGATGAATGGAATAAAGCAAGAAGAGAAAATGCTTACAGATATAATGAATTATTTGCTAAATACCCTGAAATTTTAACTCCGAAAGAAATTCACGATTCATATTGCGTTTACCACCAATATACAATCAGAATTGAAAATCGTGATGAAGTTCATAAACTTCTTCAAGAAAACGGTGTTGGCGCTATGATTTATTATCCTGTTCCTTTACACTTGCAAAAATTACACAAAGATTTAGGATACAAAGAAGGCGATTTACCTCTAACTGAAAAAGATACTAAACTTGTTATGTCACTTCCTATGTTTGCAGAGTTAACTGCCGAAGAACAAAAAACAGTTGTTGAAACAGTTGTTAAATGTTTGAATATGACTAAACAAAAAGTTTAATATAATATTTATTCAAAAGAAAAAGACCTATAAAATATAGGTCTTTTTTTTATTGCATAAATTATTTTTTTGAAACACAAGCTGAAATAGCATCCATTAAACGAGGAACTTGAATAATTTGTATATCAAAATTATCAGGAAGTTTTTTTGTAAGTTTAGGAATAATTGCTTTTTTAAATCCTAACTTTTGAGCTTCATAAATACGTTTTTCAATATTTGATACATTTCTTATTTCACCTGATAAACTTATTTCCCCAATTATTACACAATCAGAATCTACTACAACATCTCTATAACAAGTTGCAACAGCCAATGCTATACCTAAATCAGCAGCAGGTTCATCTATTTCTATACCGCCTATAACATTTACATATACATCATGCTTAGATAGATTCAAACCTATTCTTTTCTCTAAAACTGCTATAATTTGAAGAAGTCTGTTATATTCAACACCTGTTGAAACTCTTCTTGGTGAAGGATAAGATGTTGTTCCCACTAATGCTTGAACTTCTACCAATAATGCCCTTGTACCTTCTAAAGTTGCTATTATGACACTTCCCGGTGTAGCATTTTCATTTCGTTCTTTCATAAACAATTCACTTGGATTTTTAACTTCTTCCAAGCCATTTTCAACCATATTGAATACACCTATTTCATTTGTTGAACCAAAACGATTTTTTATTGAACGCAATAATCTTTGTGATTTATATTTATCACCTTCAAAATATATAACCGTATCAACCATATGTTCAAGTATTTTAGGTCCTGCTATATTACCGTCTTTGGTTACATGCCCGATTACAATTACCGTAATATTTTTATTCTTTGCTATATCCATTAATATATTGGTACATTCTCGAATTTGAGAAACACTTCCCGATGAACTTGTAATATTAGATGTATATATTGATTGAATTGAATCTATAACTAATATATCAGGCTTTAAAATATCAATTTGATTAACAATATTCTCTAAATTAGTTTGTGAATATACATAAAGATTATCAGTATTAACATCTAATCTTTGAGCTCTTAGTTTAACCTGAGAACCTGATTCTTCGGCACAAATATATAAAAGCTTTTTACCTTGTTTGCATATATTACCCGATGTTTGGAGAATAAGAGTAGATTTACCGATTCCGGGGTCTCCAGCCAATAAAACCAAAGAACCTTGTACTAAACCGCCGCCCAATACTCTGTCTAATTCTTCAAAACCTGTAGGTAATTTTATACTTTCGGTAATTTCTATCTCATTAATTAAACATACAGGACTCTCATCAATAATAACACTTTGTGAAAGATTAGATGACTTAACCTCAACTTCTTCAGTTAAAGTTCCCCAACTGCCGCAATCAGGACATTTACCTATATATTTAGGTGTTTCATATCCGCAATTTTGACATACCCATTTAGTTTTCACTTTTGCCATTATCCAGTTTCTCTTTTCGTTGTTCTCTTAAGTTTTCTTTACTGTCTATTATATGTACATTTTTTATTAATGCATTCGAAATTAATAATAGAAAAGGATTTACTCCGGGGCTTGTATTCATACAAACCTGTATTTGTGACTTTTCATTCTTTTCCTTATTAAAAGACTCTTTTTTAGAAAGTTCAAAATTTATATTTATACTATATTTTTTACTTTCTTCTTTCATTAAAACAACAAAATCATTTTGAGGGAATGTATCTGAAGAAATTAATTCTATCTTTATCCCATCTTCTTGTGTTTTATATATATCAGCCTGCAAGTTACCATAATTTTCGGTAGCTATAAGAACAGTAACAAAATCATCACTAATTGCACCTGAATCTAAAGCTTTACCTGCTATTTCAAGTTTAAAAGCATTCGGATCAGTTAAAGGAAGCCAAGGAAGATACATTAACATTGTAGTTCTTATTGTTTGAACATCAGACGTACTTGAAGCTGCTACAAATGAAATCAACTTGGTTAATTGCCCTAATTGTTCATCTTTAAGCCTCATACCAAGTTCGTTATACTGCGCAAGCATTTGATACAAATTAGTCATTGCTTGCTTAGAATTATTTTGAAGCAAAGATGATAATTGACTTGTATTAAGTGAAGATGCTAATAACAATAATGCTATTTTTTGATTAGATTCATTTGGATTTACAGCTAATTGAGTTAAAAGTTGTTCAAAATTCTTTGGAAACTGCAGTAAATCCTTAAGCATATTCATAGTCTGCTGTTGATTTAAAACACTCAATTCCGCAATTGTTTTACTTAATTGTGCTGTTGTTTGAGGTAAAAAAGGCTGTGCTATATATGGTGTATTTACCTGTTGATTTTGGTTTTGAATAACTTGAGGTGTATTTGGAACATTATTTTGAGCAACTCTATTAAAGTTGTTCATAAAGTTATTTGAAAATTGATTCCAATTTATATTTGACATATCTATAAAGTAACATATTGTTTTATAAAAATAAATCTATATACTTTTTACTGAAATTTTATAGATAATCAAATATTTCATTAATCACCTTGAAGTGCTCTTTCCTTTAATACACTTAAGCACCCTTTAATTTTTCCAAGATTATTTTCATTACCTAAATAATCAAGAATATCTTGCTTAGATCCTCTGATAATATTCATATAATAAACAGGTTCATCTTTACTTAATTGATAACTTGCCCTTAAAACTTTTAATTCAGGGGCTTCTTTATCGTAACCTGCTTGTACTGAAACATAATATATATCTTCAGTTTGAGGATCAGTATATTTTACGCTTACAGGATCAAATTCATTGATATTATTCCCATCTTGAGGAACTTCTTGTCTTGCTTTTTTATATAAATTTTCAACAAGTTCCTTTTTGAAATCCTTATTTGGTTCAGTTTCAGAATTTCTTTTATAGTTTATTGAATTTAATCCATTTAGATTATTATCTATATTCATTTATTGGCTCTCCTTTGACGCTTTTATCTGATTATGTAATTGTTCTAAACCTTCTTTACTTATTAGAGAAAGTTCTTCTTTGGTAAATAATTCTTTTAAAAGAGGATAATCTTCATAAATATCAGGCTCTTCTGCTTTTGCTCCAAATTCACTTACTCTTGAAGATTTATATACAGCACTAAAATATTCATTATATTCTTCCATAGCTGTTTTTCCAGCAGCATCTTTTTGTGTTAAAGTTTGGAGTTTATTTATAACTTGCCTTACTGAATCGTATTCTGCTCCTGAAACAGTATCTTTATTGCTTTTGATATCATAAACTATGTGTTCTATTTCTGCAAGTTCATCTAAATTTGAACCTCTAAACTGCAATTCTTCCAATTGATTATATTGATTTACAAGATTAAATTGTGCAGCTGTATATCCGCTTTGTTTTTCTTCTGTTTCTACAATTAGAGATTTATAGAATTTAACTCCTGATTCAACATCATATAAATATTCAATTTCTGAACCATCTTCACGTGTTTCCTGTACCAATTTATAACTACTTTGAGGTGTATCTGCTGTTTTTAGCGTTTCTTGATACCATTTATTATATGCATTTTCAATTTGAGTCAATTGACTTTGTGATAAATATGGTACACTATCTTCACCATAATAATTATGAACTTCACTTATTCTTATTGTTCCGGATTCTATCGCTTTTGATAAACCGCTGACAAAAGTTTGAGTTTGAGCATCACTTAATTCTTGCAATCCTATATTTTTAACTGATTCAAATTTTGTTAATAATTCCGGCGAAATGCCCTCTGTCGTACCTGCCAAATATTGAGTAAATAAAACTCTATCAGCTTGCTCAGGAATTTCTGTTTTTATTATTTCACTAGTTTCAAATGCATCAGGTGATATTGTATCAATTGAATTTAATACCAATCTTGTACCTTGTGCATCACCAATCAATGGTTTTGCCTCTTGAGTACTTGTAGGTAAATCACTGCCTAACTTTAACATTTTATTTCTAAGCTTACTATATACAGAATCACTACCCTTAGCTCTTCCTGTTAAAGTTCCGAATCCATCTACTTTCGAGTGATATATTCCATTCTTATCTTGTACTATTTCACCGTCAGGCTTCATACCAAGTGCGTCATATATTTCTAACATTGTATCTACAGTATATGTTCCAGACGAATATTCATTTGATATTTCTTTGGCATAACCTTTTAACTGAGTTATTGTTTCTCCGCCATTTAAAATATCTATTGCAATATTTAATCTATCTAAATTTACATCTTCCGGTTTTAATTTTCCAAGAGCTTTAAGAACTGTTTTAGCATCTTCTGTTCCTAAACTTGAAATATAACTTTTTGCATCTTCAACATTACTATAACTATATGGAACCTGTGCAGCAGGTATTGAAGTTCCTGAAGAAATAACACCTGAAACATTATTCGTAACATTTGAAACTTGACCTGCCACTGAAACAGTTGAAGAAGCTATTCCGGCAGCTGTATTTGCATTGGGGTTATATAAAGTTTCATTAGCATTATATACATTAATTCCATTTTGTTCTTGTACAATTGTCGGTGGTATATTTGTATCAGATACTAAAGATTGGTTCTCTGATATTGTCGTTTTTGATGGCATATCTACAAGCTCATCGGCAACAACATATTCATTATTAGCAGTATTATTGGTTGTATTATTACTTTTTACATTATTAATACCACTATAGGTTTTTGAATCTATAATTCCGCTTCCAAAACTTTGAACATTACCTGCCCAGTCATATAATGTTCCGTCTACCTTATAATAATTACCTTTATTATTAGTTATTACTGATGTATTTTCATCTATTTGGATTGTCTCAGGTACATTTGAAAAAGAAAATCTTACTGTTCTTGCCGTTGTATTCGCACTTTTACTTGTATTACCTGTATTATATTGAGTTAACCCTTCTTGTGATTGTGTTTGATTTTTTAAATAATTTGATAAATCACTTGCTTTTATATCTCTTGCAATTATATTACCATCTTTATCAAGATAATCCTTATATTCCAAACCATCGTCAGTAACACCTTTTTGAACAGTCTTTGTTCCTGTTGGTCTTGGCGTTCCGGCTGCAACTTGTACAGCTTCAAATGCAACACCTGCAGATAAACCGGTAAAAGTTGCACTGGCTATATTTTCTGTTGTTGAATCTAACCATTCATCAAAATCTACTTCCTTACCATCAATCATACAGGTAAGTAAATAATTTGTACTACCTGCTGATGCACTTGCAGCAGCACCTGCACTTCCGCCTGATATTCCGGAACTTAATAATCTCCCGATAACTTGACTTTGAGCAGTTGTTCCGGAAGTCAAAACAGGTCGTAAAACAGAAGAGGTTCCAAATGCTGTTGCTCCTGCTGCTAATGACCCTGCTGTTGCAGTTGCTGCTGTTTTTCCTAAATCTTCCCAAGAAAAATTAACGTCATCATTCACCGCAACTTCTGTTAAATAATTACCTACGGCAATACCGTCTCCTATAATTACAGATGTTGCTTCACTTGCAGCAAGACCTGCTGCAGTCTTACCAAGTTGTGTTGTTGCATTTGATGCTAATGCAGAACCTAATGCTTTGCCTGCTCCAATACCTGTTGCAGTAAAAGCAGAACTCATAACACCATTCGCTAAATCTTCTGCAATCTCTTTTCCTGAATAACCGTCTTTTTCAGTCATACCGTCTGCTACTTGTGGAATCATATATGCAGCTGTTCCTGCAGCAGTTAAAGTACCAATAGCGGCTAATGATGCACCTAAGCTCATTCCACCTGTAAAAGGTGCTGCAACTACGCCTGCTGCCATAAGACCCGTAACGGCTAATGCTGAACCTATACTTGATATAATATTAACATTCTGTTTTTGACCTTGTTGGTATTTCGTTACTGACTTTATTACCTCAGAATCCGAAAAATCTGCTTCTCCTTTTGATAAAGCATTTAATTCTTCTGTTGTTAAATCATTTCCTGTTATATCTTTATACACTTGAGCTAAATTAGAAGAATCTTCCTTTAACATTGCTACATCGTTTTTTAATGTATCAATTTTACTTTGTACTTTGTCTGAACCTACACCGATTCCTGTTGAATTTTTTACCCAGTCCCAAGCTTTTGCTATTATTCCATTGTTTTCCTTTGTTGTTTCAAAACTTTCTCCATATGTATTAAGTATATTTTCTAACATTTCTATTATTGCTGTTTTTGTATCTGAATCTAATGAATTAACCATTAAAGCAGAACTATTAGCGGATTGAAGACTAACTCTTTCACCCGCTTGCTCCATTATGTTTTCATCAGAAAATAAGCTTAGATCTTCTATCTCTGATTCTGAAATATTTTCAATAGAAGACTTTGTATTCAAGTCTGAAGTATTAATATTATATAAATTTCTTATTTCTTCTGACATATTATCAATTTTCTTAGAAATATACTTACTACCATATTTATTTTCGGTATTTATTTATATAAACTTTAAATTTATTTCTATTAAACTTCATAATTTTAACAATCATTCATCTTCATGATGTAAATTCCTACAAAAGTAGTATATAATGATAATAGAGATTGTAATAATCTTGGGAAAATGTTCACTTTCTTAACGAAAGGCAAGAGATGTCATTCGGCATAAATGGTCCAGATAACATACCTGCAATACAAAAATCGCATCACACTAATGATGGTGGTGCCGGTAATTTGGGCTACTTTCAACAAGAAAGAAAAAAGAAAGACGACAAAGAAGAACAAGATGTTTTTGAATTCTCATCTAAAAAAGATGATGAAGATGATCCTTTAATGGATGAATTGGATACAATTGGAAACAGAATAAAAAACTTTTGGAAAAGTTTACACGAAACTCCAAAAGAAAACAAAGAAAAAAAGCCCGAAGATGAATAATCTTCGGGTTTATAGTATGTGTGTACGTTTCAAGATTTTATTTATTCAGTCTTAAAAACTAACTCATCATTATTTACATCAATTTTTACTTTTGAATGAGGAGTTATTTCCTGTTTCAATATCTTTTTAGATAATGGATTTTCGATTAACTGTCTTATTGTTCTCTTTAACGGACGTGCTCCATAAATCGGGTTATAACCCTTTTGAGCTAAGAATTCTTTTGCATCCTCTGTTAATTCAAGCGTAATATCTTGTTCAGACAATAATTTATGTAAATGAGCAGCTTGTATATCAACAATTTTAGCTAACTGTGCCATAGTTAATGCTTTAAAGAATACTATTTCATCTATTCTGTTTAAGAATTCCGGTTTGAATCTTTGCTGCATTAAAGCCATAACTTCTTCTTTGGTTTCTTCAGCTTGCTTTTCTGATAACATTGATTCAAGTGTATTCTTCAATATAATTTCACTACCTATATTACTTGTTAATATAATTAAGGTATTTTTAAAGTCAACTGTTCTGCCCTTTGAATCTGTCAATCTGCCATCATCAAATATTTGAAGCATTATATTGAATACATCAGGATGTGCTTTTTCTATTTCATCAAAAAGTACAACTGAATATGGTTTTCTTCTTACTTGTTCGGTTAATTGACCGCCTTCATCATAGCCTACATATCCCGGAGGTGCACCTATTAACCTTGCAACTGTATGTTTTTCCATATATTCTGACATATCTATTCTTATTAATGCATCTTCATCATTAAACATAAATTCTGCCAATGCTTTTGCAAGTTCTGTTTTACCTACACCTGTTGGACCAAGGAATATAAATGTACCGATTGGTCTATTAGGATCTTTTAAGCCTGAACGGGCTCTTCTTATTGCATCTGAAACAACTTCTACTGCTTCATCTTGACCTACTACTCTTTTATGCAAGAATTCTTCCATATTGATTAATTTCTGCATTTCACTTTCAAGTAGTTTATTTACTGCAATACCTGTCCATTTACTTACAATTTCTGCAATATCATCTTCATCTATTTCTTCTTTTAATAACGTATTTTTATGTACATTAGCTTTTTCTCCAACTTCTTTAAGTTGTTTTTCCAATGCCATTAATTTACCGTATTTTAATTCTGCAGCTTTTTGTAAGTCCATGTCACGTTCTGCTGCTTCAATTTCAATTTTGACTTTTTCTATTTCTTCTTTTATTGAAGCTTCTCCTTGAATACTTTTCTTTTCAAGTTCCCATTGAGTTTTTAATTTATCAATTTTCTCATTCAAATCTTTCAAAATTGATTCAATATTTTGTATTTTTTCAGCATTTTCAGGATTTTCTTCCTGTTTTAATGCTTCTTTTTCAATTTCTAATTGCATCTTTTGACGAACTAACATATCAAGCTCTTCAGGCATGGAATCAATTTCTATCCTTAAAGAAGATGCTGCTTCATCAACCAAATCTATTGCTTTATCAGGTAAAAATCTATCTGTAATATATCTGTCTGATAATTTTGCAGCAGCGACTAAAGCTGAATCTTTGATTCTTACTCCATGGTGAACTTCATATCTTTGTTTTAAGCCTCTTAAAATACTTATAGTATCTTCGATTGAAGGCTCATTTACCATTACAGGTTGAAAACGACGTTCTAATGCAGGATCTTTTTCTATATATTTACGATATTCATTTACAGTTGTTGCACCAATACATCTTAAAGTTCCTCTTGCAAGCATTGGTTTTAAAAGGTTACCTGCATCTGTTGAACCTTCTGTTGCTCCTGCGCCTACTACAGTATGAAGTTCATCTATGAACATTATTATTTCGCCGTTTGAATCTTCAACTTCTTTTAATACGGCTTTCAATCTTTCTTCAAATTCGCCTCTGAATTTTGCACCTGCTATTAATGCACCTAAGTCTAATGATATTAATTTGGATTCTTTTAAATTTTCAGGTACATCTCCACGTATTATTCTTTGGGCAAGACCTTCTATAATAGCTGTTTTACCAACACCGGGTTCACCTATTAATACTGGGTTATTCTTTGTTTTTCTGTTTAAAACTTGTATAACACGTCTTATTTCATCATCTCTCCCTATTACAGGATCAAGCTTGCCTTTACGTGCCATTTGAGTTAAATCTGTTGAATATTTTTCTAAAGCTTTATATGAATCTTCTGCGTTTTTGCTATCCACTTTTCTGTTACCTCTTACTTTTTTCATCGCATTTAATATTGAATTTTTTGTGATTTTATTATTATTCAATATTTGTTGAATTTTTGAACCCGTTAGTTCTGTCATAGCCATTAATATATGCTCAATACTTATAAATGAATCTTTTAAACTATCTGCATTTTCCTGTGCAATATCAAACATATTATTTGTCATTTGAGAAATATATAATTGTTGGTTTGGATTTGTTGTTTGCACTTGCGGTAAAGATGATATTTCATTTACCAATTGATGTTTAAAATTATCATTATCTATTTTGAGTTCGCTGCAATAATCTTTAGCTATTCCTTCATTATCTTCAGTAATAGCAAGCATTATATGTATAGGTTCCAATTGAGAATTCTTATATCTATACATTATTTGCTGTGCACTGTATATAATCTCCTTTGTATAATCTGTTAATCTGTTAAAATCTATCATTAAGAACACCTCTTTTCATAAATTTAATACGGCAAAAAACAATTATCTGTTTTCGTCTTATTAACTTCTTATTATCAGTTTAATAGTATTTTTTTTAAAATCAGAAAAAATTTATAAATAATTAAGATTTAAAGAAAAAATTAATTTTTTATTAATTAAAAATAAAGAAAAGACAAAAAAAATTTTTATCTGTTTTATTAAGGATGTTTATAATAAAATATTTATGAATTACACACGAATATTAGGAAACATTAATAATGGATAATACAAAAATTAGAAATGTGGCAATAATTGCCCACGTTGACCATGGTAAAACAACATTAGTAGACAGTATTTTAAAACAATGCGGTGTTTTTAGAGATAACCAACAAGTACAAGAAAGAGTTTTAGACTCTAATGATTTGGAACGTGAAAGAGGCATTACAATTCTTTCTAAAAACGTTTCTGTAAATTATAAAGGATATAAAATAAATATTGTAGATACACCCGGACACGCAGACTTCGGTGGCGAAGTTGAACGTGTTTTAGGTATGGTTGATGGTGCTTTATTGATTGTTGATGCACAAGAAGGACCAATGCCGCAAACAAGATTTGTACTGTCAAAAGCACTTGAATTGGGCATAAAAATTATTGTTGTAATAAATAAAATTGATAAACAAGGTGCAGATCCTGATGGTGCTGTTGATAAAGTATTTGATTTATTTACAGAGTTAACCGATAACGAAGAACTTATTGATTTCCCATACGTTTATGCTAACGGTTTAGCAGGCTTTGCAAAGAAAAATATTGAAGATGATTCAAAAACACTTGAACCTTTACTTGATTGTATTTTAGAAAATGTAAAACACCCGACAGGGGACAAAGACAAAACACTTCAATTTCAAGTAACTACACTTGACTATAATGATTATGTCGGAAGAATTGCTATAGGTAGAGTTTTAAATGGTACAATTAAAGCTCAACAACAAGTAAATTTAATAAAAGCAGACGGTTCAATTCAAAAAGGTAAAATAGTAAAACTATATGTATTTGAAGATTTAGGAAGAGTTGAAGCACAACAAGCCGTAGCAGGTGACATAGTTGCTATTACAGGTTTCGATGATATACATATCGGTGAAACAATTACGGCACCTGATTGCACTGAAGCACTTCCTCTAATAAAAGTTGATGAACCAACACTTCAAATGATTTTCTCAGTTAATGACAGTCCATTCGCAGGTCAAGAAGGTAAATTTGTAACTTCAAGACAAGTAAGAAAAAGACTTTATGATGAATTAGAAAAAAATGTAAGTTTACGTGTTGAAGATACTGACACTACAGAAAGCTTTAGAGTTTCAGGCAGAGGTGAACTTCATTTAAGTATATTAATTGAAACAATGAGAAGAGAAGGCTTTGAATTTCAAGTTTCTAAACCTGAAGTTATAACAAAACATATTGATGGTGTTTTAATGGAACCATTTGAAGATTTATTGATTGATGTACCTGAAGCTTGCGCAGGCTCTTGCATTGAAAAACTATCTAACCGTAAAGGTGAAATGCTTCATATGCAAAATGTAAAAGGCAGAACAATGTTGAATTTTTCAATACCGGCAAGAGGTTTAATCGGGTTTAGAGGAGAATTCATAAGAATGACTCGCGGTGAAGGAATTATGAATCATACCTTCGATAAATATAAACCATATGCAGGTGATATTTCTAAACAAAGAAACGGTTCATTAGTTTCTCATGAACAAGGTGAAGCTATTCCATATGCTTTGGCTCAGTTTGAAGATAGGGGTGTATTTTTCATAACACCTAAAACTAAAGTTTATAGAGGAATGGTTGTTGGTGAACATAACAGACCTCAAGATATAGAAATAAATGTTTGTAAAACTAAAAAACTTACAAATATGAGAAGTGCAACTGCTGATGTTATGGTTACTTTACAAGCCCATAGAAAAATGTCTTTAGAAGATTGTATGGAATATATTTCTGATGATGAATTATTGGAAATTACACCTCAAAATATTAGAATTAGAAAAGCAGACTTAACAAGAGTTAGATTTAATTAAATAATTACGTTTTATAAAAATAAACAGAGATAATTAAAATTATCTCTGTTTATTTTATTATCTATTCTATTTTATATTTATTTATCATCTAAAGCAGCAACACCAGGCAATATTTTACCTTCAATAAATTCTAATGAAGCACCGCCGCCTGTTGAAACGTGTGTAAAATCTTCTGCTTTAAAGAATTTTTTAGCAGCTGATACAGAATCACCACCACCTATAACTGATATTGCACCATTTTTTGTAGCATCAACAACAGCTTGTAAAACAGCTTTTGTACCTTCTGCAAATTTTGGATTTTCAAATGCACCTACAGGTCCATTCATTAAAATAGTTTTTGATGATTTTAAAACATCTGCAAATGCTTTTCTTGAATCAGGACCTGCATCTACACCTTCAAATCCATCCGGAATTTCATTTATTTTTACAAATTTATTAGTTCCGTTACCTGAAAAATCATCTGTAACTAAAACATCTGTTGCCATTACTAATTTAACACCTTTTGCAGCAGCTTTTGCTTCAATTGCTTTTGCAACTTCTAATTGATCATCTTCACAAATAGAATTACCAATTTTTCCGCCGTTAGCTTTTACGAAAGTATAAGCCATACCGCCACCGATAATCAAATTATCAACTTTATCAATTAAATTTTCCAAAACTCCAATTTTAGAAGAAACTTTTGCACCGCCAACTACTGCTGTAAATGGTCTTGTAGGATTATCTAATGCTTGAGATAAACATCTTAATTCTTTTTCCATTAATAAACCTGATACTGCAGGTTTTAATACTTTTGCTAATTTTGCTGTAGAAGTATGGTTTCTATGTGCTGCACCGAATGCATCATTTACATAAAAATCACCTAATTTTGCTAATTCATTTGCAAAAGTCATATCATCATCTTTTGCTTCTTCTGCTTTATAGTATCTGATATTTTCCAATAATGCTACTTGACCGTCTTTTAAATTAGCAATCATTTTTTCAGCATCAGCAACATCAGGAATAAACATAACTTCTTCGCCTAAAACTTTAGACATATATTTTGCAACAGGAGCCAATGTAAATTCAGGATTTTTTTCTCCTTTTGGTCTTCCTAAATGTGCCATTAATATAATTTTTGCACCTTTTTCTTTTAATAAATTCAAAGTTGGCAATATAGCTTGAATTCTTGTATCATCTGTTACATTTTTGTCTGCATCCAAAGGAACATTTATATCTACTCTTACCAGAGCTTTTTTTCCTTTAATGTCTGTTAAATCTTTAATAGATTTTTTCATCTTTGCCTCTCCTTTTATATTACCTTAGTACCTTCGTTTTCTATGTCGAATGTTCTAATATCACAATTTACATTATAATCTTCAAATATTTGTCTTACTTCATTTTCAACTTTTTCAAAACCATCATTTTTTGAAATAACTAAAATAGTAGGACCTGCTCCTGATATAACACAACCTAAGACATCATCTTTATTAGCTAAAAGTTCTTTTAATTCTTTAAATCCTTTTATAAGTCTTTCTCTATATGGTTGATGTAATTTATCAGATAAACATTTTTTCATTAATTCTGCATCTTGTCTATATACAGCATCTATTAACATTGAACATTTTCTTATATTATATGCTGCATCTTTAATAGTTATAGACTCAGGTAATATTGATCTTGCTATTTTTGTATCCAATTCATAATCAGGAATTAAAACAGTTAATTTCCAATCTTCAGGCCATAAAATTTTAGAACATAATACACTGCCATCATCTTCAAAAGAAGATAAACAAAAACCTCCGAATAAAGCAGGTGCAACATTATCAGGATGTCCCTCTACTTCTGTAGCTATAGATAATAATACAGCTTCATCTGCAGGATTTCCCAACAACTTATTGGCAGCCATTAAACCACCTACTATAACTGAAGCACTGCTTCCTAAACCACGAGTAACAGGAATATTTGTTTTAATTGTAATTTTTATATCACTTACAGTTTGACCTACAAAATTATATAAAAGCTCTATTGCTTTATAGACTATATTATTTTCATCTTTTGGAATAGATAAAATATCATAAGTTTCACTGTCTTCAATTATATTAATTTCAACCCCGCTGCCAGGCATAACTGTTTCTTCTACAGTTATTTCATTATATATAGGAAGAGCCAAACCTAAACAATCAAAACCCGGACCTAAATTTGCCGTTGTAGCAGGAACTTTAACCGTTACTTTCATAATAAACCTTTTATCTTATTTGTATAGGCATTATCAAACAAATATAATCTTCTTCACTTTCAGGTTTAAAAACTGTTGCTGACAAGCTTCCATTTAGTCCTACCTGTACATTTTTTGAATCCATTGTTTTTACTGAATCTAATACATATTTATAATTGAAAGCTATTGCAAGTTCATCACCTGAATATATACAATCGATAATATCTTCTGATGTACCTGAATTTGGTGTTTCAGCCTTTAATACTAATTTATTATTGCTAAAAGTGAATTTAACAATACTTGTTCTGTCATTTACCATCGTTGATACTCTGTCTAAAGCAGAAATTAAATCATCTCTTATTATTACTGAATTATTTGCTGTTGATTTTGGAATTAATTGTTCATATGGAGGATATTCACCTTCAATTAATCTTGAATTAATAGCAAAACTCATTGTTTTTAGTGTTAATCTTGATCTATCAACAATTAAAATAACTTTTTCTTCAGAAATAAAAGAACAAACTCTTACAAATTCATTTAAAGTTTTTGAAGGAATTACTATTTTTGTAGATTTATCATCCTTATTTTTTATATTTTCTATAATTCTTGTTAATCTGTTACCGTCAGTAGCAGCCATTTCAAGCTTATTGCCTTTTATTAAACAAAAAACACCGGATATTACATTTCTGCTTTCATAATTAGCTGCAGCATACACAGTATTTTTAATTGATTTTAAAAATGTTTCTAATTCAATTTCAATTTCAGTACCATCAGTTAATTCATCTTCAAGTCTTGGAAATTCCATAGCTGAAATTCCTATAATTTCAAATTTTGAATTTCCGCAAGTTATATTTACTACATTTGTATCTTCATTTAATGAAAATTCAACAGGTTTATCAGGTAATTTTGCTGCAATTTCAAGTAATTTTTTTGCAGGAAGTGTTATTTTACCTTCTTTTTTTACAGCAACTGTTGTTTTTGCTTTTATTGAAATTTCTAAATCAGTTGCACTTAAATTAAGAACATTATTTTCTGCTTCAAACAATACATTTGCTAATACAGGTTGTACATTACCTCTTTGAGCTGTTACTTTTTCTACTATTTTTAATTTATTCAATAAAGAATCTTTATCAATTGTAAAAAGCATAATAATCCTCTATATAAACTGTGCACTTTATTATTATATAAGAAAAATAAAAAACACTAAACTTTTTTTATTTTTTATTTGTATTTTATTTTTTTATTAATTATCTATATTAATATATATATAAAATAAAAGTAGTAATAAGCATTTTTTATATTGTATAAAAATATCTCAAAATATTATTATTATTGATTTTTAGCCTTGTATAAAACTTGTAGAAACTTTTTTAAAAGATGTATATTTTTTGTTTATTAAATTATAGTTTTTTTATTTTTTTAGAGTTTTTAAATTTTAATTAAAGTTATAAACAATTTTATATAATAGTTTTCTACAGGTTTTATACATATTATTTGCTCAAATTAATGTTAATTTTTTATACAAAAAAAGCATGAAAACATGCTATTTTATTAGTGTTTTTCATGCTTTAAAAATGAAAATTTTATTTTTCAATATTTTGTTTTATTTTTTTAGCTGTTCAAAACTTTATAAATCAGTATTAGTTTTTAAATTTTTTAATTCTTTTATTTGATTATTTACATATTTATTTTTATCATCAATTAATTTAGCTTTTTCTATATATTTTTCTGCATTTATAAGATATTTATCCTTTTTATCTGTTTTATATTTATATTCTTCTATATAAGAAAGATAAATGTATGGAATAATATTCTTTTTATCTTTTTTAGACCATTTTTTGAAGTATTTTTGTGATTTTTTCATATCTTTATCAAGATAAGAATAATATGCTATTCTTTTATAAATATCTTCTATACTTTCAGGTCTGTAATATTTATCAGTATCTTTTAATTTATTTCTTACTATTATTATAGCTTTTCTGTCAGAAGACTTTTTACAATTTAAAACTTCTGAATTTATAATATTATATTTACCTTGTTTAATCCATTCGTCAGACATAAAATATTTAATGTTTTGTTCATAATTTTTTAGTCTGTTTTCACCAGTTGGATGTTCTGAATCAAATTCTATTTTATAATCCATCGTATTTATTACTGAAAGTGCTTCTTTTGCATTTTCTAAATTAAATTGAGCTCTTGTTATAAGCTTTGCACCTTCTACATCTGCAGCATATTCTGAATTTTTTGAATCTATTAAATATTTTCTTTTATAATAAGCATAAAAAGTTGGTGATCCGTCTCTTTTAGCTTTTAACATTTGATTATATATAAAGTTTAATCTTTCACCGTGTCCAAGCATTGAATGTGATATTTCATGAGCTACTATTAATGCAAGTGCATCATCATTGCCTTTGAATGTGTCTATTAAACCCGTATTAAATACTAAACAATTTAATTCTGATGAATTAGCATTAAAATTTCTGTCTGTATCAATAACTATTCGCCAGTTTATGTAATCAAGATTATTTGCTCTTATTATTTTTTCTGCAATTCTATATATTTTATAAAAGTCTTCCGGATAAGCTTGTGAATTAAAATCATCTATTTTTTTATTTGCTAAATATTCTTTTATTTTTTGATATTCAATATTATCTTTTTTTATTTTTTCATTATATTTTGATAGTGTTTCATTATCATATCCTCCTAATTTTATTAATTTAGGATCTTTTAATTTTATGTTACATTCTTCTTTCACATTTTCTTTTTCATCTTCAGAATAATCTTTAAAATATTGATTAGTTACCCCATATTTTTTTGCGTGCTTCATTTCCTTTAAATGAAGATTTACATAGTCTCTTGCTTCTGCTCCTAAATTAATAAATAAACAAAAAATTAAAATAAATAATACTTTTTTCATAAATTCCTCGTTTTTGTTTATAATACAATACTTTATTTATTATTGAAATTATTAGATTTTTATTTTAAATAATTTTTTTATATTTAAATTTTTACTTTTTTTCAGCTATATTTACAAATTCTTCTGCAAATTTATCATATGTCATATTTTTTACAGTATCATATGCATTTTTTGATATATTTTTATATTTTTCATCATTTAAATTTAAAACTTTACACATAGTTTTAAATAATTCTTTTGATTTATTTAATTTTGAATAATCAATAATAAATCCATTTTCTTCATTTTTAATTATATCTGCTGCACCTGTTACAGAAGAAACTATTGTTGGTAATGAATGTGCCATAGCTTCTGTTACAACAAGACCAAATGGTTCTTTTATAGATGGTACCAGTAAACAATCTATCGAATTATAAAAACTATCCATATTTTCTTGTAATGGCATATATTCAATATATTTTTCTATATTAAGTATTTTTGTTAAAAATATAATTATAAATTTGTTTATTGAATTTTTAAATGTGTCTTTATTTATTATTTTAACTTTAAAATTTTTATATTTATTTTTTAAATAAAATACTGAAAATAATGTAATTAAACCACCTTTCTTATTAAAGCTTTTTGCTACTATGCCAAATTTAAATAAATTATTATTTTTTGTTTTAATTTTTTCTTCTTTTAATTCAACTCCTGGTGGTAGGATATATATTTTGTCTTTTGGTATATTATAATTTTTTATATAATCTTCTTTTATAATGTTTGAAGAAATTACTATTTTATTAATTTTAGATACATTTTTAAGCTCTTTTTTATAATTTATAATTTTTCTTTTATATGCTTTACTAAAAATTTTGCATATAAGTAATTTTATTTTATTTTTTTTCCACAAATATGAGTGATTATGAGAATATGAAATTTCTGATGGACATTCTAAATCTGTAGAAATAACTAAATCATAGTTTTTTACTATATTTTCAAAATTATTATAAAAATCTTTATCTTTAATATATAAATTTACTATATTACTTTTTTTAATGTAAGAAATATTTGCATAAACATCAACTATATAATTTCTTTTTAAAAGTTCTTTTATTATAAAGTGATTAACTTTTTCACCACCGCCTAAAAAAACATTTTCAGTATATTCTTTAACTACAAATATAACTTTTTTTTGATTAATCATTTTTCATATTCCATAAATAAAAATTTATATATATATTAGTTTATTAAAATTTTAAGGTCAATTAAAAATAATTTAATATATTTATTTTTATATTTTATTGAAATCATTAGATTTTTTATCGTGTAAAAATTTTGCCATTTTATATTGTTCAAAACTCAATGCAAAATTATATAAAGCATTAATTAAAGTTCTTCCTGTTTCACTTTTTGCTATAACTAAAGTTTTTCCGTTATTATTTTTAGCAAAATATAATTCTGTTTTTAGTATATTATCAACTTTATCTAATGATGGACGTTGTAATCTTTCTATTATCCATTCATTTAATAGATTTACGGAATTCTTATTTTTATTTTCCTGCAGGTATTTTGAAAATTCTTTTAATATCATATAATTATTTTATTATTTAATTAGTTAAAGGTGAAGTATGTCTGTTAAAGTTAGTATTATTTTAGCTGTTTACAATGTAGAAAAGTATATTAAACAAACATTAGATAGTGTTGTAAATCAAACTTTTAAAGATATTGAAATAATAGTTGTAGATAATAAATCAACGGATAAAACCCTTGAAATAGTTAATGAATATGCTAAAAAAGATGAACGTTTTGTAATATATAAAAATACAGAAAATTTAAAACAAGGTATTGCTAGAAATTTTGGCGTTCAAATGGCTCGCGGAGAATACATTTTCTTTATTGATGGTGATGATTATATGGATTTAACCTGTATTGAGAAAATGTATAATAAAATAACCGAAACAGATTCTGATATAACTTTATGTACTTGGAATCAATTTGATGATGCTACAGGTAAAATAGATAAAAACCATGTATATGCTAAATTAAAACAAATACCAACAGAATTTGATAACAAAACTTTTAATTGGCGAGATATAAAATACAGCGTTTTTTGGCAGACCAGTGTTCCTTGGGACAAGATATATAAACGTGATTTTCTTATAAAAAAAGATGTTAAATTTCCGGGTGGTACTTTTTTTGAAGATAATGTTTTTGTTTATGATGCTTTATTCAAAGCTGAAAAAATGTCTGTTTTAAGAGAAGATTTGGTTTATTATCGAATTAACAGAAAAAATGCTGTTACCAGCTCAAGAAATCGTATTTTCTTTGATTATTTTAATATATTTAATTCAATTGGTGATAATTTGAAAAAAATAAATTTATTTGATGAAATGAAGTATTATTATTGGGATTATAAGGTTATAACTCTTTATTGGTGGTTTATGAAAGTAAAACTACCTTATAAACGTGAATTTTTCAATAGAATGAAATATGATTTTAAAAATCTTGGTATGAAAGAAGAAGATAAAGAATTTGTCAGAAATCGTACATTATTTTTAATAGACAGATTTACTAAAATGCCATTTTTCATATATTATCCTTTATTTTTCTTTTTCGATAAAATTTTTAGGATAGAATTCGGAAAGAAAAATTATGCTGTAATTTTCTTTTCAACTTTTGAAAAATGGTATGATTATAAAAAGTAATTAAAAACCTAAAGATAATCCCGCACAAATATTTATGGATTGACCTGTTATTGTTTTTGCTTTATCGGATATTAAAAATTCACAAGTATTTGCTATTTCTTCAGGTGTAACGAATCTTCTTTGAGGAATTGTTTCTATTATTTCATTTTTAGAAAAATCTTCTTCTAAGTTTTCATTATTTATTAATTCTGTATCAACCCAGCCGGGATTAATTATATTAACTGTTATGTTATTTTGAGCAACTTCAAGTGCTAAAGATTTTGTTAATCCTATTAGTGAAGCTTTTGTCATTGAATAAATTGAAGCATTTGCTTCTCCCATAACACCTGATATTGAACCTATATTTATAATTCTTCCCCAATTTTGTTTTTTCATATGAGGAATTACTAATTTTATAAGTTGATAAGGTGCAATTGAATTTAATTTTATAGAGTTTAATATGTCTTTATCAGACATTTTTTCTATAGGTGAATAAAAATAAACTCCTGCATTATTTATTAGAATATC
Organism: Candidatus Gastranaerophilales bacterium; assembly: GCA_944322615.1. Lineage (GTDB taxonomy): Bacteria > Cyanobacteriota > Vampirovibrionia > Gastranaerophilales > Gastranaerophilaceae > Avigastranaerophilus. The sequence continues at coordinate 108,020 of CALUPH010000001.1, read as the reverse complement.
AATATTTATATTTAACCTGTTAAAAAGTTTTTCGGCTGAATTATCTTCAAACAAATCGATATCTGTATAACCTGCAAAATTATTTTCATTACATAATTTTTCAAGTTTTTCTTTATATCTGCCTGTAATATATACATTAAAATCATTTGCAAAATGTTTTGCAATAGAAAGTCCTATACCTTGTGAAGAGCCTGTTATTAATATATTTTTTTTATTCATCATCTACATTCGTTATAAAGCTTAAAAGTGACATTATGAAAGAATTCACCAATTCTATTTTTTCATTATCTTCTAATGTTTTTATAAATTCAATACAAGTATGTAAATTGTAATTTTTATCATACCATCTGCTATATCTTGGCGGCGGATTATCATTCATATTTTTTATAGATATATCAAATTCATCTTTATATCTTGCTAATATAATTTGTAAAAAATCTTGAGATATTAAATCTATAGTATATTCATCTACTGTTTCAAGTAACAGTAGAAGTTGTTTTAAATCAGGATATTTATCATACCAACGGTTGTACATTATCTAACCTGCAGGCCAAGTAAATTCTCTTCCCGCCATTACATGGACATGAATATGAAATACTGTTTGTCCCGAACTTGCTCCTGTATTAACTACTGTTCTATATTCTTTTATTCCAAGTTTTTCTGCAATTTTAGGTATTGCAGAAAATATATCTCCAAATACTTTTTTATCGTTTATGTCATTTAAAGATGAATAATGATTTTTAGGTATTACCAAAAAATGAACAGGTGCTTGAGGATTTAAATCATTAAATGCTACAACATTTTCATCTTCATAAATAAAATTTGATGGAATTTCTTTATTTGCTATTTTACAAAATATACAATCAGTACTCATAAAAAACCTCTTATAATATGTATTTTTCTAATAGTATATTTTTTTTTTTAATAATGCAAATTTTTAATTATTTTCGGCAGCAGAATTCATACTTTCAAACAGATCTTTATAATGTTTTATACCGTATCCCCAAATTGTTTTATAATTTATGTCTTTTAATTCAAATATTTTTTTTATACCTGAGTCTTTAATATCTATTTTTCCTTTATATATATATTCAAGCGGTCTGTTTTGTTTCTTATAATTTGAAGCTTCACTTATTGGAAATCCGTTTCTCATATCATCAGGCAAAGCTTTTTTATTTTTTAATATACCGCCTTTATTTCTGTATTCTGCCATTAAATCTTTAAAATAATCACTTCTTATAAATTTATTAACGTCATCTTCCGGTCTTATTACAATATTATCTGTATCAATAAATTCTGTCGGAATTCTTAAAAGAACAAGTCCGTTTTCTCTTTTTATAGCTTGTTCAACTAAAGCTTCTGCTAAAGTATGAGTACCTGTTGCATTTTTTGTATTTCTCCAATTAGATTGAAAATCTTCCATATCAAAAAGATATACACCATCTATTAAGTCTTCTGACGGTAATAAAAAACCTGTTTCCATTATTCTTTCATAATTTGTTGAATTTGTAAGATGGTATAAATACTTAGGAAGAGTTAAACTTTCTTGTTTTGGTTCTTCAATTTGTCTGGGTTTTTCGCTGCTTCTTATAAATACATCTCCAATTTCTTGAGATTTAAAAGCAGGATATTTTACATTAGTTCTAAATAATGTTTTTATTGGAGAGTTATAATTTATTGTTGTAAAATTAATTTTCATATTCGGCTTAAAACATAAAAATATTTAAATTTGTGTATTTTCGCTATAATTATAATTGAGGTTAATATGATAAATCAATATATGACAGATACAATAAGTGCAATAGCAACACCAATAGGTAATGGCGGTGTTAGTATAATAAGGCTTTCGGGTGAAAAAGCTTTTGAAATTATTGATAAAATATTTTCTTCACAAAATCTTATTGCCGGCAAAATTTATCATGGATGGATTATGGAAAATGGAGAAAAACTGGATGAAGTTATAGTTCTTCCGTTTAAAGCTCCAAACAGCTATACAGGTGAAGATGTTATTGAAATACAATGTCATGGCGGTGTTCATATTACCAATAAGATTTTAGATTTAACAATAAAAAATGGTGCAAGATACGCGGAAAAAGGTGAATATACAAAAAGAGCATTTTTAAACAGAAAAATGGATTTATCTCAAGCAGAAGCCGTTTTAGATTTAATTCATGCTCTTAGTGAAAAATTTGCTTCTGCGAGTGCAAAAAATTTATTTGGTAAATTATCTATAGAAGTAGCAAATATCAGAAAAGAAATTATGGATTTACTTTCAAGAATTATTGCTGCTGTTGATTTTCCTGAAGATGTTGTTGAACCTGAGTATTCATATATAGAAAATACTCTTGAAAAAATTATAGAAAAGATAAATTACATTTTAAGTTTTTCAAAAAGTTCAAATATATTCAGACAAGGTATAAAAATTGTTTTGGCAGGCAGACCTAATGTTGGTAAATCTTCTTTATTTAACAAGCTTTTAAATTTAGACAGAGCAATTGTTACTGATATAGCAGGCACTACCCGTGATGTAATTCAAGAAACTCTTGATATAGACGGTATTGCCGTAACGATTATAGATACAGCCGGAATTCGTGATGATGAAAATATAAATAAGGTTGAAGCTATTGGTATAGATTATTCAAAAAAATATGTTCAAGATGCTGATTTAGTCTTGTTTCTTTATGATTTGAATGATGGATTTACTAAAGAAGACAAAGAAATCCTTGATTCTATAAAAGATAAAAAATATATAAAAGTTGCTACAAAATCTGATTTAACTTCATTTAAAGATAATGATTCTGTTTGTATTTCATTGAAAACAGGTGAAAATATAGAAGTATTAAAACAAAAAATAAAATCCGAAGTAATAACTCAAAACCTTACAGAAGTTGAGTTTATAACTAATCAAAGGCAGCAAAAAGCATTAGAAGAAACAAAAAATTCATTGATTAATGCTTTAATAGCTGCTCAAAATAATGAAATTCAAGATTTAATTTCTATAGATATAAAATCTGCTTTAATGTATATTTCAGAGGTTTCAGGCGAAGTAATTACAGATGATATATTAAACAATATTTTTGATAATTTCTGTATAGGTAAATAGACTATAACATTAATACCCGATTGGCTAATAAAAATTTCTTAAAATTTCATTTAAAGTTATAGAGTAGATTTATAGTCAAATTAGTTTAGTGAAATTTAGGAATTGGTGAAATATGGTTTTGTCTTCGAGTGTTTTTTATCGCGATAATGAAATAATGCAAGAAATCTTTTTTCAGGTTTCAAAATATTCAAATAGTGAAATTATTATAACAGATGATAATTTTAATATAATCTTTCATAATACAAAATATATTGAAGATAATAAACAATATAATTTGTATGATATTTTGAATAATTTTATGAATAAAAATATTAAAGATAATATTGAAAGTTTTAAAAATTCAGATAAAAATCATATATTTTTAAAGCTTATATTTTGTGAAAACGGTGTATTACATAATATTCCCGTTGACTTACATATTTGTAAAATCAGAAATAAAAAAAATAAATTAATAGGATTTTCCGTAATTATTCAAGATATTACTCAAGAAGTTAAAAATAAAATACAAAAAGAAACATTTGTAGATATCATTTCTCATGATTTAAAAAATCCGATGAGAGCTAATATTCAGATATTAGAATTAATTTTAAAAAACAGATTTGGTAAAGTAGAAAATAATCTCAAAGTAGTTCTTGATGAATTACTTAACTCTTGTAAATTTATGAATTATATGGCTGATAATTTATTGATTAAATATAAAAACGAATTTGATTTATATGAGCTTCAAAAGCAAGAATATTCAATTGTGAATCTAATTAAAGACCGATGCAATAAACTAATGAATTTTCTTGATAGAAAAAAGCAATCTGTAGAACTTGTTGTTAATGGTGATTTACCGAAAGTAAATATTGATGTTGATGAAATGGCAAAAGTTATAAGTAATTTGATAATAAATGCTTCAGAACAAAGTGTTGAAAATTCAAAAATTGTAATACAAATAGAGAATCAAAAAGGTAATATTAATGTTTCATTTATAGATTATGGGTATCCTCAAAAATCTGAAATATTGAACGGAATATTTGAAGAATATATAACCATTACTAATAAGTTTAGAAAAGTTGGTTTTGGTTTAGAATTATATAATTGCAGAAAAATTATAGAAGCACATAATGGAAGAATCAGTGCAAAAAATGAATCTAATACGGGAAATATAATTACATTTAGTTTGCCTTTGGCAGGTTAAATAACATTATTAGATATAGTTAAAGGAACCTGCCTATCAAGTGCATCAGGTAGAATATAATCTACGGAAAGTTCCTCTTCTTTAACCATAGAAGCTAAAGCAAACGCACAATTAAGTTTAATTTCATTTGTTATCTTTTTAATATTATTCTTTAATACTCCGTTAAATAATCCGGGGAATACGAGTGAATTATTAATTTGATTAGGAAAATCGCTTCTTCCTGAAGCTGTAATAAATGCACCATATTTTTTAGCTTCATCGGGCATAATTTCAGGTGTAGGATTTGCAAGTCCAAAAATAATCGGTTTATTATTCATTGATTTAACCATTTCTTCCGATAATAAATTAGGAGCAGAAAGTCCTATAAAAACATCAGCATTTTTTATGCCTTCTTTAAGATTACCTTTGAAACAGTTTAAATTTGTATATTTTGCTATTTCTTCATGTGCAAAATTATTTTGTTCTCTTCCTTTATAAATTGCGCCGTCAATATCGAACATAATAATGTTTTTAGCACCAACAGCCAAAATAAGTTTACATACTGCTATTGCTGCGGCTCCGGCTCCTGAAAAAACAATTTTTACATCTTCTATTTTTTTACCTGCAAGATGAAGTGCGTTTAATAATGCTGCTAATACTACAACTGCAGTTCCGTGTTGATCATCATGAAAAATTGGAATCTCAGCTTTTTCTATTAATTTATTCTCAACTTCAAAACATCTTGGTGCTTTAATATCTTCTAAATTAATGCCTGAAAATGAATTTTGAAGTAATAATACAATCTCAATTATTTCATCCGGAATTTGAGTTTTTAAACATAAAGGCATTGCACTAACATCACCAAGTTCTTGAAATAATACGGCTTTTCCTTCCATAACAGGTAAACCGGCTAAGCCTTTAATATCTCCAAGTCCTAAAACAGCGCTTCCATCTGATACTATGCCTACAGGTTTTTGTTGTTTGTCTTCTGTTAATTCAATTTCTACAACACCGCCTGCCATTTTTCTTAATTGCAGAGATTTTTCGTTTGTTGTTCCTGTTAATTGATTATAATCAAACATAAACAATCTTTTTGAAACGCATAAAAAGAACTCTTTTAAATCATTTGTTTTACCTTTTAAAACAGGTATTGAAACATTAAAATCTATATCTTTTACATTATTTTCAATTAGACTTAAATCGATAGCTCCAAATGAAGGTTCTATATTATCTACAACAAGTTTTATTTTAACTTTATCTTGAGAAGAGATTTCAAAAGGATAAGCATCTATTCCTAAAGTTGATTTTAGAAAAATTGCTCTTTCAAGAGATTTATCATAATCAAAAGAAATAACGGCAACGGAATTTTCTCTGTTTGTATAATCATAAGAACATTCGGGATTTTCTTTTATTTTAAGACAAGATGCCGCAACCCCCGGAGTATAAACGATTGCCAGAGTATTTTTATCTTTTACTTCAACTTTAGAAACTATCTTTATTCCGTTATATTTAACCATTATTTTCTAACTTTATTTTCATTACCTTCAAGTAATCTTTTGATGTTTGCTTTATGCATTAAAATTACATATATTGCGCCTAAAGCAGCAAAGCAAATATAATATACATTTTGTTCAAAAGCATTCATTAAAATAGGTGCTAAAGAAATTGCTACGATTGAGCCTAATGAAACATATTTTGAAGTGTATGTTATTAAACCCCAAATAGCAGCGATAATTAAACCAACAGGCCAATATAAAGCAAGAATAGTTCCAACACCGGTTGCAACTGATTTACCGCCCGTGAAACCTAAGAATATAGATTTACTGTGACCTATTATAACTGATATTGCAGCTATTACAGGTGCTAAACCCATATAATTCATAAAATTAAACCAATGAACGGCAATTAAAACAGGGATTGCACCTTTTAAAGCATCAAGAAACATTACAATAAAGAACCATTTTGTTCCAAGTATTCTTTTAACGTTTGTAGCCCCTGTTGAGCCTGAACCAGTTTGTCTTATATCAATACCTTTTAATAACTTAACAATAATATAGCCTGTAGGAATTGAACCTATTAAATAAGAAAAAATTAATACTATTATTAATTTAGTTATTAAAATTGTCATTTCTTTTCTCCTTTTTCTTTTGCGGAAATTCTTATCGGAGTGCCTTTAAATCCAAAAGCTTCTCTTAATTTATTTTCTAAATATTTTACATAATTATCTTTTAAGAAATCTTCATTATTAATAAACAGAACAAAAGTTGGCGGATTTGTTCTAACCTGGGTTGTATAGAATAATTTTAATCTTTTACCTCTAATACTTGCAGGCGGATTCATAGAAACAGCATCTATAATTACTCTGTTTAATAAACTTGTTGCTATGCGTTTTGATGTTTCAGAATATACTTCTTTTGATAATTTATATAAATTAACTAATCTCTGTTTAGTCTTTGCACTAATGAAAACTTTTGGTGCATAGCTTAAAAATGGCATTTCTTTTTCTATTTCACTTTCAAATTTATTAATTGTATTTGACTGTTTATCTTCAATTAAATCCCATTTGTTTATTGCTAAGATAATAGCTTTGCCTGCATCAATAATAGTTCCTGCTATTTTTTTATCTTGATCAGTAATACCTTCTGTTGCATCAACTACAAGTATTGCAACATCACAATTCCTAATAGCACGAATAGAACGATCTACTGCAAATTTTTCAATTCCCCAATCAACCTTAGATTTTTTTCTGATACCTGCTGTATCAACTAATATAAATTCTTCACCTTCATATTTGACTTTTGAATCTATAGCATCGCGTGTGGTTCCTGAAATATTTGAAACAATTACTCTTTCTTTATTTAAAAGAGCATTAACTATTGAAGATTTACCTACATTGGGTTTACCTACAATTGCAATACGAATATTTTCTGATTTTTCTTCTTCTATATATCCGAAATCTTTTGTAACAGCATCTAATAAATCACCAACACCGCCTGAACCGTGAAGTGCTGAAATAGGGAAAGGTTCACCAACTGCAAGCGAATAAAATTCAGTTGCGTTAATAAATTTATCAGGATCATCAAGCTTATTAACTGCAAGAAATATTTCTTTTCCGCTTTTTCTTAAAACATTTGCAATGTCATAATCTATAGGATTTAGACCTTCTCTGCCGTCAACTAGGAAGATTATTTTATCAGCTTCTTCACAGGCAACTTTTGCTTGAGTGAAAATATTAAGCATTATTTCGTCTTCATCACCAGGGATAATACCGCCTGTGTCTATAACTGTAAATTCTTTATCCATCCATTCAACATCAAAATAGATTCTGTCACGAGTTACACCCGCCTGGTCATCAACAATTGAATGTCTTGCTCCAAGTAATCTATTAACAAATGTTGATTTACCAACATTTGGACGTCCTACTATTGCTACTATCGGTCTATCTGTCACTTATTCTTATCCGTTCTTTCCTACACGCTATATATTATTACAAATAAGTTATCCATGCCAGCTTTAAAATAATTCTTAACGCAAAAAAAATCTTTTTTAGACTTTATGTCGGTATTATGATTATAAGTTCGAAAATTTCCAAACCAAATATATTTGAAAATTATAATAATTTAAATCGTGTTTTCTTGCCATCTAAAAATATTAATAATAATGATACATTTGAATCTAATAAAGATGAAATTAAATTACAGCAAAAATTAAATGAAGCAAGTTCCAGAAGTGCTGAATATCAGGAATTTACGAAAAAAGAAGGTTTAAGAATAGCTAAAAAATATCTTATAGTAGCCGGGGTTGTATCTAGCGTGGCTTTAGCCTTAATTTGTTCATTAAAGACAGGTTTTGGGCAAAGAGAGATGAATAAATTATTTAATTGGGTTGATACATCTCAAAATATAATAGCCAAATCAATAAGAAAAATATTTTCGCAAGGAAAATTAAATGTTGAAAACATAGGAACGAAAGCTGTAGAGCATATGTATACTGCAGTAGATAATGCTGATGGTCTTGGTAAAAATGGAGTTAGCGGAGCTCATAGTATATCTGCATTTATAAAATCTTTTTATAAAAGTGCTTTAAAAGATAATATTCAAATTACCAATATAAAAATGAAAGATAAAAAGATTAAAGATGGCAATATCATTATTGAGTATATTGAAGATGGTGTAAAAAAAGTTTTGGAAACAAATATAGGAAAAGGTTTTACAAAAGGTCAGCAAAGATTATTAAAAAATTTGAGTGACCCCAAATCCAATAACGGATTTGCTATTAAGAATTATAATAAGTCAAAATTTTATACGACATATTTAGCAGATGGTACAGAAATTAGGAATTCAAAGAATAATTTTCTCAGTATATATCAAACATTATTTTGTAAAAAACCTACAGGACAGATAGACTCAATAACGAGAGATGCTTTTGTTGATGGTATATATAGCGTAAAATATCATAAATTAACCGGTGGTGCTTCTTATCCTGAAAAGACAATTTTTATGGATAGACCAATGAGTTTAAAAGAAATGGCTGATTATATACAAATTTGTTCTCCGAGTATTGATAAAAGTGTTTATAGAGAAGTTTTGGTTGGCAGAAAAATATATAATGCAAAAGATTTAATAGCGACAGTTCAAACTGCTTTAAGAAGAGGTGTTTTACGTCAAACTGAAAAAGGTGAAACTGTTATTTTAGGACAAAGAGCAGGAACAATGTTTGTGGCTTATTGTGATAAAACGCCTAATAATTCATATAGGGTTAAATCTTTCTTCCCTGTTCTGCATGGCAGCGATATGCATAAACAATTAATGAAAGAATATTTTGAAAAAAAAGGTAAAATCAGTATTTGCGATATACCTAAAATTATAGGGTTAAAAGATGAAATAGATCCTAAAATATATGCAGATTTTCAAAATAAAGTCTTTAGAAGTTCTATGACAGGTGCATCATTATTAAGCGGAGTACAGACAAGAATAGAATTTGAAAAATCGCAAGCTAAAACAAGAAAAAACAAAGATAATTTTAATTATTCTTCATTGAAGGTCTCTTAAATAATTAGTTATATCTATGTTTAAATTATTAAATTTTTGATAATTATTCTTTAAACAATAGTTTTTATCTGAAGATATTATAATTACATTAGTTATATCTATTACACGTTCATTGATATCAAAGAAACATTTGTAGTAAATTTTGTCTGAGTAATTTCCTTTAAATATTAAGTTATTTTCAAAGAATTTATTGTATTTTGGAAAGAAACCTGTAAAAAATTTATTTTTTTTATTATTAAAGTCAGGACTGGCACACATATTTGAAACAAATATTCCGTCTTTCTTTAAAGATTTTTTTATGATTTTGAAATATTCATCACTTAAAAATCTTAAATCTATACCGTCATTATTTGCAACATCTACAACAATCAGGTCATATTTTCTTTTATTGTTTCTTAAATAAGTAATTCCGTCTTGCAGAATAAAATTAAATTTGTCTGACTCTTTAAAATTAAAATAATTTTTTGCAATATTTGTGATGTTTTCTTCTAAATCAACAACATCAATAGATTTTAAATCTTCAAATAAAAATTCAAAATCGTTTATTATTTTGCCTGAGCCCATGCCTATTAAAAGAATATTTTTTATTTTAGGATTCATTAGATACGGAATTAAAAAATAATTTATATATGGAAGATTACCTTTATAAAAGTTTGTATTAATAAAACCTGCTTGATATGTATCTTTATAATGAAGAAATCTGCCTATTTCATTTTCTATAACTTTTATATTATGAAAGTCAGACTCCAACTCAAAAAGTACTCTGTCATTGAAAATCTTATTATTAATAATTTCTAAGAGTTCTTTTTTGGGTTTTTTTATTGCGAGTTCTTCAGGTATTAATACAAATTCTTCATTGTTCATATTGTAATTATCCCACAAATTATATGTTGATGATAAAATTTAACTATAAATTATTTAAGTTGGAGGCAATATGCAAGAGAATAATACGAAAGAAACAACTTCTTCTATTGATGTAATAAGACAAGGAAGAATAGATAAAGCTCAACATTTAAGAGATTTAGGTTTTAATCCATATCCTTATAAATATGAAAAAACAGCATCAGCGAAAGAGCTTCAAGAAAAGTATAAAGATCTTGCAGACGGCGAAGAAACGACTGATAGATATAAAGTCGCAGGGCGTGTCATGGCTATTAGAAACTCAGGCATGTTTATTGACTTAATGGATGATACAGGGAAAATTCAAATTTTTTCTCATAAACAAAATATTGATGCAGAGAAAATCAAACTTTTAAAACTTGTTGATATTGGTGATATTGTAGGTTTTGAAGGTGATATAAGAAGAACACCACGTGGCGAATTAAGTATTAAGGCTATAGATTTTGAAGTATTAACAAAATCTTTAAAACCGCTTCCTGAAAAATTCCACGGGTTAACTGATGTTGAAACAAAATACAGACAACGTTATATTGATTTAATCATTAATGAAGAAACAAGAGAAACTTTCAGAAAAAGAAGTTTAATAATACAAAAAATAAGAGAATTTTTAGCAGAAAGAGGATACTTAGAGGTTGATACTCCGATATTGCAAACAGTAGCATCAGGAGCTAATGCAAGACCTTTTACTACGCATCATAATGCTTTAGATATGGATATGACAATGAGAATTGCGTTGGAATTATATCTAAAACGTTTAATAGTAGGAGGAGTTTCCGAAAGAGTTTATGAAATAGGTAAATGTTTCAGAAATGAAGGAATAGATACACGTCATAATCCTGAATTTACAATGATAGAACTATATCAAGCATATGCTGATTATAACGATATGATGGAATTAACAGAAAATATGGTTGCATATGTAGCAAAAGAAGTTCTAGGAACAACAAAAATTAAATACGGTGAAAATGAAATTGATTTAACACCGCCATGGGATAGAAAAACCATGATTGGTGCTATTCAAGAATATACCGGAGTTGATTTCTTATCTTGCAATAATTTGGAAGAAGCAATTAAATTAGCTTCAACTATAAATGTAGATGCACAAGAATGTGACTCTTGGGGCAAGGTAATAGATCAAGTATTTGAAGAAAAAGTAGAACCAAGCTTAATTCAGCCTGTACATATTATAGATTATCCTTTAGAAATTTCGCCGTTAGCGAAAGTTCACAGAAATAACCCTCGTTTAACAGAACGTTTTGAAACAAGAGTAAACGGATGGGAAATAGCAAATGCGTTTTCTGAATTAACAGATCCTATAGATCAAAGGCAAAGGTTTGAAAATCAAGCACTTGCAAAGGCTAATGGTGATGAAGAAGCAATGGAAATAGATGAAGATTTCATCGAAGCATTAGAATACGGCATGCCGCCTACAGGAGGTATGGGTATGGGCATTGACAGATTGGTAATGCTATTGACTAATTCATCTACAATTCGTGATGTAATTGCCTTTCCAACGATGAAAAATAAATAAAAAAGGCTACAATTTAAAACTGTATTGAAAATTAGCTATTGACTACTTCTGAAAAATAGATATAATAAGAATGTTATATTTAAGGAAAGGGGTTTAATACCATGAATAAAGAAGAATTGGTACAAGAAATTTCAAAAAAAGCAAAAGTTACTCAAAAAGATGCAGCAGAAGTTTTAAATGCAATTATGTCAACAATTGAAAAAACAGTTGCTAAAGGTAAAAAAGTTACTTTAGTTGGTTTTGGTACATTTGAAGCTAGAAAAAGAGCTGCTCGTACAGGTCGTAACCCACAAACAGGTGCTGCTATTAAAATTGCTGCAAAAACTGCTCCTGTATTTACTGCAGGTAAAAAATTCAAAGATGTTGTTGATGGTAAAGTAGCTGCAAAAAAATAGTTTCTTGATTAAATATATCAAATAAAAAAGGCTGATAATAAATTTATCAGTCTTTTTTGTTTATAATGTTTATATGATTAAAAAAACTTCAGAAATTTTAGAATTTGATAAAGTACTTTCATATTTAAGTGAATATGCTATAAGTTCACTTGGGGTTGAAAGATGCTTAAATGTCCAGATTTTTGATAATGTTAATACCATAAAAAAAGAACTTATATTAACTTCTCAAGCAAGAAAAATTATTAACGATGCAATAAATGTTCCGTTAGAAAATATTTATAATGTCGAAAAAAGTCTAAACGATGCAAAAAAGAAACTTCGTTTAAATGAAGAAGAAATTATTGATATTGCAAGAACTCTTAGAACATCACGTTTAATGAGAAATTTTTTAGATAGTATTTCCAATGATTATTTTGAACTTTCAGAAATGAAGAATACTCTTTATGCAAATAAAGAACTGGAAGATAAGATATTTAATACATTTACACCAGCTTTAACAGTGAAAGAAGATGCAACTCCCGAGTTGAAAAAGCTTTATCAAACCTTGAGAGATACAAATTCCAATGTCAGAGTTTGTGTATCATCATTACTTCAAAATAGTGATTTTACATCTAATCTTCAAGATACAATCTATACTCAAAGAGACGGAAGAACTGTTTTTCAGGTAAAAGCAGAATGCAAAAATAAAGTAGCAGGCATTGTTCATGATGTTTCTCAAAGCAGTCAAACATTTTTTATTGAGCCTGAAATTTTAGTAGGATTAAATAATAAAATAAGAGAAACAGAAGCTAATATACATATTGAAATTGAGAGAATTCTAAAACTGTTATCTAATGAAATAGGTTTGTATTCTGAAGAAATCAAAACATCAAATCTTCAATTAATTGAACTGGATTTTATATTTGCGAAAGCAAAATATTCTGCTTCTTTTGACGGTACGGCTGCTAAGGTTTCCGATAAAAAAGTCATTAATTTAAAAATGATGAAAAATCCCGTTCTTATAAAATCTAAAAAAGAAATAGTAGAGAATGACTTATACATAGATTCAATTAAGAATTGCATGGTTATAACAGGTTCAAATACCGGAGGAAAAACTGTAGTATTAAAAACAGCTGGCTTATGTACTTTGATGACAAAGGCAGGTATGCATATACCTTGTTATGAAGCAGAAATTTATCCTTTTAAAAAAGTTTATGCGGATATTGGTGATGAACAAAGTATTATCCAAAATCTTTCGACTTTTTCATCTCATATGACAAATATTGTAAATATTATAAATAATGCTGATTATGATACTTTAATTTTATTAGATGAAATAGCAGCGGGTACAGATCCGAAGGAAGGCGCTTCATTAGCTCAAGCAATACTTGAATATTTACAAAAAAGAGGCTCAATTGTAATAACAACAACTCACTATGGCGAGTTGAAATCATTAGCATATTTAAAAGAAGGATTTATTAATGCTTCTGTTGAGTTTAATATAAATACTCTTCAGCCTACATATAAATTGTTAATAGGTATTCCTGGGGCAAGTAATGCTATTGCTATAGGTAAAAATCTCGGTCTAAAAGAAGAAATTATAAATAATGCAAGAGAAACATATTTTAATCAGAAAGATAATACTGCCAAAGTTTTAGAAGAGTTACAGAAAACCCAGCAGGAATTATCTGATTCTAAAAAAGTAATAGAAGAAAAAGAAGAGAATGTAAAACGCTTAGAACAAAGTTTAAATGATAAGCTTAATGAAGTTAAGAAAGAGAAAAAGAAAAATATTCATATTTACAAGAAGAAATATGAAACCTCTATAGATGAAGCAAGAGAAGAAATTAAAAGCATATTAAAGGAAATGCGAGAAGAAAAATCTGAAAAAATCGCCAGAAGAAGTTTTCAAAGATTGGCAGATATTGAAAGCTCAATGCGTTCAGATTTTAACAAAGATGAAAATGAAATAGCCGAAAAATATACACCTATAGATTGGGAAAATATAAAAATTGGCGACAAAGTTATGGTAATGGATTTGAACCAAGAAGTAACTATTGTTGAACTACCTGATAAAAATAAAAATGTCCAAATACAAATGGGGCTAATGAAAACCAAAATTAAACAGAATAAATTAGCTGTATTAAATAAAAATTTGATTAAGAAAGAGGCTAAGGCAAGAGGTACATATAAAAATAATTTTGCGATAGAACGTCGTTCTTTATCTCAAACATTAGATTTACGCGGCTACAGATGTGAAGATGCGCTTGATGAAATAGAATCATATCTAGATAAAGCAAGTTTAGTAAATTTAAGTCCTGTTTATATAATCCATGGTCATGGCACAGGTGCATTGAAACAAGTAATACGTGATTATTTAATGCATTCACCATATGTAGCAAAATTTCGCCCCGGAGAAAATGCCGAAGGCGGAGATGGCGTTAGCGTTGTTGATATTAATTAATTTCTTCTTTATTTATTGTTTAAATATTTTAATCTAAATTGAGAAAAAGCTTAAAATATGAGATAATAACCATATAAAAAGAGGGAACAATTGTGGCACAAAGACTTTTAATTGCAGATGATGATAATGAAATCAGAGAACTTTTAGAGTTTGACCTTTCTCAAAGCGGTTATGATGTTGATACTGCAAAAGATGGTGAAGAAGCTCTTCATAAAGCTTTGGTTGGTAATTATGATTTAATTTTATTAGATGTTATGATGCCTAAAATGAATGGTTTTGATGTATGTAAAAATATACGTTCATCAAAAGCAGATGTTCCTATTTTAATGCTTACGGCAAAAGGTACAATTAATGATAAAACACAAGGTTTTGACTCAGGTGCTGATGATTATATTGTTAAACCTTTTGATATACAAGAAGTTTTGTTAAGGGTTAGGGCTTTAGTTAGAAGAAGTCCTGCATCTAAAACGAAAACTGTTTCTCAAGAAATTTTAAAAATCGGTGATATTGAAATTTTTCCTGATTCACTTGAAACTGAAATTAAAGGTAAAAGAATAAAACTTACACCAACAGAATTTGAAATTCTATATTGTTTAATGCAGCATTTTAATAATGCAGTTACTCTTGCAGTTCTTTTGAATGAAGTATGGGGTTATAATTCTGATGATGATGTCAGAATGCTTAGGGTTCATGTTGGCGGATTAAGACAAAAAATTGAACAAAATCCTAAAATTCCTGACTACCTTCAAACTGTTACTAATGTCGGGTACAAATTAACTCCTTTTGGTGAGGATTCTGATTAGTGAAATTAAAAAGATTAAAAATAGTTGAACAAATTATTATAATCTCTCTTCTTGGAGTTTTAATTCCATCTATAATTTCGTGGTTTGTTATCAATAATGTAAGCCAGCATTCAATTAGAAATGAACTCGGTAATTCTGCTCAGATGCTTGCCAGAATTATTGAAAATAATATTAATTCATTAATTAAATCAGATAATCATCGTTTAGAAGAAATAGCTATTTCTTTAAATCATATTCCTTCAGAATATAATCAAAATTTATATCTTAAAGATTTATCTATCAATTCAAATGTGTTTAATAGTTTTGAAATAATAAGACCGTCTGAACATCCTGATTTTAATAAAGATAAATCTATAGAATATAATTCTGCGACGGAAGAATTATGGTTAATAGAGAAAATTCATGATGATAAATATCTCAAAGCTGGTGTAAATACTAAAATTATTAAAGATGAAATTTTTACAAATATAGAAGATGAAAAAAACAGAAGAGTATATGTTGTTGATAATGCAGGGAAGTTAATATTTTCTCATAATTATGATGAACATGATTTTAAAAAATCAATAAAACAGTTACCTGTAAATCTTGTTAATAATATTGCAACGAGATTTGATGAAATAAAAAATCAACCCAGAGTTTACTTAAAAATTAAAGATTTGAATTTAATAGTAATAGTTAATACCTCAAAAGAATTAACAAAATCAACAATTAATAAGGCTCGATTTAAAATTCTTCTTGCATTTTTAATAGCAGCTGCAGTTACGATATTTTTAGTTCTTTTATATAGTTCTTACCTATATCTGAATATAAGACAGTTGTTCAAAGGTATAATTGCTGTTTCAAGAGGAAACTACAAAAAGCCAATTACTCCATTGATAAACATAATGACTCCAAGAGAAATTGTTTTCTTAGCGGAAGAATTTAACAGTATGATTGATGAAATTAATTCTTCTTATAAAAAGTTGAAACAAAAAAATAAAGAATTAAAATTATTGGATAGTTTCAGGTCTAATTTGGTTGATACAGTAAGTCATGAATTAAGGACTCCTTTAACAAGTATTAGAGGTTATACTTCACGTCTTTTGAGAACAGACATAAAAATAGATGAAGAAACAAAACATAAATCTTTATTAATTATTAAACAGCAATCGGAAAGATTATCTCGTATGATTGAAGATTTACTTGTTATTCCTGATATAGAAGGAGCTAAACTAAATATAAATATAGAACCTGTAAATCTTATAAACATAGTTGAAGCTTCTATTTATTCAGTTAAAAATATAGAATCAAGAGAAATAGAAACAAATATTCCAAATGATTTTCCTTTAATATTAGCTGATAAAGACAGATTAGAACAAGTAATGATAAATTTATTAGGTAATGCTAATAAATACGCTTATCCTGATACTTCTATAAAAATTGAAGCCAAACATGATGGTGATAAAGCAACAATCAAAGTCATAAATAAGTCTGATTATATAGAAAAACAAGTATTGCATACTTTGTTTGATAAATTTATAAGAATAGATGATAAAACTACAAGAACAACGAGAGGAACAGGTTTAGGGCTATATATAGTAAAAGGTCTTGTTGAAGCAATGAATGGAAGTGTTTATTTGAAATCAACTCAAGAAAATGTTTTTACTGCAAAAGTTATCTTACCTGTATATAAAGAAGATTATGAATCCTGATTATATGAAACTGGCAATCGACTTAGCAAAAAAATCCGGAAAGGATATTCCTGTTGCTGCAATAATAGTTAAAGACGGGAAAATAATAGCAAAAGCGGTTAATGAAAGAGAAAAAAGTCAAAATACAATAAATCATGCTGAAATGCTTGCTATTCAAAGAGCTAATAAAAAATTGAAAAATTGGCGTTTAAACGGCTGTGAAATGTATGTTACGCTTGAGCCTTGTCCAATGTGTGCAAGTGCAATTTTACAATCCAGATTATCTAGATTGTATTACGGTGCAAGTGATTTATTAAATGGGGCTTTTGGTTCAAAGTCTGATATGCGAAAAATTATGGGATATGAATTAGAAGTAAAATCAGGCATTATGGAAGAAGAAAGTATTAAAATACTTCAAGATTATTTTGAAAGGCTTCGCTAATGTTAAAAACACAGTTAGATAAATACATTCTTGAATATGAAACTAAGGACTTTATAAAAGATGATCCTGTTCAATTTGTTCATCGTTTTAAAACAAAACAAGATAATGAAATATCAGGTTTTATAGCATCAATGTTTGCTTATGGAAAACGAGAGGTTTTTATTTCTAAACTGGATTATATATTTAATCTTATGGAAAATAGTCCAATAGATTATGTTAAATCCTTTGACTATAAGTCTAATAATATAAATTCTTGTGATTATAGATTTTCTAAAGATTGTGATTTGGTTCAAATTTTAAAAATATTGAATAAACTATATTCTGAAAATGAGTCAATTGAATCTTTATTTAAGTTTGGCTATGAACAGAAAAAAGATGTTTGGCATATGTTTCAAGTTGTTGTGGATTATTTTTATTCTAATGTTGAGGAACAATCTGTAACTAAAGGTTTTTATCATTTATTGCCTGATCCAAAGAAAAAAAGTGCGATGAAGCGTTTTAATATGCTATTAAGATGGTTTGTAAGAAAAAGCGAGGTTGATATAGGTATTTGGAGTTTTGTTCCTAAAGCTGAATTATTAATTCCTTTAGATACTCATGTTGCTAAAATAAGCAGGAGTTTGGGACTTTTAAAAAGAAACGATAACGGATTTGAAAGTGTTATTGAACTTACAAATAATCTTAAAATATTTGATAAAGATGATCCTATAAAATATGACTTTGCTTTATTTGGTTATGGAGTTAATCATAAAATATAAAAAAAGAAACATCATACGATGTTTCTTTTCCAGTTTGTTTGTTTCAAATTTTATTTTCTGTCAGTTAAAAGAAATAAACTAACTAAGTCATTTATCTGTGTAATGTTTTTTTGATATTCTTGAACAGATTGCTCAAGTTGTAATATGTTAGTTTTGTATTCTTGAATTCTAAGCATACATTCTCTTGTAGAACTGTTTAATTCTTCTTGAACTTCTTGAGCTTCCTTTAAAACGTTATTCATCGGTATACCCATTGCTTCAAGAGTTTGCCTTATAATTTGAGCACCTGTTTGTTTAGTGACGCCTACAGGAAGTGATGAAATTAAATTTTTAAGTACAGCAACATTTGATGGAATATTAATTTGTGCTGTTGCGCCTAATATCGGTTTTTGAACTTTTGTTGTATTTTGAATTGTTGGGTTTACAAAAGGCATTGCAGGTGTTTCTTTTACTTCTGCAAATGAAGATTTCTCTGTATTAAAAATAGGTTCTGATATTTTTAAGTTTTCTTCTTTTTCTTTATAAACACCTTGAGGAAGAATGTTAACAGGTTCTTCTTCTACAATTATATTGTCATTCAAATCATTTTCTTCTGTTAGAGGTTTAAATGTAACATCCGGTATATCTTGGATATCAGTTAAAGGAATGTTATTTCCTAAAATATCACTATTTGAATCAACAGGAGTAATATCTGCTTCTGCTTGTCTTTTTAATGCTTCAACTATTTTTTTACCTACACCTTCAGGGAGTTGATTTCTTGTCATAACTTACCTCATTAACTTGACAGTAGGATTATATATAAAACATGAAAATTATTCAAATTAATATATCTACTGTTATAAATCTAAATATTAGTATTTCTTTTGTATAAAGTTTTCTTTATCAGAAAAATATTTAATGTCATAAATTTTTATTAAATGCCAGCCTTCTTCTGTTTTAACAGGTTCTGAAATTTCTTTATTATCTAGTTTAAAGGCTGCTGTTTCAAATTCGGGAAGTAGTCTTCCTCTCATATTATAGCCAATATCACCTTTATTTTCTTTTGAAGGACATAGCGAATGTTTTTCAGCCAGTTCTTCAAAACTTTTTCCTTCTTTAATTTCTTTTTGTAAATCAAGTGCTTTTTCTTGTGTTTCAACAAGAATATGACTAATTTTTATTTCTTTTTTATCCATATCTTTATGAAAGTATGAAAATGGGAAATATATACAGAAAACAGCTAAAATCCAACATAATATATTAAGTACAACTTTCATAAACAACCTCTTAATTCAAATATAAGTACATTATACCGTAAATATTTTTTAGTGTCTAAAACTTTTCGCAAGCTAAAAGGGCAGCCCCTATCATGCCTGAGTAATTACCTGCTTTTGCTGGCTTTATCTTAACTGGAGATACAACAATTTCTGAATTTATTGCTTCTTCGATTTCCTTTGTATTTATAAATTCGCCCATGCCGCCTGAAAGAATAATACTTTCAGGATCAAATATATTTGTTATATTTATTAATCCTATTATTAAATCTTGTTTCCAAATATTAAAAACTTTTTCTGAATATTCGTCGTTTTCTTTAAGACCCGCAATAATATCATAGGTTGTTATTTCCTCCGGCTTTTTTGTTTTATAGATGCTTGTTAGGAAAATAGAATTATTTTTAGCGATTTCTTCAGCTGTCTTTTTTAATCCTGAGCCGGATGCATAACTTTCAAAACAGTCTTTTCTTTTACAGGTGCAAATTCTTCCTCTGCCTTGTATTTTCATACTTCCTACTTCACCTGCTCTGCCTGATTTTCCTCTTAAAAGTTTCCCGTTAACTATAAAACCTCCGCCTATACCTGTACCTAAGGTTATTGTTATATTATTTTCTTCACCTATTGCAGCACCTGTTTTATATTCTGCCCAAGCTGCTGCATTTGCATCATTTTCTACAAATACAGGTTTGGAACTTAATTCAGTAAAATTAAGTGAATTATATCCTAATGGCATATTTGGAGTGGAAGATTCAACTTTTGTATTTTCAATATTTACAGCGCCTGCGGTCGCAAATGCTGTGAAATCAATTTCTTTTTCATTCTCGGAGATTATTTTTTTGAATGTATTTTTTAATTCTTCTATATTTTTAGGTGTAGCAGTTTTTTTTACTTCGCTTAAAAATTCACCTTTTTCATTAATAATTGCATATATTAATTTTGTCCCGCCAACATCAATTGCTAATACTTTTTTCATATCATCCTCTATTGTAAAATCTTTTTGTAATTAATTGAGGTCTTGTAATTGCTGAACCTATTACTACGCTATGAGCTCCAAGTTCAAATGCTTTATTTACTTCATTAGGTTCCCAAATTCTGCCTTCTAAAATAATAGGGCAATTAAGTTCTTTTACAAGTTTTTCTAATAGTTCAAAATCAGGTCCTTCCATATTTTGATTTGAATATTGAGTGTAACCGGATAAAGTTGTTGAAATTATATCAAATCCTAATTCTCTTGCTTTTATTCCCTCTTCAAAAGTTGAAATATCAGCCATTGAAAGTTTATTGTGTGATTTTATATAGTTGACTATTTCTTTTAAACTTTCTTTTGGTCTTGGTCTTTGGGTTGCATCGGTCGCTATTATGTCAGCATTTGCTTCGATAAGTTCATTAACTTCTTTGAGCGTCGGTGTTATATAAACTATTTCTTTCCAATTATCAGGAAGTTTATCCGGTTTAGTAAGACCTATTATAGGAATATCAAAAATTTTTTTTGCATTTTTTACGTCTCTTGCTCCAGCCAGACGTAACCCCTTAGCACCGCCATTAACTACAGATTTCATCATTGCAATTATACAAGATTCCTCATACAATGGTTCATTTGGCATTGCTTGTACTGATACTATTATTTGATTTTTAAGTTTTTCTAATATCACAATAACTTAATTATATTCATAATAATTTCTCTTGCAACAATAATAAATATTCTTAATTTTAATTTCAAAAAATTGAATTATTAATTTTTTGTTTATTTTTTCAGGAAATTTGAAAATAGGTGTTATAAAAAATATAGTGAATAAAGTAATGAAAGTAATTAAATAAAAGAAACGGAGATAAAATTATGGCAAAGACAATAGGTATTGACTTAGGTACAACAAACTCAGTTGTAGCAGTCATGGAAGGTGGTAAACCTACGGTTATTGCTAACGCAGAAGGTTCAAGAACAACTCCTTCTATCGTTGGTTTTTCTAAAACAGGTGAAAAACTTGTTGGTCAATTAGCTAAAAGACAAGCTATTCTAAACCCTGATAAAACGGTTATTTCAATCAAACGTCATATGGGTGAAGATTATAAAAAGAATATTGACGGTAAAGATTATACTCCTCAAGAAATTTCAGCTATGATTTTGAGAAAATTAGCTGATGATGCATCTAACTATTTAGGTGAAAAAGTTACATCTGCAGTAATTACAGTTCCTGCATATTTTAACGATGCTCAAAGACAAGCAACAAAAGATGCAGGTAAAATTGCAGGCTTAGATGTACTTCGTATAGTTAACGAACCTACAGCTGCTGCTTTAGCTTACGGTCTTGAAAAAGAAAAAGCTGAAAAAGTTTTAGTATTCGACTTAGGTGGTGGTACATTCGATGTTTCTGTTCTTGAAATAGGTGATGGCGTTCACGAAGTTCTTTCTACTTCAGGTGATACTCACTTAGGTGGTGATGATTTTGACCAAAAAATTATTGATTGGTTAGTTGATGAATTCAAAAAACAAGAAGGTATTGATTTAAGAAATGATAAACAAGCTATGCAGCGTTTAAAAGAAGCTGCTGAAAAAGCTAAATGTGAATTATCTTCAGTTGTTGAAACAACAATTAACTTACCGTTCATAACAGCTGATGCAAATGGTCCAAAACACTTGGATATGAGTTTAACAAGAGCTAAATTTGAAGAATTAAGCCATGATTTACTTGAAAGATGTAAAAAACCGGTTGCAGATGCTTTAAAAGAAGCTGGATTATCAAAAGGTGAAATAAACGAAGTTGTTTTAGTTGGCGGTTCAACTCGTATTCCTGCTGTTCAAGCATTGGTTAAAGAATATACAGGTAAAGAACCAAACCAATCAGTAAACCCTGATGAAGTTGTTGCTGTTGGTGCTGCTATACAAGCCGGTGTATTAGCAGGTGAAGTGAAAGATATTGTATTACTTGATGTAACGCCTTTAACATTAGGTATTGAAACTTTAGGTGGTGTTTTAACTCCTTTAGTTCCAAGAAATACAACAATTCCTGTTTCTAAATCACAGGTATTTTCAACTGCTGAAAACAATCAAACTGCTGTTGATATCCATGTACTTCAAGGTGAAAGACCAATGGCTAGAGATAACAAATCTTTAGGTATGTTCAGACTTGAAGGTATTGCACCTGCTATGAGAGGTATTCCTCAAATCGAAGTTACATTTGATATCGATGCTAACGGTATTGTTAATGTTTCAGCTAAAGATAAAGCTACAAACAAAGAACAAAAAATTACAATTACAAACTCTTCTAACTTATCAGAAGCTGATATTGACAGAATGGTTAAAGAAGCTGAAGCAAATGCTGAAATTGATAAGAAACATAAAGAAGAAGCTGAAATCAGAAACAATGCTAACAGCTTAATCAGTTCTGCTGAAAGAATTGTAAAAGATTTTGAAGGCAAAATTGCTGAAGCCGATAAAACAAAACTTGAAGAACAAAAGAAAGCTTTGGAAGACGCATTAAAAGAAAATAAATCTGCTGATGAAATTAAAAAACTTTCTGAAAATTTACAACAAACAATGTATGCAATTTCTCAAGCAGCTTATTCTCAAGTTCAACAAGAAGGAGCTCAAAGTGCTAATTCTGAAAGCGCTTCATCTGAACAAGCAAAATCAAATAATGATGATGATGTAATTGATGCTGAATATACTAAAGAATAATTCTTTAATACAGATGAAAAAAGACTCGATTTATTAATCGAGTCTTTTTTATTATTAAATTTTTTATTTGAAACTCAACCACATTGTTTCATATGGTTTTAGTTTTATTATTAATTTCTTATTTTCAATAATAAAAATTTTGGGTTCTTTTGTTATTAGTTCTTGCATTTTTATTTCAGTATCTGTTTCATTTAGATTCAGATGATTAGTATCCAATTCTGCAAAAACTTTTTTATCAGATAAATTGTTGACCATTAAAATCTTGTCATATTTACCTTTTCGCAAATAAGAAAATACTTGAGGTTTATCTGATTTAACTTCTATAAAATCACCACGTGAAATTGTATTGTAATTTTTTCTGACTTCAATTAAACGTTTAACATTCTTATATATTTTGCTGTTAAAGTTATTGTTTCTATACATTGCGCGGTAGAATGTATTTCTTTTAATTGCACCTCTGTGAATGTCTCTGCTGTCAAAATATGAAAGCATTTCAGAACTTTTATTTTTATTTTTGTCTCGTTTTTCTCTTATTTTTGCCCATCTTTGAGCATAAGAAAAATTATTTTGGCTTCCTATTTCATCTCCGTAATAAATAATAGGAATACCTTTTAGTGATAAAAGTATTGCAAAAGTCATATTAATTCTGTCAATATCGTTATCCAAAAAGTTAGCTAATCTTCCGCTTATGCCAAATCCTTTACGGAATTCTGCACCCTTATCAGCTAAATCTTCATATAATAATTCTCTGGTTTCTTTATTAACCATTTCAAGTGTTAATTCATCATGAACTCTTAAAAATACAGCCCAGCTTGCACTATCAGGAATTTGAGGAGTTTTTTTATGTGTTTTCCAGAAATATGAATTATCTCCTGATACTATAGTTGCCCAAATTGCAGGCATATATGGAAAATGATATGCAATTTGAGCTTCATTTGTTCTTGTAAGTTCTTTTATTTTATTATCAATATTTATTTCTACTTTATTTTCTGTTCCAAAATATGGAAGAAGTTTTTTGGGCGGTTGACATGCTTCTACCTGAATAACACTTCTGGGGGCAGTTTCTTGCAAGAAAGTGCTAAGAATTTTTATTATTTCATGGGTTTTTGGCAGATTCTCGGCATTTGTTCCTTCTTCTTTTATCAAATACGGAATTGCATCCATTCTGAAAATATCTATACCAAGATTTGCCCAAAATGCTATAGTTTCAAGATTATAATAAAGTACTTTCGGATTTTCCCAGTTTATATCGAGTTGAAAAGGATAAAATGTATGATATAAATAATAATCCTTACCCTCAATTGTTACTTTTCTGTAGTTAGATTGAGTTATTTCCGGGAAAATTAATCTTCTTTTTGATATTTTACCGCTATCATGTTTGTATTCTGCAATGTAGCCTATTTTATCATCTTTGTATACTTTTTTTTCAGGTTCTTTTTCTGATACAACAAAGTAATTAAGTTTATCTAAATCTCCATTTTGTGCTTCTTGAAACCATTCGTGCTGTTCTGAAAAATGGTTTAATACTAAGTCTGATTTTATTTTGAACCCTTGTCTTTTTGCTTCTGTTATAAATTGAATGAATTCTTGCATACCGCCAAGGTCTTTTCTTACATCGCGAGGATTTTTTACGTCGAACCCGGCATCACCCATTGGTGAGTCTGCAAACGGAAGCATATATATTGTTGTAACACCTAAATCTTTTAGATATCTTAGCATTTTGACTGATTTGTAGAAGGTATTAGGACTCATATCGTCATCAACACCGAATTGATCTACATAAAACATATATATAATTTCATCTTTATACCAGTCGTCGCTTCTGTTTAAATCTTCTTGTTTTAATTTTTCACTTCTTTTATAACGAGTTTCTTTTATTATTTTTAGTATATTTACATATATTTCATCAACTTGTTCATTACCATATACTTTAGCTATAGATGTTTTAAGTCTTTTCTCAACATCTGCAGAAACAATATTTTCTGTTTGAACTGAATCAAGAATTTTAGGATTTGTAATGAATCCTCCGGTAAATGCAAATGCAGGAGTTGTATAATTACAAAAAACAGATAATACTAAAATAGATATTAGAAGTTTTTTCATTATATATACCTTCCTATTTAAATATTTATTTCATATTTTCCATAATATTTAAACCGTTGAATATAGCTTTTAAGTTCGCCATAACGGTACTTTCATCACAGCCTCTTGATATTATGGTTTGTCCGTTTGGTGCTTTGAAATGCATAATTGTCATAGCAGATGCATCTGAACCCATATTTAACGCTTTTTGTTCATAGTTTAAAAATTCACAATCAAATCCTGCTTTTTGAATAGCTTTAATACAAGCGTCAACAGGTCCGTTACCATAAACTTCGACGTTATATTCTTTATCATTGTATTTAAAGTGTAAAAGAGCATTTTCTGTTTCAGTTTTATCAAGACTACATAATTTGAAGGCACCTTTAACATTAAGTACATTGTTAAAGTAAATATCGATAACATTTCTTGTTGAAAGTTCACCGATTTTTTCTGCTTCTGCTTTTGCAACAGGTGCTATTCTTTGAGCTTCTGATATTGTTATTGGGTATCCTGCATCTGTTATTATTTCAAATATTGCAGTTTTACCTGATTGAGATGTAAATCCTAATTTTTCATCATCTTTTCTTCCTATTAAAGATGGATGAATAGGTCTATATGCACCTTTTTGCATATCTTTTGTTTTTATAGCACCGTCTTGATGAATTCCGCTTCTGTGTGCAAGAGCTTCAGGTCCTATTAATGCTGCTTTTTCGTATATTTTTATATTTGACATGTCAGATACAATCAATGCTGTTTCATATATTTTATCAAGATTTAAAGGAACATTAACGCCTGAATTATGTAGAGCTATAGCTACTTCATACAAATTGGTGTTTCCTGCACGTTCTCCTAAACCGTTCAATGCACATTCAAGCTGGATTGCACCTGCAAAATAACTTTCAACTGTTGTAGCTGTCGCCATTCCTAAATCATTATGATTATGAACAGCTATTATAATATCTTTAGGTAGTGCATTATAAACTTTTTCTACCAAATCTACAAATTTTTTAGGTCTGACTCTTTCAACTGTGTTTGGCAAATTGATTACATTAGCACCGGCTTTTACAACTTCTTTTAATGTATCTATTACGAAATCAATATTTTCATGGCAGTCTCCAAAATGTTCTACGGAAAATTGAACTTCGCCTTTTTTGCCCATTATTTTTCTGGCAAAAGTTACACCTTCAATTGCTTGTTTTCTTACTTCTTGTGGCGATTTATTAAGTACATATTCCATATTAAAAGGACTCATTGCAATAAAAGTATGTACCCTTTGTTTTTCTGCTGCTTTGATTGAGTCAGCGGCTTTTATAATGTCATTTTCAACACATCTTGCAAGGGCGGAAATAACTACATTATCAGGTGCTATTTGAGCTAATCTTGAACAAGCTTCAAAATCCATTTCTGAAGCTGCTGCAAAACCCACCTCTACACCTTGTATTCCAAGTTCTACCAAATGATTAAAAATTATTTCTTTTTCATTTGTATTCCAAGGTTTTTTAAGAGATTGATTACCGTCTCTTAAAGTAATATCATAAAAAAACGGTACTCTTTTCTCCATTAATAATCTCCTTTTAATAATTTATAGAACAAATATTTTCGTTTTATTCAGCTACAATGTAATTTACTATAAGAGAATTTTAAAATAAATATTTATTAAAGAAAAGTTTACAGCTATAATTCTATTTGTTCAATTAATTTAGGTACTAATAAATCCCAAGCTTTTTCTGATGGATGATATTGGTCTTCGCAAGTATCTTCTGATGCATATTTAAATTTTCTTCCTATTAAATCTGAAGAATTTATTATTATAATGCCTTGTTTTTGTAAATTTTCCCATATTTTATTATTTTCATATTCTTCTGCATAATCATTTTCTGTTTCATATCTCAATATTATAAATTTTATGTTAGGATATTTTTTCTTTAGTATTTGGAAGCTTTCTGTAAATATGTAATATGCCAATAAATTATTTTGTTCTTTTATATTTGGTTCAAAATCATTTCTTTTTGTATCTATTTGATAGTATATACTTTTAACCAAAAAAGATTTTGAAAATAAATTAAGTGGAATATATCTTTTTTTAAGTTTGCTATTCTTTAATTCGTATTGTAGATTTATTCCATTTGCCATCATGGGACTTGGAAATATATATTTTTGCAAACGTCCAAAATGATCCGGAATAATAGTGTATATTGCATATTGGGGTTCTTCTTTTATTAAATTGTAAAAAATATTATTCTGTAAAAGTGATAACATATGTTGAATACCGGATGCACAAATTCCAAAGTTGTATACATTTATATTTAACTTTTTTGCTAGTTTATTACTTAGTGTTTGTTCATCAGATAATTGTGCACCAAATGTGTAGGAACAACCAAAAAAAATAATTGCTTTATTATTATAGTTTTTGTTGTAAATATTATTTCTGAAATAATTGAAATTATTTTTATTTCTTTTTTGAAATATATAACTTTGTGTCGAATAATTACTTTTATAATTATCAATATAAGAGATAGGTGGATATATTTTTAAACTTTCAGAGGCTAGATTTTTAATGTAGTCCTGTTTAAATTTTAAATAAATAGAATAATCAGATATAAATAAAATTATTACTAGCAGTATAATATTTAATATTATAATTTTTATTGTATTTATTTTCATTTTCTTTGTTAATATTCTTTATTTTATATAATATTAAGATTTTATCTTAAATAATGTATATTATAATATATTAGAGCGTTAAAGGAAATAATATGATTGAAAGATATTCTAGAGAAGAAATGAGTAAAATTTGGGAGCTTGATTCTAAGTTCAAGTATTATCTTGATGTCGAGCTTGCTGTATGCAAAGCTTATAATAAACTCGGTCAAATATCTCAAGTGGTTTTAGATGATATTATTTCAAAAGCTTCTTTTTCAGTTGATAGGATTGATGAAATAGAAAAAGAAGTTCATCATGATTTAATTGCTTTTTTAACAAATGTAAATGAAAATGTAGGAGAAAATTCCCGTTATATTCATATGGGAATGACCAGTAGTGATGTTATTGATACTGCATTAGCGCTTCAAATGCAAGATGCAGGTAAGATTATTCTTAAAGATTTAGATAATTTAATAGCAGCAATAAAAGAAAAAGCGAAAGAACATAAAACAACTATATGTATAGGTCGTTCTCACGGTGTGCATGCTGAACCGATGACTTTTGGTGTTAAATTATGCGGTTGGATAGATTTATTTGAACGTAATAAAAGAAATTTTGAAAAGGCATTGGAAGAATCAAAGGTTGGCCAAATTTCAGGACCTGTCGGAACATACAGTAATATTTCTCCTGAAATTGAAAAAATAGCTTGTGAATTTTTAAATTTAAAGCCTGCTAAATTTTCAACTCAAGTAATAGCAAGAGATATCCACGCACAATATCATCAAGCTTTAGCTTTAATTGCTTCGGTTATTGAACAAGTTGCTGTTGAACTTAGACATCTTCAAAGAACGGAAGTTTTAGAAGTTGAAGAAGGTTTTTCTAAAGGACAAAAAGGTTCATCAGCTATGCCTCATAAGAAAAATCCGATATCCGGAGAAAATCTTTCGGGTCTGGCAAGGGTTGTTCGTTCAAATTCTGTTGCAGCTATGGAAAATATTCCTTTATGGCATGAAAGAGATATTTCTCACAGTAGTGTTGAAAGAATTATTTTCCCCGATTCAACAGTTTTAATCGATTATATGTTATCACGTCTTGAAAGAACTATTAAAAATCTTGTTGTGCATAATGATAATATGCTTAAAAATACTAAGCTTTTTGGCGGTATAGTTTTTTCTCAAAAAGTATTATTAAAGTTATGTTCAAAAGGTTTGCTTAGAGAAGATGCGTATAAAATAGTTCAAAAAAATGCTTTAGATGCCTTTAATAATAATGGCAGTTTTATTGATAATCTTATGAATGATAAAGAGGTACTTGATAAACTAAATAAAGAAGAAATTGAAAGTTGTTTTGATATTAATGATTATCTTCATAATATTGATGAAATTTATAGAAGATTTGGAATATAAGATAAAATTTTTTAATAATCAGTTCGAATATTATAATTTTCTAAATCTATATCTTCTTCTTGTTCATAATATTCTTCTGTGAATTTTTGTTCTGTAATTTTTATATCTGCAATACTTTCCATCAAAGGAATATATTCAAGACATTTTTGTCCTTTTATTCCTATAGTTTCCATTTGAATTTCACCATTAGGCATAAGTTTTATTTTTAGTTGTTTTTTTGTCATTCTTACTCCAAATTAACAGTTAAAACTATAGTATTATCTTCAAAAACTTCTTCATCTTCTATTTCAAGATTTTGTTCTTTTAACCGTTCTTTTATCTTATTATATGAAGCTTCTTGTGTGTTTATTGTGTATTGAGAACTTATATTGTTTATAAATTCTTTTATGTTTTTTTGTTCACAGCAGGATATTTTTAATTTATAAGGTTTTTCTTCGTCAGTTTTATAAAATTCAAGATAAAAATCTTCATAATTACAAAGTATTGTATTATCTTTTTCTACTATATTTTGTACTCCATGTTCAATAAGAGTTTTTAAAAGAATTGTTTTATCCATAATTATTGTATTAAAATCAAATTCTTTGAAATTTTGATTATTGGCTTCGCTATATTTATGGTATCTTATTGTTCCTGTAAGTTCAGGAACAATTTCAGATAATAATAAAATAGGAATTGATGTTACGGTAATAGACATATTAACCCTCTATATATCAAGTCTTCTTCCGCCTCTTGCGGTTGTTATATCTTCTTCTTCTTGAACAATATTTTTATAGTTTTCAATATTTTCCTTAGACGAAGCGCATACTGCTCTTACATTTGCCCATTCTCTTATTGCAAGAATTTGTTCTTTTTGTGTTGTAGATAATGGTACTGTATTGGTAATTGCCTTTTCAAAATCATTAGTTTCTAATGCTCTGTTTTCAAAGAAAGCATCACATAATGCAGAAATAACAACTTGTTCGATTTCTGAACCTATGAATCCTTCTGTTTTTTGGGCTAATAGATTAATAAATTTCTCGTCATCAGGTTTTATATTTCCACAAACTTCGGCATCTTTTAATCTTTTGCTTAAGTGGACTTTGAATATTTCTTTACGCTCATTTAAAGTTGGTAAATCTACAAAGAATATTTCATCAAAACGACCTTTTCTTAAAAGTTCCGGCGGTAATTTGCTTATATCATTTGCTGTTGCAATGACAAATACAGGTGCAGTTTTTTCTTGCATCCATGTTAAAAATGTCCCGAAAATTCTTGAAGAAACACCACTATCATTACTTGAACCAACACCATTTAATCCTTTTTCAATTTCATCAACCCATAGAATTGAAGGTGCTACTGCTTCAACCGTAGCTATAGCTTTTCTCATATTTTCTTCAGAGCTTCCTACTAAACCGCTGAAGATTTTACCTAAATCAAGTCTTAAAAGAGGTAGCTGCCAAATTGTACTCATTGCTTTTGCTGTTAAACTTTTTCCACAGCCCGGGATTCCTGTTACAAGAACACCTTTGGGAGCAGGCAAGCAATACTTTTTAGCTTTTTCTGACCAAGAATTATTTCTTTTTAATAACCATTTTTTTAAATTATCCAATCCGCCAATATCATTTATTCCCATGTCGCTTTGAACATATTCAAGTAACCCTGTTTTTCTTATGACTTGCATTTTTTCTTCAAGTATTACTTGAATATCACTTTTGTTTAATGTTCCATCCTGAACCATTGCCAAGGCAAAAGCATTTTCTGCTTCTTGCATTGTTAAACCTAATGCTGCTTTGCATAATTTATCTTTATCTTCTTCCGTTAATTCATCGGTATCTATGCGTCTGTTAACAGATAACATTCTGTTGAGTTTTTCTTTTATATCTTCCAGTTTTGGCAATGGGAAGTCATATATTACGATATCCTTTTGAAGAGTATCAGGAATAATTAAATCAGGAGATATAAATATAATATTTTTTCTTGCACTGCTTGTTTTTAATGTGGGAATTAAATCTCTTAAGGCACGCACAATAGTTGAATCTGGACTTTTGTGTTTTGTTCCGAAAAATACGTGGAAATCATACAAGATAAATACGGCATCTTTATCATATTTTTCTATATATTCAATTAATCTGTTTGGATTTGTTGTATTGAGAATTGAGTCATTACCTATTTTTAAACCGGTAGCTTGTGTCCATATAAATACTTCTCTTGTATATTTAATTTGTGTTTTATTTGTGACGATAGATTTTATATATTTTGTTGCTCTTTCTTCTTCATATGTAGCTATGTATATGAAAGGGAATCTTGCTTTTAAAAGATGTGATAGTTTCTTGGGATTAGTTTCCATTATTCATTTGCCTCTTTAATTTTTTTCAATACTATCATATTTATCGGTTTCTTTCCAGTTTTAGTGAAGGTTAAACATATCTAATTTCTTTGTGATTTTTTCAAAATCACCCATTCCGTTGATAAAAATTATTCCGTTTTTATCAATGTTAATTTCTATCTTATTTTTATATTTGTTTATTATGTTTTTATCAAATCTGTCAGTAAGAAAATGATAATTTTGATTTTTAGAACCGACCCAAGGTCTTGAGTAATCTTTTTCTTCTTCTATATATTCTCCATCAATTAATAAATCAATGTTTTTTAATACATTAGTATGTGTATTTTTTAAATCCTCTAAACGGTTGCCGGTAAAACAAACAACAGAAAGACCTGCTTCTTTTACTTTTGTGCATAAAAATTCAAGTGCTTCTGCTTGCTCAAAGGGTTCACCACCAAGAAAAGTTACTCCGTCTATATTTTTTGTATCCAATATATCTTTTAAAATATCTTCTGCTTCATATTCCGTTCCATTATTAAAATCCCAAGTCGCTTTTGCCCAGCAATTTTTGCAATGTCTTGAACAACCTTGAACCCATATACAATATCTTGTTTTTGGACCTTCTACTTTTGTATTTTTAATAATTTTATGTATACGAATTTTCATTTATTTATATATCTATAATTCTTTCGTTATTTTCATTCTGATTGTCTTTATGAGTTATATTGTATTCTTCTGTTGTTGATTCTTTTATTTTTCTTCCATAATCTGGCAAGTATGAATCCACATACAAATAATTTCTTAATTGCTGTTGAAGATGACTATTAATATTCATTTCCTCGAAGAATTCGTCAAGAGAACCAAATCCGTTATGTTTTTCTCTATATCTTATTATATTTTTTGCCTGGATAATACTTAACCCCGGTAAATCTGTTAATTCTTTTTCTGTTGCTTTATTTATATTAAGCATATTTGAGTAATGTCTTGGGATATTTACGTTTTCTATATTTTTTTCATTTTCAGGATTAATTTCTTCAATTTTAAATTGAGATTTAAATGTAGATAGAATACCATCGTACATTGATTTTTCATTAAACAAAGCACTTATACTGTCAAAAGTTTCTTCAAATGTATTATCTAAATAGTTCAGTTCATAAGAATCTTGTTTAAACCATTCTATTGTTGCGATTCTCTTTTTTATGGATTTATCATAACATTTTATTATTTTATTCTCAGTTTCATAAATTAAAGTTACGTAGTCATTTTTTAATTTATAGAAGTTTTTACCTTTTGTTAAATATTTCTTGCATTGTTTGAATGCACTTCTTCTTCTAAGTGAAAGTCTTACAAAATCAGATAATCTTGTTCTGTTTGTATTATCCGAATAATTCTTATCATTAAATATCCCGACTTTTTTTATTGGGTTTATAAAATATAATAATAAATATAAAATGAGGAATAAAATTCTGTACATAATAATGTTATTATACACAGTTTTTTATAATTCTAATCGTTCTATTAATTTTGGAACTATTAAATTCCAAGCTTCTTCTTTTGGATGATTATTTTCAATTATATTGTATTCTTCACTACGCAAGTCTTTATTAGTAAGTTCTTTTGTTGATATTACAATAAAATCATTTGCTTTTAATTTTTGAGTTAGTTCTTGTTTATACAAAACATCCCAATCTTCATAAAACAAAATTATGAATTTTATTTTTTTCTTCCAATGTTTTTCTAATTCTTTTCTTGTTTCTATAAAATATAACAGTGCATCATCTGTAATTTTATCTGAATTTTTAGGGTTTTTAGAGTATTTATCGGCATATATGTGATTAAAATATTTTACAGTGTATATTGATTTGAAAAAATTTAAAAAGTTATTGTGCGGATTATCCATTATTAATTGATTTTTATATTTATGAAAGTGCGGATAAATATGTAAATCTAAAATATCAAAATGCCAAAGCATTGAACGTCTGTAATGATCACTTATCATTATATAAAATACTGTATCAGCATTAGGAATGGTTTTGTAAAATGAATCGGATAAACTTTGCATATACATATGCTGAAAACTGCCGCCCGGAATGCCTCTGTTATAGACGGGGTTTTTCAGTAAATGAGCAAGTTTATAACTAAAGGTTTGATTATAGTTTAAATGCTGTCCAAAGGCATATGAACATCCGAAAATTACAAGAGGAACTTTATTTTTATATTCTGTTCCATCCGGTAATCTTCCCGAGAAAATATTATCTTTGCCGTTAAAATGACCTTCAAGGTCTTCAATATATGAAGGGAAATATCGTGTATATCCAAATTCATTTATTTTATATACTTTAGAGTGATTAGCATAGAAATTTGCAGCGTAGTGTTTGTATATAAAAAAGTCTGATATAAGTATAACCAAGCATAGAATTATGATATTAGAAAAAATAACAAAAGATATTTTTTTAAAGTTTTTCATTTTATATCAAAAACCTCTTTTGTTAAATGGTATTTAAAATAAAAAATAGTGTCAAATTGTAGAAAAAGTAAAATAAGAAAACGCGACAAATAAATTGTTTATATAAAAATATGAAACTTTAACATGTTAAGAAAAATTTACAAAAAGCCGAAACAATTAAGAAATAGCGATATTTTGAGAATCGCACAACAATTGTATAACTCGTAAGATTAAAAAAACAATTGAATAAAAAACAATAAAAAACGTCAAAAAGATAAAAAACATGGGAATAAACGCTTGATTTGAAAAATTTAACATGTAGGATAGTTATATTGACTATCATAAAATGAGGAAAAAATGTCAAAAGACGTAATAGAATTTGAAGGAACAATAGTAGAATCATTGCCGAATGCAATGTTTCAGGTAAAACTTGAAAACGGGCATGAAATATTGGCTCATATTTCAGGAAAGATTAGGAAGAATTTCATAAAGATTTTACCGGGCGACAAGGTAAAAGTAGAAATGACACCATATGATTTAACAAGAGGTCGCATCACATACAGGTTAAAATAAAGAAGGAAATAAAAGATGAAAGTAAGAGCTTCAGTAAAACCACTTTGTGATAAATGCAAAGTAATTAAAAGAAAAGGCAGAGTAGCAATTATTTGTGAAAATCCAAAACACAAACAAAGACAAGGCTAATTATACTTTGAAATTAATCTGTTTAAGCGGAAGGATAAAAATACGGAAGCAAAGACGGATTGAAAGCAATAATTAGCAAACAGATTAACCCAAAAACTAAAAACAAAGAAAGATATAGTAGAAGGAGAAACAATGGCAAGACTTGCTGGGGTAGATTTACCTCGTAACAAAAGAATGATAATTGCATTAACCTATATCTACGGAATAGGACCTGCAAGAAGTGCGAAAATATTGGCAGCTTGTAATATATCTGAAGATTTAAGAACAGATGACTTAACAGAAGACAATATTAGGGCATTAAGAGAAGAGATTGCTCATTATACAATCGAAGGTGATTTGAGAAGAGAAGAATCACTAAACATTAAGAGATTGAGCGAAATCAACTCATACAGAGGAATGCGTCACAGACGTAAACTTCCTGTAAGAGGACAAAGAACAAAAACAAACGCAAGAACAAGACGCGGTAA
Source organism: Candidatus Gastranaerophilales bacterium (assembly GCA_944322615.1). Taxonomy (GTDB): domain Bacteria; phylum Cyanobacteriota; class Vampirovibrionia; order Gastranaerophilales; family Gastranaerophilaceae; genus Avigastranaerophilus. The sequence goes on along the minus strand of CALUPH010000001.1, from coordinate 72,782 downwards.
GAAAACAGGCCCAATCGCCAACAAGAAATAATTGAAGGAGTAATATAGACAATGGCTAGACCGGTAAAAACAAAAAAGAAAGAAAAAAAGAATGTATTACAAGGTGTTGTACATATACAGTCAACATTCAATAATACAATCGTAACTTCAACAGATACTCAAGGTAATGCTATTGCTTGGGCTTCTGCAGGTGGCTGCGGATTCAAAGGTGCAAGAAAAGGAACACCGTTTGCAGCACAATCAGCAGCAGAAAAGGTTGCAAAGCAATCAATAGACCAAGGTATGAAAAAGGTTGAAGTTTATATTAAAGGACCTGGTTCAGGCAGAGAAACAGCTATCAGAGCTATTCAAGCAGCCGGACTGGAAATTACATTAATTAAGGACGTTACACCAATTCCACACAACGGTTGCCGTCCACCAAAAAGACGTAGAGTATAATTAATAACGTAAGGAGTCATAAATTGGCTAAGTATACAGGACCATCAAATAAATTATATCGTAACTATGGCGTTACTGATTTATCAAACAGAAAGTTGGTTTCTTCATTAAGACAAAATGCTTCTGGTCAGCATGGCGCAGCAAGAAAGAAACTTTCTGATTACGCTTTACACTTAAACGAAAAACAAAAAATTCGTTTAACATATTTAGTAAGCGAAAAACAATTCGTTAGATACTATAACGAAGCAAGCAGAAGAAAAGGTGTTACAGGCACTATTCTTTTACAATTATTAGAGTCAAGATTGGATAACATCGTTTTCAGAACAGGTTATGCTGTTACAAGAAAACAAGCAAGACAAATCGTTAATCACGGACATGTTTTAGTAAACGGTAAAAGAGTTGACATTCCATCATTCTTGGTAAAACCTGGTGATGTTATTACATTCAAAGCAGGTAGCAATGATTTTGTAAAATCAGTTTCAGAATCAATTGATTTGGCATTAGCACCTGCTTGGATGACAATTGATAAAGATGCTTTAAAAGTAACTTTTGACAGAATTCCTGAAAGAGAAGAATTAGACCCTGAACTTAAAGAGCAACTTGTAATCGAGTATTATTCTAAATAATTGTAGGAGATTAATTATAATGGAATTAAAAATTAAATGCATAAATACAACAACCAGTTCAGACGGATCTCAATACGGTAAATTCGTAGTTGAACCGTTGGAAAAAGGCTTTGGTACAACAGTTGGAAACGCTTTAAGAAGAGTTTTATTATCTTCTTTAGAAGGTGCTGCTGTTACTTCTATAAGAATTGAAGGTATTACTCACGAATATACATCAATTCCGGGAATCGTTGAAGATGCAATTGATATTATGTTGAACTTAAAAGGTTTAACAGTAAAAACAGAAGATAAAGATCCTCAACATTTGAGATTAGAAGTAGATAAACCTGGACCTGTTCTTGCAAGTGATTTACAGTTGCCTGCAGGTGTAAAGGTTGTAAATCCTGACTGGTTAATTTGTACTATTTCAGAAGGCGGCAGTATTTCTGCAGATATAACTGTTGAAACAGGTAAAGGCTACAGAGCTGTTGACGTTTTGAAAGAAAACAAAGGCAATATTCCAATTGACTTATTACCAATTGATGCATCATTTATGCCAATCAAGAGAGTAAGCTACAACGTTGAAAACACTCGTGTTGGAAATGTTATCGATTATGATAAATTAACTCTTGAAATTTGGTCAAACGGTAGTATCGATGTATCAAGTGCATTGAGTCAAGCTGCTAACTTGTTGATTGAACATTTTATGCAAATAGCTTCTATCACAGGTCAACCTGCTGTATTACCAAATACACATGTTGTTGAAGAAGTTGAAGAAGAAGCACAAACTCCAAGCATTTCAATTGAAGATTTAGAATTATCTGTTAGAGCTTACAATTGTTTAAAGAGAGCTAGCATTAATTCTTTAGCTGAATTATTGAAGAAGTCAGAACATGATTTATTGAATATCAAAAATTTCGGTAAAAAATCTTCTGATGAAGTTATAGAAAAATTGCACCAAGTTGGTTTGGAACTTCAACCAAATCCGGAAGGTGTAGAGTTAGAAGAAGTGTAATACAAAAGGACAAATAAAATGAGACACCAATGCAATAGAAACAGACTTGGCAGACCTCAAGACCAAAGAAAAGCATTATTAAGATCTTTGGCAACCGAGTTGTTCTTACATGGCGAAATCAAAACAACTATTTCAAAAGCAAAAGCTTTAAAGCCATATGCTGAAGAAATAATCACTCTTGCAAAAAGAGGCGATTTACATGCCAGAAGACAAGCTGCAAAGTTCATATTTGATGTAGAAACATCAAAATTTGTTGATAGTCAAACAGGTGAAGTTTTCACAGAATTACAAGAAGGTAAAAAATTAATTCCTCAAACAGTTCTAAGAAAATTATTCTCTGAAATTGGCAAACAATATGAAAACAGAAATGGTGGATATACAAGAATATATCACTTACCACCAAGACGCGGTGATGCTGCAGAAATGGCTTTAATCCAATTAGTATAATGAACAGATACTTATTGGTATTGGAGTACATAGGCACATCATATATGGGAAGCCAAAAGCAACCCGAAAAAATGCCTAACAGTAGTAAGCTTGTAGTAACAATACAAGATGAACTGGAAAAAGCAATCAGTACATTGACAAAAACAAAAACCAAAACAATTTTTTCAGGTAGAACCGATGCCGGTGTTCACGCAAAAGGGCAAACAGCCCATTTTGAGACAGAGCTTGAACTAAATCCGAGTAAGTTCGTTAACTCACTAAACGGTATTTTATCTAATACCATTAGTGTAAAAGAGTTAAAAAAAGTCCCGAAAACATTCCATGCACAAAAGAGTGCTAAGGCAAGACATTATCGTTATACAATTGCTAATAGGACTCAAAGAAGTGCGTGGGATGCACATTGTTTGTTAGTGAGATATCCTTTAGATATTCAAAGAATGAATAAAGCTTTGAGTTATCTTATAGGTGAGCATGATTTTACTTCTTTCAAGAAAGTAAGAACATCAAATCCCGCTAAAATATGCAATATGTATAAAGCAAAAGCAGTCAGAGACGGTGATTATGTTTATATAGATTTTATTGCAGACAGGTTTTTGTACAATATGATCAGATCGATCGTCGGAACTCTCCTGTTGATAGAGAGAAATTCTTTAGCCCCCGAGACACTTAAAGAAATTCTTGATTCAAGGGATAAAACAAAAGCAGGTTCGACCATAAGCCCTGAGGGCTTAACATTAATTGAAGTAATTTACAATGATATAAATGGAGAAAGCAAATGAAAACTTATTCAGCTAAACCTCTAGAAGTAGAAAGAAAGTGGTATCTGTTAGATGCTGAAGGTCAAACTTTAGGCAGACTAGCTGTATTAGCTGCTAATCTTTTGAGAGGAAAGCACAAACCTCAATTCACTCCTAACGTAGATACAGGTGATTTTGTAATCATTATCAATGCTGAAAAAATCTGCGTTTCAGGTAAAAAAGAAACAGATAAAATCTATTATCATCACACAGGATATCCTGGTGGTTTAAAATCAGCATCATTCAAACAATTAATGGAAAAAGATGCTACATTAGCTTTAGAAAAAGCTATTAAAGGTATGTTACCACACAACACTTTAGGTCAAGAACAATTTAACAAATTAAAAATATATGCAGGTAGTGAACATCCGCATGCGGCTCAAAAACCTGTTTTATACACAGAAACGGAGGCTAAATAATGGCAGATAAAGAAATTATGGCAACCGGAAGAAGAAAAACCGCTATTGCAGTTGTTAAACTTGTAAAAGGTAAAGGTAGAGTTTTTGTTAACGGCAAAACTTTTTCTGAGTACTTTGGTAACAGAGCTGCTTTAGAAATGATGGTTTATAGACCTTTAGCATTAACTGATAACCAAGAAAACTATGATGTTAAAGTAAAAGCTGTTGGCGGTGGTGTTTCTGCTCAAGCCGGAGCTATTAAGCATGGTATTTCAAGAGCTTTATTAAAAATCAATGAAGAATATAAAGCTGTATTAAAATCAGAAGGTTTATTAACAAGAGATGCTCGTGTTAAAGAACGTAAAAAATACGGTCGTAAAAGAGCTAGAAAAAGATTCCAATTCTCTAAACGTTAATATTCAAAAGTCCAAAATGAAAGAGTCCCGATTATGGGGCTCTTTTATTATATGTTTTTATAAATTATTATACTTATTGTTAGTTCTAAAATGTTTTTACAAATTTTTTTTATAATTGTATAATAATATTATTGGTAAATAGGGAACAGGTGAATTATGACAATAACTGCCGAAAAAGAAGGATTTATTACACAGGTTATAGGTCCTGTTATTGACGTTGAATTTAAATCGGGTATTTTGCCTGAAATATACGATTCTATTGAAATTATTGTTGATGATAATACAAAAATTATAGCAGAGGTTCAGCAACATCTAGGTGAAAACAGAATAAGAAGCGTTGCAATGTCATCAACTGATGGTATAAAAAGAGGTATGAAGGCTATTAATACAGGTGAACCGATAAAAATACCTGTTGGTAAGAATATATTAGGCAGAATTTTGAATGTGTTAGGTGAGCCTGTTGATAATGACGGCGGTGTAGAAGCTGATATGTATTTGCCGATACACAGACCTTCTCCTAAATTAGTTGATCAAAATACGGATATTGAAATTTTAGAAACAGGTATCAAGGCTATTGACTTGTTGCAGCCATATCAAAAAGGCGGAAAAATCGGTCTGTTTGGTGGTGCAGGTGTTGGTAAGACTGTTTTGATTATGGAGTTGATTCATAATATAGCATCTGAACATTCAGGTGTATCTGTATTTGGCGGAGTTGGAGAAAGAACTCGTGAAGGTAATGACCTTTGGAATGAAATGAAAGAATCAGGCGTAATTGATAAAGTTGCTCTGATATACGGACAAATGAATGAACCGCCGGGTGCCAGAATGAGAGTTGGTTTATCTGCTCTTACTGCGGCTGAATATTTCAGAGATTATTCAAAGCAAGATGTACTTTTATTTATAGATAATATTTTCAGATTTGTACAAGCAGGTTCCGAAGTTTCTGCACTTTTAGGCAGAATGCCTTCTGCGGTTGGTTATCAACCTACATTAGCAAATGAAATGGGTGAACTTCAAGAAAGAATTACTTCTACAAAAGATGGTTCAATTACATCTGTTCAAGCTATATATGTACCGGCTGACGACTTAACTGACCCAGCTCCTGCTACTACATTCTCACATTTGGATGCATCTACTGTATTATCAAGACAAATTGCATCTTTAGGTATTTATCCTGCTGTTGATCCTTTAGCTTCAACAAGTAAGGTATTAGACCCGTTAATTGTGGGTGAAGAACATTATAATGTTGCAAGAAAAGTTATTGAGATTCTTCAAAAGTATCAGGATTTGCAAGATATTATTGCTATTTTAGGTATGGATGAATTATCTGAAGAAGATAAAGAAACTGTAAACAGAGCAAGAAAAATTCAGAAATTCTTATCTCAACCATTTTCTGTTGCAGAACAATTCTTAGGTACTCCCGGTAAATATGTTAAGCTTGAAGATACAATTGCAGGCTTTAAAGGCATTGTTGAAGGATTATATGATAATATTCCTGAACAAGCTTTCTACATGGCAGGTACTATAGAAGATGTTTTAGAAAATGCTAAGAAAATGAAATAGGTATTATTATGGCAGAAAAAACTATTCATTTTAAGATAATAACTCCTGAAAAAATTGTGTATGAAGATGATGTTGATGCAATTTATGCACAAGGGCAAGAGGGCGGATTTGGTGTTTTACCAAATCATATTCCTTTTATGTCTTCTTTAGCTATCGATACTGCCAAAATTGAAAAAGATGGTGATGTAAAATATTTTTCTATTATTGGCGGAGCTTTTCAGTTTAAAGATAATGAAGCTATTATTTTAACAGAAGTTGCAGAATGCGGTAATGATATTGATACTACAAGAGCTCAGCTTGCAAAAGAAAGAGCTGAAGCCAAAATTGCTTCTGCTGAAACTCAAAGAGATATTAAAATTGCAAATACTGCTTTGGCAAGAGCAATGGCACGTTTAAAAGCCGCTTCAAAACAATAGCTTTAAACATATTCTTTTGTAATTACTTCAATACAGAAATCGGCTATTTGTTTTTCAAAAGCCTTACCTTGTGTACTGTTATAATATTCTTCTTTCCACCAATTGTTTTTGTATTGTTCATTTGGCATTTTTAATTTTAATATATATACATTTTTCAGATTGATTTCTTTTGTAATATTTTCTGTATCAACTATTGCGAATTTGAACGGTTTATTATTGGTTATGTTTCTTAGCGCATTGTATTGATTTTCTATATCTTCGCTGTCACCAAGTATTTGAAAGAAAAGAAAATTATCCTGTTCTTCAATAATTTTTCTAAAGTTATTAATTCGTTTTGTATAAAGGTTTATAAGTTTTTGTTTATCTTTTTCTTTATATCTTTTATCGTGAGAGAAATAAATACAATTTGGAGCTTTAATCCAATAATCAGCTTTATATTCTAAATCGTTGAAAAATTCGTTAAAATCAGTTTTTAGAGTTTTTGTAATTTCAGGCATTCCAAAGACAGCAAAATCGAAGGGGTAAGTCAGTTCGCCGAAAAATTTTCTTTTTTTTATTCCCCATCTTGTTAATATAGTTCGAGGCATGCAATTCTGCCCTAGTGGAATTATTATCGGTTTAATATTTTTCATATCATAAATCATAATAAATTTTATATCTGAAAGCAATTTTATTGTATAATTTTTTATAAGAGGTCATATATGAAAACTTATTTAAAAGATTATTTCTTTTTAACAATCGGGGCATTAATATACGCATTTGCAATTGAAGGTTTTTTAATCCCGAGTAAAATCATAGACGGTGGTGTAACCGGTATTTCAATGATATTGAGTACTATTACAAGTCAACCGTTAGGAATTTTTATTGTGTGCATTAACTTGCCTTTTATAATACTTGCACTTCAAAAATTAGGTAAACGATTTGTTTTCTCAACATTTTACTCGATTCTAATATTTGCAGCAGGTGTTACATTTTTTGGAAAGATGTTTCATGGACATTGTATAATTGATAATTTGGAATTATTCTTGGTTGCTATATTTGGCGGATTAATTCTTGGTGCAGGAGTCGGCTTAATTATAAGAAACGGGGCTTCTGTTGACGGTACTGAAATTTTAGCTATATATTCAACAAAGAAAATACCGTTCTCTGTCGGTGAAATAATCATGTTTATAAATCTTTTTATATTCACTGTTGCAGGATTTATATATGATTGGCAGCATGCTTTATATTCTATAGTTACATATTTTGTTGCTTATAAGACTATGGATATTGTTATTGAAGGTTTGAATGAATCTAAATCTGTTTTTGTTATTACTGATTATTCAACAGAAATAGGCAAAGACATTATGGAAAAAATGGACGTAAGTGTTACATATATTGATGCAGAAGGTGGATATTCAGGTATAAAGAAAAGAATTGTTTATTGTGTAATATCACGTCTTCAAGTTCAAAAAATAAAGGAAATAGCCAAAAACATTGACCCAAGGGCTTTTATCGCAATAGAAAATGTATATGAAGTTGAAGGTGTAAGAGTAAAAAAGAGAAAAATATAAAAAACTTTGAAAATAAAGTATTTTTGAGTTAAATTTATAAGTAATTATAAGTGAGTAGACAGGAATTTATTATGATAACAACGACATCAATGAAAACGCATGGATGCGGTGAAATAACAAAAAATGAAGTAGGTAAACAAGTTACAATAGCAGGATGGGTTTCTGCTGTCAGAGATTTAGGCGGAATTATCTTTGTTGAAGTTAGAGATAAATCAGGCTTATTTCAATTGGTTTCAGACCCTCAAAAAAATCCTGAAGTTTATGAAACATTTCAAAAATTAAGAGATGAATTTGTAATAAAAGCAACAGGTGTTGTTTCTGTCAGACCTGAAGAAACATATAACCCGAAACTTCCTACAGGGGAAATTGAAGTTTATCCGACTTCTTTAGAAATATTGTCTACTGCGGCAGTATTACCATTCCCATTAAATTCTGATGATGTTAATGAAGATATCAGACTTAAATATCGTTATTTAGATTTAAGACAAGAAAAGGTTTTAAATTGTCTTAAATTAAGACATGAAATTGTTAAAACAATGCGTAATTATTTGAATAATCAAAATTTTATGGAGGTTGAAACTCCTATTTTGATTAAGACTACACCTGAAGGTGCCAGAGATTATTTGGTTCCAAGCCGTGTTCAACCGGGTAAATTTTATGCTTTACCGCAATCACCTCAAATTTTTAAACAATTATTAATGGTTGGCGGTATTGAAAGATATTATCAAATAGCAAAATGTTTCCGTGATGAAGATTTAAGAGCAGATAGACAGCCTGAATTTACACAGGTTGATATGGAAATGTCTTTTGTTGAACAACAAGATATTATGAATATGGTTGAAGGGCTTTTAAAAGAAGTATTTAGACTAGTAGGTTATGAAACACCTGATAAGCTTCCTGTTATTACTTACAAAGAAGCTATGGATAAATATGGCAGCGACAGACCTGATTTAAGATTCGGATTAGAATTATTTGATATCGGTGATATCATAATGGAATCTAATTTTGAAATAATTAAAGATACTTTGAAAAAAGGCGGTATCGTTAGAGCTATTAAAATTCCGGGTATTGCTTCATATTCAAGAAAAGAAATGGATGATTTAACAAAATTAGCGGTTTCATTTGGTGCAAAAGCCTTAGCTAATATTATGTATTTAGAAGACGGAACAGCTAAATCTCCTGTTCTTAAATTCTTAACAGAAGAACAAGCAGAGCAAATAAAACAAAGAGGAGATGCAAAACCTGGTGATGTTATTTTCTTTGTTGCTGATAAACCAAAAGTTACATATGATGTAATGGGCAGATTCAGATTATACTTTGGTGAAAAATTAGGTTTAATAGATCCTAATGCTCATGCTCTTTTATGGGTTGTTGATTTCCCAATGTTTGAATATTCTGAAGAAGATAACAGATATGTATCAGTTCACCATCCGTTCACAATGCCAAATCTTGAAGATATAGACAAAATGGAAACAGATCCTGCTAATTGCCGTTCAATTGCTTATGATATAGTTTATAACGGTAATGAACTTGGCGGCGGCAGTGTAAGAATACATGATGGTGAAATCCAAAAGAGAGTATTTAAAGCATTAGGCTTATCTGAAGAAGAAACTCAAGAAAAATTTGGATTTATGATTAATGCATTTAGATATGGTACACCTCCGCATGCAGGTCTTGCTTTAGGTTTGGATCGTGTTGTTGCATTATTGGCTAAAACAAATTCAATAAGAGATGTAATAGCATTCCCTAAGAATTCAGCTGCTAAATGTTTGATGACAGATGCACCTGCTTTAGCTTCTGAAGATCAGCTTAGAGAATTGCATTTAAGACTTACAACTAAAGTTAACTAGTTATCAGAGTTTAAGAATAAAAGGCTAATCCTGTATAATGTACATCTTTAGCCTTTTATATACTCAAAATTACGCTTAGGATGGGAAATGGAAGACGAATTAATTAAGCAAATATGGAATGACGCACTTGTTATATTAAAAGATACCGTCATTACAACTACTTATGAGACTTGGATATTACCTTTAGTTCCACATTCATTGGAAGACAACTGTTTTTGTGCTTTAACGGGACAAAATTTGGCGGTACAAATTTTACAAAAAAATCAGAAAGAAATTTCAAAAGCTCTTTCTGAAGTTTGTGGTAAAGAGGTTTATTTTAAGGTTATTTATGATGACAATCTCCATAAACAATTAGAGAAAGAGAAGCAAAAAGCAAAAAAAGACGAAGAAAAAGAGTTTATTCAAAATTTGGAGAAACGTATTGCTTCATCAAAGTATGATGGATTAAAGCAAATGCGTTCTGATTGTAATTTAAACTTGAAATACAAATTTGATAATTTTGTAGTCGGTGCTAATAATAAATTTGCTCATGCAGTTGCGCTTGCTGTTGCAAAAGATCCTGGGAAACAATATAATCCGTTATTTATATATGGTGGTTCAGGATTGGGTAAAACTCACTTGTTGCAAGCAATTGGGCACGATATATTGTTTCATAAACCAAAATTAAAAGTAAAATATGTAAAAGCTGAAGAATTTATTAATGACCTTGTCAACTCGCTTGTAAAAGGTATGGATAAAGCAGGCGATAAGAATAAAAAAATGAATGATTTCCGTAATAAATACAGAAATGTTGATGTTCTTTTAGTTGATGATATTCAGTTAATTGAAGGTAAAGCAAGAACTGAAGAAGAAATGTTTAATACATTTGAAAGTCTTCATAATTCAGGTAAACAGATTGTTTTTACTTCAGACAGATCGCCTGATAAATTTGAAAATACACCTGACAGATTAAAAACTCGTTTCCAAATGGGACTTCTTGCCGATATTCAAGTGCCTGATATAGAAACAAGAATGGCTATACTGACAAAATTGGCAAATGATAATAATATAAAAATGCCGATAGATGTAATAGAATTCTTGGCAACAGTTTATAATAAGAATGTTCGAGAACTTGAGGGAGCATTTAATACTGTTAGTGCATATACTTCAATAAATGAAATACCTATAACTGTAGAGATAGTTAAAAAAGTAATTGGTTATAGTGAAAAAAGAAAAACTCTTACAGTTGAAGGTATAATTGATATTGTAGCAAGTTTTTATAATGTTTCGGTTGATGATATAAAAAGTACAAATAGAGCTGCTAAAACAGCATATGCTCGTCAAGTTGCAATATATCTGGCAAAGGAACTTACAGGAGAAAGCTTCCCTTATATTGGTGATTGTTTTAACAGAAAACATACAACAATAATGTATTCTCATCAAAAAGTTAAGAGCGATATTGCTATAGATAGGCATTTAGCTCAAGACATAACAGAGCTTACTGCAAAAATTAATGAATAAAAAAGAGGGCTAAAAGTTAAGCCCTCTTTTTTATATTTCGAATAATTTATGCCATATAAGACATTGTAGAATCCGCATTAATTCTTGCATTTGGGTTAAAAGTGAAACCACCATTTAAGTTTATTTTATTTGTATTTTCTACATCGTATTGCTGACCGTCAACAACTACAACTTGTTTTTTTCCGTCACAGACTAATGGGTCAGAAACTTCATTAACATCATATTGTTTACCATCTATTACAACAACTTCTTTATATGTTGGCATAACAGAATATTTATTGTTATTATCTTGAACTTTTTCTACAGGATATTGTTGTCCATTAATAGTTACATATTTCTTTTCTACAGGTGCAATAGAATTTGTTAATCCATTATTTGCAGAGATTGATGGTGTAAAATTTGCTGCATTAATCATAAAAGAACCTACCTTCCCAAAAAATAAACTTACCTACCTTGTTCTTATATAAAAACTTTTTATTAATAAAAATTGCCTGATTTGTTAAAAATATTAATTTAATTCCAAATGTCAGGTGTTGAAAGTGTAAGTGCCGTTAGTTTTTTGTATCCGTTCTTTTTTAGAAGTTTTATTATTTCTTCTAATGTTATTCCTGTTGAAGTTATATCATCAATAATTAAAAGATTTTCATTTTTATCTATTGTTTCATTTTGATTAATTGCGAATGCATTTTTTATATTTTTGAGTCTTTGAGTTTTATTTAGGTTGAATTGTTTTATTGTGTCTTTTGTTCTTATAAGAAACTTTTTATTATTTTTATACCCTGTTAATTTACTCAGTTCATCTGCTACTAAATCCATATGATTATATTTTCTTTCTTTTCTTCTGTTTTGATGGATAGGGACAGGTAAAATAAGAAAATTCTCTTTTTTATGTAAATCAAGCCAGTATTCGTACATTATTTTTGCTTGGAGTGATGCTAAAATTTTCTTATTATGATATTTTAAGTCTTTTATTAATTTTTTTGTAATTTCATCATATAACGTGCAGGCATATATTTTACAATTATTTTGTTCCTTAAATACAGAAGGCGGCATAAAATGGATTCTGTTATAACATTTTTTGCATATAATCCTGTCTTCTTTTTTTGAATGACAGAAGTAGCAAGGCTGGATATATATTAAGTTTAGTAGTTTTTCAATCAAATTTATCATATAATACAAATTATATTAGATAAAAGAGAAGATTAAAATGGGATTTTTAAATATGTTTTCAAGTGCAATAATCATGATTTTGTTAATCAGTTTATTGATTTTAGTACATGAATTAGGACATTTTTGTGCCGCTAAGTTAGTAGGAATAAGGGTTGATAAATTCGGGTTTGGTTTACCAATCGGGCCTACTTTATTTTCTAAAAAATTTGGCGAAACAGAAATTTTAATCCATGCATTTTTACTTGGCGGTTATGTTTCATTTCCTGACGATGAAGAAGATTGTGATTTGCCAAAAGATTCCACTTTAAGATTTTCTAATAAATCTGTAGGACAAAGGGCGCTTGTTATATCTGCAGGTGTTATATGTAATGTTATTTTAGCTTATTTCTTAATATTTTTCACAGGACTTTTGTGGAAACATTTACCTGATAATAAGTTTGTTATTAAGTTTGAAAAATTTGCGCCCAGTGCCGTTCAATCTATAATTGATTCTGGTATTCAAAAAGGTGATATTTTATATACTGTTAACGGTTTAAAGGTTGATTATCCTATAACCTTAACAAGACATCTTGATTTATCAAAGGAATTTGATGGTTTAGCTTCTCAAAAGTTAATTGAAAGTAAATTAAATGAGTTAAAAACTTTAAATCCTCAATTAAAAGATAATGAAATTATAAAAGCAGGCACTATTGTAAGATTTCCTCAATTTACTGATGAAGAAAGTGTTAAGTTATCTGTTGATAATATTTTAGGATTGGAAAAATATAAATCAAAAGAAACTCAGCTTTCTGATTTTCAAAAAGATTTAAGAGACAAGATTAATTACAGCAGCGAATATAAACTTGAAAGTGATGCTTTACCAATTGATATAGCAGCAGCGATTTCTGATACCAAAAAACCGGTTTCAATAGTTGTTTTGAGAAATAATCAAGAAGTACAATTAAAACCTGTATATGCAGGTAAAGACGGTAAGCTTGGTATTGAACAATCATATAGTGAAAAGTATACTGAAACCAAAAACCTAAAGGAATTAATTCCTGCAACAATTCATTATGTTAACTATAATATAGGATTTATGGTATACACTCTTGGAAAACTATTTACAGGTAAAATCCCAATGAGTGAAATGAACGGAATTATTGCAATTACAAAAATAGGAACTGAAATAATTGCATATAAAGGTATATTCCAAGGTTTATTGTTAACAGCTATGATATCTTTAAACTTGGCATTAATTAATATATTGCCTATTCCGGCTTTAGACGGCGGACATTTATTGTTCCTTATTATCGAGAAGATAACAGGAAAACCTGTAAGTAAGAAATTTGTTGAAATATTAAGTAATTTCTTCTTCTATTTATTAATAACCTTGATGGTATTGATTTTATATAACGATATCCATGCTTGGATAATAGGTAAAATTTAGTCAAAATAAAATATGATTTTCTTTTTATATTTATTCAGGTATAATCTATAAAAATTGTATAAAAAGGGAATTTATGAAAGGTCATTTATATATAGTTGCGGGATGCTCCGGAGTTGGAAAAGGCACTTTGTTAAAGCTTTTCTTAAAGGAAAATCCTGAAATTAAACTATCAATATCTGCTACAACAAGAAATCCAAGACAAGGTGAAGAAGATGGTGTAAGCTATTTTTTTGTATCTAAAGAAGATTTTCAGAAATCTATTGATAATGATGAATTCTTAGAATGGGCAGAATTTAGCGGTAATTTCTACGGAACTAAAAAAAGTTTTGTAGAAAAAACATTGGCTAAGGGAATAGATTTGATTTTAGAAATTGAAGTTCAAGGTGCAAAACAAGTAAAGGAAAAAATGCCTGAAGCTACTTCAATTTTTATTATGCCTCCATCTTTAGAAGATTTAGAAAAGCGTTTAAGAGGCAGACATACTGAAAGTGAAGAAGCTATACAACGAAGGCTTAGTGTTGCTGCAAGAGAAATAGAGGCAGGTAAAAACTTTGATTATCAAATTATTAATGATAACATAGAAGAAGCATTGGCTAATATGCAGAAAATCTTTAATAATAAAGGGTAAAAAATGCTTAGCGGAAAAACCGTCTTAGTTGGTATAACAGGAGCTATTGCAGCTTATAAAGTTTGTGAATTAATTCGTTTGTTCAAAAAAAATAATGCGAATGTTAAAGTTGTTGTTACGCCTAATGCATTGAATTTTGTTACTAAGACTACATTAGAATCATTAAGTCAAAATGCTGTTGATATTGAGCAATTTAATATAAAAGAATATAAACCGGAACATATAGCTTTGACTGATGAAGCGGATATCTTTGTTATTGCACCTGCGAGCGCAAATACAATTGCAAAAATGGCTTTAGGAATTTGTGATAATTTATTAACATCAACATTCTGTGCTTTTAAAAAGCCTGTTGTAATAGCACCTTGTATGAACACAAATATGTGGGAAAATCCCGCAGTAGAAAAAAATATTGAAACTCTAAAAAATAGAGGAATAAAAGTAATTGAACCTGATACCGGCTTTTTAGCCTGCGGAACTAACGGTAAAGGCAGACTTGCTGATATAAATTTAATTTATGATACTGTTAAAGATATTTTATTGCCCGAACAAATATTAAAAGGGAAAAAGGTTGTCATAACAGCAGGTGGTACGAAGGAAAATATTGATGCAGTAAGATATATCGGAAATTATTCTTCAGGAAAAATGGGTATTGCATTAGCTGACAATGCATATAAACTCGGAGCCGATGTTGTTCTTATTTCAACAGTTGATGTTGATAAAAAATATAAAGTGATAAATGTTCAAACAGCTCAAGAAATGTATAATAAAGTAAATGAAGAGTTTAAAGATGCTTATACATTAATTATGGCCGCAGCTGTAAGTGATTATCGAGTAAAAAATAAATCTGAACAGAAAATAAAAAAAGACGGCAATTCTCTGATAATTGAACTTGTTGAAAATCCTGACATTTTAAAAGAAATGTCTAAAATTAAACGAAATGACCAAATTGTTGTTGGATTTTGTGCTGAAAGTCAAAATCTAATGGAATTTGCAAAACAAAAGATTTCTAAGAAAAAATGTGATTATATATGTGCAAATGATATTTCTAAAAAAGATATAGGCTTCTCGTCAAATGATAATGAATTGTATATAATAGATAAAGAGATGAATGTTTGTCATATAGAAAAAGCTGATAAACAAATTATAGCTATGAAGATTTTGGAAAAAATTTATGGAAAAAGTAACTAAAATTATAAAAAGAATAGAAGAATTTGCGCCGTTAAACACAATGCAAAAATGGGATAATTCAGGCTGGCAGATAAATCTGGGTATTGAAGATACAAATAGGATTTTGTTAGCACTTGATGTGACACCATCTACTGTAGATGAGGCTATTAATAAAAAATGTGACTTGATTTTATCACATCATCCTATCTTTTTTAATTCAATAAAAACGATAGAATCCCCATTTATAATTAAGGCAATCCAGAATAATATACAAGTATACTCAGCTCATACCAACTTAGATATAGCACAAGGCGGTGTAAGTGAATATCTTGCGGAAAAATGCGGATTTACGGATTTAGATACTGCATTTGAATTTATTAAATATAAACAGTTTGATGAAGAAAAAAACTTTTCAAAACTTATCTCAACTCTGAAAACAATTTTTAGCTTGCCTAGTGTAAGAGTTGTAAATAGTCATAGAAAAACATATAAATCAATAGCATTTTGTTCAGGCAGCGGAGCTGAATATATTCAAGATTTAGAAAAAATTGGTATAGATGTATTTATAACCGGTGATTTAAAGCACCATCAGGCATTGAATGCTACAAATATGACTATTGTTGATTTGGGGCATTTTCATAGTGAAAGATTTGTTGTTGAAATTTTTGAAAATATATTGAAAAATGAAGATGTAGAAGTTATAGCAGCTGTTGAAAAACCTGCTTGGGAGTTAATTTAATGAAAAAGATTTTTATATCAATATTAAGTATTTTATTTTTGCAAAGTTTTGCAATGGCAAAAGATACTCTGCAATTTGATTTTCCTAATGAAGGTTGGCATAAAGTTTCAAGCCCTGACGGAATTGAAAGTAAAAAATGTTATGTCCCATATAATCAAAGTTCTGATAATTATACTGAAATGCTTATTTTTTCAGAACGTGTTATCAAAAATCAAGGTTTGTCTCCAATGGTAATGCTGCATAAACAATTAGGTAAGGACAGAAATAATTATCCTGATATAGTTCCTGAGTACATTGTTCGAGATTTTGATAATGCAATGGTTACTTGGTGCAGTCAAATTAAAAATACTTGTGCTGTAGAAAGAGCTTTTCAAGGTAAAGAGGGAATTATTTTTGCTATATACCAAAATAAAGCTCCTCATTATTCGCAAAATATGTTTGGTCAATGGTCAAATATATTGAGTAAAGTTAAAGTTTATGAACCTGAAGTTGACTCTGCCTCCGCAAAAAATTTGATAGAGCTTGATTAATGAATATAACCGGCGGTAAATATAATTCAAGAAAAATAAAAACGGCAGAATATGAAAATATAAAGCCTACGTTATCGAAAACTCGCCAGGGTATATTTAACACTTTGTCTGCAATGATTGATTTTCAAGGAAAGTTATTTATTGATATGTTTTCAGGCAGCGGCATAATGGGGCTTGAGGCTATATCAAGAGGGTTTAGAGTTATTTCTTTTGAAAAAGATAAGAAAACGGCATTATCAATAAAGGAAAGTTATAAAAGTCTTGGGCTTATTCCTGAATTATATTTTGGTGATGCTTTAAAAAATATCTTAAAGATTAATTTAAAAGCAGATGTTATTTTCCTTGATCCGCCATATGATTCTGATTTGTATGAAAAATCTTTAAAGATTATAAAAGATAATAATATATTGGATGATGAAGGTATTATTATTTTGGAACATCCTATTGATAAGAATATAAATATTCAAGATTTTGAAATTATTAAAATTAAAACATATGGTGATAAACAGATTACTTATTTAAAATTATAGATATTTCTGTTTAAAAATAATTTAACCTGTTTCAATAAACAAAATAACGAAACTACATATACAGTTGCACTTTTTTCTTTTTTTTATTCAAGTTTTGTTTAAATTTTACTTTCTGAATTTTGGTTTTTAAATAAACATAATGTAATTTATTACGTACTTTTCTCATTGCAGAAAAGTACCAAAAGGCTAGCAACTTGATATTTCGTTTCTATTTTGTTAATTTCAACCTGAAGCTTTGTAACTCGGACTCCGTCCTCAAACAGACAAAGCTTTGATATCGTTTCAATAAACAAAATAACGAAACTACATATATAGTTGCATTTTTAATAAAAATAAAACAAAAAAAAGACCGATTATTTAATCGGTCCTTTTTAAACTCTTTCTAATCAACTAGGCTGCAACACCTTTAATCTCTGTAATTAAATAGTTTGCGATCCATTCAAAATCGCTATTGGATTCGGCTGCTTTTTGAAGATAGTCAATAGATGATTCCCCAATCCTAATTAAAATCATAGCAACAATTCCTCTTGTTCTGCCTTTTAAAACTTGAAGTGAATCTACAAGAGAAGGAACTGCTTCTTTACCGATATTAACAAGTTCATTTTCTATTTCATTTTTTACGTTATTATCAGCGTTTTCTAATTTATTTAAATATTCGTTTATTGGTAATAATACTGTGTTCATCTATTTGCCTCTTTTTATATTTCAAAACTTCCGATTTTATTATAAAGCAAAAAATTCAAAATCCCGTTTTTTTAATATATTCTTTATATCGACTCTGAAAACCAATAAAATCAAATATTTTACATTGATTTAGATTATAATTTTTATTGTTAACCATTTAAAAATAGCCCGAATATATAAGTGTGATATTACCTTTTGGTGTATTTTTTTCTCTTTGGAATGTGTTTAAACTGGAAATATCCTGAAATTAAATGGAATTTTTCAGGAATTGGGAGTGTGTTCAATAAAAGTCATTGCGGGGTATAGAAAAAATGCTAGTTGAAAAATACATTAATGGACTAAATCAAAGAAGCCAAATCGAATTCAAAAACATATCAAAGGATATAATTCCGTGGTTAGAGCAAACTGCTTTAGAAAATAATTGTTCAATTGATAAAAAAGAGTGGAAAAGCAAATATAACAGTTATGTTATTTATGATTATGAGCCATTTTGCTCTGATGGTTTTGAGATTAATGTTACTGTTTCGTCCAGAGATATTAATTATTTGTATTTTTTGAAATTCTTATATGATAATAAACTGGATACTATTGAGTATCTGAATAATTGTATAGGTGACTAGTACACTTTATTATTGTAAATCAATAGAACAAAATATATAATTTAATTGCAAAAAAGAAAGGAAGCAATATGGAAGAAAACAACACAAATAATCAAAATGAAGGTATGAAAGAAACAGATAAACATGTTTGTTTTGAAAATCATTGCTGGAAGAAATGTTTAGCAATGATATGTGCAGCATTTATAGGTGGTTTTTTGGCATTTTATTTTGTTGCAGATCAAATGATGCATAAATATTATAAACCTCATTTTAATCCTTATAAGTTTGAAAAAAGAATGTTTGATGATATTGACCGAATGTATAGACAAGATATGAAAGCTTTTGAAGATGCTTTTAATATGAAAGATAAATTTCATAAAATGAAAAAAATGCATGAAGCTGATTTTGGCATGCCTATATTTATGATGGATTCAGTCAAAATTAAAACAGAATTCGATGATAATAAATTCAATATTATTGTAGGTCTAAAACCTTTTCAAAATGATGAAAATAAGATTAACTACAACGTAGAAGGAAGAAAATTGACTGTTTTCGGAAGTTCTCAAGTGCAAGATAAAGAGTACGAGCAAGATGTTGCTTTTTCTCAAGATTTTATACTTCCTGAAAATGCAGATACTGCAAATATTTCTAAATATAAAGAAGGACACAAACTCATAATTTCTGTTCCTATAAAGGGATAGAATCTGTATAAAATAGAAACAGGGCTTAAATACTTTAGCCCTGTTTTTTATGCTTCAATAAATAATCTTCTGCCTACAATATTGGGTTTACCATTATAATATCCTGCAAAATAACCGCCTTTTACCGGTTTATTTATTGCATAGTTATTTCTGTTTTGTGGCTGTACAAAAGGATTTTCAAAGGGATTGTATCCTGTATTTGTTGAATTAACAGTTTGAGTAGATACACTTGGAGTGTAGAAAACTTGTGCTACCATATTTTTTAGGTTGTTAATCATTTATTTTTCCTTTGTACTATACACATGTAATTATTAATGATAAAACTTATTTTGTCATTATTATACAATTTTTTATTGGAAAAAAGTTTATTTTATATATAAAATACATCTTTTGTTGTATTTATTAAGTATCTTTATAACTTCATGTTTAAAAGCTTGTTTCATGTGGAATATTCAAGTTATAAGTTGCAAAAGAAAACAAGATAAGATATACAAAAATAAATGAATATAAGAATATAACTGGTATTTACCATCAATATGGCCGGATTGTTTTTTGCCGGAATGAGTAATAATAAGGTATACAGGTGTTATTGATATATATTTGTTTTAATTTATCTTTATTTTGAATTTGTACTTAAGAGTTAAATAATACATAAAAATAAGATTACAGAAGCTTACTAGTTTCCAAATACAAAAACAAAAATTAATAATGAAATCTCAATGAATGTTTTCCTGAAAAAGAAAATAGGTTAACGATTGCAGAAGATTGTTAATATTTGTTAAGACTTGACGAATTGTTAAAAAAAGTATACAATTTACTGGTATTTGGAAAAAGTTTCGAAAAAACGAAAGGTAAAAATTATGAAAAAATTAGGTTTCACCCTTGCCGAAGTTTTAATTACTTTGGTTATCATCGGTGTAATTGCTGCTATGACAGTTCCTACATTGATGAACAATACTAATGCTCAAGAATATCGTTCAGCATTAAAGAAGGCTATTGCAGGTCTTAACCAAGCTTTGACTTTAAACTATGCATTAGAAGGCTTATCTGCTAATGATTATTCTGATGGTGCAGCTCTGGTTAATGAAGTATTCAAAAAGAGAATGAGTGTTATTGATGGAGAAACTTCTTTCACTAATACATCTACTTGTGATGCTAGCGATGTATTTACAACAGCAGATGGTATGGTGTTCTGTGTAAAAGGTTTCCAAGGTAACGAAAATGGTGATGATCAAACTTCTGCTTGTAATACTTATAATACTAAACCTTGTACAACAGGTGGTAGTGATGGAGCCAATATTTGGATTGACGTAAATGGTTCTAAGAAACCGAATAGGCTTACTACATCTTCTGCAAGACCTAGAGATATTTACCAAGCAACAATTTATGCACAAAAAGTTGTTCCTTATGGTAATCCAACTCAAGAAGTTATGTTTGATAAAACAGTTACTGTTGGTGAAAATACCTCAGGACAAGGTGGCGAATAGTTTAGTTTGTTCTTAACTATAAAAAATAATTCAAGAGGTTGGGAAACCAGCCTCTTGTTTTTTGTCTAAATAAGATACATACTGTAATAAAATTTCCATATTTCTTGACTTATAAATATTTATTCAGATATCATGTGACTATTAAAGGGAAAGGATTGGGGTATATAATTTATGAGAAATTCATCAATATATAGATCAAACTTATCAGATGAAAAAATAGCTTTTTTATCTGAGATAAAGAATCAAAGGGAATATAACCAAAATCAACAAGAAGATTATACCCCTAAGACATATAAAAGACCAAGTAAACAAAAAGAACTTGATCTTTTATGGCAAAATTTTAAGATTAATCCTAAGGAAGAAAAGTCTCCCGGTGTATATTTGTTAACAGGTTTTATAGCCGGAGCTTTATGCATGTTTATTATGAATGCTATTTTAAGTATAAGCTCTAATTTGCCTTCTGATACTTCTTCTACTTCTTTAGGTCAGCCTAAATTTGAAAAGAAAATATCAAGAAAAAGTAAATTGCCTCAAATTACGTCAAGTATATCAGTAGTTCCGGCAACTTCTGAAGCTGTTGATGAAGTTGTTATTCCTACGGTTGAAACATATACTGTAAAAGAAGGTGACTCTATGAGCTCTATTGTTTTCAGGTTTTATGGTAAATATGATCCTGCAAAAGTAGAAAAAATAAGACAAGTGAATAAATTGACTAATGCACATAAACTTTCAATCGGACAAAAGTTGATAATTCCACTTGATTAATTGACAGATATAAAAAAAGACCGAGTTTAATACTCGGTCTTTTTTAGTTCTTTCTTTTATTATCCATTCAAGGCTTCTTTTAATAATTTATTTAATAATTGAGGATTTGCTCTGCCTTGAGTCTCTTTCATTACTTGACCAACGAAGAAACCAAATAATTTGTCTCTTCCGTTTCTGTATAATTCAACTTGTGACGGATTAGCATCAACAACTTTTTTGCAGATTTCTTTTAGTGCTCCTTCATCAGATATAACGCTAAGACCTTGTTTTTCAACAATTTCTTTAGCGCTTCCGCCTTCTTTTAACAATGTAATTACTATTTGCTTACC
The DNA here is from genome assembly GCA_944322615.1 of Candidatus Gastranaerophilales bacterium. Classification (GTDB taxonomy): domain Bacteria; phylum Cyanobacteriota; class Vampirovibrionia; order Gastranaerophilales; family Gastranaerophilaceae; genus Avigastranaerophilus. The sequence continues at coordinate 51,029 of CALUPH010000001.1, read as the reverse complement.
TATGTTGTTTGAGATAGCGCCTGATGTAACCATATTAATTAATTCTGCAAACGATTCAGCTGTTAATTTAGTTTCTTCAATTGTAACTTTTTCTTCTTTTAAGAAAGCAGCAATTTCTTTCATTAAGAAGTTGTTTGCAACTTTTGCATCGGCACCTAAAGCTACAACTTTATCATAAAATAGTGCTATATCTTGTTGTTCAACTAACACATTAGCATCGTATGGAGTCAATCCGTATGAAACATAACGTTCTCTTCTTTTTGGAGGAAGTTCGGGCATTTTTGCAGCTATTTCGTTTACCCATTCTCTGGAGATTTCTAAAGGCATTAAATCTGGTTCAGGGAAATATCTGTAATCGTGAGCATCTTCTTTTCCTCTCATAGATTTTGTAATGCCTTGATTATCATCCCATAATCTTGTTTCTTGAACCACTTCTTCCCCTGCTTCTACAAGGTCAATTTGTCTGTCTATTTCATATTCAATAGCTCTTTGAAGTGCTCTAAAGCTGTTTACGTTTTTAATTTCTGCTCTTGTGCCGAATTCTTTTTGACCAACAGGTCTTATAGAGATATTCGCATCACATCTCATTGAACCTTCTTCTAAGTTTCCGTCGCAAACGCCTATATATCTTAGAGTAGTTCTTAATTCTTCCATATATGCTCTTGCTTCATCGGATGAACGCATATCCGGTTCTGATACGATTTCTAATAATGGTGTTCCTGCTCTGTTTAAGTCAACTAAAGAATAACTTGAGCCTGCAATTCCTGATGACCCCATATGAACGAGTTTACCGGCATCTTCTTCTAAGTGAGCTCTTGTTATACCTATTCTTTTTCCTTCTATATCAATATAACCATTTACACAAATTGGTTGGTCATATTGTGAAATTTGGTAACCTTTTGGAAGATCAGGATAAAAATATTGCTTTCTGTCAAATTTACAGTATTGCGGAATTGTACAGTTTAAAGCCAAACCAGTTAATATACCCATATTAACAACTTCTTTATTTAAAACAGGTAATACTCCCGGCATACCTAATGTAATCGGACTTACTTGAGTATTTTGTTCATTACCGAATTCTGTAGAGTCACATGCAAAAATTTTAGACTTTGTTTTCAATTGAGCATGTACTTCTAAACCTATTACAACTTCATATTTTTTTCTTAATTCTTCCATTGTCCCAGTTGTCATTTTAAAACCCTCTGTTTATTTATTTTTTCAGTAAAAATCATATCATGAATATACTTGTATAACAAAAAAAATAATAGATTTTGAAATCCATTTTAAATGTAGTAAAATGTCATATAGATTGGCGGATATATGAAAAAGAAAATAATTGCAATATTTATATTATTAGGAATATCTTTCTCGGATGGTTTATTAATGGTACAGGCACAAGAACCGTTCAAAGGATATATTGAAGAGACCGATTTAAAAAATAAAGAGAATGATAAAATATTTACTAAAGAAAAAGAGAAGCTTGAAGGTAATAAAGTTGTTGAATTAACGGTATCTCAGGTTTTAGCCGGTACAACATCTGTTGAAGGAGATGAATTTTTTGCTGAGGTTTCAGAAGATGTTTTAGCAGGAAGTGGTGTACTTTTACCTAAAGGTACTGTAGCGCACGGTATCATAAGAAATATAGTAGATCCTAAAAGAATGGGCAGAGATGGATATATAGAACTTTCTTTTGATTATTTAATTACTCCTGACGGAAGAGAAATCCCTATTCAAGGTGATATGACATCTAAATTACATCCAGCAAAATCAGTTGCTAAAGTTGCGGGAGAAAATATTGCTTATACTGCGATAGGTGGTGTAACAGGTGCCATGGCAGCTTTAGAAATAGCAGGTATACCTGGTGCCGTTGCAAGTCAAGGTTATACTTTGGCTGGCGGTGCTGCAATCGGCGGACTTATTGCATTGGGGATGAGTTTTTTCAGAAAAGGAAGTGATGTTTTAATTTCCCCGGGTGATGAAATTAAGGTTAAAATAGTTAGTTCTGAACCTATTCAAGTTATGACACATGAATCTGTAAGGCAGGATGAACTTGAATATGAAGGTCTTGAGGTAGATATATCTGATGTTTTCTTGGAAAAAGATCCATTTGACCATTTAAATACAATTTCTTTGGATTTAATAATTAAGAATAATTCAAAATCCGATTTTTCAAGTTTTGATATTGAACTGGTTAATGATTTGCATAATTCATATCATCCTTCAATTTTCTCTGATTACAAAAATTCACTGGCTATGAAAACAATAAAAAAAGGTGAAAATGTCTCGGGTATTTTATCTTTTTCCGTAGATAATCCAAACAGACAGCATTGGTTGGTTTTTTATGACAGAAGAACTCATAAGCCGCTTGCTAAAATTTCTGTTGATAATGCTATAAAAGATTTAAAGATTACTGATTTGACAGAAAAAAGAAAAAAGAGAAAGAAAGTTTTTTAGAATGCTTGATGTAGATTTATTTGAGAGAATTAATAATGATGGCGTTCTGGAACTTTTAAAGTGTATCGGTATAAAAACTAAAGTTTTCCGCAAAAATGCTTATATATTAAAAAATTCAGCAAAAATAGATTATTTGGGAGTAATTTTAGGCGGTAGTGCCGTTATTCAAAAAACTGATACACTTGGAAATATAACTATAGTTGAAAGATTAAAAGTTAATGATATTTTTGGTCATAACATAGTATGTTGCGGTTTAGATAAAAGTCCTGTTGATATTATTGCCGAAAATGAGTGTGAGGTTTTATTTTTACCTTTTGAGAAAGTTATTACCCCTTGTGAAAAACTTTGCCATTATCATTTGCAATTAATAAAAAATGTAATGAAGATGATTTCAAAAAGAAATTCTCTTTTAAATGATAAAATTGATATTATTGCTCAAAAAACTACTCGTGATAAGATTTTGGCATTATTAGAAACATTTAGGAATGGAGAAAAGGTTTTTTCTATTCCATATTCTCGAGAAGAAATGGCAAAATTTTTATGTGTTGATAGAAGTGCAATGTCAAGAGAATTGTGCAAAATGCGAGATGAAGGAATATTAAGGTTTAATAAAAATCATTTTGAACTGCTTAAATAAAAGATTATTTATTAATATAAATAATCAAATTCTAAGTGTCCGATTTTAACAATGTCACCTTCTTGCACGCCTGCTTCTTTTAATGCATCAAAAACACCCATTGCTTTTAAGATATTTTGAAATCTGTATAATTGTTCAGTATTTCTTCCGTCTGTAACATTTGCAAGTCTGAAAATTTTTCCGCCTTCAACTACAAATGTATGTTTATCAACTTTATAAACACTGTATGAGCTGTCGTCATTATCTATAGCACCGTCATCTTCTTCAACATCAACAACAATAACAGGTTTTGGTATTTCATCAACTTTCTTTGATACAAAGTGCATAAATTCTGTTAAATTTTCTCTTGTTGCTGCTGAAATTAAAAATACGTCGTCAGATAATTTTTTAAATTCTTGTATATAATGTTGTCTTGTTTCTTCATCAACAGAATCAATCTTGTTTAAAGCAACTATTTGGTAAACAGAGGCTAATTGTTCAGAGTGCTTTTTTAATTCTTCATTGATAATTTTATAATTTTTTATAGGATCTTCTTCTGTTAAATCGACCAAATGTATTAAGAAACGGCATCTTTCAACGTGTCTTAAAAATTCGTGTCCCAAACCTATGCCTTCAGATGCACCTTCTATAAGCCCCGGAATATCTGCTATAACATAGCCGTCTCCGCTATCTTTTTTTACTACGCCTAAGTGAGGAACTAATGTAGTAAACGGATAATCTGCTATTTTAGGTTTTGCACTGCTGACTGAACTTATTAATGTTGATTTTCCTGCATTTGGCATTCCTAATAAGCCTACATCAGCTAATAACTTAAGTTCAAGTTCTAAAGTTCTTTCAATTCCGTTTTCTCCCGGTTCACAAAATTGCGGTGCTCTTTTTTGTGCTGTTGCAAAACAAGCATTGCCTCTTCCGCCGCGACCGCCTTGTGCTACCATTATTGTTTGTTCATTTGTATTTAGGTCTGCTATTATTTTTCCTGTTGATACATCTTTAACTACTGTACCTACAGGAACTTTTATATATAAGTCTTTACCGCATTTACCGTGTTGAGTTTTTATATATCCGTTTTCACCGTTTTCTGCTTTAAAAACAGATTGAAATTGGAAGTCCATTAATGTAGACATATCTTCCGTTGCAACAAGATATATGTCTCCGCCCTTACCTCCGTTACCGCCTGCGGGACCTCCTTTATCTACATATTTTTCCCTTCTCCAGGCAACTATACCGTTGCCTCCTTTTCCTGAAAGGATTTTTATTCTTGTTTTATCTATAAACATACCATTTCTTTCTTCAAGTACGTTTTATTATAAAACAAACAAAATCATTTTATATTGCTAAACCGTAAGTTCGTAAATTGATTTAACATATATCATCTTATTTTGTTTATCTTCTCTGATGTTATGCCTTTACAAGGTTTTCTTTTAATAGTTCTTCTAAAAGAATACTGCAATCTTCTACCATACTGCAGCAATGTTCACGCCTTTCTGGTGAAGAAAATTCATATCCTGCAGATAAAACTTTACAGCAGTTAACTTTGTATTTTTCTGCAAATTTTTCATTAAATTGTTTTGCTAATGCTCTTGCTTTTTTTCCATCTCGTTCTTCATTTTTTCCAAACATTGAACCTATTATAATTTGAGAACCTGCTACAGCTCCACATAAGCATCTTATACCCATTCCGCCACAGAATGGTGTTGCTACGCTTAAAAGTTCCTTTGGTGCATAGCCTTTATCAATAGCTGCTTGAACAACAGATTCAGAACAAGAATATCCTTCTTTAAAGTGTTTTATTGCCTTCTCTTTCATTTGAAAATCCTCCGACTTTTATATTAATTATACTCTTTTTTCTTAATAAAGTCGTTATCAGCACTTGAAAAAAACATGAAAATATGTTACAATTGTAGTATAAGGAACATTAATCATGTACGCAGAAGCACTGGCAGAAAGAAGAATATTTTGTTCCGAGAAAATGGTCTTGAAGCTTGGTTTGGTAATAATGGCATTAGCTGTTTTCTCCGGATATAATATGCCGCTTGATGCGTATGAGGCGAGAACAATTTTAAGAGGTTATATACAAGAAAATACTATGTATAAAGAGCAATCTGATGATGCTCTTTTTTTATTGCAAAAAAAGTGGGCTGAAGATTTAAAAGAAAAATATCCTAATCAAAAAATTACTAAGGTGGATGACGGTGTTGTTTATGTTCCAATTGTTAAATATATAAATTCCAGAAGAGTAAAGATTAATGTTGCGGAAATAAACAGGAATATAAATAAAAATATAGAAATAATTCCTCAGATGGGTTCAGATAAAATGCACTCAAGAGCAAAAATTAATAATATTGCTATGCTAAATGGTGCTATATTGGCTATAAATGGTACATACTTTAAACAAGATACGGGAACACCATTAGGAGCTTTAGTTATAAATAATGAAATAATTTCAGGCCCGATATATGAAAGAGTCGGGTTAGGAATTGGGGAAGATTCATTTGAAACATCCAGAATATCATTTAATGGTGAAATTAAAACTAAAGGTAAAACAATAAAAATTGATAATATAAATCAACCGAGGATGTTAGCTTCAAATGTACTTATATATACATCTAAATGGGGCGAGAAGTCTCCTAAGACAAAAACTCCGTCAATACATATTGCAATAAAGGATGATAAAGTTATTACAAAATCATCTACTTCGATTTTTATACCTATAGACGGATATGTTATTTCTGCCCCTAAAGATATTTTAGCTGATATTAAAGCAGGAGATAAAGTTAAAATAGATTATTCACTTTCGCCAAGATGGAGTAATATTGAGCATTTAATAAGTGGTGGTCCATATTTAATGAAGGATGGAGAAATTTTCCTTGATGTATCTAGTGAAAAATTAAATGCAATAGCAGGAAGAAATCCGAGAACTGCTATAGGATATACTAAGGATAATGTACTTATAATGGTCACGGTAGACGGAAGAAAAGAAGGCAGTACCGGTGTTACTTTAAAAGAGCTTGCTAAGTTAATGAAACAACTTGGTTGTTATGAGGCTATTAACTTGGATGGTGGTAGTTCTACAGTTATGTATGTTGACGGAAAAATATATACAGGAAGTAATATTAAAACTTCTGTAGCAATAAATAATGCTTTAGTTGTTAGAAAAAAAGTATGAAAAGAAATATAAAGTTAAGATGTATAAATATATTTTTTTAAGTTATATTTCTTAACCTGATATAAATTTAATTATATGTCTAACGATACTAAAAATAAAAGGTATTCAATGAAAACTTTGTGTAAGATGTAATATTTATAAATATTTTTTGCAAAAATTGGTTTATAAATGTTACTATCAATAAGTGTAAGTTAATGGGAAGATTAAATGAGAAAATTTGCTTTTACTTTATCAGAGGTTCTTATAACTTTGGTGATAATAGGAGTTTTGGCAGCAATGGTTGTTCCTGCTCTTATGAATCACACTAATGCACAAGAGTACAGAAGTGCATTAAAAAAAGCTATTTCGGGTTTGAATCAAGCATTGGCACTTAATTATGCTTTAACAGGTTTATCTTCTCATGATTATACTTCTGCAGAGTTGATTGTAGATGAAATTTTTTCAAAACGTATGAATGTTATAGATGGTGAGTCTGAATTTACATCTTCAGATTGTGATGGAACTGTTTTTACAACAGATGACGGTATTATTTTTTGTGTTAATAATTATTCTTCCGCATACAGTGATGCAAAGGGAATGCCATGCGATATACACAATATAACGCCTTGTATACTTTCTGAAGGACCTAATATTTGGATAGATGTTAATGGGGTTAGAAAGCCAAATAGAGCGACAACATCATATCAACGTCCTAAAGATATTTATCAAGCTCAAATATATTCACAGAAAGTTGTTCCTTATGGTGCACCTACTCAGCAGGTTATGTATGAGAAAACATTATCTTTTGAACTTGATAATTCAAATTCTGGTAGTGATTCAGATAATGAAGATTCAACAAAACCCTCTGGTGGAAATGAAAATGTAGATGATGATAAACCTGTAATACCACCTGATTATGATGGTGATGTTCCAACTCCTGATGATGATTCGAATGTGCCGGATGAAGACAGTCCTTGGTATGATCAGTGGGATCCTAGTAAATGGCCAAGCTGGAACGATTTTCTCAATTGGATAAGAGATTGGATAGCAGGATTACTTAACATTTAATAGAAATTAGCTTCTTTGTATTTTCTATATTCAGTTATGCTTGCATAAAAATCAGGCCACCATACGCGGATTAGTCCATCTATTATTCCTACATCATCATAATAAGTTCCTTCGCCTCTGGGATTTATATATTTTGAGTTGAAGCTTGAATCCATCATTGGTGTCATAGGTGTTCCTCTTAAAGCAACTCTTGAACTTTCAAGTTTAAGAGAATTTATTCTTTGAGTAGGAGTACCTTTTTGTATTTCATTGAACAAGTCCAGTTCAAGTCTTTCTATTCTGTCTATAGTATTTTCGCTGTCAAAAGAATTACTGTATATTCTTTTTTCAATTGTATTAAGTGCACGAAATTGTTGGGGTGTTAAGTTAACCAATCGAGGGTTATCGGCAGTATTTTCATATTCGAAAGCTAATGTAGTGTTAGCTGCAAAAAATATAAAAATAATCCAGATAAAAACAATAGGCAGAAATTTCGGCTGTTTGCCCATAAACACACTTCCCGTAAACTATAGAACACATTGATATGTATTTTTATTAGTTTACGGGTTTTTTATATGTAAAGAATTATGCTTTTGTTTATGATAAATAGTTATATCTTGTTTGTTTATAAAAAGAAATTATTCTTGAACTGTAATAGAGTTTCTGCCGCCTTCTTTGATTTCAATAACGACTTCGCCAGTTTCACTATCTTGAGCGGCTACTATAGCAACTGCAGAATAGAAACCTCTGTCTTGATAATATTTCATAATGTCTTTTCTTATTGAAGCAATATTTTCAGCTGACATTGGCATATTCAGTTTGTCAGAAACTGCCTTTAATAAATCACTTGAAGAAATTGAAGCATTGTTCACAAATGTGATTGTTTTAATATCTGCATTTATAATTTTATCTCTTTGTTCTTGCATTTCTCTTTGTTGTAAAGGAGTCTGCTTGTTTGTAGTAACAATTGCACTTTTGTTTTTTGCTCGGGTAATAGCTTCATGGGTTCTTAAATCTCTCATATATTGGCTGTTCACGGCACCTGCATCATAACCGCCGAAGGCAGAAGCAAAAGATATATTTGCTGTTAAACTTAATAAAGTAAATAAAATAAATGCTTTTTTCATAAATACCCCTTTTGTACATGTGTACAAGTTTATTATAGCACATATGTTTATAAACACGTTGGCTATTTTTTCAAGACTCCTCTAAATCGTCTATTTAACTTGAAAGAAATATATTTATGTTATAATCTAACATAGTTAGATGGTTATTCTGTCTGTAAAGGGCATGTGTAAAATCAATATAGAATAGAAAAGGTGATATAAGATGACAGTTACAATTGAAAAGTTAGAAAACAATGAAGTTAAGTTAAATATTGAAGTTGAATCTTCAGTTACTTCTTTTGAATATGATAAAGCTTGTAAGAAACTTGCTAAAAGAGTTAATGTTCCAGGCTTTAGACAAGGAAAGGCTCCAAAAAATATTTTAGAAAAATATGTTGGAATAGCAGCAATTGAAAGAGAAGTTTTGGATAGTGTGCTTCCAACAATATTTGAAAATACTATAGAAGAAAATAAATTTGATTTGGTATCAGCACCTGCAATTGAATCTTTTGAATTTGCAGATGATAAAACATTAAAGGTTGTTGCTAAATTTGAATTAAAACCTGAAGTTAAATTAGATGACTATAAAGGTATGGCAATTGAAGTTGAAGAATATAAAAATGAAGAAAATGCTATTGACCAAGAACTTGAACGTTTAGCTGACAGATTTTCAACTTTGAATGAAATTACAGACAGAAAAACAAAATCAACAGATTTAGTAAATATTGATTTTGACGGTTATGTTGACGGAGAAGAAATCAAAGGCGGATCTGCTAAAAATTATGTGTTAGATTTAGGTCATTCTAATTTTATTGCAGGTTTTGCTGAACAATTGGTTGATCATTCAATTGGTGAAGAATTCAAAATTAATGTTACCTTCCCATCTGAATATCATGATGAAAAATTGAAAGGTAAACCTGCTGAATTTAATATCAAAATAAATTCAATAAAAGAAAAGGTTCTTCATGAAATAAATGATGAATTGGCTAAAAAAGTAAATCCTAAGTTTGAAACATTAGATGCTTTAAAAGAAGATATTCAAAAATATCTTGATAATAGCGTAAAAGTTGAAAATGAAAAGAGAGTTGCTAATAAAATATTTGATACTTTATTAGAAAACACTAATATTGATATTCAAGAAACAATGATTAACCGTGAAATTCAAGCTTTGATGGGTGAATTTAAGCAAAGAATTAATATGCAAGGCGGTAATTTTGATGAAATGCTTGAAAAAGAAGGACATCAAAAGATATACGAACAAATGAAAGAAGAAGCTGTTAAGAGAATTAAAACATCATTAATTGTCGGAAAAATTGCTCAAGAAGAAAAAATAACAGTTACTTCTGAAGATATTCAAAAGAAAATTGGAGATTTGGCAAATATTTATCGTACAACTACAGAAAATATTGTTGCTGAAATTCAAAAGAATGTTAATTTATTGCATTCAATAAATCAACAAATAATAACTGAAAAAGTTACTCAGTTATTAATTGAAAATGCAAAAGTAAATTATAAAAAATAACATAGGTTAGAAAGGGAAAAAATATGAGTTTTGTACCCGTAGTAATAGAACAATCAAGCAGAGGAGAAAGATCATTTGATATTTTCTCAAGATTGTTGAGAGAAAGAATAATCTTTCTTGGTACTCCTATTGATGATATGGTAGCAAACTTAATAGTTGCACAGTTACTATTGTTAGATAGCGAAAATCCGGAAAAGGATATTATGTTATACATTAACTCTCCGGGTGGTAGTGTAACAGCAGGTTTTGCAATATATGATACAATGCAGCATATTAGAGCAGATGTATCCACAATTTGTTTGGGACAAGCTGCATCAATGGGTGCATTCTTATTATCATCAGGTACTCCCGGAAAAAGAATGGCTTTGCCGCATTCAAGAGTATTAATTCACCAACCTTTAGGCGGTGCTCAAGGTCAAGCTACGGATATTGAAATTCAAGCAGCTGAAATTATCAGAATTAAGAAATCATTAAATGAAATTTTAGCTAAGAATACAGGTCAATCTATTAAGAAGATTGAAAAAGATACAGACAGAGACTATATCATGACTCCTGAAGAAGCATTAGAATACGGAATGATTGATAAAGTTGTAACTGTAAACACACAACCAAAACCAAAGCAGGAGATATAATTAATGGCAGTTCATGATGACAGTCGTTTAAAATGTTCATTTTGCGGTAAAACGCAAGAACAGGTAAAGAAACTTATTGCAGGTCCTGATGTATATATCTGTGATGAGTGTGTTGAACTGTGTAATGAAATTTTAGACGAAGAGTTTCTTGAAAATAAAGAAAAGCCTGAAGAAACAGAAACAAAAGAAACTGATTTAAAAAAGGTGCCAAAGCCTCATGAAATTAAACAGTATCTTGATGAATTCATTATAGGTCAAGATGATGCAAAAAAAGCATTATCGGTTGCCGTATATAATCATTATAAAAGACTTGCGCATAATGCTTCTGAAACAGGCGATGAGCAAAAAGTTGAAATTCAAAAGAGTAATATTTTACTTGTAGGTCCAACAGGAAGCGGTAAAACATTGCTAGCACAAACTCTTGCTAAGATGCTTGATGTACCTTTTGCTATTGCTGATGCTACGACTTTAACAGAAGCTGGTTATGTTGGTGATGATGTTGAGAATATTCTTTTAAGACTTTATCAAAATGCTGATTTTGATGCTCAAAAAGCTGAAAAGGGTATTATATATATAGATGAAATTGATAAAATATCAAGAAAATCAGAAAATACAAGTATAACCAGAGATGTTTCAGGTGAAGGTGTTCAACAAGCATTATTAAAGATGATTGAAGGTACTGTTGCAAATGTTCCTCCTCAAGGCGGAAGAAAACATCCTCATCAAGAGTTCATTCAAATAAATACTGCAAACATATTGTTTATTGTTGGCGGTGCATTTGTTGGACTTGATAAAATTGTTGAAAGAAGAGCAGGTGAATCTACTACAATAGGTTTTGGGGCTGATAGAGCAAAAACTCAAGCAGAAAAAGAACTTGAGGCTGCAAAGCTATTAAAGAAACTTCAACCTGAAGATTTGCTTAAATTCGGATTAATACCTGAATTTATAGGAAGAATTCCTGTATATGCCGTTTTAGATCCATTAGATGAAGCGACATTAAAGAATATTTTAACTCAGCCAAAAAATGCTTTATTAAAACAATATCAATGTTTATTGGGTATGGATGGCGTTGAGTTGAAATTTGAGCCTGAAGCTATTGATTTAATTGCATCTGAAGCAATTAAACGTAAAACAGGTGCCAGAGCTCTTCGTTCTATTGTTGAAGAAATAATGATGGATATAATGTATGCAATTCCTTCACAAGAAGATGTAAAAGAATTTACTGTAACAGCAGACATGGTGAAGAAAAAGAATGAAGGTGTTGCTGAATTAATCAAACTTCCAACAAAGAAGGATGAAAAAAATGATGGTGTTATTAATCCTCAATTAAAACAAAATGAAGAGATAGCATAATCATAAAATATAAATTATAAAAAACCTCTATATTATAGAGGTTTTTTTATTGACAAAAATAATATTCAGGTGTTTTATATAAAATGTTATGTGTATATCATTCTGTGGTCTTAAAGAAAATATATTATATGGTTGTCAAGCCATAAACGCGGTAAAAAGAGACTTTCCTAACGGGATAAGGTCTAATACGTATTATGATATATTTGAAAAAGGTGAAGATAGAAAAGAAAGAGAAGAATTAGAAGACGGTATATCTAAAACTAGATATCGTGTTGATGAGTATAAACGCCATGGATATTCAGAAAAAGATGCTATAGAAAATGCTGTAAAAGAAACAGGTACTGGAAATTGTGGCGAACAAGCTGTATTGGTAAGTATAAAATTAGATAAAGAAGGTATTGTAAATAAAATAGTTCAAATGGATATATGTAGAGCAGGAAAAGGCTACCATTACGTAACAGGAGGACATACATTTTGTCTTGTAGGTGCTTCTCAAGATATGGATGTAAAGGAACCAAAAACTTGGGGCGATGATGCTGTAGTTGTTGATATGTGGTCAGGAATTGTAAAAAGAGTACCTGAAGCATTAAATTTTTTCTCCAAATTTGTGGTACCGGCAAAGGATGAACATATAGAATTCAGCAGTAAAACTTATTATTAGGAAAATTTATTGTCAAATATTGGCAAAAGAGTTTTTCTATAATAAACTAATTGTATGAAATATATTGATAATGTAAGAAATTTTTGTATCATCGCTCATATTGATCATGGGAAGTCGACATTAGCTGACAGATTACTTGAAAAAACAGGTACTATAGCGCAGCGTGACATGCAGGATCAATTGCTTGATACTATGGATATTGAACGTGAACGCGGTATTACGATTAAGTTAAATGCTGCAAGGATGAATTATAAAGCAAAAAATGGGAAAGATTATGTCCTTAATTTGATTGATACGCCAGGGCATGTAGATTTTTCATATGAAGTTTCACGTTCTTTAGCAGCTTGTGAAGGTGCTTTGTTAATTGTTGATGCGACTCAAGGAGTTGAAGCACAGACTTTATCAAATGTATATCTTGCTATCGAACAAAATCTGGAGATAATTCCTGTTATCAATAAAATAGATTTGCCATCAGCTGATGTTGAAAGAGTTAAAGAAGAAATAGAAGAAGTCTTAGGTATTGACGCATCAATGGCAATACCTGTCAGTGCAAAAGAAGGTATTGGAATAGAGGATGTTTTGGAAGCGGTTGTTGAATTTGTGCCGCCGCCTGAGGATACTTCTGATAAACCTTTAAGAGCTTTAGTTTTTGATAGTGCATATGACCAGTATCTTGGAACCTTATGTTTCTTTAAGGTTATAGATGGAAATATTAAACTCGGTGATAAAATTAAATTTATGGCAACGGGTAAGGAATATGAAATTACCGAACTTGGTTATTTGAATCCGCATAGAGTTCCTGTAAAAGAATTAAAAACAGGTGATGTTGGATATATGGGTTGTTCTATAAAGGAAATTACAAGATTTGTAGGTGATACAATAACTCATGTTGAAAACGGTGCAAAAGAGCCATTGGCAGGGTATAAAGAAGCACTTCCGATGGTATTTTCAGGATTGTATCCTGTAGATAATGATCAATATCAAGATTTAAAAGAAGCTTTAGAAAAATTAAAATTAAATGATTCAAGTATTACTTTTGAACCGGAAACATCATCTGCTTTAGGGTTTGGTTTCAGATGCGGTTTCTTAGGTATGCTTCATATGGAAATTGCTCAAGAAAGATTAGAAAGAGAATATAATCTTACTCTTGTTACAACAGCGCCAAGTGTTATATATAGAGTTCACAAAACAAATGGGGAAGTTGTTGAAATTGATAACCCTGCAAATTTACCGGATGCTCAATACCGTGATTATATAGAAGAACCTTATGTAAAGACGACAATTATTACTCCGAATGATTATGTCGGATTATTAATGGAACTTGCTCAATCAAAACGCGGTATTTTCCAAAATATGACATATTTGGATAAAGTCAGAGTTTCACTTCACTATGAAATTCCGTTGAGTGAAATTATTACAGATTTTTATGATCAATTAAAATCACGTTCAAAAGGATATGCAAGTTTAGATTATGAATTTAGCGATTATAAACGCTCTGACTTGGTTAAATTAGATATTCTTTTGGCGGGGGAAATCGTTGATGCGCTAAGTGCAATAGTACATAAAGACAGTGCGTTTTATGTTGGGCAGAAGTTAACATCAAAATTAAAAGATATTATTCCGCGTCAGATGTTTGAAGTTGCAATTCAAGCTGCAATCGGCGGAAGAATTATCGCAAGGACAAATATAAAAGCTTTAAGAAAAAGTGTATTAGATAAATGTTATGGCGGAGACATCTCTCGTAAAAGAAAATTACTCGAAAAGCAGAAACGAGGTAAAAAACGTATGAAGGCTGTAGGTCGGGTAGAGGTTCCGCAAGAGGCGTTTATGGCCGTTTTAAGTTTAGATGATAACTAAAGGAGAAATATCTTGGCATTAGATACATCACTTGTAATGATTCTTGCAGGCGGAGAAGGAAAAAGGCTTTTCCCTTTGACAAGGGACAGGGCTAAACCTGCGGTTCCGTTTGGAGGTAGATATAGGATTATTGATTTTGTAATTAATAATTTTATTAATTCAGGTTTCTATAAATTAAAAATTTTAACTCAATATAAATCAGATTCTTTAAATCAACATATAGCGAGGAGCTGGCCTGTTTCTCCTATCTTAGGACAATATATAGATTTAGTTCCTGCTCAAATGAGAATAGATGGACATTGGTATAAAGGTACAGCTGATGCTGTTTATCAGAATTTGACACATATATATGATGAAAAACCAAAACATGTTTGTGTATTTGGCGGTGACCATATATACAGAATGGATGTTTCTCAGATGATGAGATTTCATAAACAAAAAGAAGCTGTACTTACAATTTCAGCTATTCCAATTCCAATATCAGAAGCAAGTGAATTCGGAATAATTGAAGTTGATGAAAATTGGAAATTAACAGGTTTTCAGGAAAAGCCAAAAGATAAACCGAAGTGTATTCCAAATAGACCTGATATGTGTTTGGCATCTATGGGTAATTATATATTTGAAACGGAAGAACTGGTTAAGGAAGTTCAAGAAGATGCAAATAATCCCGAATCAAGTCATGATTTTGGTAAAAATATTATCCCGAAAATGCTTAAAGATGGTCAGAATATATATGTATATGATTTTTCACAGAATGAATATACAGGTATGACTGAATCTGAAAGAGGGTACTGGAGAGATGTCGGAAGCATAGACAGTTATTGGCAAGCAAATATGGATTTATTAAATTATCAACCTGAGTTAAATCTATATTGTACGGATTGGCCTTTAAGAACATATAATTATAACTTCCCGCCGGCGAAATTTATTTGGGAAGAAGGAGATAGAGTAGGTATGGCTACAAACTCTATGGTATCTGAAGGTTGTATCATCTCAGGTGGAAGTATTTCAAGATGTGTATTGTCTCCACAGGTAAGAATAAATAGTTTTTCTAATGTGACAGATTCAATATTAATGGAAAATGTTAATGTAGGAAGATATTCTGAAATAAGAAAGGCTATAATAGATAAAAATGTTGAAATTCCGCCATATACAAAGATTGGTATAAATCCGGAAGAAGATAAAGCAAGAGGATTTTTAGTTTCACCCGGTGGGGTTACTGTTGTTCCGAAAGGGGCTAAATTATGAAGAAAAAATTTTTTATAGGTTTGTTTATAGTTGTTGCAGTATGTTTTGCAGCATATACTTATATTGTGTTTAATAGCAGTTTGCCTGTATATAAACCTCAGCAGAATTTACAGGCACCCATAGAAATTCCATCTAAGGCTATAATTTCTTTTAAGGAAGCAGAAGCAATTGATAAACCAATGGTTATTATGTTTTATGTTGATTGGTGCGGATATTGCAGAAAATATATGCCTGTTTTTGGAGAATTTGCTGATAAATATAAAAATAAGTATTCTTTTGTTGCAGTAAATTGTGATAATCCAGATAATACTGAATTAGTTGAGAAGTTCCATATTATGGGTTTTCCAAGTTTATTTATATCAGATAAAAAAATAGAGCATCGTTTTAGTCTAAATATGGCTTCAACAGCAGAAAAAACAATTATGAAAGAAGAATTGGATAATTATTTGAAAGTTCGAGAAAAGTTTTTTAAATAATGTTGACATAAAGAAAAATTTGCTTGATAATAGTCCATAATGGGACAGTATGATATTGGACTAATATAAGGGTTTTACACTTGAATAAGCTGAATGTACAAGAATGTTCAAAATTGTTGTGGGAGATGCACATTAGTGTATCCGGATTTTATAATGAATATGCAAAATCGGTAGGTTTAACGCTTCAATCTTTAAAAGTGCTTTCAATATTGCATAGGGAAAGAAGCTGTACACAAAAGGACATTACACAGTTGTCTTATTTACCGAAACAAACAGTTAATGCAATAATAAAGGGATTTAATGAACAGGGAATAGTAACTAATCCCGTTGAATCCAATTCTGATAAAAGAAATAAAAATATTTCTTTGACACAAAAAGGTTTAGAATATGCAGAAAAAATAATTTCTAAAGCAAGAAATGCAGAATACAGAGCACTTGAAAAACTCGGTGAAGAAAGAAGAACAGTTATGGTGGAAGCTATAGTTTTTTATAGAAATAATTTAACTTTAGAAGAGTAAAATATAGAAAATAGAGGATATAAAATGGGATACTTAAAAAATAAAAAACACAGATTAGTATTATTTTTAATAGTATTTATACTTGGTTCAATCGGATACAGACAGGTATATAGTATGTATACAGGGTACATGCAAGCTAAAGCGGCTAAAGTTCCAAAAGAAGTTCAGATTATGAATCCTGTTGAAATGGATGCATATTCAAAATCTGAATCAGCTGGGAGAGTCGAAGCAAAATATTCTGTAGATATTGTTGCAAGAATAAACGGTTGGCTGCAAAGAAGTTATTTTAAAGAGGGTGATAAGGTAAAGAAAGGTCAATTATTATTTTTAATAGAACCTGATCAATATCAAAACCTTGTAAATACTGCTGCAGCTAATGTAAGACAAGCGCAAGCGACTTTGATTAATGCTGAAAAGGAATTAACAAGGGCTAAAGAACTTGTTAAAAATGATTATGTAAGTAAATCATATTATGACCAAGCATTAGCAACAAGAGATACAAGTAAAGCA
This sequence comes from Candidatus Gastranaerophilales bacterium, assembly GCA_944322615.1. Taxonomy (GTDB): domain Bacteria; phylum Cyanobacteriota; class Vampirovibrionia; order Gastranaerophilales; family Gastranaerophilaceae; genus Avigastranaerophilus. Next base: position 33,863 of record CALUPH010000001.1, on the reverse strand, counting down.
GCTTTAGATGCGGCAAAAGTTCAATTAGCAGATGCAAGATTGAATTTAAGTTATACAAAAATATTATCACCTGTTGACGGTAAAATAGGTAAAATTATTATTACTGAAGGAAACCTTGTTAATACACAAACAGGTCCTATTGCCAGAGTTGTAAGTAATAGTCCTATATATGTTTTATTTAACTTAAAAAGCAGTGAATTTTTAAAATTTAAAAAACATGGTGCTTCTGCAGATTTTAGTAATATGGATGTTACTTTGCAACTGGCTGACGGAACAATGTATGATGAAGTCGGTAAGATTGAATATGTTGGTAATGAAGTTGACCAAACAACAGGTACTATTGATTTAAGAGCTACATTCCAAAACGATAAAGAGCTTTTAGTTCCGGGTGATTTTGTTAGTGTAATAGTTAAATCAAAACAACCAAGAAAAGTTTTAACAGTTCCTCAATCTGCAGCTTTAAATGATGCGCAAGGTTATTATGTATGGACTGTTGGTGCTGATAATAAAGTAGTTAGAAAAAATATTCAGGTTTCTCAAGAAATCAATAAAAATTGGATAGTTGAAGAAGGACTTGAAATAACTGATAATGTTGTTGCAAAAGGTGTTCAAAGTATTCGTATGCCTGGTCAGGTTGTTAAACCTACACCTCTTGAATTATCTGAAAATAAAGTAGAAGAATCAAAATAAATGGGTAGAAGATAAATGGAAGATAATAAAAAGAAAAAGGGATTATATTTTTTCATAACTAAACCACGTTTTGCGATGGTAATATCGATATTTATTACATTAGTTGGTTTGGTATCAATGTTCGGATTGCAGTTAGAAAAATATCCGAATATTACACCCCCTCAGGTAACTGTGCAAGCTTCATACCCTGGGGCAAGTGCTTCTGTTATCGAGTCTTCAGTAGCTTCTTTGGTAGAGTCGCAAGTTAACGGTGTTGAAAATATGTTATATATGTCTTCAACTTGTTATGATGAAGCATATACATTAAATATATATTTTAAAGTTGGAACAAATAAAGATATTAACCTTGTAAACGTACAAAACAGACTTCAACAAGTAGAACCATTATTACCTGAAGATGTTAAGCGTTTAGGTGTAACAGCAACAAATAAAGTAGCAGGTGCCGGTGCTTGTATATTAAACCTTGTTTCAAATGACGGTTCTTGGAGTCAATTAGATTTGACAAACTATGCGACTATATATATTAAAGATGAAATAAAACGTTTAAATGGTGTCGGTGAAGTAAACGTATTTGGTGCCGGTGAGTACAGTATGAGAATTTGGTTAAATCCAACCAAAATGGCGAATTTGAATGTGTCTGTTTCAGAAGTTCAAGCTGCTATTGCAACGCAAAATGTTCAAGTTTCATCAGGTGCATTAGGTTCATTGCCAAGTAAATCTAATCAAACATTAAGAATGACGTTGATGACTAAAGGTCGTTTGGTTGAACCTGAGGAGTTTGAAGAAATAATTGTACGTTCAAATACAGATGGTTCTCAAATAAGAATAAAAGATATTGCAACTGTTGAATTGGGTGCATATTCATATGATAAAATCGGGTTAATTGATGGTAAACCTGCTTCAGTTATTCAGGTTGTACCATTGCCTGGTGCTAATACTATTGATGTTGTAAATCTTGTAAACAAAAAGGTTGAACAAATTAATAAGACATTACCTGCTTCGTTAGAAGTTAAAATGATGCATGATGATTCAAAATTCATTCGTGAATCAATGAAAGAAGTATTCTTTACAATTATAATGACAGCTATAATCGTCATTGTAGTAATATTCCTATTTTTAGGTGATTGGAGAGCAACATTAATACCGTTTGTAACAATACCTGTATCGTTAATAGGTGTTTTTGCTGCCTTGCCTATATTTGGAATGTCGATTAACTTGTTAACTTTATTTGCGATGGTACTGGCGGTTACGGTAGTAGTCGATGATGCTATTGTTGTAATTGAAAACGTAAAACGTCACTTAGAAGATGGTAAAACTCCAGTAGAAGCTACGCAGTTAACAATGCAAGAAGTTGGCGGAGCTTTGGTTGCAATGGCTATGGTTCTTATGGCTGTATTTGTACCGGTATCCTTTATCTCAGGTTTATCGGGTTTAATGTACAGACAATTTGCTGTTTGTATTGCTGTTTCTATTGCATTATCGGCAGTTTGTGCTTTATCACTATCACCTGCTATGTGTAGTATCGTATTAAGAGCAGAAGATCCAAACAGAAAACCAAGTAATTTCTTTACTGCTTTTATTAAAAAAGTATTTGTTGCTTTTGATAAAAAATTTGAAGTAATTACTCAAGTATATTTGGATGCAGTAAAAAAATTCATATTTAATAAAAAATTAACAGTATTTTTATATTCGGTATTTATATTATTGATGGGTGGATTATTCTATATCATACCTACAGGGTTTATTCCTGATGAAGACCAAGCTGTATTAATTTCTCAAGTTGTATTACCTCCTGGTAGTGCATTAAATAAAACACAAGAAGTGCTTGAAAAATTAACAAAAGAACTTGAAACAATAGAAGGTATAGAAAAAGAAAGAATAATTACATTTGCCGGTATCGGGCCAACAAACCAAGCAATGTGTATTACTCCATTGAAAGATTGGCATGAAAGAAAGATATATCCTTGGGATTATATTTTAAGAAAGATACAAGGCAGACCTACTGATTTATCTCATAATGGAATATTAAAAGAAATAAGAGCTAAAGCTGCAAAGATAAATGAAGCTTCAATAGTATCACTTTCACCTCCTGCAATATCAGGTATGAGTATGTTAGGTGGTTTTGAATTCCAAATGCTATCAAAAGGTGAACATTCACTTCAAGATATAGAAGGTTTTGCAAATAAGCTTACTGTTGCAGCAAATTCAGATCCAAGGTTGAGAAGTGTATATACAACATATCAGGCAAATGTTCCTCAATACCGTTTGAATATTGATTACAGTAAGGTGCTTGCACAAAATGTTAATATACAAGAACTATATTCAACATTAGCTTCAACTTTGGGTTCATATTATGTAAATGACTTTAATAAATTGGGCCGTGTATTTAGGGTTCAATTACAAGCACAAGATGACTTTAGAAATAAAGCGACAGACCTTGAAAAGATATATGTAAAAAATATGAATGGTCAAATGGTTCCTTTAATGACGATGGTAAAACTAGAGCAAACAGTTGGTGCTGCTTCTATTACAAGATTCAATCAATATAGAAGTGTACAATTCTCAGGTCAACCATCAGCAGGTAAATCATCAGGTGAAGCAATGAAAGCAATGGAAGAAGTTGCAATAAAAACACTTCCTCAAGATGTCGGTTATGACTGGTCTGGTACATCAATGCAAGAAAGAGAATCATCAGGTCAAACTGGTATTGTTGTTGCTTTAGCATTGACATTCGTATATCTATTCTTAGTCGCATTGTATGAAAGCTGGTCAATACCTGTTGCTGTACTTTTAATTGCGCCTATTGCAGCACTAGGAGCATTGGTATTCCAAATGATGATGGGACTATCTTTTGACTTATATGCTCAAGTTGGTATGATTACCTTAATCGGTGTTGCAGCTAAACAATCTATTTTGATTGTTGAATTTGCAAGAGACTTACATGAAAGAGACGGTTTAAGTATTGAAGATGCGGCAATTGAAGCTGCCAGATTAAGATTCAGAGCTATTATGATGACGGCTTTAGCGTTTGTATTTGGTGTATTACCGATGGTATTTGCAACAGGTGCAGGTGCTCAAAGTAGAATAGCTGTTGGTTCTACTGTATTTGGTGGTATGGTTGCTGCTGCTACAATTGGTACAATATTAACACCGGTATTCTATGTATTAGTACAATCATTAGTAGAAAAAGCGTCATCAAAAAAGAAGGAAGAAACTAATAATTAATTTTATAGAGTAGAGTGGATAAAATGAACAAGAAATTATTTATATTTATGTTTTTATTACTGGCAAATCCTGTGTTTGCTGTAGATAATCCTTTTAGAGATGAGGTTGTAAATGAACTTCCTCCTACACTTCCAAGCGTAGAAGCAAGTAATACAAATAATGAAGCTACATTCTCTCAAAAAGTAAAAGGATTCTTTACAAAGAAAAAGAATAGTGATTCTGCAAAAGAAATAGCACCTGTAGAACCTGATAAAGCAGAAAAAGCAATTGAAAAAGAAAAAAATAAGCAAGAAAAAGAAGCTAAGAAAGCTGAAAAGAAAGCTGCAAAGGAAAAAGCTAAAGCGGAAAAAGCTGCTGAAAAAGCTAAAATAGATGCCGCAAAAACTGCAGAGAAAACACAAGATGATAAAGTTGAAACTACTCTTGAAAATACGTCAGAAGATAATAAAACAGAGACTCCTGCAGTAACAAAGTCAGAAGAGAAAACTACATTGACAAATACAGCCTATGAGGGCAGTGTTCAAACTACAAGAATTATGGAAGTTGATGAGTGTGTAAAAATCGCATTGGAAAAACATCCTTTAATTCATATGGCAATGAGTAATGCTGATATATATAAGAGTAGAATTGCTCAAGCTTGGGCTAATTATTTTCCTACTTTTTCAGCCGGGATAAGCTATTCAAGAAATGATATGCAAGTTTCAAACTTTGCTTTTCCTACTCAAAAATACGATATGTTCTATGTTCCGTCAGTATCAGGTAATTTGCTTTTATTTGACTTTGGTAAAACAAAAGCTCAAGCTGATTTGGCTAAAAATACTTATGAATCTGCTAAATTTGAACTTCAAAACAGTATAAATACCGTAATTTACAATGTAAAACAAGCATATTATAATTTGCTTTTTGCACAGCAGCAAGTAAAAGTATACGAAGATACCGTTAAGGATTTTACTCTTCACTTAGAACAAGCAAAAGCATATTATGATATAGGTTCAAAAGCTAAGATTGATGTTTTAACTGCTGAATATAATTTAGGGAATGCCAAACTAAATTTAATTAAAGCTAAAAATACATTGAAAATAGCATATGTTCAATTAAGTAATGCAATGGGTACACCTGAAATTTCCGATTACGATGTAATTGATAACCTAAAGGCAAAAGCATATGATATAGCTGTTGAAGAAGCTGTTAATACTGCGTTTGAAACGAGTCCTGAACTATTGGCTTCTAAAAAGAAAGCAGATGCCTCTGAACTTCTTGTAAGATCATCAAGAAGAGCATTTACCCCTAATCTTCAAGGTTTTGCTTCATATTCAAGAGGTGGTAAACGAGTTGATACTGACTATGGTTACCAATTTGGAGCAGAGTTAAGCTATAATACCGTAAACTTAATGCTATTGAAGAAGCAAGTTGATGAAGCTAAAGCTACATATAAAAAAGATTTGGCTGATTATGAAAATACTAAGCAAACAGTTTATTTCAATGTAAAAGAAGCTTATATAACTTTAACTAACGCACAAGAAAGTATTACTGTTGCCAAATTATCAATGGATCAGGCAAAAGAACAGTATGACCAAGCATCAGGGAGATATAAAGTCGGTTTAGGTGATGCTATAGAACTAAAAGATGCAGAGACAACATATAGAAATTCTCAGTTAGAATATTACAGTACATTGTTAAATTACCATGTATCTGCAGCTAACTTAGAAAAACTTATGGGGTCGCCACTTCAGGCAACGGATGTTGATTTGTTATAATAAATGTTTTACTTATATATAAGGAGCAGAAAATACAAATCTGCTCCTTTTTTATATTGATGTTATTTGATTGTTTGTACTTTAATCCTTATTAACTATGGAATAAAACTGAAAACAGTTATATAATATAGCCATGGTAAATGTAAAAGATGACAGTAATAATACCTTAGAGCAAGCTCATTTGGATTTCATTTCAACCGTGAGTCATGAATTAAGAACTCCTTTAACCAGTATAAGGGGCTTTGCCGATACTCTTTTAACTTCTTATGACAGGCTTACACCTGAACAAAGAGAAAAATTTTTACATATTATAAAAGATCAATCAAATCGTTTAATAAGCTTGGTTGAAAATCTTTTGACAGTATCTAAAATGCAGTCTGATAAAGAGTTGATGATATATAAAACAGTTGATGTGACTCCTTTTATTGATGCTGCCGTTCAAATGATTAAAAATCAGTATAAAACTCATAAATATATCTGTAATTTTGATAAAAATATTCCTAAGATATTGATAGATACAGATAAATTCCAGCAAATAATGCTTAATTTAATTGATAATGCTTCTAAATATTCTAATGAAGGTTCAACTGTTCAGGTAAATGTTGTTCCTGATTATCAAAATAATTCTCTAATAATATCGGTAAAAGATGAAGGTATCGGTATAAGTAAAGAAGATATAAATAAAATTTTTAATAAATTTTCAAGAGTGGATTCACCTCTAACAAGAAAAATCCAAGGTAACGGTTTGGGTTTGTATATTACAAAAACTTTGGTTGAAAAAATGAATGGAAAAATTTCGGTCGAGAGTTCTTCCTGTGGTAGTGAATTTAAAATAGAGTTCCCTTTTGCTTCACCAGATGATAATGCAAAAAAGAAAATAAAAGAGTAATTTTATGCTTGTTAAAGTTGTTTTAATTATTGATAAAAGAAAAGAACAATCAATAAAATATAAAAAAATTCTTGAAAGTATAGGAATTTCTGTTTTTGTAGCTTCAGATTTTGCTCAATCACTTAATCTTATGAATATGTATGAGCCTGATTTGATTGTTATTTCCGATAGTTTGACTTTTGATATAAAAAAAGCAATAGAACAAATAAGGGTTCTAACATATAATACACGTCCTGCAATTATTGCTCTTTCAAAGTCTAATCATATTCAAGATAAAATAGATATCTTAGATTCAGGTGCGGATGATTTTCTTAGTGAACCTATAAATAATGAGGAATTTCAAGCCAGAATAACTGCTCATATAAGAAGAAATTTTGAAGGATATTTCTCTGAAAAAACAATGCTTTTGAACTCAAAAGCTTCTTATAAAATGATGAAGCGTACTATCAATAATGATTCTGATTGGGCAATTATGCTAATAGATATTGATAATCTTGAATTTTATAAAGAATTATATGGTGAACTTGCAACGGATAAATTGCTTCAAACATATTCTGCAATTATAAAATCGGCAATAGATTCAAATGATTATTTAGGGCAGCTTTCTGATGAAGACTTTGTTGTCATTACAAATAATGAAAAAGCTGAAAAGATTGCAAATTATCTTGTATATGCTTTTGATACGGTAGTTTCAAAATTTTATTCTGAAACGGATGTAAGGCGTGGTTTTATGTTTATGCATGGTGATGATGAAGCTGAAGATAAAGTGAAATTAGTTACTACAAGTATTGGCATAATTTCAAATAAATACAAAAAATATAATGATTTAAAACAAGTTATAAGTTCATTGATATCTACACATAAACTTGCAAAATATAAAACAGAATCAGCTTATGTAATGGAAAGACCCAAAATAAGTGCTGATAATGCTGTTGAAGAAAAAGAACCGAATAATAATATTCTAATAGCAGAGCCTGATGAAGCTTTATCAATATTACTTGAAGCAACAGCAAGACTGCAAGGGTATAATGTAAAGGTAGTAAATGAGTTTGAAGAAATCTTTTCGATAATAGAAGATTATAATCCTGCGGTAATAATTTTAGATGCAGGAAATTCGGAAACACTAAAAGGACTTGAAATTTGCAGAAAATTGAAATTTGAAATGCAAAATCTAAAATCAAATATTATATTTACAACAACCATACATGATAAAGAGTTGGTTTTAAATGCAGGGGCAGATTTATATTTGCCCAAACCCTATGAACTATCTGTAATGTTTGGCTGGATAAAAAAATTTAACGAAAATTATAACGGTTAAGGAGATAGTAATGAAAGTTAAAATTGAAAAGAAATCTATATTAGATATAGATGCAGATGTAATAGTTGTTAATCTTTTTGAAGGTGTTAAACATCCGGGCGGAGTAACTGGTATTGTTGATAAAGCCTTCAATAATGTAATTTCTGATTATGTAATAAAAAAGGAAAAGTTTGAAGGTAAATATGGAGAAATCTATAAATTACCGTTAATAGGTGAAGATAAAAAGATATTTGTAGTAGGACTCGGTAAGCAAGCTGATTTTTCATATTCTAAAATAAGAAATTTGACTGCTAAAGTTGTAAGAACTTGCGGTTCAAATATAAAAAAAGTTGTATCTATACTTCATGGTGCCGGAGTTGCAGGATTATGTCCTCAACTTTGTGCGCAAATGATAGCAGAAGGTGCAATATCCGGAACTTATAATTTTGATAAATATAAAACAAAAAAGAAAGAAAATAATATAAGTGATTTTATAATTGCAGAAATAGATGACGAAAAATATAAAAAAGCAAAAAAAGGTATAGAAGAAGGTTTAATTGTTGCACAGTCTGTAAATATGGCAAGAGATTTAATTAATGAATCATCTCAGTATTTATACCCTGAAACATTAGCTCAATTTGCGGTAGAAAATTCAAATGTAAAAACAACTGTTTATAATAAGGAACAAATAAAAGAAATGGGGATGAATGCGTTTCTTGCAGTAGGACAAGGAAGTATTCATGAACCTAAATTTATACATATGGAATATAAGCCTCAAAATCCGAAAAAGAAAATAGCAATTGTAGGAAAGGGTATTACATTTGACGCAGGCGGTTTAGATTTAAAGCCACCATCATCAATGTTGACAATGAGAGATGATATGTCAGGAGCTGCTGCAGTAATTACAACAATGAAAGCGATATCAGAATTAAAGCCGGATGTTGAAGTCCATGCAATAGTTGCAGCTTGTGAAAATATGCCATCAGGCAGCAGTTATAAACCAGGTGATGTCATTATTGCAAAAACAGGCAGAAGTATAGAAATAGATAATACTGATGCTGAAGGCAGAGTTACACTTGCTGATGCTTTGGCATACGCTGAAGAACTTGGTGTTGATGAAATTATTGATATCGCAACACTAACCGGAGCTTGTATGGTTGCATTGGGTACTGTTGCAAGTGGAATTATGGGTAACAATGATAAAAAGATAAAAGAATTTATTGATGTAGCTAAGCAAATCGGAGAAAAATTCTGGCAACTTCCTATGGATGAAGAATATGGTGATACACTAAAAAGTGATATTGCTGATACTAAAAATACAGGTGGCAGAATGGGAGGTGCATCTGCTGCAGGTATATTCTTGTCTAAATTTATTAAAAATACACCATGGATTCATATTGATATTGCAGGTACTGCTTTTATTGATAAACCAAACGATGAAGGAATTAAAAATGCGACAGGTATTGGTGTAAGAAGTTTAATTAAATATATTAATACATATAACTAAAAAATAACTAAGGAATTAAGATATGACAACTGTTTTTGTATTTATTATACTCATTTTGTGGCTTATATTGTTACATTGTAAACTTGAGGATATTAACAATACTCTTAATGGTTTAAGAAAAAGAATTGATATAATCGAAAAAAAGCAGGATGAGAATATTGAGATTCCTGATAATATTTGCTTAAGTAATCAAGTTATAAAAGATGAAACGTTCGAAGATGAAGATATACTTTATGATAGTGGAGAAAAAGACGATATTAAAGAATACTCTGATTCTGAAAACGAAGAACAAGGTACGGTCAAAAATGTTTTTGAAGATTTTCTTTTGGGAAATTTGTATACTATAATTGGTTCCGTTGTATTAATATTTGCTGTCGGTATTTTTATTAAGATGATTTATCCGTTTATATTCTTTACTCCAATGTTAAAAACTGTTATTGGGTTTTTGGTTGGTTTAGGATTTATATTGTCGGCTAATTATATAAAAGGCGAGAAACTTAAGACATATTCTGAAATCTTAATGGGAACAGGGTTTTCGGCATTATTTATTACGACTCTTTGTACGACAGTTTTATTTAAGACATTTTCTGAAAATATATGTATATTAATAGCTTTAATAATCCTTTTAGCTGCTTATTATATTGCAGATAAACAAAAAACTATATCTATGATTGTAATATCGCTTTTGGGTGGATATTTTAATATATTATTTGTTCCGAATATTGATATAAGTTTGTTATTTGGATACATAATATTCTTAAATATATTATCTGTTTTATATGTATATAGAAATTCGAAAACGGAATGGATAAATATAGTAAATTTATTTTTTACATTGTTAATAGTCAGTATATTTATGATATTTGATAATAATGTAAATGTAATATATCCAATTGCTTTGTGGCTTGTATATCTGGCATATGATTTTCTTAAGACAAAAAATAAAGTTGATATAGATAAATATAATCTGCTGAATTGGCTTAATTTTTCCGTTCTTACTATATTTTCCTGTATACTTTTTCAAGATAGTAAGTTGAACATTGGTATTACACTTTTATTAGTCGCATTGATATATGCATTTATAGTTGTATATTTTATAAAACATCAATCAGAGAAATTTAAGCCTTATTTGTATTCAATGCTTGTTACAATATTATTTTGTATATATTTTATATCCGAGGATATTCTAAGATTATTCTTATGGTCTTTTGCTGCTGTAATTTTAGCATTTTTGGCCGGTACACAAAAAAAAGATTATCTCGCAAAATGGGTATTATTATTTATTATGCCGGCACAAGTATGTTTGTTTTTTATTGAAGGAGTAATTATTTCGAATTATGGAAGCTATATACCGATTTTTAATGAACGTTTATTCGCTTTTTCATTTCCAACACTTGGAGCAATTATATCATTTTTCTTAATGCGGAATTCTGAAAATAATAATATAATCAAAATAGTTCAAACAATAAAATTTATATTTATTTCTGTTCTATATTTATATCTTGTTTTAGAATTGAACAATTATATATATGAAAATGGTATATTATATACATTTAATTATTTCATGTTATTTATAATAATTGCTATTGTATATTCTATGCAAATGAAACGTTTGTCTGTTGTTAACAATTTGCCTTTATACAATATCTCTTCAAACGTAATTGGTTTTTTGTCATTAATTACTCTTTTATTATTAAGTTTAAAAGATAATTTTTCATATGAAGTATTGTTCTTTAATATAAGGTGTATTGCATATATAACAGCTATTACAGCATCAATATATTTTGGTAAAATAAGTCAAAAAGATATATATTATTATTTAGCTGTGTTTCTGGGTTTTATTATTATGACATTAGAAACTGATATTTTATGTCAAATATTATATTATATAGAACCTGCATATATATACTCTGCATTGTGGTTAATATATTCAGGCATAATTACAATAGTTGGTATATTAAAGAATAAAAAATATCTAAGAAATATTGGTATGTTGATAAGCATTGTTACTCTTTTAAAGATATTTTTCTTTGATTTAAAATCCTTGGAAATGATATATAGACTTCTTATTCTTCTTATGCTTGGTATTGTCTTTATGATTATTTCATATTTATATAATAAAAATAAAAATTAAGGAGAGACTATGAAATTTCATACAAAATATTTATGGTTTAATACAACAAAGCATAGAGAGTATATAAATATAACAAGAGACGTAGAACAAGCACTTGAAGAAAGCGGAATTAAAGAAGGGATGATTTTGGTAAGTGCTATGCATATTACCGCTGGTGTATATGTTAATGATGCAGAATCGGGTTTGATTTCTGATATTGATAAATGGCTTGAGGAATTGGCTCCTTTTAATATTGATTATAATCATCATAATACAGGTGAAACTAATGGTGATAGTCATTTGAAAAGTTTATTAATCGGGCATGAGGTTATAATTCCTGTTACAAATTCAAGGCTGGATTTTGGTCCTTGGCAGCAAGTATATTATGCAGAATTTGACGGTCAACGTCGAAAGAGAGTTCTTATAAAAGTAATGGGTGAGTAATGTTTAAAACTGTCAGAGAAATAAAATCAAAGGAAAATAATTCTATTGTTCTTTTGGAGTCACAAAGCGAGAACTATGATAAAACAATATTGATTATTGGGGTTTTTCATGGGGAAGAACCGCAGGGAGAATATTTAATAAATAAGTTTTTAGAAATGGATTTATCTGACATGAAAAATAAGTTATTGATTATTCCATGTCTTAATCCTGACGGAAAGAAGAAAAATCAAAGACAAAATTCAAACGGAGTTGATTTAAACAGAAACTTTCCTACAAAAAACTGGTGTAAGTCAGATAAAAAAGAATATTTTGGCGGAGATGAGCCTGCAAGCGAGATAGAAACAAAATTTATGATGGAAATTCTTTCCGGTTATAAAATTGATGCAATATTATCTATCCATGCACCATTTGAGATAGTTAATTATGATGGTCCGGCTAAAAATTTAGCAGAAAAAATATCACAATTAACAGGATATAAAGTACAGGCGGATATTGGGTATCCGACTCCGGGAAGTTTTGGAAATTATGCAGGGGTTGAAAGAAATATACCAACAATTACTTTAGAATTACCTGAAAATCAAGATAATGATACTTTATGGCATGTTAATAAACCTGTTTTTGAGTATCTTTCAAAACAATTTTAGAAGAAAGGTTTTTAGAAATGAAAAAGATAAAAATTATCATTTTTATTTGTTTAATTATTGTTGGGCTTAATTATTGCAAAGGAAAAATAATAACAACTCATAGTAATCAGGTTGCTGTTGTCAGTATAGGTCCGGATAGAACTATGAATAGCTATGCTAATTCTTTGCAACTGGATAATAAAGATGCCATTCTTTTAGGTGGTTATACATATATAGATGGGAGTGTTGACGGCTCAAATAAAGCTGAATTATATAGTATTACTGAAAAGAAATTTATTAAGTTACAAGATATAAAGAAAGATGATACTCTAGATTTATTTCAAGTCGATGATAAAGTTTTTATTGTAGATAGTTTTGGTAAAAAAAATGTTGAGGTTTATGATATAAATACGAGAAAGTTTATTGAAATAAATTCAATTTCTCTTGATACAAAGAATCTGAATGTTAAAAAGTATAAAAAAGGTTGGGATATAGTTAACAAGAAAAGAAATATTTATGTTCCTGAAAATTTTGAAGAAATTAATCTTAATAACAAATGGTCATTGTTATATGAGAAAGATAAAATATATGATTGCTCTTTAAAAGCTAAGTTATATGATAAAGAGAATCATAAACTATTAGATTCCCCTAATTTGTTCTATTGTCCAAATTATAATGCACCAATAATAGAATTAGATAATAATAAGTTTCTAATTGCCGGAAATAATGATGGATTTTCCTGTTCTCCTATTGTAAATACACAAATTATTGAGATAAAATAACTATTTATTAACAAAAGTTTAGTTACAATTTATGAAAACTAAGACTTTTATGGTATATTTTAAAATGAGAATGCATCTTAGAAAAGGAAAAATAAATGATATCAGTAAATGATTTAAAAACAGGCTTAACACTTGAAATTGACGGCGGACTATGGAATGTTGTTGAATTCATGCACGTAAAACCGGGTAAAGGTGCTGCATTCGTTAGAACAAAATTAAAAAATGCAGAAACAGGTAACGTTGTAGAAAAAACATTTAGAGCCGGCGAAAAAGTTGCAAAAGCTACTTTGGATAAAAGAGATATGCAATACCTTTATAAAGAAGGTAATGACTATGTTATGATGGACTTAGAATCATATGAACAAATCTCTGTAGCTGCTGACAAAATTGGTGATGGTGTTAAATATTTAAAAGAAAATATGAATGTAGCTATTTTACTTCATGGTAATAACATTATCGGTATTGATATACCAAACTTTGTTGAACTTGAAGTAGTTGATACACCTCCTGCTGAAAAGGGAAATACAGCTCAAGGCGGCACTAAACCTGCTACTTTGGAAACAGGTGCTGTTGTTAACGTTCCATTCTTCGTAACAAACGGAACTATAATAAGAGTTGATACTAGAACTAATGAATATTTAGACAGAGTCTAAGGATAGATAAAATGAAATTTGATTTAGAATATTTAGAAAAATTAGCTAATATAGTATATGAAAATGATCTTTCTGAAATAACATTGGAAGATGATGAAAAAGCAGTTTGCTTTAAGAGAGAAAAACAACAAGTTGTTCAAGCATCAGCTCCTGTAGTAATGCCTGCAACTGTTACATCTCAGGTTGTTGCTCCAACTCCGAAGCCTGCTGGTGAAGCAAAAACAGAAAGTGCTCATAAGGGGAGTCCTATAGTTTCTCCTATGGTTGGTACTTTTTATGCTGCTCCATCTCCTGACGATGCACCTTTTGTTAAAGTTGGTGACAATGTTTCTATCGGTCAGGTTGTTTGTATTATTGAAGCTATGAAATTAATGAACGAAATTGAAGCTGATGTTTCAGGTAAAATTACTGAAATATGCGTTAAGAACGGCGATTCTATTGAATTTGGTCAAGTTCTTATGTATGTTGAGTAAGTTAAGGATTAATAAATATAAAAGAGGAACATATAAAAGGTTCCTCTTTTTATTTGTTATTTTTTTCCAAGTTTAATAATTTTTCTTTCTTATCCAAACCGCCTGCATAGCCTGTAAGTTTATTGTTGCTTCCTATAACTCTATGACATGGAATAATTATTGCTATTGGATTTTTATTATTTGCATTACCTACTGCTCTTGAGGCGTTTGTGTTCCCTATTAGAGTTGCTATATCTTTATAAGTAGCTGTTTTGCCGTAGGGAATATTCATAAGTTGTAGCCAGACTTTTTTCTGAAATTCTGTTCCCTTTGGATTAAGCGGAAGCTCAAACTTTTTTCTTTTTCCCCTAAAGTATTCATCAAGCTGTTTTATTGTTTGTCTTATAATTTTGTTTTCTTTATTCTCAATGAAATTATGATTTACAAATTGAACCGATAATAAGAAGTTTTCATCGGCACTGATAAATATATCACCAATTATAGAATTATATTTGTAAATGCAGTGCATATTTATAAAATAGCATATTTTGTAGTATCATAAAATATATGAATTATTTTGAACGTGCAAAAAAATTTAGAGCAAAAAAAAGATTAGGACAGAATTTCTTAGTTGATAAATCTGCTATAGAAACGATTTTAGATGTTTCAGATATAAATAAAGATGATATTGTTGTAGAAATAGGTCCGGGACTTGGTTTTGTTACGGAACAATTGGTTTTACTTGCTAAAAAAGTTTATGCCGTTGAACTTGATGAAGATATGGTTAATGAATTATCTAAAATAAATGCAGATAATTTGGAGATTATTCATAAAGATATTTTAAAAACTGATTTAAGCCGTTTTGGAAATAATATAAAAGTAGTTGCTAATATACCTTATTATATAACTTCTCCTATATTAGCTCATTTGCTTGGTGAAGTGGATGATTTGGAAAATAAAAACAGAAATTCAATTTCACAAGTTGTATTAATGGTTCAGTATGAAGTTGCTAAAAGACTTACAGCTAATGAAAAATCTCCATCTAAAGAATTTGGATTGCTGTCAATTTTGGCTCAATTTTGGTCAGATGTTGAGTTTATAAAAAAAGTTCCGTCTCGTTCGTTTTTTCCTGCACCAAAGGTTGATTCGGCTATTGTCAAATTGACTGTCAGAAAAGAACCTTTATTAAAAATTTCTAATTATTCTTTCTTTAGAAAAGTTGTTAAAGGTTGTTTTGCTACAAGAAGAAAAAATATAAAAAATTCACTTGTAAATGTTGGTTTTGCTAAAAATGCAGTGGAAAAAACATTGAAAGATTTGAATATAGATGAAAATCTTCGAGGTGAAACTCTTTCTATTAATCAAATTGGCGATTTAAGTGAAAAACTTAAGGAAAATTTATGAAAAGTATAAAAGTTAGAACTCCTGCTAAGATTAATTTGACTTTAGAAGTCTTAAATAAAAGAGATGACGGCTTCCATAATATACAGTCTATAATGCAAACAATTAATCTTTATGATTATCTGACGTTTAATATTGATAATGCTGAAGAAATTAAGATTGAATTAAAAGGAAATTCCGATGAAATTCCTTATAACGAGTCAAATCTTATATATAAAGCAGCAGAAAGATTCTTTAAAAAAGCAAATATTGATAATGTAAAATTATCAGTTTATATAGAAAAAAATATTCCGATATCAGCAGGTTTAGCTGGCGGAAGTACTAATGCAGCCGGTACAATATTTGCATTAAATAAATTGTTTAATAATATTTTATCGGAAGATGAAATTAATGAACTTTGCGCTTCATTAGGTTCTGACTTAAACTTTTGTTTATATGGCGGTTGTGCTTTATGTACTTCGCGCGGAGAAGTTATTGAAAAAATACCTTTTTTTGAACAAAGTGTATCTTTAATTAAACCAAAACATCTTGGTATAAGTGCTAAAGAGGCATATATTAATTTCTCAAAATTAACTGATAAATCAAATCCTGACAATACTTCAAAGTTAAAGGATTTATTACTTAAAGGTAAATTTGATAAATCATTAATATACAATAGTCTTGAAAATGCTTTATTTCCATATTATGACGAATTGAAAAATATAAAAAACAATGTGAAAAACTCTTTAATGTCAGGAAGTGGATCTACCTTTTTCGTTCTAAATTCAAAGTTAGAAACAAGTTTAAATAAAGATAATTATGATATCTTTGAAAATTTAAAAACAATCAACACAGGAGTTGAACAAACAGATGAGTGATTTAATTACTACAGAGAAAACAAATCCAAATACACTTAATATAGATGTTGCTTCATCTCTTGAAATTGCACGTATGATAAATGAAGAAGATAAAAAAGTAGCTGAAAAGATATCAGAAAATCTTACATCAATAGCAAATGCAATAGATATAATAAGCGAGAACTTTTTAATAGGAGGTCGATTATTATATTTTGGGGCAGGAACAAGCGGCAGGCTTGGTGTTTTAGATGCTTCAGAGTGTCCTCCTACATTTAATTCTCCTAATGATATGGTACAAGGTATTATAGCAGGCGGCGATAGAGCGTTGCGTTTTGCTATAGAAGGAGCAGAGGATTCTTGTGAACTTGCAAGAAAAGATTTTGAAAAATTAAATATAACGGAAAAAGATACAGTAGTTTCAATATCAGCAAGCGGGAATGCTAATTATGTTATAGAAGTTTTAAAGCTGGCAAAAGAAAAAAATGCTAAAACAATTGCTTTAACGTGTAACCCAATGGCTAATATTTCAAAGATAGCAGATGTTGTTATTTGCATAGAAACAGGCGCTGAAGTAATAACCGGTTCAACAAGAATGAAAGCCGGAACTGCCCAAAAAATGGTGCTTAATATGCTTACAACAGGGGCTATGATAAAAATCGGTAAAGTTTATAAGAATTTTATGATTGATGTTAAACCTACAAATATTAAGTTAAAAGACAGAGCCCAAAGAATTGTTTCTGAAATAGCTCATTGTTCACAAGATGAAGCAAAAGCTGTTTTAGAATCCAATGAATACAAAGTAAAAGAAGCTATACTGCAAATAAAATATTCAATCTCTTATGAAAAGGCAAAAACATTATTAGATAAATTTAACGGGGTTCTTGGTAAAGTTTTCTCTGATTTGCAATAAAAGTTAAAAAATAGGGAATTTTTTTTATCTTTCGTTTTTATCTTAATAAAGGTAAAAGTAGCAAAGATGAGAATAAGTAGTAATTATAATTTTCTAAATATAGATTCAAATAAACCATTAAATAAAAATAGAGTAAGTAATACTTTAAATAAAAATCCTGATGCTGATATTTTTGTAAAATCCACACCAGCATTCAAAGGTTCATTGGAAGATGATTTCTTTAATATACTTTTTGATAAAGTTTTTGATATGTTTAAACAAGCTGCAGATTCGTTGCTTGAAGATATAGAAAAAATTGTTCAACAAACTCGCCGTGAAGCAGAAGTTGCCACTTATATTGAAGCATTATCTGATAAAAGTGTCCGAAAAATAATACTTTCAAGAAAAAATGAGAAACTATCTTCATTAAATAATAATGTTTTTGATGGGCTTGGTTATGATATTGATTTCATAAATAAATTATTTGAACAAGCTAATATAAAAACGGTTTTAGGTTTAGATCGTTTTATAAGAGCTTATACTAGAGAACCTGAAACAAAAAGGGTATTTAAAGGTCAGGAAATTGAAGCTGTAAAAATATATGGAATGTTAGATTCTAAAGATAATTTGTCTAAGTTTTCTGAGTTATTATTATATTTATATAATCAGGAAGAAGATAGTGATGCTCCTGATTATAAGAAATTGAATGAAACAACGGACTTCTTAAAAAAAGTCGGTGTTAGTAATTTTAAAGACTTTGATGATAAATTTGCTTGTTTAAAACCAAGATTTAATGATTTTGAAACTACTTCCGATAAAGTTGATGCTATAGAATATTTAAAAAAAACATATGATTCTAAGATATCTTTATTAGGAGATATCATAAAACAATCAGATTTACCTAAAAATGTTGATTCTCAAAAAGTATATGCTTCATCAACTGATATTGTTGAATATTTCTATGAAAAGAATAACGGCGAAAGTTTAGATGGTTTAGAAGATATAATTGATTATGTTGTTTCGGAAGGAAAATTAAAACATCAAAGTCTTAGACAGATTGCCTCTGGTTATAATGATTTTAGAAATCCTGAAGATAAAATTGATTTCTTTAAATTCTTGAAAGATTGCAATGTTTCAGTAGCTGAATTTAATGTTTTATCAGGAAAATCAATTGTTTCTGATACAGATAATAAAGGTATAATTTCCAATAAGGAAATACTTTCACAATATATTGCTCAAATAAAGGGAGTAAGAGAAACTGAAGGGTTTGATTATTATAAAAACTTTAGAGATGTTCTCAATGCTTTATATGATGAAACTGAAAATCCGGAAGGAATAAGAAGTTTTATAGAACTGGCTGATAGATTCAATTTTAAAAATACTGATTCCGTATTGCAATTTTACAATAGAGCTACTGAAACGAAAAAACGTAATATTACCGCTCAGGAATTGCGTGAGTTTATTGAATTGTTTAAATATTCGGATTCTACATCTTTATTTGCAGATGCAAAATCACAAAATATCTCAGTAGTAGAATTGTTAAACAAGGAAAAACAACAGTTTTTATCTGTAAAAGATGATATTGATTCTTTCATATATTCAGATAGTACTGCATTTTTTGCAGGGCAATCAGATGTTGATGTATATAAAAAATATCGTGATTTAATTATTGAAAATATTGATAATGTTCCTTTGGTACTTCGAAATATTGTTGATTTTGATATCCAAAATGTTGATCAATATTCACAAAAGGCTTTAGAAGTAATGCCTTTTACAAAATTCTTTGAAGATAAAGAATCAATGTTGAAGTTCTTTACCGACAATAATATAAAATTTGGTGATTCGCTTGAAGATACTTTATACAGAAAAAATTGTATTGAAATATTTAACGCTTTATATGAAGCAGATGATAAAGAGAAATCTTTTGAAAGAATTAATTATATTGCTACATCAGGCTTCTTGGTAAAATCAAAAAACAGATTACCTGAACTGTTAGAAAAAATGCCTTCTGAAAAAGTGAAAAAGGATGTATTAACTATAATCGCAGATAAGAAAGTTCCATCTATATATGCTTTAGAAAAATTCTTTAAGCAATATGCATCTTCAAACACAAAAGGTGTTGAATTGTTAAACTATTTAAGAAATCTTCCGAAAAATGTTGATTTTACTCAGGGTATAGATGTTATAAGTTCTCTTCAGGCAAAAATAAATGAGTTGAATGTTCCTATTCAAATAAACAGTAATAATATTAACGGAATTGATGTTGATAGTATTCTTTCCGAAGAGTCTGTTTCTACAAAGACATTGATAGATATATTAGAAAGCATTTCAGCACCTACAGAGGATTCTAACTTTATTGTTTCACTCCCGGGATCTACGAAAAAGACTGATTGTAGTGCTTTTTCATCATATAGAATTGCGCAGGAAATAGCATCTAAAATTGATAAATCAGGTGAATCTTATCAGAATATATCAAGATTATTAGGTATAGATAGGGTATCATTAAGTCTGCCAAGAGATTGTTCATATTATTTCTACGTCAAAGCAATAGAAAAGGCTTTACCTAAAGAATTTGTTGAATTTGTAAATTCTGATGAATGGATGAAATTCTCAGATGATAAAGTGGGTTCTGCTAATCTTGTATTGCATGCTCGCCTTCGTGCAATAGACAGATTTGCACTTAATGATGCTGATAATATAGATGTTCTTTATAAAACTGAGACCATATCAAAACTTAAAAATTTATTTAGAACCATTTATACAAAATCACCTATAGATATAAAAGGAACAGACTCTTCTAAACGTTTTGTTGCTGATTTTGTTCATGATTCTAATGTAATAGAAGCAGTATTTCTTGATAATGGTGAAATGATAACAATAGTTCCAAAAAGAAATTCTAATAAAGCCTAGTCTTCTTCTATATAAGAAACTACTTTGTTAATATTTTCATCAAAACTTGATAACTTTTCAGCTACAGTATTTAATACATTATTTGCATTTTGTTGGTTTGCAAGAGTTTCATTTGTTGTTGCTATTTGTGTTGCAATGTAGTTAAGAATATCTTTTATTTCATAATTTTTATTATCTTCACTCATTGCTTCAATTAATTTATCAAATTTTGAACCAAGAGTTTCAATTTTTTCTTCTAAAGCACTAATCTGTTTTGATTGTTGATTTATTTTTTCCTGCATTAAGGTTTCCAGTTCTGTAAGTTTGTTGGAGTTTTCTTCGGAAAGTTTATCAATTCTTTCATTTAACGAATCAATATCAGGAGTTAATGCTGTATTTAATTGAACAATAATTCCGGTTAATAAACTCTTTATTTCTGAAATATCATCTGTTTTATAATTAGCAAACGATTCTTCAAGTTCATCAACTTTTTTGATTAATGTGGTAATGTTTTCTTTGATTTCAGCTTCATTACTGAAAGCTTCCAAAGATTTTTCATTTTCATTTTTATTTTTGATATCAGAGATATCGTTTTGCATATTGTTTAATGCACTGCCTGTTGCATCTACCCATTCAGCTAAGTATATAAATGCATTATTCAAATTTTTTGTGGCATTTGCACTGCTATGCAATAGTCTTACCATTTCATTAACTTTTTCACCTAAAAGTGCAAACTTAAGTTCCGGATTAAATTCTTTTCTTTGGTTATCAAGTTCTTGAATTGTATTTTTGAAAGAATCTAAGTATGATTTGAACTGTTTATTTGCATCATCTGCTGAAAGAATTAATTTATTTGTTCTTATACTGATACTTGAAATATCATTATTTAGCTCTGCAAATTTTTCTTTTAATGAATTAATATCATCAGAAGTAACTTTTGTTTTGTCATCTAAAAATTTATGCAATTTTAAGAAGTCTGACTCTATATCTAATAATGTGTATATATAAGACTCTGCATCATTTTTAGTAGTGCTTGTTATTGTATGAAGTTCTCCTGATAAATCTTCAAGCTTATCTTTAAGATTTGGAACATCATCTATAATTTTACTTGCTCTTGAAAGAGTTTCTGTTATTTCATCAATTTTAGAATTTAAGTTATCATTTGTTTGGGTATATTTTGTATCTAATTCTTCACTTTTTTGAGCAAAACCGTCAATTTTACTTACCCATTCATTTAATAAACCTATATTTTCATAGATTAAATCTATTTTTGAAGACATTAAATCATCTTCAAAAGCATTATTAATATTAGATACTTTATCTGATATATTATCTACTTTATTCGCCCAATCATTAATCGCAGTTAGATTTTCATAAACAATATCCATTTTGTTGGTTAAGTCTTCAAAATCTAAATCTTCAGATAAAGAAGAGTCTATACGATTTTTTATTGTATTTAATGTATTTGTTATATTTTTTGTATCTTCAGCAAAACTGCTAAGTGATGCTATTTTTGATTGAATATCGGACATTGAACTATCTACATTATCTATTTTCATTGTCCAATTGTTTAATGCACTTATACTTTCATATATAATGTCAATTTTTTCTGCAACATCATCAAAGTCAATATTTTCACCCAATCTTGAATATACATTTTCAATGGATTGGTTAATATATCCTACTTTTTCAATCCAAGCATTGATTATTCCTAAACTGTCATATATCTCACTGATTTTAGCAATTTGATTTTCAAAGTCTTTGTTTTCAAATTCCTCATGAAATTTTGACAATCTTACTTGTATTTCTTTTATTAGGACATTTGTTTGTTTTATGTTTTTTTGTTGGACACTGCCTAAATCGGACATAATAGAACCAATGGCTTCAAGATTTGGAACATTTTCAATCTTTGAAGATATTTGTTCAATATAACTTGTAAGTGTTTGGTGCAGGTTTGCAAGCTGTGTTTCTAAATTCTTTATGTTTTCTGAATTTTTATCTTCTTTCGAACTTTCTTTTATGGCATTAAGTTCGTTAAATATATTTTCATTTGTTTTTAGTGCTAAATCTAATTGTTGTTTTTGATATTCTTCAAATTCTGCACTTGTTAATGCAAGATTCTGAACATTTTGTAAGTTTTCTAAATGTTGAGAAACGCTGCTGGCAGAATCTTTTAGCGTATTAATATCGGTATATAAATCTTTTAAAAGTGCATCACTGCAACTGTCAACTTGCATTGCAATATTTTCGAGTTTTTCTTTAATCTCTTCAAAATTTAATTTTGCTTGAGTATCAGTAATAAGGTTTTCTATTGATTCAACCGAACTCTTTATATCAAGAACATCCAGTTCTTTTACTGAATCTATATTATTAAGCTTTTCACATACTTCTTCCAAGATTTCTTCGTAATTATTTTCAGCAGCCATTTTGCACTCTCTATTTTTCCACTTTGTTAATTTTTATTTTATCAAACATAAGCTATTACTGCACAGTTTGTAGTAATATTTTGATTTTATTTGTTGCCCTGTCAATGAAAAGCTTGTGTTTATTGGCTTTCACGAAAAACAAATATTACAAATGATTAAGTTTATTGCTCTGAAATTTCTTTAATTTTGTATATATCTTGTTTTGTTAGCCATCTTGGTGAACCTTCCAGTTCTGAATGATTTCTCAACAGATATGAAGGATGGAATATTACGGTTGTATCAATATTATCGAAAAGCTTGTACCATTTGCCTCTGATTTCAGAAATCTTTATTTTGTTTCCTAAAAATGATTTTGCACTGGTGGCTCCGCATAGCACTATAACTTTAGGGTTAACTGTCTTAATTTGTTCTAATAAATAGTTTTCACATAATGATTTTTCTTCATCAGTTGGTACTCTGTTTTCGGGAGGTCGGCATTTTACCGTATTACATATATAAAAATCATCTTTTCTGGAAAATCCGCATTCTTCAATAAGTTTTGTCAGTAATTTACCTGCTCTTCCTACAAAGGGAGTTCCTGTTGCATCTTCATCTGCGCCGGGGGCTTCTCCTATCAGTAGTATTTTTGCATTCGGATTTCCGTCTGAAAATACTATGTTTTTTCTTGTTTTACCAAGCTCACATTTATAACAGTTTTTACATTCTTCTTTTATTTTGTTTAATTTAATTTCTTTTTCTTCCGCCATATTTAATCCTTGATTTTTTTTCATATAGTTTATTTTACATTAGTTAAAATAACAATACAAATAAGATATTAGCTTTTTTAACCAAAAGTATAACTGATAAATTTAGTTACTAAGTCCAATGAAGCAGAATGGTAAATCTTGTATTATATAAAAGTAAATCCTCAACTCTTCTGATTGCTTATTCTTAGTGCTCATCCCCCTTCAACGAAGGGGTTTTCTTTTATTCTGTCGGGCGTGTTAATGTCAATGGTATATCTTTTGGATAAATATCTTCTGTAACACCACTACACCCTGTTATGAAGAAAAAGTCAAAACTTTCTCCCGGTTTTATTCCAAGGTCATCATATGGGATACAAGTTTCAAATATTTCTTTATGCACATATCTTATATGGTGACCCCATTGCAGTTCCCATAATCCGTCTTTTACTGCGGTTGAAAATTGCAAAGGATATTTTCTGTTGCTTGTTACTGCAAATTTTACTTCATGAGTATATCCGTCCAATAAAATCGGATGTATAAAATCTTTTTTGTTTGTTGTTCTCGACGGAGAAGTTAATGCTAAAGAGTTATTATACGTCTTTATGTATATGTAAATTGAATAATATTCTTTATAACTTTCTTTACTGTCAAGAAGATATTTGTTTATGTCAAAGCGAATGTATAAGTTGTCTTTGTCTGTTCCAAAATATATTCTGTTTAATATTTTGTTTTCTTGAATAACAGGACCATCCGGAATATCAATGCAACCTGCGTGCAGCCATTCGTCATTGTCTTTTACCATTCCGTTTATTAATGGTGTAATCTGCCTTTTGGGTGTTCTCAAAGGTTTACCCATAAATGACATTAAAGGCATTTCCAAATAACTTGGTATTGGTTTTTCAATTATTGTATATACATTTTTGAGGTGTTCTCTGAACATAAAATCAAAAATATGATCTTGACCTGAGTTATTAGGTTCACCATACCACCAAAACCAGTCAGAACCTTCTGCTATGTATATTTCAGATCTTGCAGCTTTTATTTGTTCTTTTGTTAATCTGCCTGATTTTTCGGCTTCTTTTAAATCATTTCTTGTCTGTACAAGGTATTTCCAAGCAAGATTTTTTGTTGGCTCTGCAATCCATAATTGGAATTCCTGATTTACCCAAGAACCGGGTGCTACTTTTTTTAATGGTTTTTCTATCTTTTTATTTTGATTTATAAAATCACTTATTAATACAGTTTTAATATTTTTATCATCATTTATTAATGAATATAATCTTTCTAAAAATATGGAACCATCCTCAGGGTAAGATTCCCAACTGTTTTCTCCATCCATTGCTATGGTTAATAAATGCTTTTTATCTGGTGAATTCTTTAATTTATCATGTACTGTTTTAATTCTGTCGAATAAATCATTTGCACATAAAACACTGTCATGATGAGGATATTCAAATCCAATCAAATTCGGAATGACTGAATCTCTGAATATTATATCTATTTCCTTATCTTGATTTGTTTTATATAAATATAAGGAACAAACATCATATGGATCTTCATAACAGCCTCTAAAGTCTCTTACAAATTCTTTCTTTAATGAATTTGATAAAACGCTCTCGTCTGTTATAACCCATTTAATACCTAAGTTTGCAAGTACATCTAAGGTCTTTTGGCTTATACAATGTTCACTTGGCCAAAAGCCTTGTGGCTCTTTTCCGAAAGTATTTTTTATTTTTTCAAAAGCCATTTTTATTTGTTCTTTTACATCAACTATTAGAGATATTTTGCAGTCAGGCAATTGATGTTTTAAAAATGGTGTCTTTAAATCTTTTGGATTGATTAATATTGGTAAAATCGGATGATTATACGGACTTGTTAATATTTCTATTCTTCCGTCATCTTGATATTTTTTAAATGTCGGGATTATTTGTTTAATGATTTTTCTGTTTAAATCTATCAGTTTTTTTCTGTCTTCAAGATTGTAATTTGAACCTTTATCTTCAAATTCTTTTAACTCAGGATATACTTTCTTCCATATCGGATCAAACCAAACAAGATTAAATAACATCATGATATCAGCATATTCTTGGAGTGAAAAATCATTTATGCCTATTTCTGAATTACTGTATCTTTTGTTATATAACTCATTGTATCTTGGGTTTTTTGAAATTAAGTTTTCGTAATTAGCATCAAAAAAATAGTTTAAAATATAAAGTTTATCATCATCAGTAAGTTCTTCTGTCGGCGTTATTGTTAATTTTGAATGAATATCATGACCGTCATTGTTTGCATAATCTTCTATTGTATCAATAAGTGCCGGTACTATGCTGAAATTCAATTTTAAATTCGGGAATTTATCAAGAATAAGCAGCATATCAAGATAATCTTTAATGGCGTGTAATCTCGCCCAAGGCATCAGTCTTATGCCGTTTGGCTGAGTTTGGTAATTCGGTTGATGAAAGTGCCATACGAAAGCTACTGATAATTCTTTTTGCATACTATACTTCCTTAATAAAATGATAGCATTTTATTCTCAAATATACAACCATATTATATTTTAGCCGTTTTTGTTAAAATGTTAAGATATTTAACAAATATATGTAATAAACAAATACATTACTATTGTTGAATGTTGAGTGTATTCCCTACATTAAATATCAAAAAATATTGTTTTAGGTACTATACAATAAATGAAAATAATGATTTAATAATTAAAACGATGCTTTGGTAAGTGTTTATAACCTGTAAATATAATAAAGTTTAGTCGTAAGACTATTAGGGAGAGGAGATTTGGAATAAAATCCAAACTAGCCGCAACGGAAATAGCGGCTTTTTTATTTTGTTAAAAATAAAAAAGCCCTATACAAGTACGATTTTGTTACCTGTGAATGCTCCACAGGTGGGTAAGTGCCTTAACAAATCCGTTTCCTGCTGCTTGGCAGGTCTACTGCATTGTTATTAGAGTCATCTTTCCCTATTAATCAAGATGTAGGAACAAAATAAATACCCGTATAGAGCATTTGTATTATAACACTTTATTCTTTATTTTTCACTAGCTCTCTGATTATTTTTTTTGCTTTTCTTAATTGTTTATCATTTTTTTGTGTGAAGATGGTATCTTGTTTTATTACAATATCCGGTTCTAAACCTTTTCCGTATATGTCACTGCCATCAGGAAGAATATATCTGTCTGTAGTTAATATAAGTCCTGTTTCATTCGGCATTGGGATAATCTGTTGTATTGAGTTCTTGCCATAGCTTCTTTCTCCTATTAAGATGGCATTTAAGTTATCTCTTAGTGTTCCTGCTAATATTTCTGATGCACTTGCAGTGTTTCTGTTAATTAGAATTACAATAGGTTTATTTTTAAATATCTTCTCTCCGTCTGAGTATATCTGATATTTTGTATTAATTCTTGATTGTATACTTACAATTTTTCCTGTATCCATCATAAAGTTTGCCATTTGAATGGCGTTTGCAAGAACTCCGCCGTAGTTGTTTCTTAAGTCAAGAATTATTCCTTTTGTATCGTTTGTTTTGATTATTATATCTTTGAAATCAGATACCGCTTTTTCTCCCATAATATTTGCAAGTGTAATTATGCCTATATTGTCTTTTGTTATTGTATATTCCATTGTTTTTATCGGAATTGTTTGTTTTTTTAATTTCTTTTTTATGATTATGTTTTTTCTTTTTATTGTTAATTCTATTTCCTTATTGTCCGAAGTTTCTATTGTATTTATTATTGTTTTCATCTCTAAATTATCAGCTGTTTTTCCATTAATAGAAACAATAGTGTCACCCGGTAAAATGTCTGCATTTTTTGCCGGTGAGTTATCCATAATATGGTTTATAACAATTTCTTTACCTGATTTATTGAATAATATTCCTATTCCTTTAATTTCTGAATCTATTATCATTTTTTGTTTTGCAAATAATACGGATTGCAAGAATTTATTATATGGATCATTTAAGCTGGCAAGCATACTGTTAATTGCTATATCTGCATCTTCTATTGTTTTTATGTGCTTGATATATCTTATTCGCCATCTTGTCCAATCTTGATTATTTAATGTTTCATCTACATATGAGTTTTTTATTATTCTCCAGGTATTTATAAAAAGACGTTGTGGGGCAATATTCTGCGATATTGTTATTTTTTGCAGCGTTTTATGAATTATATCAAAGTTAATATAATTCTTTGTTTTAAAAAAAAGACTGAAAATAACTATCGTAATAACTAAAAATACTGAATAAAATATTATATTTTTTTGTTGAATCTCTTTATTCATTAACTTTGCACCTATATGTATTTTATACTCTTTTATTTTTTTATACAATTATTTTCTGGTAAAAACTTCTTTTTATCTGATATAATATAGTCTATGAAAAAGTTATTTAAAGATTGTCTGTATATACTTTTCGTTGTGATGGTGATGTTCTTTCTTAGTGACCAGCCGTCATTTTCCCGCACAATGAAATTTGTACAATTATCTGATATTCATTATTCTTTAGTCAGAGATGATACCAGTTATAAACTTTTATCCAAAACAAGACCTTTATTAAAGGATGCTATAAAACAAATTAACGCTCAGAAAAATGTTAAATTTGTTATGATTACCGGTGATGGTATTGATAAACCTACTAAAGACTCTTTATATAGTCTCACTGAAGAACTCAATACACTGCATGCACCTTGGTATTATGTTTTAGGTAATCATGATACTTCTACTGACGGCTTTTTGACAAAAGTAAGATTTGTTGAAATTCTTAAAGAAACAAATCCAAATTATGTTTTTGATTCTACTTATTATACATTCAAACCACAAAAGGGTTATAGGGTAATTGTTTTAGATGGTGCAAAAAACAGAGGAATTTCTTCTCACGGTGTTTTGCCTCAAGAACAATTATCTTGGCTTGATAATGTTTTGAGTAAGTCTAAAAATGATACGGTTTTAATTTTTATACATTTCCCTTTGCTTCCTCCTTATGAATCCAAAGGACATGAAATTATAAATGCTGATGAATTTAAGTCTGTATTGAAAAAATATGATATGCCAATTGCAATATTTTCAGGACATTATCATGCTGCAAAAATTACAAAAAGGGGCAATATTTTACACGTATCATCACCATCATTAGCCGGTTATCCTAATGCTTTTAGAGTAATTGAAGTTACTAATAAAGCTAAACAAACAACTTTTAAATTTGATTTTTGCGAAACAAACCTAAAAGATTTGCAAATGAAGACTAAGATTATGACTTTTGGGGGTGCCATATATTATGGAAAGCCTAAAGACAGAGACACAACAATAACAATAGAAAAAAAGTAGGAACTTATGAAAAATTCTGATTTTAAAGTTAAATTTTGGGGTGTTAGAGGCTCTTATCCCGTTGTTAATAAAGATTTTTTAAAGTATGGCGGTAATACTTCCTGCGTTGAAGTTATTGCCGGTTCTCATCGTATAATTCTTGACGGGGGAACAGGGCTTATTGCTTTGGGTGATAAAATATTTAAAGAACATATATCTTCTGCAGGTAATGTCTTTGACAGAAAACCAATGAATATTACTATGCTATTAAGTCATATTCATCAAGATCATATTCAGGGCTTAAATTTTTTTAAACCGATTAATGTTTTAACAACACAATTTTCTTTATTTGGATATAGTGGGTTCGATACTTCTTTAGATGAAACTTTATCTGAATTAATTTATGGTAAATCTTTTCCTATAAATCTTTATGATATTACTGCAGATTGCAGTATTACTGATATTACGGAATCTGAAATTATTGTTTTGGATAAAGATGATCAAAGACCTATTTTAAAACGAATTTCTTGTTTAGAAGATATTAACCCGAAAAAAGATGAAGTTATTATTTCATTTATGAAATCTAATTCACATCCAAATTTTGGTGTTATGTGTTTTAAAATTAGTTATAAAGATAAATCTGTTGTTTATGCTACGGATACAGAGTGTTATCTTGGCGGTTCGAAAAGACTTGAGTTATTTGCTAAAGATACTGATTTGTTAATTCATGATAGCCAATATACTACAGAGGATTATTTATCAAGTGTAGCGCCTAAACAAGGTTTTGGACATTCAACTTTTGATATGGCATACGATATCGCAACTGCAGCGAATGCTAAACAACTTGCGTTTTTCCATTTTGATCCTTCTTATAATGATGAAAAATTGACAAATATTGAAAATTTCTTTAAAAATAAAAATAAACATTATTTCCTTGCAAAAGAAGGTATGGAAGTTTGTATTTAAAAAGAATTTTTATAATTATTGTTTGTATACTCTTTTTCGGGCAGTATTGTTATGCCGCTCAGACTATTGATGCAGAAAAAAATGCATACAGACATAATAATCAGGGACTTTTATATCTAAAAGAAAAATATTACTTTGGAGCTATAGAAGAATTTAAAATTGCTATTGATTTATTACCTAATTCTCAGGCAACGGCTGTATATTATTCAAATTTAGGAAGGACATATGAAGAAATCGGTTATCCCGAACTTGCTCGTCCTTGTTTTGAAAAAGCTGTCAGTATTAATGTTTTGTGCTTTGATTATTATTTAAAATTGGCACAAAATTATAAAAAACTCGGGATTGTTAACGAAAAATTACTGGAGTTCCAGAATAAAACCAATTCTCCATTAAATGAAATTATGGTTGGATTACTTTTTATACAAAAAGGAGATGTTTCAACCGGTGTGACTGTTTTAGATGAATTTTGTAATAAAGAACCTAATCTTATGATAACTACCGGAGTAAGAGAATATTTAAAACAAATTACAAAGTCTCTATAAAAGTTCTTTATGATGAGAATCAGTTCCGCCTGTTTTTATTAAATTATATTTTTCTGCAATATTTATTATTGTAGATTTTAAATGGAATTTTAGTATTCCTCTTAAGCCTCTATATGGGTAATAAGTTTCTATACCTTCGAGTCCTAAGTCAATTAAACTTTTAATAAATGAATCAATATTTATACACCAATAACAAGCAGGGTGTGCTAGAACAGCGATTCCTCCTGCTTTATTTATTTTCTCTATTACTGTTTTGGGATTTCTCAATTTAAATATTCTGTATAAATTAAATCTTTTACCTAAATTATTTTTTGCATATAAAGATTTAATCTCTTCATTATCAATATCGATTCCATATCCAAGTATATGTATAAGTACACCTTTATAAAAACAATCAAATTCAACTGCCGGTATAATTATTTCTTCTTTTAAAATATTTGTTGATAAATATGCATCAATAGTATTATGATCCGAAATTGCAATAAATTTTTTGCTCTTTTTTTGAGCTTGCTCTACAATTTCATATGGTGTCATTTCTCCATCCGATTCACAAGAATGAATATGTAAATCGACATTTTTATAGTAATCTTCTTCTTTAAAAGATAATAATAATTTTTTTAAATCTTCTTTTATCATGATAAACTTAACTCAATAGCTTATAAATATATGCTAATATAAAACATGAAAAAGAGGAAGTATGACAAGAAAAAAATCTAATAAAATAATTAATGTTTTTTCTATATTTTTTTCAAGTATAAAAACTTATTTCTTATACTTAGATCAATGTGTTAAATATTTGTCCTTTCCTATTTTTGGGCAGCTAATAAGTTTGATAATATTGTTTACTATTGCATACTACTTCAATATTAATATTGATAATATAGTAAATATTTCACCTTTCTTTGAAAATCCGAAACATTTATATTTCTTATTCTTTTTAGTATTATTACCCTTTTTGATTGTTTTTATTAAGGCACTTTATGATTATATTATTGCTTTTTGTGCTTTAAATATTTTGTTTTATACTGTTTCAAATAAAAAAAAGGTTAAAGATATTGATTTTAATGCAAATAAAAAGGTAATTGAACGTAAGTTATTAAACTATATAATTTTAATGTTTTTAATTACAATATTATTAATTTTGCCTCCATTGATTTTTGTTTCTCCAATAATATGGATATTTCTATGTTTGTCTTTCCAAGTTATTTCTTTGGAAGATAATATATCAGCAAAACGAGCAATTTCAAGAAGTATAGAACTTGTGAAGGGGAATGTTTTTTCCACGATAATATTATTGCTATTATGTGCTGCTGTTACATATTGGTTTTTACCAAGTATGTTTATTTGGGCGTGTGAAAAAGTTTCTTTAATTACTTTCTTGATTGGAAGAATTGAAACCTTGGTTGATTTATTAAATCTCGATTTATTGAATGATATGTTAGCTTTTGTTAATATTAGTTTGGATTCTTTGACGATAGCTAAATATATGGCGGAAAATGTTGTTTCTGTTATTGTTGTTGCTTTTACCCTGCCTTTTAGATGCTGTTGTTTTACTCAATTATACAAGCTTTATGATTCAGAAAAAATTAAAGATTTCTCAAAAGAATCCGATGAAATAATTGCAAGGGCAACGGGTAAAAAGAGAAAGAGTTAATTAGGGATAATGTTTAAATGTAAGAAATGTAATTCAATTGATAAATTTGAATTAATGTTTAGTCCTTCTTATACGGGCTCAAAACAGTTTGATGTTACATATACGCAGAATAATGATATAAAGATAAACGTGGATGGATTTACTTTTATTCCTGATTTGTCTTTTATGAATAATCATGCAGTTTGCCGATACTGTGGAAATATTAATTGTTGGGATTATAATTAATGTTGCATTTGCAACAGAAAGTTTTTGCTTCATTTTTCAAATTTGATATAATTTCTTTATTAATATTTTTTATTATTAAATTATTGATTATTTATACATAATAAGGAAGTTTTATGAAAAAGAAAAAAGCAAAGAAGGATTATTCATTTTTGTTAAATATATTAATTCTCGTGGTATTTTTGAGTGTTGGGCTTTTTATATATATTTCCGGAGGTAAAAAAGATACAACCACAGATGTAAAAAAGAATGAAAGAACCTATCAGACTAAACAGGATAATGAAACAAAGAAACCATTAATTTCATCTAAAAAAGAGTCACAAAATTTAAATATAGAAAATAAAGAACTTCAACCATTTAAGTCATATAACTATAAATATACTTATACAATTGATATTAAGGGATTTGTAAAGCGTTTTGAAATAGATATACCAATTCCTCGTAATGAAGATCAAAAACAATATATTTCAAATTTAAAGGCATCAATAAAACCAAACAGAGTATATAGTGATGGTGTTAATACTATTGCTCAATATACATTTAATGATATTAGCTCTCAAAGAATTAATATTGCATTTGAAGGAACAGCTAAGGTTCGAACTTATAATATTAAAAATGCAAAAGCTATAAATAGAAATCTTACACCTGAAAAAGATTTGAAAAGATATTTAAAGCCAGAACCTCTTATTGAGTCAAATGATTCTTATATTAAAAGTATAGCAAATAAAATAAAAGGTAATACGCAAGAAGAAATTCTTCAAAACATGTATGAATACATACAAAATCATATGAAATATACAATAATGAATAACATAGGTGCTAAGAAAGCTTTGCAACAAGGTCGTGGTAAGTGTAGTGAGTATGCTGCTATTATGGTCGCTTTATGTAGAGCTAAGAATATTCCGGCAAGACTAGTACTGGGTAATATTGCAAGAGAAAAATATACTCAGCATAATTGGGTAGAAGTTTATTATGATAAATATGGTTGGGTTATGTATGATCCTACTGTTCAGCCTGTTAATGTAAATGTTAGTAAGAATGGTAAATTAGTGAGAGTTGAGAAAAGATATGATACCTCAGTATTGATTAATTATATTACTGCCGGAAGGAATAAACTTTCTACATATACAACGTCTTATTCTGTTTCTGATACGCGTAGTGGTTCTGCACTTGTTACAGAAAATATACAAATATCAGAAATTAAGTAAAGGTGTTTAATATTATATAAATATTCTTAAAATGTTAAAGGGAATATAACTAAAAAAGCAATATATTGATAAATATTAAAGAAGTTTCTATTCAAAATTTACTTTCTATAACTATTCTATAATATATTATACATAATAACTGAAATTCTAATTTATTATTTCAAAATATTTTTTCAGTTAAAGATTATTTTGCTTGCTTATTTTTGTTTAAGCTTAATTTTGGAGTCTTTTTTTATTGTATTTACATAAAAAAACACCCTTTGTGGGTGTTATCTTTTAAATGGAGCGAGAGACGAGGCTCGAACTCGCGACATCTTCCTTGGCAAGGAAGCATTCTACCACTGAATTACTCTCGCATCCT